>NZ_JBFTMO010000001.1:0-791427 GCF_056396985.1 Rhizobium sp. 05N430 | reverse complement strand
CAACCACCTTCGACAAAATCTCGATCCGCTGCAGATCGCGTTCGCTCATCGCAATCAATCCCATCTGCAATCTCCCAGACGTCATTCAGACCCGGGGAGTGTGACATTCCAACTTTGCAGAAACAGGACATTCTAACTTTGCGGCTACAAACAAAGATCGCATAAGATAGATTATGGAACTAAAATGGATGCCGTGATTACCAAAAAACCTTGAAATACAAGGCTCTGTCTATCCTCGGGCCGTTTCCAGATCGTCAATCTCGACGTCGAATGTCATCTGGTCGTAAGCCGGTTCGACATGATCCGGCGTCTCGCCCATCACCGTGTCGTAATCCAGCGGCGTATGCATATGCGTCAGGATCGCACGCTTCGGCTTCAGCCTTGAAATCCAGTCCAGCGACTGCTCCAGCGACAGATGGCTCGGATGATAGCGATACTGGAGCGCGTCGATAACGAGCACGTCGAGATTTTCAAGCTTCGCTGCAGCTTCCGGCGGAAAGTCGCTGATATCGCTGCAGTAAGCGACATCGCCGATGCGGAAGCCGAGCGAGATGATATCGCCGTGCTGCTGCTCGTGCGGCCGAAACGAAATCGTGCCGCCGGCGCCTGAGATGCGCACCGGTTCCTCGAGCGTCTCGATCAGCCTCGGCTCGACGATCGGCGGGTAATTGCTGCCTGGAGGCGTTTCGATGCAATAGCCGAAGCCCTGGCGGATGCGGTCCATGGTGAAGGCGTTTGCATGGATCGGCACGCGCTGATGACCATTGTGAAAATAGCCGCGCAGGTCGTCGATGCCGTGGATGTGGTCGGCATGCGGATGCGTGTAGAGCACGGCGTCGATATGCTCGACCCTGGCGGCGATCATCTGCTCGCGAAAATCCGATCCGGTGTCGATGACGACGGTCGTCACGCCGCCATTATCGTCGAACTGCTGCACCATGAAGGATGCGCGTGTCCGGCGGTTCTTGGGATTATAGGGATTGCAGGCGCCCCAATCTCCGGTGATGCGCGGCACGCCTGGCGACGATGCGCAGCCCAGAATGGTGAAACGCCGCCGGTAACCCACGAGGCTAGATCCTCGGCATCTTTGTGAACAGCCGGAAGGCATTCTCGGTCGTGATCGCCGCCATGTCGGCATAGCTGAGCCCGAGCGTCTCGGCCAGCACTTCGGCGGTGTTCACGACGTAAGCAGGCTCGTTGCGCTTTCCGCGCCAGCGCTTCGGCGCCAGATACGGCGCGTCGGTTTCGACCAGCAGCCGGTCATGCGGGATCGTCTTGGCGATCGCGCGCAGCTCTTCCGACTTGGGAAAGGTCAGGATGCCCGAAAACGAGATGTAGCCGCCGAGTTCGACGCCGGTCTTGGCAAGTTCCGGCCCTGCCGAGAAGCAGTGCAGGATGAAAGGGAAGGCCCCCTTCCCTGTTTCCTCGGTCAGGATCGCCGCCATGTCCTCGTCGGCGCTGCGGCTGTGAATGACCAGCGGCAGCCGCGTTTCGCGCGCCGCGGCAATGTGGCGGCGAAAGCCGGTCTGCTGATCTTCAGGCGTCTGCGTGTCGTAGAAATAGTCGAGACCGGCTTCACCGATGGCGACGATCTTTTCATGCGCATTGGCCAGCCGCACGAGATCCTCGGTCTGGATATCCAGCTCTTCATTGGCGCTGTTCGGATGCGTGCCGACAGAACAGAAGACCGAGGGATAGCGTTCGGTGATGGCAAGCAGGCCGTCGAGCTTGCGCACCCGCGTCGAGATCGTCACCATCTGCTTGACGCCCGACTGATGCGCGCGCGCGACGATTTCGTCACGCTCGGCATCGAAGTCGGCAAAGTCCAGATGGCAATGCGTATCGATCAGCATCTGCAGTCCTTACGCCTCAGGCGCCACGTAGCGCGGGAAGACAGGCGTCGGTGCTTCGAGCTCGGTGCCCGGAACCAGGCGGCCCGCTTCGCCGAGCGCTGCGAAATCACGCTTGTCCGCAGGCGCGGCAACGAGATCGAGCAGCTTTTCGGCCGACTGCGGCACGATCGGTTGCAGCAGGATAGCGAGCTGACGCACGACTTCGGCCGTCACGTAGAGCACGGTTGCCATCCGATCCGGATCGGTCTTCTTCAGCGCCCACGGCGCCTGGCCGGCGAAATAACGGTCGGTTTCCGAGACCACGGCGATGATCGATGCGACGGCCTTGTGGATCAGCTGCTTGCCCATATCCTCGCGGGTGGAGGCCAGCAGCGCATCGGCAGCCGCCAGCATCGCCTTGTCTTCATCCGTCAGCGGACCGGGTTCCGGGATCTTGCCGTCGCAGTTCTTGACGATCATCGACAGCGAACGGCTGGCAAGGTTGCCGATACCATTGGCGAGGTCAGCGTTGATGCGCTGGCCGATCGCTTCCTCGCTGTAGCTGCCGTCCTGGCCGAAGGAGACTTCGCGCAGGAAGAAGTAGCGCACCTGGTCGAGACCGAAGTGATTGACGAGATTGACGGGATCCACGACGTTGCCGAGCGACTTCGACATCTTCTCGCCCTTGTTGAGCAGAAAGCCGTGGGCAAAGACACGCTTCGGCAGCGGCAAGCCGGCCGACATCAGGAATGCCGGCCAGTAGACGGCGTGGAAGCGGATGATGTCCTTGCCGATGATATGCACGTCGGCAGGCCAGTATTTCGCCCGCGGGCCGTTCCGGTCCTCTATATAGCCTGTGGCCGTGATGTAGTTGGTCAGCGCATCGACCCAGACATACATGACATGCTCGGGGTCGTTGGGAACCTTGATCCCCCAGTCGAAGGTCGTGCGCGAAACCGAGAGATCCTTGAGGCCTGATTTCACGAAGGAGATGACCTCGTTACGGCGCTCCGACGGGCCGATGAAATCGGGGTTCTCTTCGTAATGCTTCAGCAGCTTGTCCTGGTATTCGGACAGCTTGAAGAAATAGCTGGCTTCCTCGACCCATTCGACAGGCGTGCCCTGCGGGCCGTAGCGGACGCCGTCGGCGCGCACTTCGGTCTCGTCTTCCTGGTAATATGCCTCGTCGCGCACCGAGTACCAGCCAGCGTAGGAATCCTTGTAGATGTCGCCGTTGTCGGCCATCAGGTTCCAGATGTTGCGCGAGGTCTCGTGGTGGCGCTCCTGCGTCGTGCGGATGAAGTCGTCGTTCGACGCGTTCAACAGCTTCGCCATCGCCTGGAACTCGCCGGAATTGCGGTCGGCCAGTTCCTGCGCCGTGATGCCTTCAGCACGCGCCGTCTGCTGCATCTTTTGGCCGTGCTCGTCGGTGCCGGTCAGGAAGAAGACATCACGGCCGTCGAGGCGCTGGAAGCGCGCCATGGCGTCCGTTGCGATCAGCTCGTAGGCATGGCCGATATGCGGCTTGCCGTTCGGGTAAGAAATCGCAGTGGTGATGTAGAAGGGCTTCTTGTCGGTCATGGCGGACATCCGGCTTACTCTATAAAAATTGTCAGCCGCTCTTAGCGCATGTGATGGCGAAGAGAAACACTAAGTTTCGAAAGCGGCAGCGTTTTGACCGCCTCGCGGGCCTGCTGCGCTTGACGGGATTTCACAGGCATTCTACGCCTTGGCGACAATTCCGGGCGAGGCATAATGACCGTCAAAGATGAGCTGATCAGCGCAGGCGCCTCAAGGTCTGCCCCGTGAGCCTGCCACAAACGTTCCAGCCTCTCTATTCGCTTTCCGGCTTTCTCGTCGGCATGCTGGTTGGTATCACCGGCGTCGGCGGCGGCTCGCTGATGACGCCGATCCTCGTGCTGTTGTTCGGCGTTCATCCGGCGACAGCCGTCGGCACTGATCTGCTCTATGCGGCGATTACCAAGTCGGCAGGCACCGCCGTTCACGGCATGCATGGGAGGGTGAACTGGCGCATCGTCGGCTCGCTCGCCGCCGGAAGCGTGCCGGCCGCCCTCCTCATGCTCTGGCTGATGGCCGGCGTCGATCGCAAGAGCGTAGAAGTCGCGCACACAATCACCATTGCGCTTGGCTGGCTGCTGGTCGTGACTGCCTTCATGCTGATCTTCCGCGCCCAGGTGCTTTCCTTCGCACGTACGGTAATCGGCGAACGCGCCCCGCCCCGACCGCTGACGATCGCGATTTTCACCGTCATTCTCGGTCTTGCTCTCGGCATTCTCGTGACCTTGACGTCGGTCGGCGCGGGCGCGCTCGGCGTCACCATCCTGCTGATCCTTTACCCGAATCTCGACGTTCGCGAGATCGTCGGATCCGACATTGTTCACGCCGTGCCGCTGACGCTGATCGGCGGCATGGGCTACTGGTTCATCGGCGAAATCGACTGGCTGATGCTTCTAACACTGCTTGTCGGATCGATACCCGGCATCGTCGCCGGAAGCCTGCTGGCACCGAAGCTGCACGAGCGGACGATCCGCATCGTTCTGGCGCTGACACTTGCCGTCGTCGCCTGGAAACTGCTGGCAGGCTGATTAAGGGCCGGGCTGCTTGATGTCGGACAGGATACCGAGGATCGTCTGCTTGCGGTCGAGGTTGTAGGCACCCGAGACGGTGAGACGCTCGTTGACATCGGATTGCAGCCTCGCAAGCCGTTCGGCAGCACCGAGATCGCCTGCCCTCGCCGCCTGGCGCGCCCGGTTCATCAGGTCGTCGCCGATATGGCTCGCGAAGAATTCGAAGATCGTGTCGCTTTCCTTGCCTGACAGCGCATCGGCCAGCCGGTGCATGGCGCGCCGCGCCGCCGGTCCCTGAGCCGATAGCACATCCTGATAGGCGGAGATGATCTCGCCGCCACCGTAATTCATCAGCTTCAGCGCCTCTCCTACGCTGCCCTTCGCCGCCGTCAGCAATGCCCGGTCGTCGACCGAGGCGCCGAGATTGGCAAGTGCCAGAGCCAGCGCATCGTCGCCAAGCGGCGCGAGCCTCAGCGGCAGGCAGCGCGAACGGATGGTCGGCAACAGCTTGCCCGGCGCATGCGACAGAACGAGGAAAAGTGCCCGCTTCGGCGGCTCCTCGAGGATCTTCAGGATGGCGTTTGCCGCATTGCGGTTCATGTCATCGGCCGGATCGATGATGACGATGCGCCAGTTGCCGGTTCCCGATGTCTGCGAGAAGAATTTCCCGGCGCGGCGCACTTCATCGACAGTGATCGCCGATTTCACCTTGCCGGTCTTTTCATCCACCGGCCGTGCAAGATGCAGAAGATTGTGCGAAGCGCCTGACGAAATCTGGCGGCTGACCGGCGACGCAGGATCGGGATCGGGAACGATCTCCGGCGCCAGCGCCGGATCGGGATTGGAAAGCACATAATTGGCGAAGCGGAAGGCGAGCGTCGCCTTGCCGATGCCTTCAGGGCCTTCGATCAGGATGGCGTGGTGGCCTTTGCCGGACCTATAGGACTGAGAGAGAAACGCTTCCGCGTCCTCATGTCCGAAGAGCTTGGGATTTTCCGCCGGCCAAATCGCTCCATCCAGCAGGCTGGGCCGCTCCTCACTCATGAACGGCTACCGGCGTCTTTTCGGCCGCAATGCCACTCATCAGCTTCGTGATGATCGCAAGGATCTCGGCGGCGATGTCGGCCTCGTCCTGTATGGCATTGACGACGCGGCAACGTTGCGGCTCGCGGGCTGCGATATCGAGATAGGCCTCGCGGCGCTTCTCGTGCGTCTCCAGCTCTTCCTTCTCGAAACGGTCAGGTCCGTCGGCATTGCGCGACTTGACGCGCGCAAGTCCAGCGGTTGCAGGAATGTCAAGAATGACCGTGCAGTCAGGCACCACGCCATTGACGGCGATGCGCTGCAGCGTCTCGATGAAATCGGGTTCGAGATTGCCGGTGACGCCCTGATAGACGCGCGACGAATCCATGAAGCGGTCGCAAAGCACGATCTTGCCGTCGAGCAGCGCCGGGCGGATGACTTCCTCGACGTGATCGTTGCGCGCCGCGGCAAAAAGGATCGCCTCCATCCGCGTTCCGAAGGCTTCGGCAGCACCCGACAGCAGCACGTAACGCA
Source organism: Rhizobium sp. 05N430 (assembly GCF_056396985.1). Lineage (NCBI taxonomy): Bacteria > Pseudomonadati > Pseudomonadota > Alphaproteobacteria > Hyphomicrobiales > Rhizobiaceae > Rhizobium > Rhizobium sp. 05N430. Next base: position 785,450 of record NZ_JBFTMO010000001.1, on the reverse strand, counting down.
CCGCCTCTGCACCCGGAGAACCGCCCGGCTCGCGCGTCAGCAGCACTTCATGGCCGCGGCTGCGCAACGCTTCCGCAAGGCGGCGGATCTGCGTCGACTTGCCGGCACCCTCACCGCCTTCGAATGTAACGAACAATCCCGTACCGGACGACAACAGCACTTTCCCGTATTCCCGACATGCCGCCGACAAAACGTCGGCAGCGCCTCGATCTATCTATCCGAAGATGCGCCCGGGCGAAACCTCGCTGTTTCCCGCCAGCTCCGCCTTCCCCGGTAATTTCACGGCAGAATGCGGCCTTCAGGTGGGCTCGGCTTTGTCCCAGAGCCAGGAGAAGAACATCGATTCGCCGAGTTCGACCAGGGCATCGACAGCCCGGCTGGTCAGCGATCCCACGGCGATATTCTGCACCGTATAGAGCGGCACTTCGCGCAGCACCCGGCCGCCGGCGGAAATCACTAGCGTGCCCGCTTCCGCGTCGGCCGCGACGGGCGCCGTCAGCGGCCAGCGATAGATGATCCTCGCCGCCAGCCGGTCGGGATTGCTGACCGGGATATAGACGCTGACAGGCGTCCTGGCCACGAGATCGACATGGCCCGATTGTCCGCCATAGACGCTCGCCGAACCGACGACTTCCTTCTCGGCGAAGATCTGCCGCGTCTCGAAGCTGGTCAGACCCCATTCGAGAATACGCTTGGCCTCATCGGTCCGCTCCTTGTCGGAGGCAATGCCGCCGAGCGCCAGGAACAGCCGTTTGCCGTCACGCTCGACCGAAGCGACGATCGAGAAGCCTTCGCCCTCGGCGAACCCCGTCGCCAATCCGTCGGCGCCGAGCCCCAGTCCGAGCAACGGGTTGCGATTGCGCTGGAAGATCTTGTTCCATTCAAAGTCGGCCTGGGCGAAATAGGGGTAATAGGCCGGATAGGTCTGCTGCAGATCGGCAGCCAGCGTCACCATGTCCCGCGCCGTCGTCTTGCTCTTGCCATCCGGCAGACCGGTCGAGTTTCCGAAGATGCTCTTCGTCATCCCGAGCGTCTGCGCCCGGCGCGTCATCGCCGAGGCGAAATTCTCCTCGGTGCCGCTCATGCCCTCGGCCAGAATGATGCAGCCGTCATTGGCGCCCTGGATCGCGACGCCCTTGACTAGGTCCTCGACGCGCACGCGGCTCTTCAGGGCCGCAAACATCGTCGCCGAACGCGACGGCGCACCGCCGGTGCGCCACGCATATTCGGAGACCGGATAGTCGGTGTCGAGGGTGATCTCGCCGCCCTTCAGCGACGCAAAGACGATATCCATCGTCATCAGCTTGGCGAGCGATGCCGGCGAAAACGCCTGATCCTCGTTCTTGGCAAGCAGCACCGTGCCCGTCGAAGCCTCGATCATATAGGCTTGCGCCGCCTTGGTGACGAAGCCTGCGGGCGCAGGCTCGGCGGCAGCAGCAGATGAAGCGGCCGACAGCATGACCGCGCAAAAACCGATGAGACGCTTCAGCATTGCAAACCCCTGGCGCGAAATCGATTCTGGAGGTTAGTGATAGCGGCGGCCTGCCGCAATCGGCGTCTTAGCGCGCCGGCTGCTTTGCCTGCTGGCGCTTGAAGGACGCAAGAATCGATTCCTCGGTCAGGCCGTCGTTGCGAACCATCACCGCATCGAACGCGATCGGCACTGTCACGGTCCGAACGCCGTCTTCCTGGTAGCCCATCGCCAGAGATCCCTGCCCCCAGCCATAAGGACGCTCGTAAGGAACAGGGCCGATTTCCGGCAGCACGATCATTTCGCCCATACCCTGCGGCGCGCTGAGCGTGCCGAAAGCCGATGGCGCCGGTGCGGGTGCCGCATTGTAGCGAGCGCTCGGCGTTGCGCCGCCATAGGCCGTGGCGGACATCGGCACAGGCACGCGTGACGTCTGCGGCGCCGTCAGCGTTCCCAGGCTCTGCAGCTGATCGCTGGTAATGCGGCGGTCATTGGAGGCGACCATCACGCCACTTGCAATCTGCCCGCCCGGATCGACGGCCGGAATACGACTGCCCTTCGGCACGTAGGATGCCATCAGATAAGGCATGTCGTGCCCGTCCATGCGCGCCTTGCCCACGTACTGAACGCGAACGCGGCCGGTGCCGCTATGCTTCATGTCGAGGAGATCCGCCGTCTTGTTTGAAAGGTCGATGATCCGGCCCTCGTGATACGGTCCGCGGTCGTTGACGCGCACGACGATCGACGAGCCGTTCTCGATATTGGTGACGCGCGCATAGCTCGGCAGCGGAAAGGTCGGATGCGCGGCAGAAATCGACAGCTGGTCATAGACCTCGCCGTTGGCGGTCAGGCGGCCGTGAAAGGCCGAGCCGTACCAGGAGGCCACACCCGTCTTGCTATAGGAAAAGTCTTCCTTGGGATAATACCACTTGCCTTTGACCTGGTAGGGATTGCCGACGAGATAGCGCCCGCCCCCCTTCGGGATCGGTCCGCCCTCGACGACGCGCGGGCTGGCTTTGACGCCATATTCCTTCTCGGAGAAATATTCCTTGCCGTGGGCGCGCTTCTTCGGCGCCTGAGACGTTGTTCCACATGCCGTCACCGCGGCGCACATCGCTGCCAGCGCCAGCCACCGCGCACCCGTTGCGAAAGACGCCGCCCCGTATTCCAACTTCATATGTCCCACGCCGCCAAAGATCGTTATGGTTAAGCAAGTGCCCTAAATCGGACCAGTCCTGCCTACGCCCCTGCACCTAACGAGACTTTAATTGTGTGGCCAATGTGCCGAATTTGCGAACAATATCGCTGCGGTAGCGGTAATTTTAATGGTTATGGTTTATGAAGGGTTAAATTAGAGGTGTTTCGCGTGGCGATACATATGGCGGAAGAGGTGGGATTCGAACCCACGGTACGGTTTCCCGCACGCCGGTTTTCAAGACCGGTTCCTTAAACCACTCGGACACTCTTCCTTCGAGCGCCTTATGACGCAAAGCCGCGTTGCAATGCAAGGGCCGGACATAAAAATCTGTGCTTCGGGAAGCGCGCTCGCCTGTCCCATCAGGCGTGCGGAACATCTTGGGCCGTCAGCTGTTGGGAGAGCATCTGACGATGCATAGGGAAGAAGTCCATGCTGAAGAAAGTTACAGCCACGGTCGTTCTCTCGCTGGGTCTTGCGACGCTTGCCCTCGCCCAGTCCGGTAACGTGTCTGCGGACGGCGCGAGCGCCTCCGGTTCGTCGATCGGGACGATCTCGGGTTCACGCGTGAGCGGCACTAATGATCGTAGCCGCGTCGGAGACACTGACAAAGCGCAGCCCGGAACGATTGATCCCAGGGCGACGAACAGCACCATCAATAGCGGGGATTCGAACTCCAGCACCGACGTGAACGACTGCCGTAGCGAACGGAGATCTGGGCGGAAGGCTGCGCACGATCCCGGTGGAAACGTCGTCAGTCCTGGCAAATCTGCCGCCTGCGGTCAGTAATCGCTCTGCGCTATTGGATAACGCGGTCCCGAGCGGCTGGATAACGCTTGACTTTCGCCGCCCTGGAGAACCCGCAAAAGTTGCCGGATCGAAAGAGATTTTGGTCCTTTCGATCCGGGAGGCCTCGTCAAAATGCTAGCGGAAGGCTTCTCTTGCCCGGTAATCTTGGCTCCGCCGTCATATTACCGGACACTTCCGTCTATGGCCGCAACGGTATCAAGCAGCAATCGCCTGCTTGTCGCGCGGCATCTTGTCTTGCTTGCGCGCCGCCTCTTTCGCGATTTTTATCAAGTAGGCGACGAACATTTCATTGTCTGCTTCCGCAATCTTTCGAGCGGCTTCGAGATGTTCCATGAGATGTGAATGACGCATCTGAGTCTCCTCCAGGTTGCTATAGATCGATGATCACTAATATGCATTAACGGCACGTTAATTTTGCAACCTGGAATATTTTACGTGGCGAAGTAAAAAACGGTTTCATCGTCGCCGATTCATTCAAATTTTATGCTTAACTATCCGTTAATATTTAACTTGCCGCCCTTTCCCGATGATCTATTCTCGATCGGCAAAGGGAGTGAGTAAAAATGTCGAGTAAGAGTTTGATCATGCCGCTGGGCTTTGCGATCCTGGCGTTGTCTGGCCTTCTGTTCCAGCTACTCACGCATGCATTGCATATGCCTGTCACGCTGTTGCAGCCCTGACCGGGACGGAACCTTTCTGCAGTTTCCGCGTTCATTTCGTTGTTTTCTTAGGAGGGAAATCATTATGGAAGATCAGAGTGTCGGCTGGATTGCGGCAGTTATCATTGGCGGCCTTGCCGGCTGGCTCGCCGAGAAATTCATGAACAGCAACATGGGCGTGTTCATGAACATCATTCTGGGCATCATCGGCGCCATCGTTGCCAATTTCATCCTCGGCCTTCTGCATATCCAGCCGCTGGCCGGCTGGCTCGGGTATCTTATCACCGGTTTCGTCGGCGCCTGCCTGCTGATCGCGATCGGCCGGATGGTCCGGCGCTGAGCGCACGGAATTTGAACGCAAAAAAGCCGGGAGTTTTGCTCCCGGCTTTTTTGTTGTCTCGCAATCGTCAACGGCGGCTCATCAGTCCGAACACATAGGCAATGCCGGCCGTGACGGCGAGAGCGAAAATCGGTTCCTCGCGCACCTTGTCGCGCACCTTTTCCGTCATCACCGACGCTTCGTCGGTCACGGCGCTCTTGGCGCCCTGCCCCAAGGCGACGACACTTTCCGAAAGACGGGCCAGATCCTCGCGCAAGGCTGCGACCTGCGCAGAAAGATCATCGGCGGCGATATCTGCCTTGACGCGCGCGGCTGTCGATTGGGCGGAGGCGGTTTTCAGTTCGGCCATTGTCTGCTCCTATTTTTCCGGATGCCGCAACAACGAACTGAGGGCCGGAAAGGTTCCGGTACCGGTGTGCTTTTGTTGCCTGCCGCAAGCACCGCAAATCCATTCCGGATGCTGTCATGTTTTCGTCGGATAGCGCTTCATTTCCGCCTTACTTTGCTCTAAGGAACGTCGAAAGCTTTGCCCGTGAACGGGCGGAATCTAATGCGAGGTTTGCGTTTCGATGTTCCATATCCTGAGAAGAGCTGCCCAGACCTGGGTCGCCAAGCTCCTCATGCTTCTCCTGGTCGCGTCTTTCGGCATCTGGGGTATTTCCCGTGAGCTGATCGGCGGCGGTTCGAGCACGACAGTCGTGACGGTCGGCGATCAGAAAGTGGACGTCAACGAGTTCCGCCTCGCCTATCAGCGCCAGGTCGCCAGCCTCAGCCAGCAGTTCGGCATGCGCCTGACCCCGGAACAGGCCAAGGCCTTCGGCGTCGAGCAGCAGACGATCGCGCAGCTGGTTGCCGGCGCTTCGCTTGATCAGCTGGCCGCAGACATGAATCTCGGCCTCTCCGAGGACCGCCTTGCCCAGCTGATCGGCGACGATCCGGCCTTCAAGGACGTCAGCGGCAAGTTCGACCGCAGCCTCTTCACCTCGCGCCTGCGCAATGCCGGCATCCCCGAGGCCGACTATATCAACGAGCGCAGCAAGGTCGCCGTCCGCAGCCAGATCGTCGATGCCGTCTCCAACGGCTTCAAGGCGCCGGCCGCTCTCGTCGACGCGCTCAAGCTTTACCGTCAGGAAAGCCGCGACATCGATTACCTGCTTCTCACCAACGCCAATATCGAACCGATCAAGGCGCCTGCTGACGATGTGCTGTCCAAGTGGTTCGATGGCGTAAAGGCCCGCTACCGCGCGCCTGAATACCGCAAGGTCGCCTACCTGAAGCTCGAATCGGCTGATATCGCCGATGTCGCGACGGTGACCGACGATCAGATCCGCGAAGATTTCGACAAGCGCAAGGAAACCTTCCGCACGCCCGAGACGCGTACCGTCGAGCAGCTGACCTTCGCCAACAAGGACCTCGCCGCCGCCGCACAGACGGCGCTGAAGAGCGGCACAACATTCGATCAGCTGGTCACAGATCAGGGCAAGACCGCGACCGACGTCCTTCTCGGCGATTTCACCAAGGACAAGGTTCCCGATCAGTCGGTTGCCGAGGCTGCTTTCGCCGTCACCAAGAATGGCGGTACGACGCCGGTCGTCGATGGTGCCTTCGGTCCGGTGATCCTGCGCATCACCAATATCAAGCCTGAAACCGTCAAGACGCTCGACGAGGTCAAGGAAGACATCCGCAAGCAGCTGGCGCTGGTCAACGCTTCGCAGGAAGTCATCAACGTCCACGATCATATCGAAGACATGCGCAGCGCCGGTCAGTCACTCGAAGACATCGCCAAGGAGCTGAAGCTCAAGGCCGTCGTCGTCGATGCGATCGACGCCACCGGTGCAGACAAGGACGGCAACGAGGTCAAGGACATCCCGTCGAAGCAGCAGCTGCTCGGCGAAGCGTTCAAGACCGAGCCCGGCACCCAGCCGGTCGCACTTGCCCTCGGCAATGACGGTTACGTCTGGTTCGACGTCCGCGAAGTCATGCCGGAGCGCGAGCGCCCGCTTGCCGAAATTCGCGACAAGGCGGTTGCCGACTGGACGGCAGAACAGCAGAAGCTGGAACTTGCCAAGAAGGCCGACGAGCTGAAGCAGGAAGCGCAGAAGGGCAAGTCGCTTGCCGATATCGCGGCCCCGCTCGGCATTGCCGTCGAAAGCAAGAGCGGTGTCAGCCGCACCACCGACGATGCCGTTCTCGGCCGCGGCGGCGTCAGCGCTGCCTTCAGCGGCCCTGCCGACACCGTTGCCAATGCCGTCGGCGCCGACGCGACCACGCAGATCCTGCTGAAGGTCACCAACGTCAACACCGATCCGACGACCGATGCGCTGAACAACCAGGATGCGCAGATCGCAGCAGTCGCCAATGCGGCCGGCGATGACATCCTCGATCAGATGGTCACACTGCTGCAGACGCAGTACAGCGCCTCGATCAACCAGACGCTCGCCGATCAGGCAACCGTTCGCTAGGAGGAGCTTTAGCGCATGACCGATCTGAAGCCGCTTCTGGCTAAGGCCGCAAGCCGTGAGCCCCTGACACGGGACGAGTCTCGCCAAGCGTTCGACATCCTGATGTCGGGCCAGGCGACGCCCTCGCAGATCGGCGGCTTCCTGATGGCGTTGCGCGTGCGCGGCGAGACGGTCGATGAGATCGTCGGCGCCGCCACGACGATGCGTTCGAAGATGCTGCGCGTCGAAGCGCCCGCCGATGCCATCGATATCGTCGGCACCGGTGGCGACGGCAGCGGTACCTACAACATCTCGACACTGGCGGCGTTGATCGTCGCTGGTGCCGGCGTCCCGGTTGCCAAGCATGGCAATCGTGCTCTGAGTTCCAAGTCTGGCGCGTCGGATAGTCTGGCCGCTCTCGGCGTCAAGCTGGAGATTTCGCCGGACGTGATTTCCCGCTGCATCGCAGAAGCCGGCGTCGGCTTCATGTTCGCTCAGCAGCATCATTCGGCCATGCGTCACGTTGGCCCCTCGCGCGTCGAACTCGGCACGCGCACGATCTTCAATCTGCTCGGCCCGCTGACCAACCCCGCAGGCGTCCGCCGCCAGCTGCTCGGCGTCTTCGCCGAGCAATGGGTGCTGCCGCTGGCCGAAGTCATGCGCGATCTCGGCTCCGAAAGCGTCTGGGTCGTCCATGGTGATGGTCTCGATGAAATCACCACGACCGGCAAAACCACTGTGGCCGCGCTTGAGAATGGCAAGATCCGCAGCTTCGAGCTGTCACCTTCAGATTTCGGTGTCTCGCCCTGCACGCTCTCTGCCCTGAAGGGCGGCGACGGTGTCGTCAATGCCGCGGCACTCCGCGATGTCCTCGGCGGTGCCAGGAATGCCTACCGCGACATCGCGCTCGCCAATGCCGCCGCCTCGCTCGTCGTCGCCGGCAAGGCCGAGACGATCGCCAAGGGCATGACGCTGGCAAAGGAATCGCTCGATAGCGGCGCAACCGCGGCCGCGCTCGACAAACTCATCGCCGTTTCCAACGACATCGACTAGGATCGACCGATGACCGATATCCTGAAGAAGATCGAGACTTACAAGCGCGAGGAAATCGCCGCCGCCAAGGCCAAGGTCTCGCTCGCCGATCTCAAGGCAATGCAGGCAGGCCAATCGGCGCCGCGCGGCTTTCACAAGGCGCTGGTCGCCAAGCGCGATGCAGGGCTCTACGGACTGATCGCTGAGATCAAGAAGGCAAGCCCGTCCAAGGGCCTCATCCGCCCGGATTTCGATCCGCCGGCCCTGGCAAAGGCCTATGAGGACGGTGGGGCTGCCTGCCTGTCCGTGCTGACGGATACGCCAAGCTTTCAGGGCGCACCGGAATTCCTGACAGCGGCGCGTGCTGCCTGCGCGCTACCGGCGCTGCGCAAGGATTTCATGTTCGAGACCTATCAGGTCCACGAAGCCCGCGCCTGGGGCGCCGACTGCATCCTGCTGATCATGGCCTCGCTGACGGACAGCGATGCGGAGCGCCTGCAGGACGAAGCCTTTGCGCTCGGTATGGATGTCCTGGTCGAGGTCCACGACGAAGAGGAAACGCAGCGGGCGCTGAAGCTCTCGTCGCCGCTCCTCGGGATCAACAACCGCAATCTGCGCACATTCGAAGTCAGCCTGACCGTCAGCGAGAAGCTTTCGGCGATGGTGCCTTCAGACAAGCTGCTGGTCGGCGAGAGCGGTATCTTCACCAATGCTGATTGCAGGCGCCTTCAGGCCTTCAACATCAATACCTTCCTCGTCGGCGAAAGCCTGATGCGCAAGGATGACGTTACGGCGGCCACCCGCGCGCTTCTCTTCGGCGAAGCGGCAATCGCGGCTGAATGACATGAGCGGCGCCAAGCCCGGCCTTACCCACATCGATGCCGCCGGTGAGGCGCATATGGTCGATGTCAGCGGCAAGGCCGAGACCGTGCGCATTGCCACTGCCGAAGGCTATATCCGGATGTCCCAGGAAACCCTGGCGCTGATCCGCGACGGCAATGCCAGGAAGGGCGACGTCATCGGTACGGCCCGGCTGGCCGGCATCATGGCGGCCAAGCAGACGGCCAACCTCATTCCGCTCTGCCATCCGCTGATGCTGACCAAGGTCAGTATCGAGATCGCCGAAGATGCAGCGCTTCCGGGCCTCAGGGTCACGGCGACGGCGAAGCTGACCGGCAAGACAGGCGTCGAGATGGAGGCGCTGACCGCCGTGTCGGTCGCCTGCCTGACGATCTACGACATGGCGAAAGCCGCTGACAAGGCGATGGAAATCGGCGGTGTCAGGCTGTTGGAAAAGTCGGGCGGCAAGTCCGGCGATTTCCGTCACCCGGAGGCGCAATCATGAGCCTGCTGCCGGTCGAGGATGCGCAGGCACGCCTGCTCGGCAGCGCCTCGCCGATCGCCGATGCGCAGACCGTGCCGCTCGCCGCCGCCGATGGGCGCGTGCTGGCGGGCGATCTTGCCGCACGGCTGACGCAGCCGCCCTTCAACTCTTCCGCCATGGATGGATATGCACTGCGCCGCGCGGATGCGCCGGAGCCCGGCGCCGAACTTCGCGTCATCGGTACCTCGTCGGCTGGGCATGCATTCGACGGCGCGATTGGTGATGGCGAAGCCGTCCGCATCTTCACCGGTGCCCCTGTGCCTGATAGTGCCGACAGCGTTTTGCTCCAGGAGGACGCCGAAAAGATCGATGGTGGCATCCGCACCAAGTTTCCGGTTCGCGAAAACCAGCATATCCGCCCGCGGGGGCAGGATTTCCGTCTCGGCGAAACGGTGCTCACATCAGGCACTGTCATGGATTTCACGCGGCTCACGGTCGCGGCCGGCATGAACCATGCCGAAATCCCGGCTCTGCGCAAGCCGCTGGTGGCGATCCTTGCAACGGGCGATGAACTGCTGGCACCTGGCGGCACGCCCGGCCCTTCGCAGATCGTTGCGTCAAGCGGCTTCGGCATTGCCGCGCTCGTGCGCAATGCCGGTGGCGAGGTGCTCGATCTCGGCATCGTGCCGGATGATAGCACAGCCATCACCGAAGCGGTGCGCAGGGCCGAAGGCGCCGGCGCCGATGTCATCGTCACGCTTGGCGGCGCATCGGTCGGCGATCACGACCTCGTGCAGGCAACGCTAATAGCGGCAGGCATGCAGCTTGATTTCTGGCGTATCGCCATGCGTCCCGGCAAGCCGCTGATGGTCGGAAGTCTCGGCAGGATCCATGTTCTCGGTCTGCCCGGAAATCCGGTCTCGAGCCTCGTCTGTGCCCTGCTCTTCCTCGAACCACTGCTGCGCAAGCTCGCCTCGCTGCCGCCGGTGAAGCGCGAGGCGATCGTCGAGGTCGCGGTCGATCTCGCGGCCAACGATCACCGGCAGGATTATGTTCGGGCCAGCTTTGAAATGTCACCGGACGGTGCACGCCGTGCGCGGCCTTTCGGCAAGCAGGATTCGTCGATGATGAAGATCTTCGCGCAGGCCGATTGCCTGATCATTCGTCCGCCGAATGCGCCCGCCCTTGAGGCCGGCGCGCCCTGCCCCGTCATGCTGCTGCGGCCGGCGCTTCTGCCCTGATCCGGCTGGCTTTCACGCCGATCCAGAAGCAGCTCTGCGCCAACAGGCTGGCGCCGAGAATGACACTCGCTGCGGCAAAGCCCGGATCGCCACCAATGCCTGCGAGCGCAGTGCAGACGGCTCCGACGGCCATCTGTGTGGCTCCATAGAGTCCCGAGGCTGAGCCGGTGACCTTCGGATTGACGCTGACGGCAAGCGTCAGCGCATTCGGCGACGCCACCCCAGCCCCGATCGTATAAACCATGATCGCCGCCATCATCGGCAGCAGGCCGAGCTCGCCGGTTGCCGCCAGCCCGAAGAAGGCGATCGCAGCCGCGATGCTGACGAGATTGGAAACGAGCATCAGTGGCTTCATGGCAATCCTGCCGATCAGCCGCGTGGCGATCATGCTGCCGATCCAATAGCCGAAGATCAACAGCGCGAGGCAGATGCCGACCTCGGTCGCCGGCCGGTGCAACTCATTGATGACGATGAACGGCGCGGCGGCCGTGAAGGCATACATCGATGTCGTGGCGCAGCCGCCGCCAATGGCGTAACCGACGAAGGCGGGCGAGCGAAGCAGACCGAGATAATCGCGGCTCAGCGATTTCATCGATGCTTCTACATTGCGCCTGCCGGTTTCCGGCACCATCTTCCAGGTCATCAGCATGTTGAGAACGCCGAGCGCGCATAAGGCGACGAAGATCGACCGCCAGCCGAGTGTCGCGGCCAGCGCCCCGCCGGCGATCGGCGCCAGGCCAGGACCGACGGTGACCATCAGGTTCATCACCGCCAGCCGTTTTGCCGTGTCGTCAGCCGTCGAGGTGTCCCGGACGATGGCCCTGGCGATCACCAGTCCGGCACATCCGCCAAGCGCCTGAAACAGCCGCGCAGCGATCAACGCGTGGACGCCGGGCGCAAACAGCGCGGCGAACCCCGCCAGCGTGTAAAGCACCAGCCCGCTCATCAGCACGGGCCGCCGTCCATAGCGGTCGGAAAGCGGTCCGTAGATCAATTGGCCGACGGCAAGTCCGAAAATATAGAGGCTGACCGTCATCTGCATCTCGCCGATGCTCGCCCCAAGATCCGTGGCGGCTGCAGGCAAGGCAGGCACGAAAATATGCATGGCAAGCGTGCCGCTGAAGGTAACCAGCGCCAAAAGCCAGACGGGAACGGCCTTACGGGCAGTCAGCGGCTCGGCGCCGGCCATGCGGCCAGGATGAGAATTCACGGTGTCGGCTCCTCGCCGTTGCGGGAAAAGACGCTCGAAATATGCTCGAGCACGCGGAAGGCCGTCTCGACGTCGGCCTTGGAGAGACCGGCGAGCGCTTCTTCGCGAACGCCCTGGGCGATGCGCTCGACATCGATCACTGTATGACGCCCGGCCTCGGTCAGAATGATCGCCTTCGAACGCCGATCCTCGCCCTCCTGGCGTTCGACTAGGCCAGCCGTTTCCAGATTGTCGATGAGCCGGACGACCGAGGAATTATCGAGCGAAAGTGATGCCGCGAGCGCTCTTTGATGCATCGGCACCTCGGAGCGAGAGATCCGCAGCAGCGGCAGCCATGTGGCTTCCGTCAGACCGAAGGGCTGCAGCCGCTGGTCGGCAGCCCGGCGCCACAATCGCGCCGTCTGCGCCACCAATGCACCGAAGGTGGCGGCAATCTTTTCGTGTTCTGGAGGCATGAAGTGATATCCGATGACATCACAATAAATGACATATCATCTATTCTTCCGCAAGGCGCATCGATGGCGATTTCCGCGCTGTCGATCGTCCCAACGGGCGCAGCACACTGACCGGCAAAGCGGGTTTTCAGAAGGCGCCTGATGTTATGTAGAAGGCTGCTGCCCATGCAATGATTGCCAATAGTCCCAATCCGATAATCAATACCCGCATGAATATGTCTCTCGTTCTCGGCGGGGATTACGTAGAGTGACCCGTTTCAGATCAGTAGGATGCAGGTAAAAGCGATGCTTTCGCGCAAAGGTCGTGTCACGGCCGCGTCACGCGACACGCATGCCGTCTTATGGTTACTTGATGATGAGGCGTCCGATCCGCCTCCGAACCTTCAATTCTATACCCGCCGTCTTGGCGGGTGCCTGATGCAAGTCGGCGGACCTGCGAGGGCAAGGGCTCGCCTCCTGTTTCGCGTGGCGAGCCCGTTTCTTTCTGCAGCCGTGTTTCGAGGATTTCAGAGTAGAGCCATGCGTTCGATTAAAGATTCCGATCCCGATCTCGCCGTGTTCCTGCGGCTCCGCATGCAGGAGATCTTCCTGCGTCTGAAAAGCCAGGGCTGGACCGATGCCGATATCGGCGTTGCACTGGATGAGCTGGTTGTCCGCTTCGAGCGGAACGGCGAACCTGAGGATATGCGCTTCCGGCTCGCAATGTAGCCGTTGTAGCGCTCGCCTTTGCAAAACCGGAGTGATATCAAGGCTGCCATCATATAACGGCGCATCGGCTGGTCCGGTGCGCGTCTGCAATGGAGGCATGCATGTCGGTTGATAAGGTAGCACTGGTGACGGCGGGCGGTAGCGGCATGGGTGCCGCGGCCGCAAAGCGCCTGGCTGAGGATGGCTACAAGGTGGCGATCCTGTCTTCGTCTGGAAAAGGCGAAGAGCTTGCCCGCGAACTTGGCGGTTTCGGCGTCACCGGTTCGAACCAGTCGAACGATGATCTCCGCAAGCTGGTCGATCGTGCGGTCTCCGAATGGGGCCGTATCGATGTTCTCGTCAACAGCGCCGGCCACGGCCCGCGCGCGCCGATCCTCGAGATTACCGATGAAGATTGGCATCGCGGCATGGACGTCTACCTGATGAACGTCATCCGCCCGGCGCGCCTCGTCACGCCGCACATGCAGAAGCAGAAGTCGGGCGCCATCATCAACATCTCGACGGCCTGGGCCTTCGAGCCGAGCGCGATGTTCCCGACCTCGGCAGTGTTCCGCGCTGGTCTGGCCTCCTTCACAAAGATCTTCGCCGAGACCTATGCCGGCGACAACATCCGCATGAACAACGTGCTGCCGGGCTGGATCGACAGCCTGCCTGCGACCGAAGAGCGCCGCGACAGCGTACCGATGAAACGTTACGGCACCAGTGAAGAAATCGCCGCCACCATCGCCTTCCTGGCGTCCGACGGCGCTGCCTACATCACTGGCCAGAACCTTCGCGTCGACGGCGGCCTGACGCGCGCCGTGTGAGTTTATCGAGCGGCGCCTGCATGCGGGCGCCGTTCACTTCGCGAGCCTGTAGATACCGCCGCTCGCCTCGCCTTCCCCGAAATCCGCAACCCTGTATTCGGCGACCGCAGTCAGCCTGCTGCGTGGCAGCGTCTTGCGGCCAGGATCACCGATCAGCACCGAAATGCCCGCTGCCCTGCAGCGCTGCAGGAAGGGCAGCGTCCTGCGTGCAAGTTTGCGATTGTAGAACAGATCGCCGGCGAGGATGAGATCGGCCGAAGGTGGCGGATCGCCGAGAATGTCAGCCTGGAGGACATCGATCACGACGCCGTTTGCCTGCGCGTTGAGCGCCGTGGCGGCGATCGCATAGTGGTCGGTATCAATGGCGGTCACAAGAGACGCGCCCCCTTTCGCCGCCGCTATCGCAACGATGCCGGAGCCGCAGCCGAGATCGATCAGCTTGCGGCCGCCGACGATATCGGGATTGTCGAGAATATGGCGGGCCAGTGCGCTGCCGCCGGCCCAATGATAGGCCCAGTACGGCGGCTCGCCACCACCGCCCGGCAGGCGGCCGAGACGGCTTGCCGGATGGGCGGCATAGAGAGAAATTTCCGGGACCGATGGCGCCGGGCGAAGCTCAAGATGGCGGCGTATGAACGCTTCCGCATCGTGAACCATCGCACCGGCCATCATCGTCATCGCTGCTGCCCGCTATCGAGCGGCCGGGATGGCGTTGCCGCCAGCCTCAGCCCTGCTTCTTCTTGCTGAACTTGCCCTTCGGAGCGAAGCCGCCCTTGCCCTCGAATTTCTGGCCTTCGAACTTCGGCTTGCCCTCAAACTTGGGCTTGCCTTCGAACTTCTGACCTTCGGCTCTTGGCTTACCTTCGAATTTCGGCTTGCCGGGCTTCTTGCTCCAGGGTTTGTCGCTGCGCTCGCCACCGGCCGGCGCCTGCTCCGGGGAGAAGTCCTTCTTGAACTTCGCCTTCGGGCGGTCGTCGCGCACGGCGTCGTCGCGGCGTGCCTCGTAGGCCTTCTTGCCCGCAGGCCGGTCGTTCGCCGGGCGGCTGAAATCGGGGGTGCCGTTCAGGCGATTGACGCGAATACCGCGTTCCATCGTCTTGTTTGGGCCAAGTGCCGCGAGAAATGCCTCGGCATTGCCGGCGGCGATCTCCACGAAGGTTTCTTCCGGCTGCATCTTGATAGCGCCGATCTCGCGCTTCGTCAGGTTGCCGTTGCGGCAGATCATCGGGATCAGCCAGCGCGGTTCGGCATTATGCTTGCGACCGACCGAAAGCGAGAACCAGACGCTGGCGCCGAAATCGTCGCGCGGCCCCTTCTGGCTCGGCTCACGCGGACCATCGGCATTGTCGCGGCGCTTGCGTGCACCGCCGTCAAGCGACACCTCAGTGATATCTTCAGGCGCAGACTGATTTGAGCGGTAGAGCCGTACGAAAGCGGCAGCCAGCTTCTCGGCGCCATAGTTGGCGATCAGGCGATTGACGAGCGTCTGGTCGTCATCGGACTGCGCTTCGCTAAGAATCGGATCGGCAAGCAGCCGCTCGTCGTCGCGCTGCATCACTTCTTCGGCAGACGGCGGGCGAGCCCAGGTCGGCGAAACGCCGGCGCCATCCAGAATGCGCTCGGCCTTGCGGCGGGCATTCAGCGGCACGATGATGGCGCTGACGCCCTTGCGCCCGGCGCGGCCCGTGCGGCCGCTGCGGTGAAGCAGCGTTTCAGAGTTGGTCGGCAGATCGGCATGGATGACGAGATCGAGGCCCGGCAGATCGATGCCGCGGGCGGCAACGTCTGTCGCGATGCAGACGCGGGCGCGTCCGTCGCGCATGGCCTGCAGCGCGTGCGTCCGTTCGTTCTGCGTCAGTTCGCCGGAGAGTGCGACGACCGAGAAATTGCGATTGTTGAACCGCGCCGTCAGGTGATTGACGGCCGCACGCGTCGAGCAGAAAACGATGGCATTCTTGGCATCATAGTAGCGCAGTACGTTGACGATGGCATTCTCGCGATCGGAGGGAGCAACGGCCAATGCACGATATTCGATATCGACATGCTGCTTTTCTTCCGACTGCGTCGAGATGCGAACCGCATCACGCTGGAAGCTCTTGGCGAGCTTGGCAATAGCCGCCGGCACCGTTGCCGAAAACATCAGTGTGCGACGGTCGTCAGGCGACGATTCGAGGATGAATTCCAGGTCTTCGCGGAAGCCGAGATCGAGCATCTCGTCCGCCTCATCGAGCACGACGGCCTTCAGCGACGAAATATCGAGTGCTCGGCGGCGGATATGGTCGCAAAGACGGCCAGGCGTGCCGACGACGATATGGGCGCCGCGCTCCAGCGCCCGGCGCTCGCTGCGGATATCCATGCCGCCGACGCAGCTGACGATCAGCGCGCCGGTCATTTCGTAGAGCCATTCAAGCTCGCGCTTGACCTGCAGGGCGAGTTCGCGAGTCGGCGCGATGACCAGGGCCAGCGGTTCCGCTGCCGGCTCGAAGCGGTCGTCGTCCTGAAGCAGCGTCGGTGCCAGCGCCAGGCCAAAGGCTACGGTCTTGCCGGAGCCGGTCTGGGCCGATACGAGGGCGTCCTTCGAGGCAAGCGCCGGGTCGAGCATTGCCTGCTGAACCGGGGTCAACGCCGTATAGCCGCGCTTCGACAACGCCTTGGCGATCGCCGGAACGACGCCGTTAATCTCTGTCATGTGATCTGTCTTTCGGAATTTTCAGGCGCAAGCGCGCCTTGGCCGGGATCTGCCCGGCCGAACGGTTGGCGCGTTCCTATCCCTTTGCAGGCAAAAAGTCAAAGCGCAGTTTCAGGCAGCCTGCTGCCGCCGCAACCAGACTTCGATGCCGCCAGCCCGCCCGCGAATGCGCGTCTCGAATGGTCCCTCGAGAATTCCACCCGCAGGCGGTGTGCCGCCCTGGTAGGCCGCATGCACCAGCGCTGCGCTGAAAGCGATCTCCGACCCGCGCCCGGCCGCCACTTCCATCAGCCGGCTGGCGACATTGACGGTGTCACCCGTTGCGGTGATCTGCTGGCGGTTGCCGGTCCCGAGACGCGATGCGACGACCGGACCGCAATGCGCGCCGATCTTGAAGCCGACCTTATGGCCTGTGGGTAGAGTCGGGTTGGCAGCCAGCCAGGCGCGGGTGCGCTCCGCCAGCGACAGTGCACAGGCGGCTGCACGCGCAGCGTCGTCCGGCTGTGGTTCCGGCAGGCCGAAGAGGATCATCGCTCCATCGCCCATGAAGCTGGTTATCGCGCCCTGGTGGGCGCGCGCCTCTTCATCGACAAGCTCGAAGAAGCCGCTGAGAATCTCGCGGACTGCGACGGCACCGACGGCTTCGCTCATGCCGGTAAAGCCCGAGAGATCGATGAACACTACGGCAGCATTCTGGCGCACGGGATGGGAGAGGAAGGCCGGATCCCGGGCCAACCACTCCCCGAGGCCGGGCGCTTCGATCCGCTGCAGCAATTCGCTCTGCGCGGCGAAAAGGCGGGCGCGGCGGCGGTCGGTAAACAGCTGCGCGGCGCCGAAGATCAGCGCGGGAGGTAGCGCGGCTGCAATCGGCAATGCCGCACTCAGCCAGTATCCCTGCCGGAATGCCACGACATTGACGCCGGCCCAGGCGACGAACAGCAGCGCGATCATCCCGAAACCGATGACGCTGCGCCGCCAGGCAAGCAGACCGACGACGGCAAGCGGCAGGAGCACCGCAAGGGTCGCATCGAATCGGCGGACATTGTGGTCGCGGATGACGCTGTCCCCGGCGACCAGATGCGTGATCGCCGTCGACATCACTTCGACGCCAGGCAGAACCGGATCGAAGGGCGTCGGAAAGACATCGCCGCCGCCGGTGACCGTGGAGCCGATGACAACGACCTTGTCGGCCACATCCTGCGCGGTGAGCTTGCCATCGAGCGCATCGGCGATGCTGACGGTCGGAATGGTGCCGCGTGGGCCGTAGAAGGTCAGCGGCAGACGCTGTCCTGTGTCGGTCGGGATGCGGGTGTCGGTAAAGGCGATCGCGCCGGGCTGGAATGCCGGATCGTGGCCGATCGCCAGCGACGCCGCCTTCAGCGGAAAGGACGGGTCGATACGCCCCTCGCCGCGCGACAGCAGCGGGATGAAGCGCGGTACGCCGGTCTGGTCCGTCGAGACATTGACGATGCCGGTCGCCGCGACATCGGCAAGCCGTTCTTGCGGAAGCAAAAGGCTCTCCGCGACGGGAATGGCCGCCAGCGGATCGTTTGCTTCGTTGCCGACGAACTGGACGCTCTGTGGGAAGACTGCAGCACCAGCGATCACCGACGGAGCAAGCTGAAGCGCCGACGCCAGAGCGCTATCGGCCGCATCGTTACCGGGATCAACGAAGAGCAGATCGAGCGCTATGACTTTGGGCTTCAAGGCGGCAATAGCCGTCACTGCCTTGGCCAGCGTTGCGCGGTCGAGCGGATAGCCATGCGCCGCAGCTGTCCGATCGTCGATCGCCGCGATCGCAACGACGGGTGGCGGCGTTCTCCTGCCGATCAGCGTGCTCTTGAGATCGGTCAGCGACGCTTCGGGACGATCGAGAACGGTCGCGCCGCCGCCAAGATGCGCCGAGCCAAGGAACGCGCCCCAGATCGCGGACAGAAGCAGCGCGGCGGTCACAAAAACATTCTGACGGGGCATGGGATCCTACTGGCCGAGGCGGGCAAGCAGTGCCGCGGCGCGCGCCTGCGGCCAGCGGCGAACTTCGAGCGCGCTGCTGCCAGCGCGAACATCGACGCCCTCGCCCGGACGAAGAACGACGGAATCGCCCTGCGGGCGCCGCACGGCAACCGCGCCGCGGACGACCAGCACCGAGGTCTGTCCGCCACCGACATCGACAGCCCATTGCGTGCCGCGGACAGCCGCAATCGCCTGTGGCGTCACCACTTGAAAGCCGCCCGTATGACGGCTGCTGTCGACATCGACGAGGATCGCCTTGCGCCGCAGCGATGCGCTGTCGGGACTGCCGTCGCCATTCCGGTCGTTGAGATTGAATCCGGCACCGGCTTCAGCGGTGACCGTCACGCCGCCTGGGCACCGCAGGATCCGGCGTCCGCCATCGGCGTTCTGCAGCGCGCAGCCGCTCGTCTGCGCCGCTGCGGCAACCGGCAGCGCGAGCAATATGCATGCAGCGGCCGATCCGCGAAGGATTGTCGAAACCAAGCCCATGATACGTCCCCACATGACTTTCGGCCAATCCTGAGATGCGCAGTCGCTGCGCAAGCGATCGGCCTGTTTTCCGGCTCGCCATCATAAAACAAAAGCTTGATCCCGTATGCAGAAAAGCGCCGCCGCTGGCAAGCGTTAGCCGCCGGCCACCAAGGCCGGACCGCAATAGCGCGCCCGCGGGCGGATCAGATGGCCGTCTTCGACCTGCTCCATCGCATGGGCCAGCCAGCCGCACGTGCGCGCCAGAGCGAAGATCACCATCGGCGCCTCGCCGGGCAGCGCAAAACTCTCCGCCATCGCTGTCAGGGCGAAATCGACATTCGCCCGCTCACCTGTCGCCGCTTCGCCTGCCTTACTAATCTCCTCGAACAGGCGGGGCATCTCGAAATGTTGAAGAAGCGCCGATGCCCTTATGTCACCGTCCGGATACAAGGGATGACCGAAAGCCGGAAGCGGATTTCCCTGAGAGAGAACGCGGCGCACCGCCTCTTCGGCGCCAGCGTGTCTTGCCATGTCCGCGAGCGCGGAAACACCCTGCCACGCGCCGCCGTGCAACGGGCCGGTCAGCGCCGAGAGGCCCGAAAGCACCGCGGCCGAAAGAGACGCACCCGAAGACGCCGTGACCCTGGCGGCAAATGTCGATGCATTGAGCTCATGGTCCGCAAGAAGCACCAGTGCCCGGCGCAGGCAGTCGGCAGCCTTCGGCCTGCCCCAGTCATTGGCGAGACGGATATGGACGAAATCGCCGCGACCGGGCGCGAGCGCGGCGCTGACACAGCTGAAAACCGAGATCGCTTCGCTGCGCAGCACCGAACGCGAACGCCCGAGGCTTGGAAGATCCCGCGTCACTCTGCCGGCAAGCGCCAGGAATGCGTTGCGGATGACAGGCGGGCCGCCTTCGATGACCTCACCCGTAAGCCCGACGGCAGGCGCATCCCAAAGAACGGCCGCCGCCGCTTCCAGCGTTGCCGAGGCCGACAGCGAAACCGCATCGCGGCCGCGGTAGTAAAGCCTGCCGTCGACGATCGTCGAAACGGCGGATGGCAAGACCGGATCGCCCCACTGGATCGCCTCGGCCGCGACCGTCTCGCTTTTGCGGCGCCCGGCATGGCGTTCGGCCAGCCGGGTGACGTCGGCGGTGTGATAGAGGCTGCGCCGCGGATCGGCGGGATCGGCCTTGGCGCGAATGCGGCCACGGCTGACATTGGCATAGAGCGTCTGCGGTTTGGTGCCGAGTTGCGCCAGCGCCTCCTCTGCCGTCAGCCAGGACATGTGAACCTCACATTGATCAATTGCATCAAGATTGACGTCAACTAATCTAAGCCCGATCCTTTATCGGGTAAAGGAGAAACACCGATGAAGAATGGTCTTGAAGATGTCGTCGCAGCAGAAACGCAGCTCTCGGATGTTGATGGCGAAGCCGGCCGGCTGATCATCCGCGGCGTCTCGCTGGATGATCTCGTCGCCGACAGCACCTACGAGCGCACCGCGACTCTGCTGCTCGATGGCCTGATGCCCGAAGCGCTCGATGAAGCCTCCCTGACGCGGCGTCTCGGCGAAGCACGCGCCGATATATTCCGCCATGTCGCAGCGGCCGATGCCACGATCCTGGCGCTGCCGCCAGTCGATGCCATGCGCGCCCTGCTCGCGCGCCTGCCCGATGGCGAAGGCAGCACAGTCGCCATCCGCCTGATGGCGGCATCCGCCGTATTCCTCCCTGCAATTCTGCGGCTGCAGAAAGGCCAGGCTCCGATAGCGCCCGATCAAACACTGGCCCAGTCGGCCGACATCCTGCGGATGCTCAACGGCATGCCTCCGAGTGGTGAACAGACATCGGCCCTCGACACCTATCTGGTCACCATCTCCGACCACGGCCTGAATGCCTCGACCTTCGCCTCGCGCGTCATCGCCTCGACCCAAGCCGGTCTCACTTCCTCAGTGCTCGCGGCAATCAGCGCCCTCAAGGGCCCGCTGCACGGCGGCGCGCCGGGGCCGGTGCTGGATATGCTCGACGCCATCGGCCAAGCCGGAAACGCCGAGGCATGGCTTGGCAATGCGCTCGACAAGGGCGGGCGGTTGATGGGGTTCGGCCATCGCATCTACCGCGTCCGCGACCCCCGCGCCGACGCCCTGAAAAACGCTCTGAAACCACTGACAGCGACCGGACAGGTTGATAGCGCCCGCGTGGCGCTGGCCGAGGCCGTCGAAGGCGCGGCGCTTTCGATCCTCAAGCAGCGCAAGCCGGATCGTCCGCTCGACGTCAATGTCGAGTTCTATACGGCGCTGCTCTTGGAAACATTGGGCTTCCCGCGCGAAGCCTTCACCGGCGTCTTCGCCATTGGCCGGACGGTCGGCTGGATTGCCCATGCGCGCGAGCAGGCGCTGCAGGGGCGGCTTATCAGGCCGCGCTCGGTCTATGTCGGTCCCTTGCCGAGAGCGGCGTAAGACACGTGGCCCGGCGCTATGACGCCGGGCCACTTTTCTCAATTGCCTGAATCGAGCCCCAGGAAGCCGCCGGACTGACGCGACCAGAGGCGCGCATAGATGCCGTCCTGTCTCAGCAGCTCCTCGTGGCGGCCTTCCTCGACGATCCTGCCCTGATCCAGCACAACGATCCGGTCCATCCGGGCGATGGTCGAGAGCCGGTGGGCGATGGCGATCACCGTCTTGCCCTCCATGAAGCCGTAGAGCGTATCCTGGATGGCCGCTTCCACTTCCGAATCGAGCGCCGATGTCGCTTCATCAAGGATCAGGATCGGCGCGTTCTTCAGGATCGCCCGCGCCAGCGCAATGCGCTGACGCTGCCCGCCGGAGAGCTTGACACCGCGTTCGCCGACATGCGCGTCATAGCCGGCACGGCCTTGCTGATCGCGCAGGCCAGGGATGAAGCTGTCGGCATGCGCCTTTGCTGCCGCCGCCTCGATCATCGCCTGCGGCAGGTCCTCGCGGCCGTAGGCGATGTTGTCGCGCACCGAGCGATGCAGCAGCGCGGCATTCTGCGCCACCATGCTGAAACGGCTGCGCAGGCTTTCCTGCGTAACGGTGCGGATATCCTGGCCGTCGACGCAAATCAGCCCGCTCTCGGCTTCGAAAAAGCGCAGCGCCAGATTGACCAGCGTCGATTTCCCCGCGCCTGACCGGCCGACCAGCCCGACCTTCTCTCCCGCCTCGACCTTGAGCGTGACACGCTCCAGGCCACCCTGCCCCTTGCCGTAATGATGACTGACATTGTCGAAGCTGAGCGTCCCGCCGTTCAGCCGCAGCTCGCCCGCATCCGGCGCATCCGGGATATCGACCGCCTGTGCGATGAGCCGCAGCTGATCGCGTGCGGCACCCACATGGTTGAACAGCGAGGCAACGGCATCCAGCAGCCATTCGGCCATGGCGGTGATCCGGAAGCCGAGGGCCAGTGCGGCAGCGACCATACCGAGCGGCGCATTGCCGTTTTGCCAGAGCAGGATGGAATAGCCGATCAGGCTGACCATCAGCAGGCTGCTCAGAAGCACCATGCTGCTGTTGACCGTCACCTCGAGTTTTTGCGAGGCGATGAAGGCCCGGCGAGCGGCATCCAGATTTTGCCTGCTGTCGCGGTCCTCGTCCCGCTGGCGAGAGAAGAGCTTGATCGTGTCCATGTTGGAGAACGTATCGACCAGCAAGCCGGACAAGGCCGAGTCCGCCTCCTGGAAATGCTCCGAGGCCAGCCTGACACGCGGAATGACATAGGCCATCAGCGCGAAATACAGCCCCACCCAAACCAGCATCGGAATGACCAGCCTGATATCGACGGAAGCCATCAGCCAGACTGACCCGGCGATATAGATCGCCACGTAGAAGATGGTGTGGAGGAAGCAATAGGCGGCACCGGTGGCGCTGTTGCCGATCTCCTGAACGCGTGCAGCGATGCGCCCCGAGAAATCGTTCTGGAACCAGCCTACGGATTGGCGCTGGACATGACGAAGTGCCCGCCAGCGGATCATTGTGACGGCATTCGGCTTGAAGACGATGTCGTCGAGCCCTTCGCAGAACAGCGCGGCAACCGGGCGGATGACCAGCAGAAGAAAGGCGGCAAACAACAGCTCGCCACCGTGACGCGCCCAGAGCTCACCGGGACGGATTGCCGCCAGTATATCGACCAGCCGGGCAGAATAGCCGATCAGCCAGACTTCAAGGATCGCGCTGACGGCGGTCAGCGCCAGACTGGCGGCGGCGACGTGGCGGAGCGGTTTCAGTGTATTGAAGATGAATGGCCAAACCCTATCGGGCGGCGTCTCTTCGGCATAGGTTTGGAAAGGATCGGTCAGCTTTTCGAAGCGACGAAACATGAAGGCCCTCCATGGGGCAGGAAATGTCGTTTGATGATGGACCGAACATGCCAGCCCCCAACGGCACGGCTTGTTCAGCTGTGGTTTTCGGTGCCGTTGGTTTTCATCAAACAATCTCCCCATGAGACGCTTCGCGCCGCTCAAACCGGCGGATGGCGGAGTCTCTACCATCTTTGGCTGCGTCTGTGAAGACAGGAACCCTCTCAGCGCGAATTCTGGACCACGCTTCGAACATAACCGGCAGGCTGCGAATCAAGGAAGCGGTCATAGATCGCGGCCGCTGACGGGGCAATTGGTCAAGGAAACTGTGGTGCAGCGGGACGAGCTCATGCCGCTCAAGATAGCCCTCGCCAACATAGATAAAAGGCCACCTCGATGAGGCGGCCTTTTATCAGATCAGACCAGACGGCTCTGCTCGGTCGCCGCTTCAATGAAACTGGCAAAGAGCGGATGCGGGTCGAGCGGGCGCGACTTCAGTTCCGGGTGGTACTGAACGCCGATGAACCACGGATGGTCAGGATATTCGACCGTTTCCGGCAGCACGCCGTCAGGCGACATGCCGGAGAACACCAGGCCGCAATTTTCCAGGCGGTCCTTGTAGTCGACATTGACTTCGTAGCGGTGGCGGTGGCGCTCGGAAATATCGGTCGAGCCATAGATGTCGGCGATTTTGGTGCCCTTCTTCAGGGCTGCCTTGTAGGCGCCGAGACGCATGGTGCCGCCGAGGTCGCCGGCCGCATTGCGCTTCTGCAGTTCGTTGCCCTTGACCCATTCGGTCATCAGGCCGACCACCGGCTCTTCGGTCTTGCCGAACTCGGTCGACGAGGCCTTCTCGATGCCTGCCAGGTGACGAGCGGCTTCTACGACTGCCATCTGCATGCCGAAGCAGATACCGAAATAGGGAACGTTGCGTTCGCGGGCGAACTGCGCCGCCTTGATCTTGCCTTCCGAACCACGCTCGCCGAAACCGCCCGGCACCAGAATGCCGTGAACCTTTTCGAGATAGGGTGCCGGATCTTCCTTTTCGAAGATTTCCGACTCGATCCATTCGAGGTTGACCTTGACGCGGTTGGCGATGCCGCCGTGATGCAGCGCTTCGATCAGCGACTTGTAGGCATCCTTGAGGCCGGTGTACTTGCCGACGATCGCGATCGTCACTTCGCCCTCAGGCGTGCGGATACGGCTGCAGACCTCATCCCAGGCGTCGAGGCGTGGCTTCGGTGCCGGTTCAATGCCGAATGCTGCGAGCACTTCGTTGTCGAGGCCTTCCTTGTGATAAGCGATCGGCACGTCGTAGATATTAGCAACGTCGAGTGCCTGGATGACGGCGGACGGGCGAACGTTGCAGAACAGCGAGAGCTTGCGGCGCTCGGCTTCCGGAATTTCGCGGTCGGCGCGCACCAAAAGGATATCGGGATGAATGCCGAGCGCCTGCAGTTCCTTGACGGAGTGCTGCGTCGGCTTGGTCTTCAGCTCGCCGGCTGCCGGAATATAGGGCATCAGCGTCAGGTGAACGTAGATCGCGGTGCCGCGCGGCAGATCGTTGCCGAGCTGGCGGATCGCTTCCATGAACGGCATCGCCTCGATGTCGCCGACCGTGCCGCCGATTTCGCAGATGACGAAATCGTAGTCGTCATTGCCCTCGATGACGAAATCCTTGATTTCGTTGGTGACGTGCGGAATGACCTGGACGGTGGCGCCGAGGTAATCGCCGCGGCGTTCCTTGTCGATGATGTTCTTGTAGATGCGGCCGGTGGTGATGTTGTCGGTCTTGGTCGCCGAACGCCCCGTGAAGCGCTCGTAATGGCCGAGATCGAGATCGGTTTCCGCGCCGTCGTCGGTGACGAAGACTTCGCCGTGCTGGGTCGGGCTCATGGTGCCCGGGTCCACGTTCAGATAGGGGTCGAGCTTGCGAAGCCGCACCCGATATCCACGGGCCTGCAGCAACGCTCCGAGAGCCGCGGCCGCAATTCCTTTACCGAGAGAGGAAACCACGCCGCCAGTGATGAATACGTATCGCGCCATGGGAGTCACCGGATACCTTTTCAAAAACGATTCCACCAGCCCAAAAATTCTTTTCCAGAACTTTTGGTGCCAGCGTGAAATCTGAACAAAAGAAAACCGGCAGACCCTTGGGCCTGCCGGCGGTTTATTTCGCTGACCGGTTTATTGTCCGGTCGGTACGCCGCCCGGCTGGGCCGGGGTGGCGGGAGTAGCAGGTGCTGCGGCCGGTGCGCTGGCGGCGGGAGCCGTCGCGGCAGGTGCCTGAGCCGCCGGAGCCGTTGCAGCAGGCGCGGATGCAGCCGGGGCCGGAGCCGCGGGAGCTGCAGGAGCCGGAGCAGCAGCGCCGCCATTCGGAACACCGTTGCTGGCAGGCTGATTGGCCGGAGGCTTGGCCGCGCCGCCGCCCAGCGAATCGAGAATGCCGTTGCCGGCGCCACTCGTTGCTGGAATGCGGTTCAGGATATCCGTCGGATTGCCCTGGTAACGCGTCAGGATGCCGAGGCCGAGCGATGTGATGAAGAACAGCGTCGCCAGGATCGCGGTCGTGCGGGTCAGCGCATTGGCCGTGCCGCGCGCCGACATGAAGCCGGAACCGCCGCCGATGCCGAGGCCGCCGCCTTCCGAACGCTGGATAAGCACGACGCCGACAAGCGCCAGCACGATCATGAGGTGGATGACAATCAATACGGTCTGCATGGGTCCAGTCCTGCCCGCAAGGCGGGCATCCAATAAAATCTGGCGCTCTTTACATGAGGCAATCGCCTATTCCAAGCCCTTAGCTCAGATTTAGGCAGTGAGTTCCGTGTATGCGCCGTAGATGGCGAGGAAATCTGCCGCTTTCAAGCTCGCGCCGCCAATCAGTGCGCCATCGACATTGGCGACACCCATCAGCTCCTTGGCGTTGGAAGGCTTGACCGACCCGCCATAGAGGATGCGAACCTTCTTGCCCTCGGCGCCGAAACGGGCCGTCAGCTCGCTGCGCATGAAGGCATGCGCCTTCTCGACGTCATCGACGGTCGGCGTCAGACCGGTGCCGATTGCCCAGACGGGCTCATAGGCGATCACGGTGTTTTCGGCCGTCGCGGTGTCGGGCACCGAGGCCGAAAGCTGACGCTTGATGATATCGAGCGTCTGGCCGGCCTTGCGCTCGTCGGCGGTCTCGCCGATGCAGACGATGGCGGTCAGGTCGGCAGCGAATGCAGCCTCGGCCTTGGCGCGCACCAGATGGTCGGTCTCGGCATGGTCCGTGCGACGCTCGGAGTGACCAACGATGACGTAAGTGCCGAAGCAATCGGCGATCATTTCCGCTGAGATGTCACCGGTATGGGCGCCGGACGGCTTCTGATGGCAATCCTGCGCGCCGATCGCCAGCGGGCTGTCGGTGCAGAGCGCCGTCGCCACGTAGAGCAGCGTGGCCGGCGGGCAGATCAGCGCTTCGACCTTCGAGGAGAGCGGACCTTTGACACCTTCCGAGATCGCCTTGATCTGGTCGAGGGAGTCGCGGGTACCGTTCATTTTCCAGTTCCCCGCCACGAGCGGACGCACGTCAGGTGTCATGCCAAGCCTTCCACATTTTTCCGGTATGCTGCGGCCTTAGCAAAAGCAGCAGCGAATGAAAAGCTTTCCGCCCCTTACGTAAGGGAAAAAGACGGTTTAGCGCGCAAAATGCTTAAAATGCACTCGCTGGACTGCCTAGGACGCAAGAATCCAGTTCAGCACCTTGCGCCAGTCGATCATCCGGATCGGCGTCCCGTGATTGCCGGTATCGAACAGCGTGAAGCGGGTCGGGTACTTGGACTTGTAGAGCGTTTCGAACAGCCCCTGCTGATCGGTTGCGGCATAGACAGGATCGCGGCTGCCATGGGCGAAATACATCGGCAGCTTGGCCTTGTAGAAGGCGCTCTTGGTGAAATCCGGATCGGTGACCCCGCTCATGATCAGCATGCCCTTCAGTCGCTTGACGCTCGCCGCATCCCGCGTCACGCCCCAGCAGATCTGGGTGCCCATCGAGGCGCAGGTGAGAATGACAGGCTTGCCACCGGACTTCTCGCTGGCGTAGCGGATCAGCTCGACGATGTTGGCAACGCCATCGCTGTCGAAGGTCTTGACGGTCGGCGAGTAATAGACGCCGCCATTGCCGGCAACGAGGTTCTTCACCCGGTTGAAGTTGCCGCCGAAGGTGAAATCGTTGGCACCGAGCCGGCGCGTGCCGTCGCGCCCATGAATGAAGATCACCGTAAAGGCCGCATTTTCCGCCGGTCCCACCCTGGTGACATCGATCCGGTGCCCATCGAGCGAGAGCGTTTCTTCCTGTTGCAGCTTGCGGATACCGAGCGAGACATATTTCTGCTGGACGCGCTGTTCCGGGATCTGGTCGCGGCCGTTGATGTCGCGCATCTCGTCATAGCTGATCGTCTCGAAGGCGCCGTTATCGGCGGTCTGAAGCACGGTCTGTGCCGAAAACAGCTCGTCCTTGTACGGCGGCAAGACGTCGGCCGCGGAGGCCTTCAGCCCGCCGGACAGCAAAAAGGCCGCAATTGCGGTGACAATCATGCAATGACTTGTGGACATTTTCATGCGAGCGCTTTCCTCAGAGATAAGTCCGCTTGCCATTCCGCGCCCGGCAACGCAAACCAATTCTAGAGAATTCCGCCAAATCGGGCGGCGTCGCGTAACGAGGCGATTTCTGGCAAAATCTGCCTGATTCGCAAACGTGACATCAAATGCGGTGATTTTGGGTCCAGCCCATGCGGACGGGCTGCCCAAACAGGATTGAAGATCTGAACGATTCCATGGATGACAGCAACGACCTCTTCGCCGGAATGCCCCTCGCGCCCAAGCAGGAGGAGCCAGCAAAGCCGGCTGCGCCTGCGGAAAAGCCCGTCGTGGCGGCACCCGCCGCTTCCGCCCGCCCCGGCCCCGCCTCATCCACATCGGATGACTACGGCGCCTCGTCGATCCGCGTTCTCGAAGGCCTCGAGCCGGTCCGCATGCGTCCCGGCATGTATATCGGCGGCACCGACGAGAAGGCATTGCACCACCTGTTTGCCGAAGTCATCGATAACTCGATGGACGAAGCCGTTGCCGGTCACGCCAATTTCATCGAGGTCCATCTCGATATCCAGGGCTATCTGACGGTCAGCGACAACGGCCGTGGTATCCCGGTCGAGAACCATCCGCAGGTTCCCGGCAAATCGACGCTCGAAGTGATCATGACCAAGCTGCATGCCGGCGGTAAGTTCGACGGCAAGGCCTATGAAACGTCGGGCGGTCTGCACGGCGTCGGCGTCTCGGTCGTCAACGCACTGTCCGACGATCTGGAAGTCGAGGTCGCCCGCAATCGCAAGCTCTACCGCCAGCGTTTTTCGCGCGGGCTGCCGCAGGGTGGTCTCGAGGAACTCGGCGACGTTCATAACCGGCGCGGCACCCGCGTCCGCTTCCATCCGGATCCGCAGATCTTCGGCGATCATGCCAAGTTCGACGCGGGCCGCGTGTTCCGCATGGCGCGGTCTAAAGCCTATCTCTTCGGCGGCGTCGAAATCCGTTGGAGCTGCGATGACGGCATTCTGCCTGAGGGGTCCGATGTCCCGAACAAGGCGGTCTTCCACTTCCCCGGCGGCTTGAAGGATTATCTTCAGGCAACGATGGGCAAGGACTTCACGGTCACCCGCGAGATCTTCGCCGGCAAGACCGAGAAGGCCAGCGGCCACGGCTCGATGGAATGGGCGATCACCTGGTATGGCGGCGATCCCCAGCTTCATTCCTATTGCAACACCATTCCGACGCCAGAAGGCGGTACGCACGAGGCCGGACTGCGCATTGCTCTGACCAAGGGTCTGAAGGCCTATGGCGAACTGACGCAGAACAAGCGTGCCGCGCAGATCACCACCGACGATGTGATGATCTCCGCGGTCGGCATGCTGTCGATCTTCATCCGTGAGCCTGAGTTCGTCGGCCAGACGAAGGACAAGCTCGCTACCGTCGAGGCCCAGCGCATCGTCGAAAACGCTCTGCGCGACCCCTTCGACCATTACCTTGCCGACAATCCCAACGAGACAGCGAAGCTGCTCGACTGGGTGATCGAACGCGCTGAAGAGCGCCTTCGCCGCCGCAAGGAAAAGGAAGTCAACCGCAAGACCGCGGTACGCAAGCTGCGCCTGCCCGGCAAGCTCGCCGACTGCTCGCAGAACACCGCTGCCGGCGCCGAACTCTTCATCGTCGAAGGTGACTCGGCAGGCGGCTCTGCCAAGCAGGCGCGGAACCGCTCAAACCAGGCGATCCTGCCGCTGCGCGGCAAGATCCTCAACGTCGCCAGCGCCGGGCGCGAAAAGCTCGGTGCCAACCAGCAGCTTTCGGACCTCGTCCAGGCGCTCGGCTGCGGCACGCGCTCGAAATACCGCGAGGAAGACCTCCGCTACGAACGCATCATCGTCATGACCGATGCCGACGTCGACGGTGCTCACATCGCCTCGCTGCTGATCACCTTCTTCTATCAGGAGATGCCGGAGCTCGTTCGTGGCGGTCACCTCTTCCTTGCCGTGCCGCCCCTCTACAAGCTGACGCAAGGTGCGAAATCGGCCTATGCGCGCGACGACAGACACCGCGCCGAGCTGATGGAGAAGGAATTCAAGGGCAAGTCGAAGGTCGAGATCAGCCGCTTCAAAGGTCTCGGCGAAATGCTGCCCGCCCAGCTCAAGGAAACGACCATGGACCCGAGCAAACGCACATTGCTGCGCGTGCTGATCGATGAGATCGATTTCGAGGGCACCCGGACGGCGGTCGATGACCTCATGGGCACCAAGCCGGAAGCCCGCTTCCGCTTTATCCAGGATCGTGCGGCTTTCGCAGAAAACCTCGATATCTAAGAGGCAGTCGCCAAGAGAGTTTTGAAACAGCGCGGCGGATCTGCTCCGTTGCGCTGTTTTCGTTTGGCGTTCTGCCATCCATTGCGATTTCTCGTTGAGCGGCGCGCATCATCTTTTCGCTGACGGTCAACACTCTGGCAGGAAATTGCCGTCACACTGGCTTCAGCACAAAGCGCTATGCCAACCGCGGCATGATCCTTGGCGCTGCCGGAGCAACTGGCATTTCCTGGCCGAAATGCTTGCGTCCGGTGGCACGATGGCCCATATCCGTGGTTGAGAAGAAAAGCAGGGAACGACGTGAGCCTCTCGAATAAAAACAAACTGCCAGGCGAGCCGCGGTGGCTTGGTCCCTCCGCACATGCCCGCACGCCTCTCATTCCCTCGATTTCAGCTGCCCGCTGGCTTCTGATCCTGATTGTCGCCGCTGGCGTCTATTTCTTCTACGGCTTCGTCGTCCCGGTTCTGGCCGCCCTCGTCATCGGCTTTGCCAGCTGGCCGCTCTATCGCAAGCTTCTGGCCCGCGTGGGCGGCAACACCACCATCGCCGCGACCATCGCCATCATCCTGATCATCACCTTCCTGGTCATTCCGATCGTCTTTGCCATCACTTACACGACGGGCGAAGTCCGCGAATGGGTGGCCTGGGCGATCCGCGCCAACCGCATGGGTGCGCTTACCCCGCAGTGGATCCTCGCCCTGCCCTTTGCCGGTCCCTATATCGATGAACTCTGGACGAAATATATCGGCACACCGGGTTCGATGGGCGAAGTTATCCAGGCCGTCAGCGGCGCCAATATCGGCAATATCTATCGTGCGGTGCTGGCCGCTGGCGGCGCATCGTTCCATCTGCTGCTGACGCTGCTCTTCATGCTGATCGCGCTGTTCTTCGTGTATCGCGACGGCTCGTCCTTCTCCAAGCAGATCGACATGCTCGGCGAGCGCATCCTGCCGAACCGCTGGGAG
Organism: Rhizobium sp. 05N430; assembly: GCF_056396985.1. NCBI lineage: Bacteria > Pseudomonadati > Pseudomonadota > Alphaproteobacteria > Hyphomicrobiales > Rhizobiaceae > Rhizobium > Rhizobium sp. 05N430. Next base: position 754,413 of record NZ_JBFTMO010000001.1, on the reverse strand, counting down.
CGAATCTCCCGCGTCGTTCCGGCAACCATCAGCTCGACCGTGATGGGCATGACGCTGATTGCGATTGGCGAAGGCATCGTTCTCGGCATCGCCTATTGGATCGCCGGCGTGCCCTCGCCCGTGACGCTTGGCGTATTGACCGGCATCATGGCACTGATCCCGGGTGGCGCGCCGCTCTCCTTCACGCTGGTATCGATCTACCTGGTCGCCAGCGGCTCGCATGTTGCCGGCGCCGGGCTCTTCATCTGGGGCAGCGTTGAACTTTTCATCGTCGACAAGACCCTGAGGCCGAAACTGGTCGGCGGCCCGATCAAGCTTCCCTTCCTGCCGACTTTCTTCGGTCTGGTCGGCGGCGTGAAAACCATGGGCTTCCTCGGCCTCTTCATCGGTCCGGTGCTGATGGCCCTGCTGGTCGCCATCTGGCGCGAGTGGATGCACGAGGTTCGCACCGCGGATCAGGGTGGCACCGGCCCCGAAATCATCATCGACGAGCAGGCGCCGCCATCGCAGCGCGCGGCAGCCGAGGGCTGATCAGCCGAGCCGCTTTTCCATGAACAGACTGAGCGGATCCGGCTGGTATGAGCCGAAAGGCTCGATCTCGACATAGCCGTACTTGCGGTAAAGGCCGATCGCCTCGGGCCGGTAGATGCCGGTTTCAAGACGAATCGCCTTTAGTCCGCGCTTCGTTGCCTGCTCCTCGATCTTGTCCATCAGCCGGCTCGCTGCCCTAAGGCCGCGTGCCTCGGGGTCAACGAACACCCGCTTGATCTCCGCCGTCCCATCGCCCGCTTCGACAAGAGCTGCGCAGCCGACGGCCACACCGTCGTTACGCGCGACGACGAAGCTCACCGGAGGCTGCTCCAGCGACGAGAGATCGACGAGATGGTTGCTCTCGGACGGATAGAGCGAAGCCGCATAGGCATCCGACATGTCGAGCAGGCGTATGATTTCAGGCCGGCGCGGCGTTTCGAGGGTGATGGTCACGAACATGGCTTCTGCTTTCCCGGTCGGCTTGCATGAAGAGATGGTAATGTAACCGCCTTTATTCCGTTGGAATTGCGACGTCTAAGATCATGAGTTTCAATAGCCAGGGATCCCGAATATGCAAGCCGTCCTCATCGCCATGACCATCTTCGGGTGCAACGATTCCGTCACCCAATGCAATTACGTGGCGACGGTGGACAAGCATTGGCAGACAGTGGCGATGTGCGATGCCGAGTCGGAAAAGCAGCTGAAGGGTTTTACCAACGCCAAGTATCCGACGGTGATTGCCGTCTGCGAGGAACCGAAGCCCGTAGCCGCTCCCGAGACAGCAAAGCTTGAAGCGCAGGCAACAGCAACGGCTCCAGCCGTCGAACAGCCGCAGCCAACCGGTCTTCGCGCCTATGCTGTGCGGGTTGCCGAGCGCGTCCGTGCCGGGCTGCCAACCGGTGACGACATCAAGCAGACGCTCGTCAAGCCGGTGCATTTCGTTTCAAACGGATATTCCTGGGTCGCCCAGCGCTTCAGTCACTAGGCCGCGACAAGTGCCGCCTGCGAGGCATAGGCGCGCGCCGACTGGCGCTGCTCGGCAATATGCAGCTTCTCGACCATGTCGAGCAGTTCCTTGACGGCGTCATGGGTGCCATGATGGCGGAAGCGTTCAAGCAGCCGCCCGCAGATCGTCGAAAGCATCGTTGCCGAAGCCTTGCGCGAAGCTTCGCGCCATAGCAGCGTCGCCTCGACAAAAATGGTGCTGATCTCGCGCGTCAAACCGGCCGTCTCGTACAGCGCGCGAACCGCATGCATGCGGCCAGTCGCCAGGATCGAGCGGACCCGTTTTTCGCTGCAGCCTGTCAGGTTGACGACGGCGCCTGCGAAGAAATCGACCTTTCCCGAGCAAAGCGCATGCATCAGGAAGGATGGCGTCAGATGGCCGTGGACGCGCAGATGCTCGACCAGGTCGTCGATCTCGCGCGGCTGAATTTCGCCGGCGATCGACACGACCGCAGACTGCGTCGCTTCGCGGCTGATCCGCTGCAGACGGTTGAAGCCGATGGCGGCCTGGACGAGCGGCAGCGCCACCAGCGCATCGCTGACATGCTGCGTCAGAAACTGGCGGGCATCGGCCGGCAGGCTCTCGCGATCGAGCAGCAGATTGCGAATATCGCAGCAGCCACCGAGCCTTTCGGCGATACGCTTCAGCGAATGCGGTGCGATCGAGGCGCCCTCGTTTTCGAGCAGGCAGAGCACGTCCTCCTCGCCGCCAATCTCGGCAAGCGCCGCAGAGACGGCGCGCGATAAGGTGCTGCGCGCGGCGATCAGCATCCGCGTCACCTCGCTGCCTCGTCCTGCGAGATCCACGAGATCGGCATCGGTCAGCAGCGGCGAGCAGGTAACGGCATGGCAGGCAATTTCGGGCTGGTCTTCGGCCAGCGCCAGGATCAGCGAGCGCGGTGCCTCATCCGACCAGGCGATGGCTTCCGCGAGAGCGAGGCGGACTTTCGGCGACGGGTCGTCGAGCAGGAAGGTCATCGCCATCTCGGCGGACTTGCGCTCTTCCGGCTGCATCTCGGACTGCAGATAGGCCCGGCCAAGGGCGCTGGCCGCTCGTGCCCGGTCTCCGGACTTGGCAGTTTCGACCCAGCGAAGGAATGCCTCTACAATCACCATTACGCCCCAACCTGCGGAACGTGATTCCTTCACGCTCCTCTTGTTCTGAGAACGCTACCGGCAAATGGTTTATGATTGGTTCACCATATTCATTAACCCCTGTGCGCAGGGCACAAGCGCATCATGGCGTCTTCGGCCGCATCATTTCGAAGACATCGCTGCCCTCCGCATAGTCCATGTATCCCATGCGGGCCACCGGCCGGGCGATCGACATGTCGAGGCGGCCTTCGCGGATGATCGTTTCGTCGATATGGATGCCGACGACCTCGCCGAGCACCATGACATTCTCGGATGGCTCGCCGGACAGCCCCTTCGGCTCGATGATCTCGGTGACCTTGCATTCGAGGACAGCAAACGATTCCGCGACATAGGGTGCGTCGACGATCTCGCCCTGCCGCGCCGTCAGCCCTGCTAGCTCGAACTCGTTGGTTCCGTAGGGCACGGCCGCCGATGACACATTCATGTGCTCGACCAGATGGCGGCTGACGAAATTGCAGGTGAAGACGCCGGTATCGGCGGCATTCTTGTAGCTGTGCTTGCGCCCGCTGGAGGAGAACATCACTAGCTTCGGACGGTCGGAAATGGCGTTGAAGAAGGAATAGGGGCCGAGATTCAGCGAACCATCCGTCCCCTTCGTCCCGATCCAGCCGATCGGGCGCGGTGACACGATCGCCTTGAAGGGATCATGCGCCAGGCCATGTTTGTTGGCGTCCGTCCGGTAGAACATCAGTTCTCTCCACCGACCCAGGTGACGGTTTCCGTCAGTTCCGGGCGCGGGCGCTCGACCGGCGGAAATTCAGACGAACCCATATGGATGAAGCCGGCAACCTTCTCACCCGACTGCACGCCGAGCAGCGGATAGGCGCGTTCGTCGAAGGCGAACCACTCTGTCAGCCAGTTCGCCACCCAGCCATGCGCATTGGCGGAGAAGATGACGTTAAGGCACAGCGCACCTGCCGACATCACCTGCTCCCATTCCGGAATCTTGAAATGCGGCCCGGCCTTGCTAACGACGGCGACGACGACGGGCGCCCGGGTGAAGCGCGTGCGCTCGACCTGGATCATCTCCTCCGACAGCTCGGGCTTGGCCTCGAGGGCGAGCTTCAGCAATTCCTCGCCGATCCGTACGCGCTCTTCGCCGCGATAGACGATGAAGCGCCATGGCGCCAGCTTGCCGTGATCTGGAACGCGCGACGACAGGCGAAGGATTTCCTCGATTTCGGCTTTGTCGGGACCCGGCTCGCACATCTGGAACGCAGGAATGGAACGGCGCACGTTGAGGTAATCGATCAGCTTGATATCGGATTTCATGCGGGAGAAACTTTCAATTTCAGGACTGTAACGGGGATGGGTCTTGAATTTGCCATCGGGTTGGTCTTGAAGTGGCCCCTGTGATTTCTAAAGTCAATCGGTCCAGGAAACTCATGACCGGCATTTTGCCCCTTGCGCGGATAGCCCTTGCGCTTGCACTGGTGATCTCCTCGCCGTTTTCGGCAGGCGCGCAGGATGCATTCAAGGACTTCAAGCAGCTCGACACCACGGCCAAGATGCCGAAGCTGAACGCTTTCATCGCCCCCGGCACGACGCCGCCGGGCGCGCTTCTGCATGAAGTGCCGATGGAGGCAAAGCTGACGGCCGACGGACAGCCGGTGGAAGACGGCCTTTCCTGGTATGTTTTCAGTCCGATCGCCGGTGCCGACGGCAAGCTGCCGCTGATTGCCAGCGCCAAGGGTGGTTCCGCCGCATTCCAGCTGGCGCCCGGTGACTATTTCGTCAATGTCTCCTTCGGGCGCGCCGGCGTCACCAAGAAGGTCAACGTGCCCGAGAGCGGCGCGGTCGACAAGCAGGTCATGGTGCTCGATGCCGGCGGCTTGTTGCTGAACGCGGTATCCGGTTCCGATGTCCGCATCCGCCCGGATCAGCTGAGCTTCTCGATCTATTCCTCCGAAGTCCGCGACGACGGCGAGCGTGGCCTGGTGATGGCCGACGTCTCTCCGAACACGGTCGTCCGCCTGAATGCCGGAACTTATCACGTCGTCTCCGAATATGGCGACGTCAACGCCGTCATCCGCGCCGATATCCAGATCGAAGCCGGCAAGCTGACGGAAGCGACGATCCAGCATCGCGCGGCGCAGATCACTTTCAAGCTCGTCTCCGACGCCGGTGGCGAGGCAATCGCCGACACCGCATGGTCAATCCTGACGGCGGCCGGCGACAGCGTCGGCGAAAGCGTCAGCGCCTTCCCGACGATGGTGCTTGCCGAAGGCGAGTATTCCGCCGTAGCCCGTAACAAGGACAAGATATACCAGCGCGATTTCAAGGTCGAAGCTGGCAAGAACACCGATGTCGAAGTGCTGATGAAGGACGTCCAGCCACAGGAGCCGGACAGCGCCGCAACGACCGTCCAGCCCGAACCGCAGCCCTCTGCGGCCGGTGAGCCGCCGCAGAAATCGGCACAGGCGCCGCTGCCGTCCTACGATCAGCTGGTTCCGAACAGCGGATCGGACGGCGCAGACGCGGACTGATTGGCCGGCCCCCTCCTCTGAACGGAGCATTCCCCTCGCCCATCCCGATGAGCGGCGCATAGCCCGCGCGCTGAGCACCTGCATCCGATTAGGCGAATGGAAGCCTGCAGGTGGACATGCGATTGTCGGGCGTGCGGAGGGGTTCCGTATCGAGAAGTCATGCCGAACGAAGGAGGTGTCCCATGCGGACCATCTGTGCGGCATTGACGATGTGTATCGCGCTCGCGCTCTGTGCGCCGAGTGTCAAGTACGTCAGTTTGCCCGGATATGCCTTCAAGACCGACCCGAAATGCATGCGGACGGTATCGAAGGCCAAGTTTGACCGCAAATGCGATTACCCGAAACTGGGGATCAAGGATTTCACGCCGCCAAGCGTAACCGTTCTCGGAATTTGATCCATGAAATTCAAAGGGGCGGCGCTCGATCGAGCGCCGCCCCTTTGCATCTTGTATTCACCCGGATGGTCTCAGGCGGCCTTGGCTTTTTTCGCCTCGATCTTGCGGCGAACATCCGGCGGCGTCGCTTCCCAGGTCAGGCTCTCGATCGCCTCATCGAGCGTCATCGAGGTCTGCTCCTGGCTGCCGAGCCGGCGGATATTGACCGTCCGCTCTTCGGATTCCTTCTTGCCGCAGACGATGATCACCGGAACCTTGGTAACCGAATGTTCGCGGACCTTGTAGTTGATCTTCTCGTTACGGAAGTCGGTCGAAACGTTCAGACCGGCCTCGCGCAGCGCTTCGGCAACTTCAGCGCCGTAGCCATCGGCTTCCGACGTGATCGTCGCGACGACAATCTGCTGCGGTGCGATCCACAGCGGCATGTGGCCGGCGAAGTTCTCGATCAGGATACCGAGGAAGCGTTCCATCGAGCCGCAGATGGCGCGATGGATCATCACCGGCTGCGTCTTCTCCGAATTGCTGTCGATGTAGAAGGCGCCGAAACGCTCCGGGAGGTTGAAGTCCACCTGCGTCGTGCCGCACTGCCATTCACGGCCGATGGCGTCCTTCAGGGTATATTCGAACTTCGGACCGTAGAAAGCGCCCTCGCCCGGCAGGATGCCGGTCTTGATGCGTCCCTCGGACTGCTCTTCGATCGTCTTCAGCACGTCCATCATCACGCTTTCGGCGCGATCCCAGAGGGCGTCGGTGCCGACGCGCTTTTCGGGGCGGGTCGAGAGCTTGACGACGATCTCCTTGAAGCCGAAGTCCTCGTAAACCGAGAGGATCAGGTCGTTGATCCTGAGGCATTCCGAAGCCATCTGCTCGTCGGTGCAGAACACATGCGCATCGTCCTGCGTGAAGCCGCGGACGCGCATCAGCCCGTGCAGCGCCCCAGACGCCTCGTAGCGATGCACGTTGCCGAATTCGGCAAGACGGATCGGCAGCTCGCGATAGGACTTCAGGCCATGCTTGAAGATCTGCACGTGACCCGGGCAGTTCATCGGCTTCAGCGCGAAGATGCGGTTGTCTGCTTCCTTGTCTTCAGGGTGCGTGAAGGCATAGGCCGACTTCACCGCGAACATGTTCTCCTGGTACCAGCCCCAGTGACCCGAAGTCTCCCAGAGCGAGGCGTCGAGAACCTGCGGTGCGTTGACCTCTTCGTAAGTGCCGGCCAGACGGCGGCGCATGTAGGCGGTCAGCGTCTGGAACATCCGCCAGCCCTTGCCATGCCAGAAGACGACGCCCGGGCCCTCTTCCTGGAAATGGAACAGGTCCATCTCGCGGCCAAGCTTGCGGTGATCGCGCTTCTCGGCTTCGGCCAGGATATGCAGGTAGTTGTCGAGCTCTGACTGCTCGGCGAAAGCCGTGCCGTAGATGCGAGAGAGCATGGCGTTGTTGCTGTCACCGCGCCAATAGGCGCCGGCAACCTTCATCAGCTTGAAGGCATTGCCGATCTGGCCGGTTGAGGCCATATGCGGACCGCGGCACAGGTCGAACCATTCGCCCTGATTGTAGATCTTCAGATCCTGTCCTTCAGGGATCGCATCGACAAGCTCGACCTTGTACCGCTCGCCCTTGGCGGCAAAAACTTCCTTCGCCTTCTCGCGCGACCACACCTGCTTGGTGAAGGGCGCATTGCGGGCGATGATCTCCTTCATCTTCTTTTCAATCTTCGGCAGATCGTCGGGCGTGAAGGGCTCGTTCTTGGCGAAGTCGTAGTAGAAGCCGTTCTCGATCACCGGACCGATGGTGACCTGCGTGCCGGGCCAGAGTTCCTGCACGGCTTCGGCCATGACGTGCGCTGCGTCGTGGCGGATGAGTTCCAGCGCGCGCTCGTCATTACGGGTGATGATCTCGATCTTACCCGTAACAACGGGATCGGAAAGGTCGCGCACGACGCCGTCGATCGCGATGGCGACGGACTTCTTGGCAAGCGACTTGGAAATGGATTCGGCAACTTCGCGCCCGGTCGTACCGGCAGCGAAATCGCGCACATTGCCATCAGGGAAAGTCAGGGAAACGGATTGGGACATATCGATATTCTCCTTGTCCAGTCCCGCCAACGAATGCGGGTGGTTGCAATGAAGCGCTGCGTCCGTACGCAAGGCGCTGCCGCCTGATAATCGGATTTGGCCTTTTAGTAAAGAAAAAGCAGGGCCTGTCAGAGCATCTCGGCCAAGCCGCGGACGGTGTTCCAGTTGCGCAGCGTGCCCGCCCCCATGCGCTTGGTGGTCAGCGCCGAAAGCAGTTTCCATTCGCTGGGCTTGCCGGCGAAATCGATCCACAGATCGCCATCGACGAGCGCCAGACGCTGGCTGGGGTCGGCATAGGCCTTCAGCTTGTCGAGTGCCGCGATATCGAGCGGCCTGCGCATGACGCGAACGATCACCTGGCTGCCCTCACCATCAGGAAACGGATTGGACCGTGCCAGCCGCTCCCAGCTCTTGCCGGTGCGGACGATGATGTCGACCGGCTTGCCGAACTTCTCGATGAACGCCGCCTCCAGCTTCTTCTCGATATCACCGGTAGGCGACTCCGGTGCTTCGAAGATGATATTGCCGGTCGAGACAAGTGTGCGTGGGTTGCGGTAGCCGAGCGCCGAGGCCATGTCGCGCAGGTCGGACATCACCACCCGGCGTCCCGGCGCCAGGACGATACTGTGCAGCAGGGCAACGTAGACGGTCACGCGGCTTTCCGGCCGAACGCGAGATAGCGCCAGGGTGTCCACCAATGGAATCGCCGTTCCAGCCGTTCCGGCACCGGATCGAGCCCGCTCGTGCCACCCGGACCGCAGCGTCCGACGCGAAACAGCGTCATCCATCCGCCTGCCCACAGCCCATGGCGGGCGACGGCCTCGTAGCCATATTCGGAGCAGGTCGGGATATGACGGCAGGAATTGCCGATGAAACCGGAGAGGGTCAGCTGGTAGAGCCGGATGAAGCCCATGCCTGCGAGCCTGCCCGGCGTTTTCGGGAAAGCGCCCGCGTAGTTGCGGGAGAAGCGTTTGAGCTTTTGCGGAGCCGCCGCCGCGCCGCCCTCGTCTTCGTCGTCATGCTGCAGGGAGCAGAACTCGCACATCGCCTCAGGCTTCCGCCATCTCGGCGCGCTTCGCCTCGATCTGGCCGATGGCATCGACGACGGCGTCGAAGGTCAGCATCGTCGAGGCGTGCCGCGCCTTGTAATCCCTGACCGGGCGCAGATAGCGCATTTCCTCGAAGCGGCCCTCGGGTCCGTCGCCATCGGCCTTCAGCATGTCGAGCATATCCTGGCGCGCCTTGCGCAGTTCGCCTGCGGTGGCGCCGACGACATGGCGCGCCATGACCGACGAGGACGCCTGCCCGAGCGCGCAGGCTTTGACGTCATGGGCGAAATCGCTGACGGTATCGCCATCCATTTTCAGCCAGATCTTCACCTTCGAACCGCATAGCTTCGAATGCGCCTGGGCGCTGGCATCGGCGTCCTCGAGGCTGCCGATCCGCGCAATATTGCCGGCAAATTCCAGGATTTTGCTGTTGTAGATCTCGTCCATGGTCAATTCCGCCCCAGATCGCTGTGGACCGGCTCATTCGGTGGTCATTGTATCTTAAACAAAAAACGCACCGTCTCGTGTTAGCATACTTACATGAAGACGCTGTCTTCCTATATGTATGTCGTTCGAGGGCCATGAAAAAGCAATGGCCTCCGGTAAGATTGATTGGGAAACCGTGCCGGATGGGCGACGCCCTGAAAGCCCCGGAGCCTGCCAAAGGTGCAACATTCCTGACAGGGGATACCAGTTGGCGAGTCCGAAAGACGATCCGCATTCGAGCGGATCAGGAGACTTGAACAGTATGGACGCCATCGTAAAGAATTTTCCGCAGAACAGCCGCGATTCCAACCGCCCGAGCCAGAAAGAAGCCGAAGACGCCGTCCGCACGCTGCTGCGTTGGGCCGGTGACGATCCGGCGCGCGAAGGTCTGCTCGATACGCCCTCCCGCGTCGCGAAGGCCTATCGTGAACTCTTCGCCGGCTATGATATGGATGCCGAGGATGTGCTCGGCCGCACCTTTGAAGAGGTTGCCGGCTACGATGACATGGTCCTCGTCAAGGACATTCCATTCTTCTCGCATTGCGAACACCACATGGTGCCGATCATCGGCAAGGCGCATGTCGCCTATATGCCTGACGGCAAGGTCCTCGGCCTGTCGAAGATCGCCCGTGTCGTCGAAATCTTCGGCCGGCGCCTGCAGACGCAGGAAACCATGACGGCGCAGATCGCCAGGTCGATAGATGAGACGTTGCGTCCGCGCGGTGTCGCGGTCATGATCGAAGCCGAACATATGTGCATGGCCATGCGCGGTGTGCAGAAGCAGGGTTCGACCACATTGACGACAACCTTTACTGGGACCTTCAAGTCCGAACCTGCCGACCAGGCGCGATTCATGTCCATGGTACGGGGCCGCTGATACCGGCTTCACAAAGAGAGCCGATCGATGACGCCATTCGCCTTCAATGCGCCTTCTGACGACAAGTCCGAGCTCGAGGACGCGGGGGATTTCACCCCGCGCTTCGATGATCGTGGACTGATCACTGCGATCGTGACCGACGTTCAGGACGGCGAGCTCCTGATGGTCGCACATATGAATGCGCAGGCCCTGGCGCTCACCATCCAGACAGGCAAGGCGCACTACTTCAGCCGTTCGCGCGGCAAATTGTGGATGAAGGGTGAAACGTCGGGCAATATCCAAACGGTCAGGGAGATCCGTACCGATTGCGATCAGGATGCCATCTGGCTGAAAGTAGAGGTCGCCGGTCACGATGCGACATGCCATACTGGCCGCCGTTCATGCTTCTACCGGACCGTATCGTTGCAGGACGGAAAGCCGATGCTCGACATCGTCGATGACGAGCGCCATTTCGATCCCGCTGACGTCTATAAGAAATAGCGCAAAACGGCGGCATTTGCCTCTTATAGGGACAGATCAGCCCTCTATATACGATTTGGAAAGGGAAGAGGAACACACTTCGATAACACAGAGTGTTCTGCCGGGAGGAGGCACGCCATGCTGAACTGGAGTTTGCACCGTCAGGGCTCTGAAGCTGGCCAATCCGATTCCGGTTCGTCTTCCACATTGCCCGATATGACAGTTCCTACGATCTCCCCACCACCACAGAAGAAAGCCAAGATCGCTCTCGCGCTCGGCGGCGGCGCCGCGCGTGGCTGGGCCCATATCGGCGTGTTGCGAGCGTTGGATGAAGCCGGCATCGAGATCGGCATGATCGCCGGCACCTCGATCGGTGCTCTCGTCGGCGGCTGCTATCTCGCCGGAAAGCTCGACGAACTCGAAGAATTCGCCCGTTCGCTCACCATGCGCCGCATCGCCAGCCTGCTTGATCTGACGATCGGCGGCAGCGGCCTGTTCGGCGGCATGCGGTTGACGAAGCGCATGGCCGAGCATCTGGAAGGCTTGAATATCGAGGATCTCGACCGTCCGTTCGTCGCCGTCGCGGCCGAGGTCAATACCGGCCACGAGGTCTGGATTTCCAATGGTTCGCTGATCACGGCGCTGCGCGCTTCCTACGCCCTGCCCGGCATTTTCGAGCCGATCCGCAGCAACAACCGGACACTGGTCGACGGCGCCCTCGTCAATCCGGTGCCGGTCTCCGTCTGCCGCAGCTATGAACAGCCGCTCGTCTGTGCCGTGAACCTCAACTACGACCTCTTCGGCCGCTCAGCCGTCGTCAAGCACAATGCCGGACTGACGGTGCAGGAAATGCAGAAGCGCGAGGAAACACCCTATACGCGCCTCGGCATGACCGGCGTCATGGTGCAGGCCTTCAATATCATTCAGGATCGAATTTCACGTGCCCGCCTGGCGGGCGACCCGCCGGATATTTCGCTGCACCCGCGGCTGAGTGATATCGGGCTGTCCGAGTTCCATCGCGCCGGCGAGGCAATCGAGCGCGGTTACCAGGAAGCCTCGTTGAGGCTTCCCGAACTGAAGCGAATGCAGGAAGCTTTTGCCGGCCACGCGTGATGGCCGGCGGCGTGCCTATCCTGCGATATAGGCCTTGATCTCCTCGGCCTCGCGCTCGACCGCTGCAATGCGGGTCTTCACCACGTCACCGATCGAAATGATGCCGCTGAGCTTGCCGTTGCTCTCCACCGGCACATGCCGGAAGCGCTTGCTGGTCATCAGCTCCATCAGTTCGTTGACGGTCGAATCCTCGTGGCAGCGGAACACTTTCGAGGTCATCATCGAGGCGACCGGTTGGTCAAGACAGTCCTTGCCGGATTTGGCGATCGCATGAACGACGTCGCGTTCGGTAAATATCCCGGAAATCTTGCCCTGCACGCCGACGATGACGATCGCGCCGATCTTCTTCTGGCTGAGCACCTTGGCGGCTTCGGCAACGGTGGTGTTCGGACCAGCCGTCACGACGTCGCGGCCCTTCAGGTCGAGTATGGCTTTTACTGTGTTGGACATCAGCAACCTCCTATGTCGTAAGTGGATACACTTTACTGGATCACAGGCATCCGCGACGGTCTCTCCTCCCAACGCGGATCAGTTGGAATGGTGCACTTCAACGATCAGGATTGCAATACGGACGGCTCGTCCTGACTTTCGTCCGAAGGCGGTAGTGCACGGTCGAACAGCGGAAACAGGAAGAAGCCGAAGACGAAACCGCCGATATGGGCGTCCCAGGCGATCGCCTGGCTGCCGTCGCCGATCAGCGGCACGCCGACGGCGATCAGCGCGTTGCCGAACAGCCAGAACAATGTGAAGGCGATCACCGTGCGGCTGCGGAACGTCTGCGCGATCGAAAGCCGCGGATTAAGATGCGCCGGCCGACCCGGACGCGCATCGGCAGGAAAGGCAAACCGGCAGGCTGCGCCCATCAGGCCAGAAATCACGCCGGACGCGCCGATCAGCAGCGTCGGATCGCCCCAGTTCAAAGCGGCATGCAACGCTGCCGAAGCGATCGATGAGAGGAACCAGAAGGTCAGATAGCGGCCGATACCGATCCGCCGGATCACCGGCGCGCCGAAGGCCATCAGCCACAGGCCGTTGAACAGGATATGCTCGATGCTTCCGTGCAGCAGCGAATAGGTTACCGGGCTCCACAGCCACTGCAGCCCCTGCTCCGACAGCGGAATCACGTAGCGCGCGGGGATGAAGCCGAAGGTGAGGAGCAGCCACTCGACCGCCTGATCCGGCAGGACTAGCGTCTGCACGGCGTAAATAGCGGCAAGAAGGGCGAGTGTTGCAACGAGAATGCCTGGCAGATTGAAGACCGGTTCGCGCTTGGCCTGTACTCGTTCCTCACCGTTCGTCTGCCGCTCCGGCGATTGCTCGTCCATCTGTACCCTCACATTTCGAGGTCACAGCCTTACAGGAGCGCCGGGTAAAAAAAAAGCCGTCCGGCAGAACCGGACGGCGGCCGAGCGTCCCCCGGGATAACCCCGTGCCCGATAAGTCTTTCGTGCTGAACTTCGTTTCCGAAGCGATGACAAGACATCTCCCACGGACAGGCGGGACGGGCAATCGAAACTCTTCTTTAACCTTAACGGGCCCGACTTGGCATGAAACCCGCAGGATAACACCCAAGCAGGCCATGACGGCCTGATTCTGGACTGTAATGAAACAGATTGGGTGCACCGTGCGTCATCACACCATCATCGATGTTTACGACTACTGGAACCGTTTGCGCGGCACCCGGGACGCGCCGCTGAAATCCGAACTGGAACCGTCCACTTTGGGGCACATGCTGCCCAGCCTCTTCATACTGGAGATCAGCGCCGAAGGCCCGGTCACCTTCAGGCTGGCCGGCGCCAAGATTTCCGATCTTTTCGGCCAGGATCTCCGCGACGAGAGCTTCTCGGCATTGTTCGGCGAAGGATATGGCAACACCATCGAAGCCACGCTGGCCGGCGCCATGCGCCATACGATGCCGGCACTGCTCAACGTAACGGGTTACAGCACCGCCGGCCACCGCGCAGCCTTCGAGATCGCGCTAATGCCGCTGCGGTCGGATGACGGTCACTGCGAGCGCCTCTTCGGCGTCATTGCCGCCACGACTGTCGCCAGCTGGCTGGAGGTCGTGCCGCTCGATTTCCTGGTGCTCGACCGCTGCCGCGCGCTGCGGAATTTCCAGGGCGACGCCAGTGCCGAAGCAGGCTGGCAGGTGAGCACCAAACCCACAAGACCGCATGGTCTGGGCGCGATTCTGGGGCGAGTCGTTTCCTCGTTCCGCAGTGGTCCACCTGCCCGCTGAAGCGTCTCGAAACGATACAGATCGGATGCTTGCCAGAAGCTGCAATATGAGGTCGTCAGACAACCTTCTGTTAAGGTGTTGCGGGTAAAGATCGCACTATATCATTTTATAAAGAAGCGCTTTCATGCACTCGTTCCAGCAAGCTCAGACGCAGAGAGCGCCGCGCCCTGAACAGGGTGTTTTTCAGCGCGTGCCGATCAATATGCAGGGCCGGCTGATGCTTGCGAACTACGAAGAGTTCGAATGCATGGTCATCGACATGTCGCCAGGCGACATGTACGTCACCTGCCCCGGCCGCCCGCGCGCCAACGAACGTGTCGTCGCCTATATCGACCATCTTGGCCGCGTCGAAGGCCACGTGCAGACCGTCGATGCCCGCGGCTTCACCATGTCAATCAATGCGACAGAGCGGAAGCGTGAGAAGCTTGCGGCACAGCTGACCTGGCTGGCCAACAAGCACGAACTTGGCTTGCCAGAAGACCGCCGCCACGACCGTCTGACGCCGCGCGAAACCAAGAGCGAACTCACGCTCGAAGACGGCACGCGCTATGTCTGCCGTATCATGGACCTTTCGCTGTCGGGCGCTGCCGTCGACGTCGAGGCCAGGCCACCGCTCGGCACAGCGATCCGCCTCGGCAACATGCGCGGCCGCGTGGTGCGCCACTTCTCCGAAGGCGTGGCGCTCGAATTCCTCTCGTTGCAGTCCCGCGATACGCTGCGCGAATTCCTCTAGGCGTCATCCTTCTGTCATCGCCGTCGACGATCAAGGCCGCCTCGCAAGAAGGCGGCTTTTTTGATGTCTGTATTATTTCCTGAGATCGAGCCATACGATCACGGCATGCTGAATACCGGCGACGGCAACCGGCTCTATTTTGAATGCTGCGGAAATCCGGACGGCCTGCCGGTTGTCGTTTTGCATGGCGGCCCGGGCTCGGGGTGCTCGGGTGCGGCGCGCCGCTATTTTGATCCGTCGGCGTACCGGATCATCCTCTTCGATCAGCGCAATTGCGGCCGCAGCCTGCCGAATGCGGCCGACCCGGATTGCGATCTTGCTGCCAACACCACCTGGCATTTGGTCGCCGATATCGAACGCCTCCGCGAACATCTCGGCGTCGGGCGATGGCTCCTGTTTGGTAACTCGTGGGGTACGACGCTCGCGCTTGCTTACGGACAGCGTCACCCGCAACCCGTTGCAGGCATGATTCTCGCGGGCATCACCACGACACGCCGCTCCGAGATCGACTGGCTGTGTAGCGGCATGGCCCGGTTCTTCCCCGCTGACTATGCGCATTTCATCGAGGCCATTCCACACAGCCTCCGCGATCGCGGACCACTCGCGGCCTATTTCGCTATGCTGAACGGCCCGGACCTCGATCTGCGCCAGGCCGCCGCCTTGGCCTGGCACCGGTGGGAGGCCGCGTCGATCCTGCTTGCCGATCCGAACGGCATGCCGCGCCGGTGGGCCGATCCGCGCTATCTGCTGATGCGTGCGCGGATCGTGACGCACTACTTCCATCACGGCGCCTGGCTGAAGGACCGGCAGCTGCTCGCTGATGCCAGGAAGCTTGGGGGCATACCCGCAACTCTGATCCAGGGCCGGTTTGACCTTGAGGCGCCGTTGACCACCGCATGGGAACTGGCCCAATCCTCGCCGGAGGCCGAGCTCGTCATCGTCGAAAATGCCGCTCATTCCCTCGACAACAGCGCCATCGCCGCTGCTATCGTCGATGCAGCGGCAAAATTTCTGCATTTTTCAAAAAATAATTTTCACCGCAATCGGGCGAAAACCGGCCAATTCGGCGCTTAATGCTCCCTTATGTCAGCGATCTTGCATCTGATCCGGCAAGATCAGCCTGCAAGGCAGCGTTAACAACGCGATAACAAGCCACAATCCGGAACACTCCACCGTTAACTTTTACCCCGGAATAGCGCCATTCCGGCACAGAACCCGTATCGGGAATAGCTGCAATTTTAATCGAATTTGCCGCAAATTTTCTGCGGTTTTTATGCGTATTCGATTCAAATATCGTTCAAGTTTTCTCCACTTTTGAATCAACTAAGCACTTAATTTGACTACGTAATTTTGCGTCGGATAAAACCGTCGATGTCATTGTCACCTCAACAAACGGGGAGACGGCAGAGACAATGTTCAACGCAATCAAGAGCGGCATTTTCGCCAGTATCATGATGATCACGATGACGGGCACAGGACAGGCGGCGCCCGGCAGCATGACGCTTGCAGGCAACGCTAGCCCACCGATCGGCGCCTATCAGTTCTGCAAGGAAAATCCAGCCGATTGCAGCAATCCCGCCGGTGACGCCGGCCCGCTGCTTCTCACCGAAGCACGCTGGAAGGATATCCTGAAGATCAACTATCAGGTCAACTCGTCGATCCAGCCGATGACCGACATGGAGATCTACGGTGTGGAAGAGCGCTGGGCCTACCCGCGTACCGTCGGCGACTGTGAGGACTATGCGCTCTTGAAGCGCAAGCTGCTGATCGATGCCGGCGTCTCGCCGTCCGACCTCCTGATGACCGTGGTGCTGCAGCCGAATGGTGAGGGCCATGCTGTGTTGACCGTCCGCACCGACCACGGCGACTTCATTCTCGATAACATGCGCAACAAGGTCATGCTCTGGGCCGATACCGAATACACCTACCTCAAGCGCCAGTCTTCCGATGATCCGAATCGCTGGATGAAGCTTCAGGATGGCCGTGCGGTTGCCGTCGGCAGCGTGAAGTAAGAGACCTGCCGGGATTTTCCGGCACCATAGCCAGGCACCGGTCAGTCCCCCGCATCCCCGTCCCCGACCGGCGCCCCAGAGCCGCTCCCGCTGTCCCGGGAGCGGCTCGCCCTTTATCGGGCGCTCCGCATTTCTTTGGTTAATGCGATCTTAACCACCCTCGCCTGATGATGGCGCCAGATTCATCCAGGCACCGGCGGCTCACGTTTTTCTTGCGGCGGTCAACGACTGAAGAGCCGCCATGAGCCATCTTGCCCCCAATGCCGCCGCAGTCGACGAAAGCCCTATCCTCTCCAGTGGCTTCCTCATCCGCGTAACCGCCGCCGTCGCCGTTCTTGCTGTCCTCACCATCGCGATCAGCCTCGGCGGCCGCTGGTTCGGCCGCCACATCACGCTGGCAGGCAATAGCGACAGCACCCAGGCCGTCAGCGTCACGATCGGCCGCGACACGCTCAACCTTTCGGAAAACACGATTCGCTTCCCGAGCCAGCGCCGTGCCGGCGTCGCCGAGCGCGCCGACTTGTATCTGACCTGGCCGGAAATGCAGGGCTACACGAAGAACGACCGCGAACGCTTCGACGACGTCGCCCAGTCGGCCGGCCTCATCTTCCTGCAGATCACCCAAAGCACGATGTCGCGCGACATGTCCGGGCGAATCGAACCGATCTACGCCCATCTGATGGACGGTATTGCCAAGCCCTATGCCGATGGCCTGACGCTCCATCACCTGCGCGCCGACGCAGGTTACACCGGAGAAGTTCTGCTGACCGCAGAGCGCCCGAATACGGCCGACTATGCCGTTCGCTGCATCCTGCCCGAATCGCCCGAGCTCGCCACCAGCGGCGACTGCCAGCGCGACATCAAGGTCGGCAAGGATCTGAGCGTGCTTTACCGATTCTCCAGCCGTCATTTGAACGATTGGGACCATATTGATGCCGCTATTCGCTCTTTTGTGGAGGCGCGCCTCGCGACCCGTTCTGCGACAAGCCGCTAAAACGCGGCTGACTGGCGAAAGAAACGATTAATCATAAACGGATTGGTAACTCAGCCCCGGTAACGTCCGCAGTCAACGATCGCCGCGGAGGGGCGTGCGGTCCGGTTCAAAAACATCAGAAATGCAAGCGAAGAGTGAAATAGTGTCAAGGTCAGTCTCCTCCGTACATCCGTCGCGGTCCGGCAATTTCCTGGTGAAGATGCTTGCGGCACTTGCGATCGCCACGACGGCGTTTCTTGCCGAATCGGTTACCGCGGAAGCGGAAGCAGCCAATCCGAAATACGCCGGCATCGTGGTCGATGCGAAGACCGGCAACGTTCTCTACAGTGAGAACGCCGACCGCCTTCAGTATCCGGCATCGCTGACCAAGATGATGACCCTCTACATGACCTTCGAGGCGCTGGAGCAGGGCCGCATTTCGCTCGATACCCGCGTTCCCTTCTCGCCGCACGCATCCGCTCAGGCTCCGACCAAGCTCGGCGTTCGCGCCGGTGGCTCGATCACAGTCGAACAGGGCATTCTCGGCCTCGTGACGCTGTCCGCCAACGACGCGGCAACCGCGCTTGGCGAGATGATCGGTGGCGGCAGCGAAGACCGCTTTGCGCAGATGATGACGGCCAAGGCGCACGCGCTCGGCATGACCCGCACCACCTATCGCAACGCCAACGGCCTGCCGAACACTGCGCAGATGACAACGGCTCGTGACCAGGCCCGCCTCGGCATCGCGCTTCGCCAGCATTTCCCGCAATATTACGGCTATTTCGCCACGCAGAGCTTCAAGTTCGGTACCCGCACGATCCGCAGCCACAACCGCCTCGTCGGTTCCGTGCGCGGCGTCGATGGCATCAAGACCGGCTATACCCGCGCTGCAGGCTTCAATCTCGTCAGCTCGGTGCAGGACGACGGCCGCTCGATCGTTGGCGTGGTCATGGGTGGTGCCTCTACCCCTGCCCGCGACAACCAGATGCGCAAGTTGATCGCCACCTATCTGCCGAAGGCCTCGACACGAGGCGGTACCAAGCTGATTGCCGAACCGGCTCCGACGCGGGCACCTGCCCCGGTGGCTGAAGTTCCGGTCGCTGCTGCCTCCGAGATCGAATTGCCGCATACGGCACCGGCTCCGGCTGCACGCTACGAAGTTGCCGCTGCGGCGACCGCTTACACCGACACACCTGCCGTAAAGACGGAAAACCCGCTGGTGGCAACTCAGCAGCCAGCCGAGATGCCGTCGCCGACCAAGGTCAAGACTGTCGCGATCAAGGGATCGGTTGCTGTCCCGACGCCGGCGCCTGCCTATATGCCGGAACAGCCTGAAGACAATTCCGTTGATCAGTTGACGACGGCTTCGGTCCCGGCCGCCAAGGCTGCCGCGACGCCGGCTGCCGTCACCGAGAGGGGCCCGGCCGGCTGGGTCGTCCAGATCGGGGTTTCCTCCAGCAAGGATGCTGCGATGGATCTGCTGCAGAATGCCAAGACCAAGGGCGGCAAGGCCCTTCGTTCGGCCAAGCCTTTTGCTGTCGCCTATGCCAATGACGGCGAACAGATTTATCGCGCCCGCTTCGGCGGCTTCGATGACCAGCGCGACGCGGTCAATGCCTGCAAGGCGCTGAAGCGCGCAGGCGTCAAGTGCTGGGCGGCTGCCCAGTGAGATATTCGGTGCCGCCAGTCCTGTTTCTGACGGCACCGCAGACGGCCGAACCGGTGTTTGCGGTTTCGGTCGAAGTTCGTGACCTCGATTGTTAGTGCGTACGGGGAATATTATGGCGATCAATGGAAATGTACCGGGCTTTCCGCCCGAAGGACGCGCAACCGGCAAGCCGGCCCGCATCGGCCTGCACCCGCTTCATGAGGCTGCATTGCGCCTCGCCGAGATCGGGCGGCCGCGCGCGACCAAGTCGGCAAAGACCAAGGATCTGATCAATCTTCTGCTGACCCATGGCGCCCGCGCCTGGCGCTACCAGCAGCCCGAAGCCCGTATTCACCTGCACGTCACCTGCCCGGAAGGTACGTCGCCGGTCACGCTGCGGCTTCGCTGATTATCTAGAGCAATCCGAGTTCCGAAAGCTCGCGGCGCAAGTCCGCGGGCATTTCAGCAATACCGGCGCCGAGGCTCATCAGGTCGCGCGGCGTGTCCTCTTCCGGATAATAGCGCCAGCCCTGGAATGCCCGCTTCGGCTGAACCGATGTCTCGATGACCTCCGGTCCGAGAACGAGATGGCAGCGGCCGATGCCCTCGCCATCCGTGAAACTCTCGATACCGAGCAGCTTCTGGCGCGCCTGCACCTGCCCTTTGATCACCCAATAGAGCGAGCCGCCATCGAGCAGTTCGTCGACGCGCTTCGGCACCATGCGGGTGGTGTGGATGGAGTGAGGTTCGAGACCGGCAGCGATCGCCCGCAGAGAACGTTCAGCGACCCATTCGCGCAGATCCTCGATGGAGTCGGCGCCGACGCACAATTTGATGAGATGCAATGCCATACCGGCTGTTGAAATCCTTTTGACCGGCAGCGTCAAGCGCTACCGGCCCGAAGTCCACAAACTCAGCATTCGACGACGTTGACGGCCAAACCCCCGGTGGAGGTTTCCTTGTATTTCTCGCTCATGTCGTATCCCGTCTGGCGCATCGTCTCGATACAGGCGTCGAGCGGCACGAAATGCTGGCCGTCGCCCTTGACCGCAAGCGAGGCTGCCGTCACAGCCTTGACCGCACCCAGCGCGTTCCTCTCGATACAGGGAACCTGAACGAGGCCGGCAACCGGATCGCAGGTCATGCCAAGGTGATGCTCGAGCGCGATCTCGGCAGCGTTCTCGATCTGGGCCGGCGTCGCGCCCATGACCGCGGCAAGCCCTGCAGCCGCCATCGCAGCCGCCGAACCTACCTCGCCCTGACAGCCGACTTCAGCGCCGGAGATCGAGGCGTTGTGCTTGATGATGCCGCCAACGGCTGCGGCTGTCAGCAGATAGTCGCGGATGCCGTTCTGGTCCCAGTCGTCGTGGAAATGCTCGTAGTAGCGGATGGTTGCCGGAATGACGCCGGCCGCACCATTGGTCGGCGCCGTGACGACGCGCCCGCCCGCGGCATTTTCCTCGTTGACCGCCATCGCATAGACGCTCAGCCAGTCGTTGGCGAGCAGCGGGTTGATGCGGTTACTGCGCCATTCTTCCTGCAGCTTGTCGTGGATCTGCCGCGCCCGGCGGCGAACCTTGAGCCCGCCAGGCATGATGCCATCGACCTTCAACCCTCGCTCGATACAGGAGCGCATCGCGTCCCAGATCCGGTCGAGACCGGCATCGAGCTCCTCGCGGCTGCGCTGGCTCTCCTCGTTGGCACGCTTCATCTGCGCGATGGTGAGCCCCGAGCGATCGGCCATCTCCAGCATCTGCGCCGCGGTGGCGAAGGGGTAGGGCACCTTGGTCGCACCGGGCGCCGCCTTCTTCTTGGCGCGCATCTGCTCGAGTTCGGTATCGGTGACCACGAAACCGCCTCCGACCGAGTAGTAGATGCGGCGCAGCAGCAACCGGTCGTCCTTGTCGAAGGCTGAAAAGATCATGCCGTTCGCATGGCCGGGAAGCGTCTGCTTCTTGTCGAAGACCAGGTCGTTCTTCGGCAGGAAGAAATAGGCGGGATGGCCGGGTGGCGTGATGCGGCCGGAGCGCTCCACC
This sequence comes from Rhizobium sp. 05N430, assembly GCF_056396985.1. Taxonomy (NCBI): domain Bacteria; kingdom Pseudomonadati; phylum Pseudomonadota; class Alphaproteobacteria; order Hyphomicrobiales; family Rhizobiaceae; genus Rhizobium; species Rhizobium sp. 05N430. The sequence goes on along the minus strand of NZ_JBFTMO010000001.1, from coordinate 733,138 downwards.
TGATCGATGATGCCGTCCATCTTGTCGGGATCGACGCTATCTGGCGCCTCGCCCATCAGGCCAAGGATCACCGCCCTGCCCGTTCCGTGACCGATCCCGGTATAGGCGAGCGAGCCATGCAGGCTGGCCTTGATCGACGCGACCTGCGCGCCTGATGTAGGGCGCGGCCACTCGTTCGAGAGAATAAGGTCGAGGAAGCGGTTGGCAGCCGACATCGGCCCCATCGTATGCGAGCTCGAAGGCCCGACGCCGATCTTGAAAACATCGAATACCGAAAGGAACATGCCTGCTTCCCAATAATGAACTGCACCGAGACTATCCCCGGGAGCAACTTGCCGCGCGCGGCGAACCGACATCGCGTTTGACCGGCGCGACACTGTTGCAGAAGGATTTAATGCCTGTCGGTGCTTTGCGAAAGGCCGGACCACTGGAAATCGCTTCGGGCCATCGCCCCGGTCATTGCAGCATCGCATGGCATATGTAGAGTGGCGCCGGAGACCAAGGGGTTGAATCATCGATGCTTACGCTTGCGGACTATACTGCGCTTGCCTTCTTTGCCGTGTCCTGGCTCGGCTACTCCTGGCTTCTCCGCGGCCGGACCTTCTTCGGACGCACCAGTCTGACGCATGCGATGGGCGAGCGCCGCCGCGAATGGATCTACAATTCGCTGCGCCGCGACCTGAAGATGATCGACACCCAGATCATGGCCGGTCTGCAGAACGGCACGGCTTTCTTCGCCTCGACCTCGATCTTCGCGATCGGCAGCTGCTTTGCCCTGCTCGGCGCCACCGACAAGGTCAGCGCCATCTTCGCCGACCTGCCTTATGTCTTCGGCGGCAGCCACGTAAGCTTCGAGCTCAAGGTCGGCGGACTGGCGGGACTGTTCGCCTATGCCTTCTTCAAGTTCGGCTGGTCCTACCGGCTCTTCAACTACTGCACCATCCTGTTCGGCGCGATCCCGATGATGCGCGACACAGAGGCCGACGTCTATGCCGCAGAGCGTGCCGCCGAGCGCGTCATCCGCATGAACATCATCGCCGGCGGTCATTTCAACGAAGGCCTGCGGGCGATCTTCCTGTCGATCGGCTATCTCGGATGGTTCGTCAACGCTTACGTTTTCATGGCAACGACAGCGACCGTCGTCTTCGTGCTTACGCGCAGGCAGTTCTTTTCGGAGGCGCGGCTGGCGATCATGGATGTGTCGCCGCCATCAAATCTCCACCTTTCTCCTATTCCCCGCGACCCAGCGCAAAACGGCGACGGTGATTTGTCCGGGAGACAGTGAATGACGATGATGGCTGACAGCAACGGCAGCCCGGCGCATCCGCCCCGGATCGGCCTCCTCGATACGCTGCGCGGCGCCGCCCTGATCGCCATGGCAACCTATCATTTCAGCTGGGACCTGGAGTTCATGGGCTATCTGGCGCCCGGAACCGCAGAGACCGGCTGGCTGAAGCTCTATGCGCGGGCCATCGCCACCACATTCCTGTTCATCGCCGGCCTCAGCATGGCGTTGTCGAGCCAGGCAGGCATCCGCTGGCCGTCGTTCTGGAAACGCTTCGCGATGATTGCAGGCGCTGCACTGCTGATCTCCGTCGCAACGCGCATCGCCATGCCCGGCGAGTGGATATTCTTCGGAATCCTGCATTGCATGGCGGCGATGACGCTTGTCGGCGTCGTCTTCGCCCGCCTGCCGCTATTCGTGACCGCCCTTGTCACGGTCGCCCTGGTTGCCGCCTGGATTGCCGATACTTTCGTTACGCCCGGCATGCTTCGCTCGGCGTCCTTCAACCAGCCGCTGCTCTGGTGGATCGGTCTTACCGACATGCCGCCGCGCTCCAACGATTATGTGCCGATCTTTCCCTGGGCAGCCGCCTATATGTCCGGCTTGACGCTGGCGCTGGTTGCCCTGCGCACCAGCCTGCCGCAGAAGCTTGCCGCACTTGGGACCGGCGGCTCGCTGCTGGCACGCGGCGGGCGCCACAGCCTGGCATTCTATCTGATCCACCAGCCGGTGCTGATCGCCGTCGCTTACGCAATGACGCTGATTGCGCCACCTGCCAAACCCGATCCGGTGCAGGGTTATCTACAACAATGCCAGACGGCTTGTTTGCAGCAGGAAGGCGAAGCGCTCTGCCACAGCTTCTGCCAGTGCACGTTGGAGAGGTTGCAGGCTGATAATCTGTTTACGCCTTTGCAGTCCGGTACGATTCAGGCGGACAACGATGGGGTGCAGCGGATTGCGTTGGAATGCAGCGTTCCGGCTCAATGAAAGACAGCCTGCCCGCGCGCTGCCGCACGGCCTTTCGATACGTCAGGTGCCGACGCCGATTTCGGCCAGCCGGCCGAGGCAGGATTCCTCGATATTGTCGAGTTCCGCCAGCGTGTCGTCGATATCCTTGCGCTTCTGGCGCAGGTCCTCACGCTTCTCATCGACGCGCTTCATCAAGAGCTTCAGCTGACCGAGTTCCCCCGGCGGCTCCTTGTAGACGGTGATGATCTCGCGGATCTCGGCGATGGTGAAACCGATGCGCCGGCCGCGCAGGATTTCCTGGATGAGCCTGCGGTCCGCCTGGCGGAAAAGCCGGGTACGGCCGCGGCGCTCCGGATGGATCAGACCTTCGTCTTCATAGAAGCGAAGCGTGCGCGTCGACACACCGAATTCGCGCGTCAGCTCCGTTATGCTATAATACTTGTTCACAGGCATCAGATTCCCACTCTCTCCTGCCAATAATATTGACTTTTACGTAATAGTCAATTTCGGCAGGCTGGCGTGGTTAAATGCCGAACCACCAAGTGGCAATCCCCAAGAATGCGAAGAAGCCCGTACAGTCGGTGACGGTCGTGACGAAAACCGACGAGGCGATGGCGGGATCGGCGCCGACCTTGTCCAGAAGCAGCGGCAGCAGGATGCCCGCCAATGCCGCGGCAATCAGGTTGATGATCATCGCCGCGCCGATCACCATGCCCAGCTGGTAATCGTGGAACCAGGTGCCGGCAATCGCCCCCATGATCGTTGCGAAAATCACCCCGTTCATGATGCCGACGGTCGCCTCCCTGCGGATGATGCGGCCAGCGTTGTAAATGTCGAGATCGCGGGTCGCGAGCGCCCGCACCGTGACCGTCATGGTCTGCGTGCCGGCATTGCCGCCCATCGAGGCGACGATCGGCATCAGCACCGCCAGCGCGATCATCTTCTCGATCGACCCGTCGAACAGGCCGATGACGCTTGCAGACAGCATCGCCGTGCCGAGATTGATCAGCAGCCAGAGAAAGCGCGAACGGACTGTGGAGATGACATTATCCGACAGCTCTTCGTCACCGACACCGCCGAGGCGCTTGATATCCTCATCGGCTTCTTCGTGGATGACGTCGACCACGTCGTCGATGGTCAGCACGCCCACCAGGCGTTCGTTCTCGTCGACGACGGCGGCTGAGAGAAGGTCATACTGCTCGAAGAGCTGTGCCGCCTCTTCCTGGTCCATCTCGGCCGGGATCGGGTGGTTCGTCTCCCGCATGATCACTTCGATCTTGTTCTGCCGCTTGGTGCGCAAAATCTGGTCGAGATCGACGGCGCCGAGCAGCTTGAAGGTCGGATCGATGACGAAGATCTGCGTGAAGGAGTAAGGCAGGTCCTCCTCCTCGCGCATGTAGTCGATCGTCTGCCCGACGGTCCAGAACGGTGGCACGGCGACGAACTCGGTCTGCATGCGCCGGCCTGCCGAGCTCTCGGGGTAATCGAGCGCTCGGCGAAGCCGCACCCGCTCGGTGAACGGCAGCTGGGCGAGAATTTCGTCCCGGTCTTCCTGATCAAGATCTTCGAGAATGTAGACGGCATCGTCCGAATCGAGATCGCCGATCGCCGCGGCGATCTGCTCGTTCGGCATCTGATCGACGATCTCACGGCGGATCGCTTCATCCACCTCGGTCAACGCCGTCATGTCGAAGTCGTCGCCGAGCAGGCGCACCAGCGCCAGGCGCTGATCCGGCTGGATCGCTTCGAGCAGGTCGCCGATTTCCGATTCGTGCAGGCGCGCCACATTCTGGCGCAGGAAAATCGTGTCGCGATCAGCGATCGCCGCGCCGAGCAGCGCTAGAAAATCGCTGCGAACGTTGCCGTCCTCGTCATAGATGTCGGCGTCTTCGTCCTCTGGACGCTTGCGGATGCGTTCGTCTTCTTCGCTTGCCGTCATTTGCGCCTCGCATCCAGGATCATAACAGTTACGGCTTTCCTGCCGCGTTCGAGAATGGCGGCGGAAAAGGCATTGTCAACAAGCGGATAAACGAACCCCGCCAGCCGTTGCGGCAGCATAAGTCCCCGTCCCTGCTAACCGAATTGGCTCCTTGCGTCTAGCGTCCAAAACCATGTCTGCGGATGACAATGCGCCGTTGCGGCGATAGTTTCCGCAACCCGAATATCAGGAGCTTATGAAAACATGACGATCCGCCCGATCCTGCGCTATCCGCATCCCGGATTGAAAACAGTCTGCGCACCTGTCAGCACCTTCGACGGCGATCTGCAGAGCCTTGCGGGCGATCTCCTGGACACCATGCGGGCCGCACCCGGCGTTGGGATCACGGCGGCCCATATCGGCATCTTCCAAAGGGTGGTGGTGATCGAACTCAGCAAGGCCGATGGCGTGCGGACCTATGTCAATCCGGAAATCCTCTCGTCTTCGGCGGAACCTTTGCGCCAGATGGAAGGCAGTGTCTCCATGCCCGGCGCGACAGAGGAGGTCATCCGGCCCGGCGCAATCCGTTTCCGCTATCAGACCGTGACCGGCGAGACGAAGGAGGAAAACGCAGATGGTTTTCTCGCCATCTGCATCCAGCATGAGATCGACCAGCTCGATGGTATCTTCTGGCTGCAGCGCCTCTCCAAGCTCAAGCGCGACCGGCTGATCCGCAAATGGGAAAAGGCCGCCCGCTAATTTCATAAAACTTCCACGAACCAATCCGGCCGATGAGCGTTCTTTGAGCATGACCTTGAAGGAGGACGATCATGCCGAAGACCGACGACAAGAGCACCATTTCACGCGAAGAAGATTATCGCGACTACGAGGAGCGCAATCTCGATGACGGCTGGCCCTATTCCGACAGCCCCGGCGCATCCTCGGCAAAGCCCGCCAACGGCGCCTATGGCGAGACATCAGCCAATTTCGACCGTGACCGCAACGGCGGCTTCCGCATCGATGGAACCGACGAGGACGGCAATGAGAACCGTCTGAGGGATTCGCTGACGGCAGATATGATCGATCGCAGCGAGAGCGACGATCTGGAAGCCCGCGTCTCCGAAAACCTCGAAAACATTCCTGATCTCGACGCAGACAGCATCGACGTCCATGCCGACGGCCATACGATCACGCTGGAAGGTTCAGTCGAGACGATCGGAATTGCCCGCAAGGCCGAACTCGGCGCGCTTTCCGTCGATGGCGTCCACCACGTTCGCAACCGTCTTGAGACGACAGGCGTCGACTCGCATATCCCGAACGAGGATTAGCTTCAATAATTGTAGAAACGAATGATGTATTCATGGGTTGTATGTTTCGATAAACCCGGCCGCACACGCGGCCGGGTTTTGTTGTTTTGATAGGTTGCTAACCTATGTCACAAAACGGTGAAATATCGCCACAGAATCGTGAATTACATGGACAATTCGTAATCCGCACTGGCCATACGCTCCCACAATTTCGCCTCAATTCAGGAGCGAACTCGTACCTGCCGAGGGTTATCGTTTCGTTGTTGATTGCAACAACTGATTGAGGAGATATCACATGAGAATCAAACTTGCAGCCACCGCGGCCCTGTTTGCCATTGGCGTCGCATCGTCCGCTTTCGCCGCTCCCATGTACGACGACAGCTACGTCCGCCCGATCCGCATCAGCCCGCCGAAGCCTGTTCACTACACCGAACATGCCCCTCCGGCCTATTCCGACGACTACACCAATGACAGCGACGGCTGGTACCAGACCAAGATGGCCGCGCCCAAGAAGATCAACTATTCCAAGCTCGAAGCCCAGCGCCTTCCGCCGTGCAAGAACCCGGCCGAACTGACGGGCGTGCAGACCAGAGCCGGTGATGGCGGAGCTTCCGATACCGATGCCTGCCGCGACGTTGGCACGCACTGACCGCGACGAAAACGCAACAAGAGCCGCATGTGCGGCTCTTGTTTCATCCCCGCGGCGATCAGCCTCGAACCTGAAGCAATGTGGCCGGACCGCCCGGGAGACTATCGTCGAAAACCGCGCAGGAGAGTTTTCCCCCGAAGACACAGCCGCTGTCGAGATTGGTCCGATTTCCCGTCGTTCGCGGATTGGCCGGTGACGGCGTATGCCCGTGCACCAGATGCTTTCCCCAGAACTCACCTGATACATCGTCTTCGAAGCGCAGCCACATCAGGTCATGCGGCGCTTGATCCTCTAGATAGAGCCCTTCCCTGACGCCGGCATGCACGAAGATGCGATGCGGATCCGTGTGTAGAAGCGGCAGTGCCGCCATCCAGTTCAAGTGCGGCGATGGAACCGGTCCGCCGTAAGAGGTCAGCGTCTCGATCCCGCCATTGTCCAGCCACCACGATTCGTTATGCCGCCCATCATGAGCACCCGTTGCCATGTCCTCGTGATTGCCCTTCAGCGCGATCCATTGCCAGTCCGGCGAGCGCGGCCCTGCCATCAGCGTCTCCACGACGGCACAGCTATCTGGGCCACGGTCGATATAGTCGCCGAGAAACACGACCTTTCCTGATGGCGCATAGTCTTCCACCCGCTCGATGATCCGCAACAGCGGGCCGATGCAGCCGTGGATATCTCCAATGGCAAAGGTGAGGCTCAATGCGCCGCGCTCCCTGTCGATATGACAAAGGAATAACTAGCGTGAGGCAGCCAGTCGTCGATAGCGCCGAAACAGCTGCCAGCGGCTCAGATTTTACGTCAGCAGAATGAGATAAGAAACTGTAGAAAAAGAAAAACCCGCCGAAGCGGGTTTACTTTGGTGCGGTCGAGAAGACTCGAACTTCCACGGGTTGCCCCACAGCGACCTCAACGCTGCGCGTCTACCAATTCCGCCACGACCGCATCGTGGTAGAGCCGATTTGCGTCGGCGAGGCAGCATGTAGCAAAAGCATTTTGGGCGCACAAGAGCGATATGACAGATTTTTTCAAAACAAATCACAGCATTTGAATTGGTTATCAAACGAGGCCATATAGCAGCATGCCGCTGAGCCTTTGCGGCAAGGGAAAAGTCCATGCTGCGTACCGATCTTCAACTCTCCATGTTTCCACAGGCCGGCAACAAACCCGTGCGCTGGCGCATCGCCGATGAGCTGGTGCCCTATGAGCTTGCTGTGGAAACCATGGAGCGCGAAGTGGCGTTGATTGCCGATGGCGGCGACGAGCTCGTCTGGCTCGTCGAACACCCGCCCCTCTACACGGCAGGCACAAGCGCCGATGCCAAGGATCTCGTGCAGCCCGACCGGTTTCCGGTCTTTGCGACCGGCCGCGGCGGTGAATACACTTATCACGGCCCCGGTCAGCGCGTTGCCTATGTGATGCTCGATCTCAAGCGACGCCGTCAGGACGTTCGCGCCTTTGTCGCAGCCCTCGAGGACGTCGTCATCCGCACGCTCGATTCGATGAATGTCCGCGGCGAGCGGCGCGAGGACCGCGTTGGCGTCTGGGTGCGGCGGCCGGAAAAGCCGTTGCTGCCGGATGGCACGATGAGCGAGGACAAGATCGCCGCCCTCGGCATCCGCCTGCGCCGCTGGGTGACCTTTCACGGGCTGTCGCTTAACGTCGAGCCTGATCTCGATCATTTTACCGGCATCGTCCCCTGCGGGATCTCCGCCTATGGCGTCACCAGCCTAGTCGATCTCGGCCTGCCGGTGATGATGTCAGATGTCGACATCCGTCTGCGTCAGTCGTTCGAATCGGTTTTCGGAGAAACCATCTCAGACGCCTAGATCATATTGATCCGGCGCGGTTCCTGTGGTTGATGGCTGTGTTCCCGAAAGCGCAGCATGTCTCAGCCACAATCATACCAGAACCCGCTTCAAGGCATGGCCATCATGGCCAGCGCCATGATCGTCTTGCCGGCCATGGATGCGATCGCCAAATATATGGCGACGTTCGAATCGATGTCGCCGGGCCAGGTCACGTTCTACCGCTTCTTCTTCCAGCTGGTCTGCACGCTGCCGCTGCTGCTCTATATCTTCCGCTGGAAGGCATTGTCGGCCAAGCGTCCGTGGATGAACCTGTTGCGCGGCGCGCTGCATGGCGCAGCCAGCCTGCTGTTCTTCGTCGCCGTCAAATACATGCCGCTCGCCGATGTCTTCGCCATCTATTTCGTCGAGCCGTTCATGCTGACGGCGATGTCGGCGATGTTCCTGGGCGACAAGGTCGGCTGGCGGCGCTGGACGGCCATCGTGGTCGGCTTCGGCGGCGCGATGATCGTGATCCAGCCGAGCTACGAGATCTTCGGCCTGAAGGCGCTGCTGCCAGTTTTCTGCGCCTTTCTCTATTCCCTCTACCTGTTCCTGAACCGGGCGATCGGCGATGCCGATTCTCCGATGACGATGCAGACCATGGCCGGCATCGGCGGCACGCTGTTCATGTCCGTGGCACTTGCGGGCGGTGCAGCCGCAGGCATTCCGGATTTCGAGATTTCGCTGCCCTCGTCCGTCCTCGGTCTGGTCCTGCTTCTGCTTCTCGGAACGATCTCCGGTTATGCCCATATGCTGATCGTGCGCGCCTTCCGCCTGGCGCCGCTCTCGCTGCTTGCTCCATTTCAGTACTTCGAGATCATCTCGGCAACGGTTCTCGGCTACGCGCTGTTCAATGATTTTCCCACACTTTCCAAGTGGATCGGCATCGCTATCATTGTGGCCTCGGGGCTTTTCATCATCTGGCGCGAGCGGGCGCAGTCGAAATCTGTCAATTCCGTCTGAACGGCGCGGCATTTCGTTAACTGTCGTTGTTCAGGGATCTTCAATTCGCCCGCGCTAGAACCGTCTCCGGCCTCATGATGAGGTTCTGGAGACAAAAAATGAGCGAATTTCGACTCGCTTTCCCGGCATGTGTCATCGCCGGAAAGCATCGGCTTGCCGCCGACGATATCGGCCTTTTGCGCAAGCACAGCTTTCCGGACGGCGTCCGGACATCCGACGACGTCGTCGTCATGCTTGCCCTCAACAATTCCTGCCCCGAAAAATGCCAGGAATGGAACGCGTTCTTCGTCGAGAACCTGGCAGGCTTCATCGTCAACTACACCTATCCGCAGGGCTCGCTCGACGCGATCAACGTTGCCTGGATCATGCGCATGTTTGCGACTGACGGCGTCGTGAATTCCGCACTCGAGCTGGAGTTGGTGCTGCACATCATGGAGATTTCCTCCCATGTGCCGGACGAGCTGCGCGCCTTCGCCCTCGACCAGCTGCGTCTTGCGATCACCGACAATGTCGGCGGTTACAAGCTTTCGCGCGCCGTCGATCGCAAGGGCATCACCCGCCAGGATATCGATTTCGTCATGCGTGTGCTGCGCAATGTCAGCGAAGGCGGCGTCATTCCGGTTTCGCCGGTGACCCATGGCGTTCTCAGGCGGATCGAGACGGAGACCCTGCCCGCCTCGAACCATCCCCGCTGGGTGGAAATCATGCGGGCGCTCGAACTTCGCGACTATCACCAGCCGCGCACCAGCCGCTGGCTACGGATTGTCGATGACGAGCAGGCGGTCGCCTGACCCCCACGCCATAAAGCTGAATATCTGCAAGGTTTTCGCACGATTGTGCGTTCTGAAGTTTCTGCGTAGAACTTCAGGACGCATTTTTCGGGTGGAGTCTGCATGTTCAAGAAAATCCTGATCGCGAATCGCGGCGAGATCGCTTGCCGCGTGATCAAGACTGCGCGGCGTATGGGTATCCTGACGGTCGCAGTCTATTCCGACGCGGATCGGGACGCGCTTCATGTCGAAATGGCAGACGAAGCCATCCATATCGGCCCCGCCCCGGCTTCGGAAAGCTATCTGGTGGCCGGGAAAATCATCGCTGCCTGCAAGGAAACGGGCGCCGAAGCCGTACACCCCGGCTACGGCTTCCTCTCCGAACGCGCCTCCTTCTGCGAAGCGCTGGAGAAGGAAGGCATCGTCTTCATCGGACCGAAGCCCAAAGCGATCCTCGCCATGGGCGACAAGATCGAATCGAAGAAATTCGCCAACGCCGCGAAGGTCTCAACGGTCCCCGGCTATCTCGGCGTCATCGAAGATGCCGTCCATGCGGAAAAGATCGCCGGCGAGATCGGCTACCCCGTCATGATCAAGGCCTCTGCCGGTGGTGGCGGTAAAGGCATGCGTATCGCCTGGAGCGAGAGCGAAGTCCGCGACGGTTTCGACCGGGCACGCTCCGAAGCAAAGAGCTCGTTCGGCGACGACCGCGTCTTCATCGAGAAATACATCGTCGATCCCCGTCATATCGAGATCCAGGTACTCGCCGACGGGCACGGCAATACCGTCTATCTCGGCGAGCGCGAATGCTCGATCCAGCGCCGCAATCAGAAAGTCGCCGAAGAGGCGCCCTCGCCGTTCCTCGATGAAAAGACCCGCAATGCGATGGGCGAGCAGTCTGTCGCGCTTGCCAAGGCCGTCGATTACCAGAGTGCAGGAACCGTCGAATTCATCGTCGATCGCGACCGCAACTTTTATTTCCTGGAAATGAACACCCGGCTGCAGGTCGAGCATCCGGTGACCGAACTCGTCACCGGCGTCGATCTCGTCGAACAGATGATCCGGGTTGCCGCCGGTGAAAAGCTCCCCTTCGTGCAGAAGGACATCAAGCTCAACGGCTGGGCGATCGAAAGCCGTCTCTATGCCGAAGACCCCTATCGCAACTTCCTGCCCTCGATCGGCCGCCTGACGCGCTACCGCCCGCCCGAAGAAGGCAAGCAGGGCGACGTGATCGTCCGCAACGACACCGGCGTCTACGAGGGCGCCGAGATTTCCATGTATTACGACCCGATGATCGCCAAGCTCTGCACCTGGGCGCCGGACCGGCTGGCGGCTATCGATGCGATGGCCGAGGCGCTCGACGCCTTCGTCGTCGACGGGATCGAACATAACGTCCCGTTTCTTTCGGCACTGATGAAACATCCACGCTGGCGCGAGGGCCGCCTGTCGACCGGCTTCATCGCCGAGGAATATCCCGATGGTTTTGCCCCGTCCGAACCGGACGCCTGGCAGCAGACTGCTCTCGCAGCCATCGCGCTCTCGGCATCGCTGATCGAAACGAGCCGCCGCGAGCGCCACGCCGACCGCCTGCGTGCGGCCAGCAGCGATCTGCGCAGCGACTGGGTGGTGAGGATCGGCAAGGACTATGTCGGCCTCTCGCTGACCGACGGCCATGTCACCATCCCCTTCGACATGGGGATGAACGCAGGCGGTAGCGAAATCCAGGTTGTCACCACTTGGAGACCGGGCGAGCCCGTCTGGTCCGGAACGATCGGCGGCGTCAAAGTCATTGCCCAGATCCGCCCCATCCTGAATGGTTTGCGGATCGACTGGCAGGGGCTTTCTGTCCGGACGAAGACGTTTACGCCGCGCCACGCGGAACTCGACAGGCTGATGCCGGTGAAGCTGCCGCCCGATACGTCGAAACTCCTGCTCTGCCCGATGCCCGGCCTTGTCGTGTCGATCTCGGTGTCCGAAGGCCAGGAGGTCAAGGCCGGCGAAACGCTGGCGGTGGTCGAAGCCATGAAGATGGAAAACGTCCTGCGCGCCGAGCGCGACCTCGTCGTCGGCAAGGTCAAGGCGAAGCCGGGTGAAAGCCTGGCGGTCGATGCCGTCATCATGGAATTCGCCTGACCCATTCCGGGACAGCCGCAGCCTTTGAGAGCCTGAAAGCCAAGGATTTTTGTTAAGACGCCCGCTCTATGATGAGGCGTTTTCGTCCTGTGGCTGGGCCGGAGTTGCGAATGACGGCCCTTCAATCGGCAGGCTTGCTGCTATCGATCAATCTTGGCCTGCTCTGGCTGTTGATGCGTATGCCACTCGGGCAGCGCACGATCAGCGTCGTCAGAACCTTCCGTTGTCCGCCGGAAACACTCTGGAAGGCGATCAATCCCGCTGGCGAAGCCGCTGATTGGCATCACGCCGTCATCAGCAGCCGGCCGATCGCACATCGTCCTGGGTTCGTCGAGCAGGTTTACAGTCATCTCGACCGCAATGGAGAGCCGCTGCGCCGCGTCCTGGCGCTCGACCCGCTCCCGGCTGGCGGCGTTCATGCCTTCCGCTCGCGGATTGCCGACGATAGCACGCTCGATCCGCAGTTCTGGACGCATTACACCGAGAGCCGCATCATCAGAGCAACGCCCCAAGGGTCCACACTAGAGATCAGTCAGACCGATCACTATCGCGGTCTCGCTTTCCTGCTCTTCCGCTATTTCGTTCTGCAGCGGGAGGTAAGGTCGCTGCAGGGCTGGCTGGAAACCGGCATTTCGAAGCCGCAGGGTTACTTCGAAGGTCCGTTGGTGCAGACAGGCCTGGCGATCCTCTCGACGCTTCTGCTCTGGCCGTTTTTCGGGCTCAACGTCAGCGGCCTGATGATCTCCACCTTTCTCACGCTGGTCATCGTGCTCCATGAGCTTGGCCATATGGCTGCCTATCGCGCCTTTGGACACAAGTCAGTGCGGATGATCTTCGTCCCCCTGCTCGTCCGTATCGCCATTGGCGGGCGGCCGTACAAGAATCTCTTCGAGGTCGCGGCCTGCGCGCTGATGGGCGCCGGCATGTCGGCTTTCCTCGTGCAGATCGTCATCACCGCATACCAGGGGATCGGTCATGGCCTTCTGCCTGCCAGTTTCGGACGGCCACTGCTTGTCTTCCTGCTGATTCTTGGCGCCTTCAATCTGCTGAACCTCCTGCCCATGCATCGCTTCGACGGTGGACAGGTTCTGCGGCAGATCTTTCGCACCCGCCATTCGCTGATGACGGCGAGTTTCGCTGTCACAGGCTGCATTCTCGCAATCGGCTGGGAAATCGGATTGTCGAACAACCTGCTGATCGCCGGCCTCGTCGTCTTCATCCTGCTGAGCATGATCGGCTCGGGATCCGTCAAGCCGCGCCAAAAGCTTGATGAGATGAATGATGGTGAGCGCATGCTTGTTGCATTCGGGCTTTATGCGGCAATCGCGATGCACGGCTATGCCATTATTTTCGCGAGCGAAAACCTCTTCTGACGTTTGCGGCAAACTCGCTGCCGCATCCCGGACAAAGTGTCTTTTGATCAAGCTTTTTGCTTGAGCCTCCCTCACCCGGCGTGCCAATGTCCGCCATCAAATCATATGAGGGAGATCAGACGATGGACGTTCGCGCCGCAGTCGCCGTTCAGGCCGGCAAGCCGCTTGAGGTCATGACAGTTCAGCTTGAGGGACCACGCGCCGGAGAGGTGCTGGTCGAGGTGAAGGCGACTGGCATCTGCCATACCGATGATTTCACCCTGTCGGGCGCCGATCCGGAAGGCCTCTTCCCGGCAATTCTCGGTCACGAAGGTGCAGGCATCGTCGTCGATGTCGGCCCCGGCGTCACCTCGGTGAAGAAGGGCGACCACGTCATTCCGCTCTACACGCCTGAATGCCGCGAGTGCTATTCCTGCCTGTCGCGCAAGACCAACCTCTGCACATCGATCCGTGCGACGCAGGGCCAGGGGCTGATGCCCGACGGCACCTCGCGCTTCTCGATCGGCAAGGACAAGATCCACCACTATATGGGCTGCTCGACCTTCTCGAACTTCACTGTTCTGCCGGAGATCGCCCTCGCCAAGGTCAATCCGGACGCCCCGTTCGACAAGATCTGCTACATCGGCTGCGGCGTCACCACCGGCATCGGCGCCGTCATCAACACCGCCAAGGTCGAGATCGGCTCGACGGCGATCGTCTTCGGTCTCGGCGGCATCGGTCTGAACGTGCTGCAGGGCCTGCGCCTTGCCGGCGCCGATATGATCATCGGCGTCGATATCAACCCCGACCGCAAGGAATGGGGTGAAAAGTTCGGCATGACGCATTTCGTCAATCCGAAGGAAGTCGGCGACGATATCGTGCCCTATCTCGTCAACCTGACGAAGCGCAACGGCGACCTGATCGGCGGCGCCGATTACACGTTCGATTGCACCGGCAATACCAAGGTCATGCGTCAGGCGCTCGAATCATCGCATCGCGGCTGGGGCAAGTCTGTTATCATCGGCGTTGCCGGCGCCGGCCAGGAAATCTCGACGCGTCCGTTCCAGCTGGTCACCGGCCGCAACTGGATGGGCACGGCCTTTGGCGGCGCGCGCGGCCGCACCGACGTGCCGAAGATCGTCGACTGGTACATGCAGGGCAAGATCCAGATCGACCCGATGATCACCCATACGATGCCGCTCGAAGACATCAACAAGGGCTTCGAGCTGATGCACAAGGGCGAAAGCATCCGGGGCGTGGTGGTCTACTGAGGAGAGTGATGCGGAATGCGGTTCGACGTTGAAATCGCCTGCGGCTTTGTCGCAAATCGATCCTGATTTGGGAGCCGTGGGCAGCTGAGGAGGAGAAGCTGAACATGGCAAACCAGGTATCGATACACCCGCTGCTCGATGGCGGGGTGAAGAAGGGTCAGGCGAATTTCAACGGCGGAACGCTTGTCTGCGCCTGTACGGACAAGCCCGTGAAGGTGGCGGTCAAGGGCACGGTACTGCACAACCATGCCTGTGGCTGCAGCAAGTGCTGGAAGCCCAAGGGCGCCGCATTCTCGATCGTGGCAGTGGCGGCGCATGAGAATGTCTCGGTTCTGGAGAATGGCGACAAGCTTCACGTCGTCGATCCCGAAGCGCTGATCCAGCGCCATGCTTGCAAGCAGTGCGGCGTTCACATGTACGGACCAGTGGAGCGCGATCACGCGTTCAAGGGGCTGGATTTCGTCCATCCCGAACGCTTCCAGGAAAGCGGTTGGCCTGAACCGGGCTTTGCGGCTTTCGTCTCCTCGATCATCGAGACCGGCACGCCGCCTTCAGCGATGGCGGGCGTGCGGGGCAAGTTCAGAGAGATCGGCCTGGAGACCTACGACTGCCTCAATCCGACGCTGATGGACGTCATTGCCACCTGGGTGGCAAAGAAGGCCGGCACACTGAAAGAAGCCTGACATCTTGAACCGATGGCAGCCGCCGGACTATGAGAGCCGAAAGAAAGAACGCTACGCGGTAACGCGCGGCGTTCCAGCAAGAACAGATTGAACTTCATGATCTATGTCGATGCAGACGCCTGCCCGGTCAAACCGGAAATCCTGAAGGTTGCCGAGCGCCTCGGCATCGAGGTCACCTTCGTCGCCAACTCTGGCCTACGCCCATCGCGCGATCCGATGGTGAAGAACGTCATCGTATCCAATGCGTTCGACGCGGCTGACAACTGGATCGCCGAGCATGCAGGTCAAGGTGACGTCGTCGTCACCGCCGATGTACCGCTTGCCGTGCGCTGTGTCGCAACCGGCGCGCTCGTCAGCGGCCCGACCGGACGCGTCTTCGACGACACCAATATCGGTATGGCGAGTGCCATGCGCGACCTCGGCGCCCATCTTCGCGAGACCGGCGAGAGCAAGGGCTACAACGCCGCCTTCAGCCCCAAGGACCGCTCACGGTTCCTGGAAACATTCGATCGCCTCTGCCGGCGCGCCAAGGCCGCCAGCCCCAATACGGACAATCAGCCATGATCATCATTTCCCAGGCAACCGCTTTCGGCGGCATGCAGGGCGTCTTCAGCCACGCTTCAGAAGCCTGCAACTGCGACATGACCTTTGCAGTCTTCGTGCCGCCGCAGGCGATCAAAGAGCCCTGCCCTGTGCTCTGGTATCTCTCCGGTCTCACCTGCACCCATGCAAACGCCATGGAGAAGGGCGAATACCGGCGCATGGCCGCCGAACTTGGCCTGATCATCGTTTGCCCCGACACCAGCCCGCGCGGCAACGATGTCGCCGACGAGCTGACCAATTGGCAGATGGGCAAGGGCGCCGGCTTCTATCTCGACGCAACGGAATCGCCCTGGGCCGAGCACTATCAGATGTACACCTACATCACCGAAGAGCTCCCTGCCCTGATCGCCGAACAATTCCGGGCCGACATGAGCCGTCAGGGCATCTTCGGCCATTCGATGGGCGGTCACGGTGCGATGACCATCGCGCTGAAGAACCCGGAGCGTTTCAAGAGCTGCTCGGCCTTCGCGCCGATCGTCGAACCTTCGACAGCAGACTGGTCGGCACCTGCGCTCGGAAAATATCTCGGCACGGATGAGACCAAATGGCGCCAGTATGACGCCTGCGCGCTGGTAAGCGATGGCGCACGGTTCCCGGAGTTGCTGATCGATCAGGGCAAGGCCGACGGCTTCCTGGAAAAGGGCCTGCGCCCCTGGCTGTTCGAAGAGGCGATCAAAGGCACGGACATCGGTCTGACGCTCCGCATGCACGAGCGCTACGACCACTCCTACTACTTCATCTCGACCTTCATGGACGACCATTTGAAGTGGCATGCCGAGCGGCTTGGGTAAGGCGCAAGAAACGGGTGGCATGGCAGCTATGCCAATTCCTACCTTGAACTCGGCCGTTACTCCGCGCATATAGAAATCAACGCAGACGACTGCGGCGCCCGATCCCCTCGGGCGCAAATGTCGCGGGGACGGCCTCGCTCTTGAAAAGGAGAGTAAGATGGCTTGGTTCCTGCTGTTTCTAGCCGGACTTTTTGAATGTGGTTGGGCGATCGGTCTGAAATATACTGATGGCTTCACGAAACCCATGCCGACCGTTCTCACCGTCATCTCGATGGTGATCAGCGTCGTACTTCTGGGACTTGCAGTAAAGACACTGCCGATCGGCACGGCTTACGCGATCTGGACCGGTATCGGCACGGTCGGCACGGTTCTTCTCGGCATCTGGCTGCTTGGCGATCCCGCCACCGCATCTCGCCTCGCCTGCATCGCACTGATCGTTGCAGGCATCGCGGGGCTGAAGCTCACCGCATGAGATAAAAACGCCGCGGGCTAAAACCCGCGGCGTCTTCTTTAGGCGTTGCGCTTGTCCACCGACAGCGCGCCAGCTCCGGCGAAAACCAGGAACAGGAAGATGAAGCAGAACAGGATCGCTTCGCCGCCGCCGTTGACCGCCGGGTAGAAGCCGCGCGGGAAATGCGCCATGAAATAGGCGATCGCCATCTCACCGGACAGCAGGAAGGCAACCGGCCGCGTCAGGAAGCCGACGAGAACGAGCAGACCACCGATAACCTCAAGCAATGCGGCAACGAGGAAAAGCGGCGGCAGCGAACCACCCTCGCCTTGCGGGATGGGAAAAGCGAAAAGCTTCATCGTGCCATGCTCGATAAAAAGCAAAGCGGTGAAAATTCTGAGCGCAGCCAGCGCGAAGGGTTGGTAGGCGTTCAGGCGATCAAAAATACCAGACATAAGGACTCTCCTTTTAGGGGCGCAAGAGCGTTAGCGCGTCGCCATTCCCAAGAAAAATCACGGAATGCCAACGTCTATTCACTTCTTCGACAGTGCGTAAACAGCTGAAAGGACAGTTTTATTCGCTCATAACGGAATGTTGTCATGCTTCTTCCAGGGATTGGAGAGATCCTTGTTGCGCAGCATCTTCAATCCGCGCGCCAGACGGCGGCGCGTCGAGTGCGGCATGATCACCTCGTCGATGTAACCGCGCTCGGCGGCAACGAAAGGCGACAGGAACCGGTCCTCGTACATTTTCGTATGCGCCGCGATCTTCTCGGGATCGGCAATATCCTTGCGAAAGATGATCTCGACCGCGCCCTTGGCTCCCATGACGGCAATCTGTGCCGTCGGCCAGGCATAGTTCAAGTCGCCGCGCAGATGCTTCGACGCCATCACGTCATAGGCGCCGCCGAAGGCCTTGCGGGTGATCACCGTCAGCTTCGGAACCGTCGCTTCGGCATAGGCAAACAGCAGCTTTGCTCCATGCTTGATCAGGCCGCCATATTCCTGCGCCGTCCCGGGCAGGAATCCCGGCACATCGACAAAGGTCACCAGCGGAATGTTGAAGCAATCGCAGAAGCGCACGAAGCGTGCGGCCTTGCGTGACGCGTCGCTGTCGAGCACGCCGGCCAGCACCATCGGCTGGTTGGCCACGAAGCCGACCGTAGAGCCCTCGATGCGCCCAAAGCCGCAAACGATATTCTTGGCAAAGCTCGCCTGAATCTCGAAGAAATCGCCCTCATCGGCGACCTTCAGGATCAGTTCCTTGATGTCATAGGGCTTGTTGGCGTTGGCGGGCACAAGCGTATCGAGCGACTCGTCCACCTCTGTCACCGGCTGGTAACATTCGATTTCCGGGATCGGCGATGTGTTCGACAAGGGCAGGAAATCGATCAGGCGGCGCACCTGCAGCAGCGTATCGACATCGTTGTCATAGGCGCCGTCGGCAATCGACGAGCGCGTCGTATGCACGGAGGCGCCGCCGAGCTCTTCGGCCGTGACCGTCTCGTTGGTCACAGTCTTGACGACGTCGGGCCCGGTCACGAACATGTAGGACGTATCACGCACCATGAAGATGAAATCGGTCATAGCCGGCGAATAGACGTCGCCACCGGCACAAGGCCCCATGATCACTGATATCTGCGGGATGACGCCCGATGCCAGCACGTTGCGCTGGAACACTTCCGCATAGCCGCCGAGTGCCGCAACACCTTCTTGGATGCGCGCGCCGCCCGCGTCATAGATACCGATGACCGGCGCGCGGTTCTTCAGCGCCATATCCTGCACCTTCATGATCTTCTCGGCATGCGCTTCCGAAAGCGAGCCGCCGAAGACGGTGAAATCCTTGGCGAAGACGAAGACGGTACGACCGTTAACCGTGCCCCAGCCGGTGACGACACCGTCGCCGGCAAAGCGGGTTTTTTCCATGCCGAAATCGGTCGAACGGTGCTCGACGAACATGTCGAACTCTTCGAAGGATTCTTCATCGAGGATCAGGTCGATTCGCTCGCGAGCCGTAAGCTTGCCACGCTTGTGCTGCGCATCGATGCGCGCCTGCCCGCCGCCAAGCCGCGCTTCGTCGCGCCGGCGCTCAAGCTCCTCGAGAATTTCCTTCATGAAAACTCCTCCTGCCGCCAGCGTGGCATTGATCAGCCGCGCCCGGCCGTCAGCTTGAATGCCGAGCGAAGCCGCGCGGCAATATCTTCTGCGAGAATCTGATCGGCCATCGCAGGATCGTTGGCGAAGCTCGACACGTCGAAGGCCGAGACGCCGATCACCGACCCGTCGTCGACAGAGGCAGCATCGGCGGTAATCTTCGCGACGTTGCGGTTGTTGTCGAAGCCCTGCCCCTTAGTGACGGAAACGATGCGGATCGTCAGCACGACGCGCGGATAGACGTCGGTGCGGACCGTGGCATTGATGGCGGCATTGACGCGGTCGCTGATGCCTGACAGCAGAGGCCCGGCGATCCCGGGACCACCGAGAACCACGGCACTTCTGACGTCATATACAGGGGCTGGCGGCTCGCTCGAACCCATGCCGGCGCAGCCGGTCAAGGCAGCGCAGATCATCGCTATCTGGCAAAAACACAACCGCAGCAACTTCATTGAAAAAACCTGCACCCATCCCCACTCAGGAGTCGCAGAGTTCGTCATTATGGCGGTCAAAGCAATATGTTTCAGGCCCTTAGCGCCAAAAAAACATCCGCCGACGCCTTGAAGTCCTCGAAGCGCTTGGCGCGGCGCTCTTCGGCTTCCTCGTCGCTGCCCCAATGCTCGATCGTCCAGTCCTCGTCGAGATGCGCAAGCGACCAGGCTTCGTCCATCGTCAGGTGCCGCTCGGCAAAAGCCAGCGCCAGAATTGCCGATCCAGTCAGCGTCGTCATCGTATGCAACGCGGCAAGCGCCAGCGCGCTATTATGGCGGCGAAGCGTCACGTCGAAAGCCGCGATGGCGTCACGCGGCTGCTCATGATGGATCACGCCCTCGATCAGCAGGAAGCGCGCGCCGAGATCGCCGGCCGCCCAGTCGAGCACCGGATCCCAGCGCTCGGCCTGGCGCTGCACCAGCAGCTCCGGCTGGTCGGCGCGGTAGCAGAGAAGATCGCTGGAGGAAAAGCGCACAATATCGTCGAACACCGCCTGTGTGTCCGTCGCCACGCCGTCGAGCGCCGTGTTCACCAGCCGCGTCACAGGCATGGTCGCCGGATCGATCACCTCGGCCTGCGCCTGCCATTCGGCAGAGAGCAGATCGGCAAGCGGCTTGGTCGGCACGGCAAGGATTTTCTTGGCAGGCGTGCGGACAGGCCGGCCGTCGAGCAGAATCGCAAATCCGGCATCCTGCTCGGCAACGGAAACGTCCTTGTAGAAGCGCTTCGGCAGGGGCTTCTTCATCTGGATCTGCGCGCGGCGGATCGGATCGGGATGGCTGAGTCCTTCGGAAAGGTCGTTCAACAGGTCGCGCATGGCGTCACCTCAAAAATGGTCGAGCACGTCGTTCGGATGATGGGCGATGGCATCGGCACCTGCAGCAATCAGCTCATCGACACTGGCATATCCCCAGGATACACCGATCGCTTTGGCGCCCGCGGCCTTCGCCATCTGCATATCGTAAATCGCATCGCCGATGACAACGGTATCCGCAGCATTCATCCCGGTTTCGTCACAGCATTCGCTCACCATGGCCGGATGCGGCTTCGACGGGCAATCGTCGGCTGTGCGCGAAACGATGAAGTGTGGCGTAAAGCCATGGATTTCAAGAACGCTGACGAGGCCACGCCGGGACTTGCCGGTCACGGCACCGATCAGGATATCGTCGCGTGCCGCAAGCGTTGCAATGACGGGCTTGATACCGTCGAAGAGCGGCACGTCCATGCCGGGTTCGCCGCGCACATCCATGTAGATTTTCTTGTAATGCGCGGTCATCGCCACCGCCTCGTCATCAACATGCGGTTTGCCCTGCATCCGGGCAATGGCGATATCGAGCGTCAGGCCGATGATCGACTTGGTGCTTTCGATCGCAGGCCGTGGATGGCCGAAGGCCACGAAAGTCCGTGCCATAACTTCATGGATCAGCGCAGCACTATCGACAAGCGTGCCGTCGCAATCGAACAGGGCGAGCTTCATTCGTAGTCTTCCCGATCCGCCTCTGCGAGGTCGAGGCCGAGCAGGTTCCAGGTCTGCACCATATGCGGCGGCAGCGGCGCGGTGACCCGCAGACGGCCGCCATTCGGATGAGGAACGTCGATCTTGCGCGCATGCAGATGCAGCTTCTTCTGCACGCCGCCGGGGAAATCCCAGTTATGGTCGTCGTCGAAATATTTGGGGTCGCCGATGATCGGGTGGCCGATGTGCAGCGCGTGCACACGCAACTGGTGCGTACGCCCGGTATAGGGCTCCATCTCCAGCCAGGCGAGGTTCTGCGCTGCCGTTTCGCGCACCTTGTAGTAGGAGATCGCGTGGTCGGCCCCCTCCTCGCCGTGCTTGCAGACCCGCATGCGGTCACCGTCCGGCGTCTGCTCCTTGACGAGCCAGGTCGAGATCTTGTCCTCGTGCTTGCGCGGTACGCCCTTCACCAGCGACCAGTAGGTCTTCTTGGTGTCGCGCTCGCGAAACGCCGCCGTCAGCTTTTGCGCCGCGCCGCGGGTGCGGGCAATCACCAACACGCCCGAGGTGTCGCGGTCGAGCCGATGCACCAGCCGCGGTTTCTCGCCCTTCGGGCTGGTCCAGGCCTCAAGCATCTTATCGATATTGCGCGTCACGCCCGATCCGCCCTGCACAGCAAGGCCGGCCGGCTTGTTGAGCACGATCACCTTGTCGTCCTCGTGCAGGACCATACGCTGCAGCAATTCGTAGTCGCCACCATGCTTCAGATCATGGCCGGCGATCGGAGTGTTCTTCTTGGCGTCAACGTCGATCGGCGGAACGCGTACCACCTGCCCGGGCTGTACCCGCGCATCGGTCTTGACGCGGCCGCCATCGACACGCACCTGGCCGGAGCGCAGGAGCTTCTGGAGAGGACCGAAGCCCAGGCCCGGAAAATGGATCTTGAACCAGCGATCGAGCCGCATGCCCGCCTCGTCCGGTTCGACGGTGATATGTTCAATGCCAGCCATGAAAGTACTTTCGGAAAGAGTTGCCAGCGCCAGGCGCGGCCTTTGCCGGTGGCTTTAGAGCATTTTTGTCGAAAACGGAAACCCGAATCTCAGATCAGCGCCCGCATCAGCGCAAGACCGGCGACAACGGCAGCCATCGAGAGACCGACGCTGGCAGCGATATAGACGCCGCCAAGCACGGCTTCGCCGCGTTCGAAAAGCGAAATTGCGTCCAGAGAAAAGGCTGAGAACGTCGTGAAACCGCCGAGGAAGCCGGTGATCAGCAAGAGCCGCAACTCTACCGACGCATTGAAACGGCGGGCGATCATCTCGGCAAACACGCCGATGACGAAACATCCGGCGACATTGACGATCAGCGTGCCCCACGGAAAGTTGGGACCCCACAGCCTGAGCGACCACTGGCCGACGAAATAACGCAGGAGAGAGCCGAGAGCGCCACCGGCGGCAACGAGAAAAGCCTGGAACATGGCTCTGTTTAGCGCAGCAGAAGAGCATTTCCAATCGTTTCCCGGTAATTCCGGCAGATCGGTAAAATGCGAGTATTTTCCTTAGCCGGGAGCCAACGCCACACCGGTATCGTCGAAAGCATGACACAGGTCGTGACCATATCGGCAAGCACTGCGGCTGCCGCCTTCGACTCGTTGCGGATCGCTCCGCGCGTTCCGGCAAGCATGGCCGCGAAGGATGCCCGCAGGATTGCCGAGCGCCAGCTGCGCGGCGTCGAAGCGGCCGACGAACATGAAGAAATGCCGAACATCATCCAGTCGACGGAAGTGGCGCTGGACCTGATGACCAAGGGCAACAAGCAGCCGCAGGCAGGCCTGCAGCACGCGCTTAAATCCTACGAAGACTTCTAACTTCTGTCCCCGGAAGGCAGAAAGGCCCGCGGTCTGTGACGCGGGCCTTTTTGTTAATTGCCTTGACGGGCGTGTTACTTGCCCTGCGCCGAAAGCACCTTCAGCGTCACATCGACCTTGCCCGCCTTTTCGAATGTCAGCGTCACCGGAACTGTGTCACCCTGCTTGAAGGGCGCCGTGACCTTCTGGAACATCAGATGCAGGGCGCCGGGCTCAAGCTTGACGGTCCCGCCCGCAGGAATGGCGATGCCACCCTTCAGCTCACGCATCTTCATGACGTTGTTCTCGGTCTTCATCTCGTGCATCTGCACCTCGCCAGCATTTGGCGACGTGATGGCGACAAGCGTATCATCGCTCTTGCCGTTGTTCTTGACCGTGAAGAAGCCACCGCCGACAGGTTGGCCCGGAAGCATCGCCTTGGCAAAGGCACCGGATATTTCGAGATCGCCGATCTTCGCCTCGTCGCCCGCGGGCGCCGCCATGGCCATTCCGGCCATGCCGCTCATGTCCATGCCGGCCATGTCGTCGTGGCCATGGCCGTGATCGCTGCCCTCGACCACCTTCAGCACCGGCGCCGGGCTCTTCAGCTTGTGCGGATCGCTGCCATCGGCGGCGATCTGATCCCAGGCCTCGACGGTATCGCCGCAGAGCTGCGTGACCGGGAAAGCCAGCGAGGTGCCGGCATCGACGCCGGAGACCTTACCCTGGATCACGAAGGTGTCGTAGAAATCATCGGAGAGATTGCCGCCCTTCCAGCGGATCTCGATCGCGCCCGACTTCACCGACGTACCGTGATTGTCGTAGCTCTTCTTGTAGTCGCCCTTGATGACTTCGAGCTCCCAGCCGGCCTTCGGCTGCGGCTTGGCGAAGACGAAGCCTTCCGGCAGCTTGACGCGAACCTCGTTGGTCGGCTTGCCGTCACAGCCATGCGGCACCTGCAGCGTTGCAAGGATCGTCGCTTCCTGCGGCGCGTCGGCGTCGAGGAAGGTCACATGAGCGCTTGCCGCGGTTGCGGCAAAGGACAGGGCGGCGGCAAGGCCAAGTGTCTGGGCAGTCTTCATCGGATATCTCCTGGCCGGCATCCGCATAGCTTGTGGCGGTGTCCGGCAAATATAGCGTTTCGGTTCAGGCTGGAGATCAGGCCAGAACCGGCGGCCCCCGCGATTTCGGCTGAGCCACGGCGCGAAGCGGCAGGGCGGCGATATCGCTCGTCAGGCCGTTCTCGAACGAAGCAAAATCGAGCTTCAACCATCCGGCAGCGTCCGGCGCGGGCAGGATCACCGAAGCAGCGAGGCGACAGACGTCGCAATTCGGCCCCATCGGGATCCGCTTGCCTTCGTCATCCTTGACGGTGACGCAGAGCGAGGCGAAGGAACCGTCAGGCAGTGTATATTCAGCAGCGTTGTAAAGCGGCTCGGCGCCGAGTTGCGGCAGCTGGTGCCCAAGGCCGAGCAAAAGCAGGCTCAGCGCGCAGATCATGCGCGTCAGCATCCCGGCTTTTCGGCTCCTTGCAGTCATCCAATCCCCTCACCGCTGATGTCGCGATTAATCACTTTATTGGCGAAAAGCAAAAGCCGATTTGCCGCAGAATGCAATTCGCGCCGGGGCGGCGCGACAAAAATTTGCTCGGTGGCGACATTCCCCTCTTGCCAAGCACCCGTTCCGCCCGATAATTGCCGCAACCTTGTTGGGAGAAGCTGGTTTGCAAGAACCGGTGCCGAAGGAGCAACCGCCCCGGAAACTCTCAGGCAAAAGGACCACAAGGGGCAGACGGAACTCTGGAGAGAGGCGTTCTCGAAACGCTCGCCGAAGGGATAACAATCTCAGGCGCAAGGACAGAGGGGGCTCGATAACAGGGCGTAACCGCGCCTTCATTTGAGCCCGCGCATGGACTTCCACGCGCAACGACCGGAGGCGTCATTGGACGATACTGCTGCCCTCAAGAAAACCCCGCTTCATGCGATGCATCTGTCGCTCGGCGCCCGCATGGTTCCCTTCGCAGGCTACGACATGCCGGTGCAATATCCGGCCGGCGTGATGAAGGAACATCTGCAGACCCGCCAGGCTGCGGGCGTCTTCGACGTTTCGCATATGGGCCAGGTGATCGTTAAGGCGAAGACCGGCAAGTATGAGGATGCGGCCCTTGCGCTCGAAAGCCTCGTGCCCGTCGATATTCTCGGCCTCGCCGAGGGACGCCAGCGCTACGGCTTCTTTACTGAAGAGCACGGCGGCATCCTCGACGATCTGATGATCTCCCATCTCGACGACCACCTGTTCGTCGTCGTCAACGCCGCCTGCAAGGACGAAGACGTCGCCCATATGCAGAAACATATCGGCGACCGCTGCGACATCACCGTACTCGACCGCGCGCTCGTTGCGCTGCAGGGACCGCGCGCCGTCGATGTGCTCGCCGAACTCTGGGCCGATGTCGCCGCCATGAAGTTCATGGACGTGCGTCACTGCCGCCTGCACGACGTTTCCTGTCTCGTTTCCCGTTCGGGCTATTCCGGCGAGGACGGCTTTGAGATCTCCATTCCTGCGGACAAGGCCGAGGATGTCACCAAGCGGTTGCTTGAGCATCCCGATGTCGAGGCAATCGGCCTCGGCGCCCGCGACTCGCTCCGCCTCGAGGCCGGTCTCTGCCTTTATGGCAACGACATCGACACGACGACGACGCCTGTCGAAGCGGCCCTCGAATGGGGCATGCAGAAGGCCCGCAAGACCGGTGGCGCCCGCTCCGGCGGTTTCCCGGGTGCTGCACGCATTCTCTCCGAACTCGACAATGGCGCCACGCGCCGCCGCGTCGGCCTCAAGCCCGAAGGCAAGGCGCCGGTGCGCGGCCATGCCAAGCTCTACGCCGATGCCGAAGGCAAGACCGAGATCGGCGAAGTCACGTCCGGTGGCTTCGGCCCGAGCGTCGAGGGACCTGTCGCCATGGGTTACGTGCCCGTTTCGCACGCGGCTGCCGGAACCGAAATCTATGCTGAAGTGCGCGGCAAGTATCTGCCTGTTACCGTCAGCGCCCTGCCCTTCATCACGCCGACCTACAAACGCTGAACCTTTTCCAGAGAGGACCTTTCCATGCTGAAATTTACCGAAGAACACGAATGGCTGAAGATCGAAGGCGGCGTTGCAACGGTTGGCATCACCAATTACGCGGTCGACCAGCTCGGCGACCTGGTTTTCGTCGAACTGCCTGAAGTCGGCGCAAGCTTTGGCAAGAACGACAACGCAGCGACCGTCGAATCCGTGAAGGCTGCTTCCGACGTCTATTGTCCGCTTGATGGCGAAATCACCGAAGTGAACCCGGCCATCGTTGCCGATCCGTCGCTGGTCAATTCCGATCCGCAGGGTGCCGGCTGGTTCTTCAAGCTGAAGCTTGCAAATGCGGCTGATGCCGATGGCCTGCTCGACGAGGCGGCCTACAAGGAGCTCATCGCGTAATGACGACGCCGACGGAATTCCAGTTTACCGACTACCAGCCCTATGACTTCGCAAACCGCCGTCATATCGGACCGTCTCCGGCCGAAATGACCGATATGCTCAAGGTCATCGGCTATAGCAGCCTCGACGGGCTGATCGACGCGACCGTGCCGCCCTCCATCCGCCAGAAGGCGCCGCTTGTCTGGGGCGCGCCGATGACGGAACGCGAGGCGCTCGACAAGCTGCGCGAGACCGCCAACAAGAACAAGGTTCTGACCTCGCTGATCGGCCAGGGCTATTACGGCACGATCACGCCGCCGGTCATCCAGCGCAACATCCTGGAAAACCCGGCCTGGTACACGGCCTACACGCCCTACCAGCCTGAAATCTCGCAGGGCCGCCTCGAAGCGCTGCTGAACTACCAGACGATGATCTGCGATCTGACCGGTCTCGATGTCGCCAACGCATCGCTGCTCGACGAAGCGACGGCTGCTGCCGAAGGCATGGCGATGGCCGAGCGCGTCTCGAAGTCGAAGGCCAAGGCCTTCTTCGTCGATGCCGCCTGCCATCCGCAGACGATCGAGCTGATCAAGACTCGCGCCGAGCCGCTCGGCTGGAGCGTTATTGTCGGCAACCCGTTCACTGATCTCGACCCCGTCGATGTCTTCGGCGCGATCTTCCAGTATCCCGGCACCCATGGCCACGTCCATGATTTCACCGGCCTGATTTCCCGCCTGCACCAGACCGGCGCCATCGCCGTCGTTGCCGCCGATATCCTGGCGCTCACGCTGCTCAAGTCTCCGGGCGAAATGGGCGCCGATATTGCCATCGGCAATTCGCAGCGCTTCGGCGTTCCGGTCGGTTACGGCGGTCCGCATGCGGCCTATATGTCGGTCAAGGACGCACACAAGCGTTCGATGCCCGGCCGCCTCGTCGGCGTCTCCGTCGACGCCCGCGGCAACCGCGCCTACCGCCTGTCGCTGCAGACCCGCGAACAGCATATCCGCCGCGAGAAGGCGACGTCGAACATCTGCACCGCGCAGGTTCTGCTCGCCGTCATGGCCTCGATGTATGCCGTCTTCCACGGCCCCAAGGGCATCAAGGCGATCGCACAGCAGGTCCACCAGAAGGCCGTGCTGATGGCCAAGGGTCTCGAAAAGCTCGGCTACACGATCGAGCCCGAGACCTTCTTCGACACTGTAACCGTCGATGTCGGCCACATGCAGGGCGTCATCCTGCGCTCGGCTGTTGCGGAGGGTGTGAACCTGCGCAAGGTCGGCGCCACCAAGATCGGCATGAGCCTTGACGAGCGCACCCGCCCGGCAACGCTGGAAGCCGTCTGGCGCGCATTCGGCGGCAACTTCGCAGTTGCCGAATTCGAGCCGGGCTATCGCCTGCCGAAGGGTCTCGCCCGCACCAGCGAGTACCTGACGCATCCGATCTTCCACATGAACCGCGCCGAAAGCGAGATGACCCGCTATATCCGCCGGCTCTCCGACCGCGATCTGGCACTCGACCGCTCGATGATCCCGCTCGGCTCCTGCACGATGAAGCTGAACGCCACGGCGGAAATGCTGCCGATCACCTGGCCGGAATTCTCGGACATCCATCCTTATGTCCCGGCGGACCAAGCGCTCGGCTACCGCGAGATGATCGACGATCTGATCGAAAAGCTCTGCGCCGTCACCGGCTATGACGCCTTCTCGATGCAGCCGAATTCCGGCGCGCAGGGCGAATACGCGGGCCTGCTGACGATCCGCAACTACCATATCGCCAATGGCAATGGTCACCGCGACGTCTGCCTGATCCCGACTTCGGCGCATGGCACCAACCCGGCTTCGGCCCAGATGGTCGGCATGAAGGTCGTGGTCGTCAAGGTTCGCGAAAACGGCGATATCGACCTCGACGATTTCCGCGCCAAGGCCGAGCAGTATTCTGAGAACCTCTCCTGCTGCATGATCACCTACCCCTCGACGCATGGCGTATTCGAGGAAACGGTGAAGGAAATCTGCGACCTCGTGCACAAGCACGGCGGCCAGGTCTATCTCGACGGCGCCAACATGAACGCCATGGTCGGCCTGTCCCGCCCAGGTGACATCGGCTCCGACGTCTCGCACCTCAACCTGCACAAGACCTTCTGCATTCCGCATGGCGGCGGCGGTCCCGGCATGGGTCCGATCGGCGTCAAGTCGCATCTGGCGCCCTTCCTTCCGGGTCACCCGGAAAGCGACGGCCGCCCGGGTGCGGTCTCCGCGGCAGCTTTCGGCTCGGCATCGATCCTGCCGATCTCCTGGAGCTACTGCCTGATGATGGGCGGCGACGGCCTGACGCAGGCAACCAAGGTGGCGATCCTCAACGCCAACTACATCGCAGCCCGGCTAAAGGGCGCCTATGACGTGCTCTACAAGTCCGAAGCCGGCCGCGTGGCGCATGAGTGCATCATCGACACCCGCCCGCTGGTCGACAGCTGCGGCGTGACGGTGGACGACGTCGCCAAGCGCCTGATCGACTGCGGTTTCCATGCGCCGACCATGAGCTGGCCGGTTGCCGGCACGCTGATGATCGAGCCGACGGAATCGGAAACAAAGGCCGAACTCGACCGTTTCTGCGAAGCCATGCTGGCGATCCGCCAGGAAGCCCGCGACATTGAGGAAGGCCGTTCCGACAAGGCGAACAACCCGCTGAAGAACGCCCCGCACACGGTCGAAGACCTGGTCGGCGAATGGGATCGCCCCTATTCGCGCGAACAGGCCTGCTTCCCGCCGGGCGCTTTCCGCGTCGACAAATACTGGTCGCCGGTCAACCGTGTCGACAATGTCTTCGGCGACCGCAACCTGATCTGCACCTGCCCGCCGCTGGAAGACTATGCCGAAGCGGCCGAGTAAGGTCTGAACAACGAAACGCCCGGCTTGGTCCGGGCGTTTTCTTTTCTCGAAAGCTTGTGAGCAGCCCGAGTGAAAGCTAAGGGTCTCCCACTTTCAGGCAATCACAGGTGACACTGCCATGGCAAAATCCGACGACGATCTCACGCAGGTTCCCTGGGAAAAACCCGTGCTGCTCGCGCTGGAAGAACCCGGTGTCTACGTAACCATCAACACGACACAGGCAGCCTCCTGGGCGATGATCGAGGACTGGCCGACGGAAGACGGCCCGGCGCTCGACAAGGCGCTGCTGATCTGCGCCGACGTCATCAGGGGCAAGGCCAGCAATGAGCAGGCCCGTCAGGCCTTTATCGCCGCGGCTGTCGAAGCAGGCATCGATATCAAGAAGTGACTGGCAATCAGGGTATCCTGCCGCGGCAGGCCCAGGCGATGTTGGCAAAGGAACGCGGGCCGTCGGGCCGCCCGGCTTCATAGGCATCGCGTACCGCCGCATCGGCCTGCGCCCTCTCCGCGCCGCCGAGCTTGCCCATGAATGCGCCGAGCGGCCCTTCCCCCGCGGCAATCGGTTTCCAGTAGTCCTCGAAATTCTCGTAATCCATGCGAACGAGCAGCTGCGTCTCCTCGACATCGAGAAGACCGCCGTCGACGAAGGCCTGCTTCATCTCGCCGGGCTGCATCATCGGCTGAAAGCAATAGCGGGCGCGGAGCTGCCGCCCGCCCTCGCCGAGAGCGGCCACTGTATCGATCATCATCCGCATGCCCGGCATGCCGCCGAGATGATCCCAGACCGCCGCCGCAACCACGCCACCCGGGCGCACGACACGCCGCATTTCGGAAATGGCCTTCGGCGCTTCCGGAACGAAATGCAGGACGAGCAGCGCCAGCGCCCGGTCGAAACTCTTCGCCTCGAAAGGCAGCGCACAGGCATCCGCCTGCCGCACCGTAATGCGCGGATCGTTGTTGTGACGGATCACCTCGTCGATGAATATCTGCGAAAAGTCGATTGCCTCGATCGCGCCGACATTAACGGTTTCTAACAGCGAGAAGGTAAGGCTTCCTGTGCCGCAGCCGACATCGAGCACCCGATCGCCATCCTCGACACCTGAAAACGCAATGAATGACGGCGCGAGCTTGCGGCTCCAGCGGCCCATCAGCTGCTCGTATCCATCCGCCTTGTGAACATTGAAGCTTGAAGACATCGCCGCCTCCACCATCAGGCCGCATCGTACTCCCCGGTCGCAACGACGCCAAGTGCGGACCGCTCAGCCAGCATTCACGACCTGCACCAGTTCGACACAGATCGTGCATCCAGCTGCGGCCACCGTTAACGAAACGCGTTCAGCATTCACTAAGCTCCGGCTGCTATAGGACAGTGACGGGACGCGTGGGGAATACCGGCCGATGAACATCTCAAGCATCATGAATACTGCATCGTCGGGCATGCGGGCGCAGACCAACCGCTTCGCCGCCGCTGCCAACAATGTCGCGAACTTGAGCACCCCGGGCTACAGCCGTGTCGACCCCGCAACGCTCACCACGGATGAAGGCCAGCCGGCCGATCTCGCCTCCGAGATGACCGACATGATGCAGGCGACGCAGGCTTACAAGGCAAACGCCGTGGTTTTCGAAACCGGAGCCGACATCTGGCAGTGGCTGGCCACCATCAAGCGCGACTGAATTACCCGAGAAGATTGATCGCGGCATAGCCAAGCACGGCAATGCCAAAGCCAATGATCAGCCAGCCGGAAATGCGGCGGATCAGCAGCGTCACGTCGCTGGAAATCCTGTCCCTGGCAAGATTGACCGCCGCACTCAGCGCCACCCACCACGCCATCGCCCCGAAGAAGACGCCGATGACGATCGCTGCCGTCTCCGTGACCGTATTGCCGTCAACAAGCCCGAGGCCCGCGAACAACCCGCCGAAGGATAGCAGCGCCCCCGGATTGGAGATTGCCAGCAGAAAGGTCGAGGCGATCAGACGGAAGAGATTACCGGCGCCCACTTCCCGCGCTGTAGCCGGCGGCGTCACCAGGTCGCGGATGCCGAGGAAGAGAAGCAGCACGCCGCCGACGGCAGCGATCATCAGCGAATAGGTATCGACGACGTCGGAGACCATCGCGAGACCCGCAGCGGCAACCAGCGCGTAGATGGAATCTCCGAGTGCCGCCCCGATGCCGATCGCCGCACCCGAGACGAAGCCACGGTTCAGGCTGCGGTCGATGCAAAGCGTCGCGATCGGGCCCGGCGGTATCGTGATGACGAGACCAAGCAGAGCGCCTTTGGCAAACAGCAGAAGCAGCGTTTCGATGATCATGCCTGAGAGATGTTACGCCGCCGCGATCGGACAACTGCAAAACAAAAAAGCCGCCATTGCTGGCGGCCTGTTGGTGGCCATCGGACCGCCTATCAATGCGAAGCGGTCACGACGGGATTGCCCTGAGCGGCGAGTGCCGCGAGATCGGCGGGCTTCAGCTCGACGGATTCGCCGCAGCCGCAGGCCGATGTCTGGTTCGGGTTGGTGAAGGTGAAACCGGAGCGCAGCGTCGTCTGTTCGAAGCCGAGCTGGGTCCCGAGCAGATAAAGCACCGCCGAGGGCTCGATCCAGACGCGCGCGCCATCGCGCTCGATCAGGTCGTCCTTCGGATTGGGCTCTGTCACCATGTCGATGGTATATTCCATCCCGGCGCAGCCGCCCTTCTTGATGCCGACGCGAATACCCTTGGCATCCGCTCCTGCACCGCCGACGATCGCCTTCACGCGATCGGCCGCTTCCTGCGTCATGCTCATCACTGCAAAGCCCATCGGCTCATTCTCCTTACGCACACGGATTGAAGGTCCGGTGTTTCATGAATCAAATGTAGTGCCAGTGGCTTAACCGATCAATACCAGCCGCCAATTAGTACCAGCCGACAGCAACCTGCGCCTCTTCCGACATTCGGTCAGGCGTCCACGGCGGATCGAAGGTCATTTCGACCTCAACACCGGACACACCCTCGACGGAACCGACGGCGTTTTCCACCCAGCCCGGCATCTCGCCGGCCACGGGGCAACCGGGCGCCGTCAGCGTCATCATGATCTTCACCATGCGGTCGTCTTCGATGTCGATCTTGTAGATCAGCCCGAGTTCGAAGATATCGGCAGGAATTTCAGGGTCGTAGACCGTCTTCAGCGCCATGATCACGTCGTCGCTGAGGCGTGCCAGCTCTTCGGCCGGAATGCTGGAATGCACGATACCCTCGCGCACGTCGATCTTCTGTTCGCTGTCATCCAGGCTCATAACTTATTCCTCAAGCAAAGAACTTGCGCGCGTATTCAAGCGCTTCGGCCAAAGCATCGACCTCGGCACGGGTATTATACATGCCGAAGGATGCACGGCATGTGGAGGTCACGCCGAAGCGTTTCAAGAGCGGCATGGCGCAATGCGTCCCGGCGCGAACCGCAACACCGCGCCTGTCGATCACCGTCGAGACGTCATGGGCATGCAGGCCGGCAAGCTCGAACGAGAAGATACCGCCCTTGCCGGGCGCCGTGCCGATGACCCGCAGCGAGTTGACGTCGCGCAGCCGCTCCGTGGCATAAGCCGTCAGATCGGCCTCATGGCGGGATATAGCTTCGCGGCCGACCTTTTCCATGTAGTCCAGCGCATAACCGAGACCGATCGCTTGCACGATCGGCGGCGTACCGGCTTCGAAACGGTGCGGCGGCTCGTTATAGGTGACGTTGTCCTCGGTAACCTCGAAGATCATCTCGCCGCCGCCCTGGAATGGGCGCATGGCACGAAGCCGATCCTTCTTGCCGTAGAGAACGCCGATGCCCGACGGACCATAGAGCTTGTGGCCGGTCATCACATACCAGTCGCAATCGAGATCCTGCACGTCGACAGGCATATGAACCGCACCCTGCGACCCGTCAACCAGGACAGGAATGCCGCGCTCATGGGCGATGCGGCAGATTTCCTTGACCGGAACGACGGTGCCGAGCGCATTCGACATATGGGTAATCGCCACCAGCTTGGTGCGTTCCGTCAGGCTCCTTTCGAAGGCCTCGATGTGAAACGCGCCCTCGTCATCGACATCGACCCAGACCAGCTTGGCGCCCTGGCGCTCGCGGATGAAATGCCAGGGAACGATATTGGAGTGATGCTCCATGATCGACAGCACGATCTCGTCGCCCTCGCCGATCTCCGGCATGCCCCAGCCATAGGCGACCGTGTTGATCGCTTCGGTCGAGGACTTGGTGAAGACGATATCGTCAACCGAAGGCGCGTTCAGGAAGCGGCGCACCTTTTCGCGCGCAGCCTCGTAAGCCTCGGTTGCCGCATTCGAGAGAAAATGCAGGCCGCGATGCACATTGGCATATTCGTTCGAATAGGCATGGCTGATCGCGTCGATCACCGCCTGCGGCTTCTGCGCCGAGGCGCCGTTGTCGAGATAGACCAGCGGCTTGCCATAGACCTCTTTCGCCAGGATCGGGAAATCCTTGCGAATTGCTTCGACATCATAGGCGGCCGGCGTAGTCTGGTCCATAGCAGACCCTTTCGGTTCTCGCTCCTTGATGGAGCCTTAGTAGTAAGGCGTCGGGCATACCGACAAGCGTCGCCCCTTGCTCCGCGTCATCCTCGGGCTTGTCCCGA
This sequence comes from Rhizobium sp. 05N430, assembly GCF_056396985.1. Classification (NCBI taxonomy): domain Bacteria; kingdom Pseudomonadati; phylum Pseudomonadota; class Alphaproteobacteria; order Hyphomicrobiales; family Rhizobiaceae; genus Rhizobium; species Rhizobium sp. 05N430. The sequence goes on along the minus strand of NZ_JBFTMO010000001.1, from coordinate 699,237 downwards.
GGATCCAATCACGTCGCAGCGCGCTCGATGGCGGTAGATGCTCGGGACAGGCCCGAGCATGACGAGAGAGGAGAAACCTCCCTCCCTTCGCAACCTCAGGCGTGCTTTTCGAGCCAGACCGAGATTACGCCCTCGAGCGCTTCGACCAAGGCCTCGTCTTCCAGTTCTTCGACGATTTCGGCGACGAAGGCATTGACGAGCATCGCCCGCGCCTTGTTCTCCGGGATGCCGCGCGCCATCAGGTAGTAGAGATGGTTGTGGTCGATATCGGCAACCGTCGCGCCATGGCCGCACTGCACGTCGTCGGCGAAGATTTCGAGCTCCGGCTTGACCGAGAACTCGGCATCATCGGACATCAGCAGCGTATTGCAGGCCATCTTGGCGTCGGTCTTCTGCGCATCCGGAGCAACCCGGATCATGCCCTGGAAGACGCCCTTGGCGCGGTCGAACACGACGTTGCGGATGATCTCCGTCGAGCCGGTGTTCGGCACGTTATGGCCGAGAACCATGGTGACGTCGGTATGCGTATCGCCGCCGAGCAGGTTGATGCCGCGCAGCGTCAGGTCGGAACCCTCGCCCGTCGCCTTGATATGCAGTTCCTGGCGCACCAGCTTGCCGCCGGCATTGATGACGAAAAGCCTGAACTTGGCGTCAGCGCCGAGATCGACGCGGATCTGGGCGAGATGCGTGTCATCGGCGCCCTGCTGCTGCAGGATGATCCAGGTGAGCTCAGTGCCTTCGCCGATCGTGATGTCACTGACGTGAGATACCAGCGCCGCATCCGATGTCACCGTCAGGTGGCGTTCGATCACGGTCCCCTTGACGTTGGCGCCGAACGTCACCGGCAGACGCGTATGGATCTGACCGCCGGCATGGACGATGTCGATTTCGAGAGGCTTGTCGAGTTCGGTGCCATCGGCAACGTCGATCACGTAACCGTCGCGCACGAAGCTGCCATTGATACGGCCGACCGCGTCATCGGCACCGAGTGCGCCGAGCGACGTCGCAGCCGAACCGTCGAGCAGATGCTGCGCGTAGCTGGAGACGTCGAGATCGCGGACCGAAGCCTTGGCATCGACATGACCCTGGACGATCGAAAGCACCGAGGATCCCTCGACGAGCGGCTTCACGCTCTTCGACGCGGCATCGCCGGCAACAGCCGGAACCGCGCGCAGCAGGTTCTTCAGATCGGTATAATGCCAGGCCTCAACGCGGCGCGTCGGCAGACCGGACTTCTTCAGATCGTCAAGCAGGCGGTCGCGCGTCGCGGTGACCGCGCCGTCGCCCGGCAATTCGCCGAACTGGTTGTTGAAAGCCTCGATCAGCGCTGCTTCCGCAGCAGTCAGGCGGCTCGTCGTCTGCATGTTCATGGACGTCGTCCTTTCCGCCTCGATCAGGCTGCCGCTCCGATGATGTCGGCATAGCCATTGGCTTCCAACTCATGCGCCAGCGTCTTGTCGCCTGATTTGATCACCTGGCCCTTGTAGAGAACGTGGACGGTGTCAGGCACGATGTAATCGAGCAGGCGCTGGTAGTGGGTGATGACGATGACGGCGCGATCCGGCGAACGCAGCGCGTTGACGCCGTCGGCCACGATCTTGAGCGCGTCGATGTCGAGGCCGCTATCTGTCTCGTCGAGAATGCAAAGCTGCGGCTGCAGGAGCGCCATCTGCAGGATTTCGGCGCGCTTCTTTTCGCCGCCGGAGAAACCGACGTTGAGCGGGCGCTTCAGCATCTCGGTGTTGATCTGCAGCTTGGCGGCCGCATCCTTCACCAGGCGCATGAAATCAGGCGTCTTCAGCTCGTCTTCGCCGCGCGCCTTGCGCTGCTCGTTCATCGCCACCTTCAGGAACTGCATGGTGGCAACGCCCGGAATCTCGACCGGATACTGGAAGGCGAGGAAAATGCCCTTGGAGGCACGCTCGGCAGCGTCGAGCTCGAGAATGCTCTCGCCATTATAGAGAATGTCACCCTCGGTGACTTCATAGTCTTCGCGGCCCGACAGGATGTAGGAGAGCGTCGACTTGCCGGAGCCGTTCGGCCCCATGATCGCAGCAATCTCGCCGGCCTTCACCGTCAGGTTCAAACCACGAATGATCTCGGTGCCGTCTTCGGCGATGCGGGCGTGCAGGTTTCTGATTTCAAGCATGTTCTTTTTCCATAAAAGCGTTCGGAAACGGGCGCGCTCAGTCGCGCCCCTGAATAGTCAATCGCGACGGCGTCAGCCGACAGACCCCTCGAGCGAGATGCTGATCAGCTTCTGCGCTTCGACGGCAAATTCCATCGGCAGCTCCTGCAGGACTTCCTTGACGAAGCCGTTGACGATCAGGGCGATCGCCGCTTCGGTCGGAATGCCGCGCTGCAGGCAGTAGAAGAGCTGGTCTTCGGAGATCTTCGAGGTGGTCGCCTCGTGCTCGAACTGCGCGGTCGAATTTTTCGCCTCGATGTAGGGCACCGTATGGGCGCCGCACTTGTCGCCGATCAACAGCGAGTCGCACTGCGTGAAGTTGCGGGCGTTGGACGCCTTGCGGTGGGCCGAGACCTGGCCGCGATAGGTGTTCTGCGAGACGCCGGCAGCGATACCCTTCGAGACGATGCGGCTCGACGTGTTCTTGCCGAGATGGATCATCTTGGTGCCCGAGTCGATCTGCTGATGGCCGTTGGAAACGGCGATCGAGTAGAACTCGCCCCTGGAATCGTCACCGCGCAGAATGCAGGACGGATACTTCCAGGTGATGGCAGAGCCGGTTTCGACCTGCGTCCACGAGATCTTCGACCGGTCGCCGCGGCAATCGCCGCGCTTGGTGACGAAGTTGTAGATGCCGCCCTTGCCCTGGGCGTCGCCCGGGTACCAGTTCTGGACCGTCGAATACTTGATCTCGGCATCATCGAGCGCAACGAGTTCGACGACAGCCGCGTGCAGCTGGTTTTCATCGCGCTGCGGCGCTGTGCAGCCTTCGAGGTAGGACACATAGGCGCCTTCTTCAGCAATGATCAGCGTCCGCTCGAACTGGCCGGTGTTCTTCTCGTTGATGCGGAAATAGGTCGACAGTTCCATCGGGCAGCGAACGCCCTTCGGAACGAAGACGAACGAGCCGTCGGTGAAGACGGCAGAATTCAGCGTCGCATAGTAGTTGTCGGTCGTCGGGACGACGGAGCCGAGATACTTCTGAACCAGCTCCGGATACTCGCGGATCGCCTCGGAGATCGACATGAAGATCACGCCGGCCTTCTTCAGCTCCGCCTTGAAGGTCGTAACGACGGAAACGCTGTCGAAGACCGCATCGACGGCGATCCGGGGCTTTTCGACACCGGCCAGGATTTCCTGTTCCTTCAGGGGAATGCCGAGCTTCTCGTAGACCTTGAGGATCTCGGGATCGACTTCGTCAAGCGACTTCGGGCCCGGCGTGCTCTTCGGCGCGGCGTAATAATAGAGGTCGTTGAAATCGATCTTCGGATAATCGACGCGTGCCCAGTTGGGCTCTTCCATCGTCAGCCAGCGCTTGTAGGCGTCAAGGCGCCATTCCAGCATCCATTCCGGCTCCTGCTTCTTGGCAGAGATGAAGCGGATGATGTCTTCGGACAGGCCCTTGGGTGCCTTGTCCATTTCGATGATGGTCTCGAAACCGTATTTGTACTGATCGACGTCAATCTCGCGGACGCGATCAACCGTTTCTTGTACGGCTGGCATGTCGTTCTCCAATCTCGCCGGATAAAGGGCCGGCAGGCTGTCGTGCGGGCATTTTTTGATTGCCCCTTATGTAGTGGGCCAAAAGGGCCTTTTCAGCCCTGATGGCAAGCGGAAATTTCCGTTTCCGCAATTTTCTGAGACGCTCAGGCCGCCTCTCCGGCCAGCCTTCGCCGCCCGGCAATTTTCGCAAATGCGCCGAGCGCCCGGTCTATGTCTTCGTCACTGCTCGCAAAGCCGAGCGAGATTCGCAGCGCCCCCAGTTGCGGGTCATGGCCCATGGCGACCAGGACATGGCTTTCGCCCACCTTGCCCGAAGAACAGGCCGAACCCGCCGAAATCGCCACACCTTCGAGATCGAAGGCGATCTGCCCCGTCTCGGCTTTCAGCCCCGGCAGCGTGAAAAACGTCGTGTTGCAGATTCGCGGCCCCTCAGCGCCATAGATGACGACGTCAGGGGCGGCATTCCGCATGCCGTCTTCTAGGCGGCGCTGCAAGGCCGCGATACGTCGGTTCCGTTCGGCAAAGTCCGAGAGAGCCGCAGCGGCTGCAGCGCCGAAACCGACGGTAGCCAGTGAATTCTCTGTCCCCGAACGGTGACCCTTCTCCTGCCCGCCGCCATGGATCAACGGCTTCGGCATCAGGATCTCACCGCGCGACACCAAGGCGCCGGCACCCTTCGGGCCGCCAAGCTTGTGCGACGAGAGGATCAGGAAGTCGGCACCCAGCGCATTGATATCAATCTCAACGCGTCCCGCTGCCTGAACCGCATCGACGACCAGTAGTCCGCGATGCGTTTTGACGATCTCGGCAGCCTCGCGGATCGGCTGGATGATGCCGGTCTCGTTATTGGCCAGCATGATCGCCACCATCGGCAGGCCAGACGCCACGTCATGATTGGCCAGCAGCGCCTGAAGCGCCTCAAGGTCGACCACACCTTCCGATGTGACCGCAATTTCGCTGGCCTTGTCCTTCGGAAAACGTCCGCCCTCGCGCACGGCCGGATGTTCGACGGCGCTATAATAGAGATGTCCGATCGCCAGCGGCGTGCGCCCCATGCGGAATTCCGGCGTCAGCACCATATTGGATGCTTCAGTCGCGCCGCTGGTCAGCACCACATGCGAAGCCTCAGCGCCGACAAGCGCTGCGACCTGACGGCGCGCAAGCTCGATCGCGGCCCTGACGGCACGACCCTCGGCATGCACGGAATTCGGATTGCCAAACAGATCCATGGCGCGCAGCATGGCCTCGCGCACTGCAGGATGCAGGGGCGCCGTCGCGTTCCAATCAAGATAAAGGCGGGGCAACGCCATGATCTCAGGTCCTGCGTTTGGTTTCTGCTTTGGCCGCCCGGCTCATTTTTCTTGAAATTTCCGTCGGGCTTGCCGTATGACACGTTCCACACGACGTGGCTTGCCATGCAAAGTTTCGAATTGTTCTAAACTGCGTTTTAGAAAAGCTGACAACGTCCGTCAAGTCTGCGCAGTCCGAACGCGAAAATAAAACCCGGAGTACCGATGCCCGAAGTCATTTTCAACGGCCCAGCCGGCCGTCTTGAAGGCCGCTACCAGCCCTCCAAGGAAAAAAGCGCCCCGATTGCTCTCATTCTGCACCCGCACCCGCAGTTCGGCGGCACGATGAACAATCAGATCGTTTACCAGCTCTTCTACATGTTCCAGAAGCGCGGCTTCACGACACTGCGCTTCAATTTCCGTGGCATCGGCCGCAGCCAGGGCGAATTCGACCACGGCGCCGGCGAACTCTCGGATGCCGCTTCGGCGCTGGATTGGGTGCAGAGCCTGCATCCCGATTCGAAGACCTGCTGGGTCGCCGGCTATTCCTTCGGCTCCTGGATCGGTATGCAGCTTCTGATGCGCCGCCCTGAGATCGAAGGCTTCATGTCGATCGCCCCGCAGCCGAACACCTACGATTTCTCGTTCCTGGCGCCCTGCCCGTCCTCGGGCCTGATCATCAATGGCGATTCGGACAAGGTTGCGCCCGAAAAGGACGTCAACGGCCTCGTCGAGAAGCTGAAGACCCAGAAGGGCATCCTGATCACCCACCGCACGGTGCCGGGTGCCAACCACTTCTTCAACGGCCAGGTCGAGCCGCTGATGGCCGAATGCGAGGATTACCTCGATCGCCGCCTCAACGGTGAACTGGTTCCGGAACCGGCTGCCAAGCGCATCCGCTAGGAATTGCTATTCGTGGCGCCCACCTCAAAGGTCGGCGCCACGAAGCCATCAATATGGCGCGGCGCAATCTGCCGCATCCCGGCCTTTCGCAAAACATGCTGCGACGCATGATTGTCCGGATGGGTGAAGGCGATCAGCCGGCCCATGTTTCTTGCCGAAAACCAGTCGATCAGTGCCCGGGCCACTTCCGTCGCAAAGCCCTTGCCCCACTCATCTTCGCGAAACGCGTAACCCATCTCGTATTCGCCGGTTTCCCGATCGTGCAGCGATATTCCCGCGCGCCCGATAAAGCGGCCACCGTCCCGGCTGAGAACCTTGTATTTCGTCGTCCCATCCTCGGCCTGTTCACGGAACCATTGAGCGATGCGCTCCTCGCACCTCGTCATATTCCACGGCTCGCCACCGGACATGAAGCGGCTCGTCGCCATTGTCGAATGCAGGTCATGTACCAGCCGCGCATCATCCGGCTGCCACATCACGAGGCGCGTCCGCTCAGTCTCGAGAATGGTCTCCACGTCTCACCTCCGCAAGCACTCCACCACTGACAGGCTCCCGCACACCCGTCGTTCCCGGATAGGTCAGCGGCAATCCTTCGAGCGAGCGGACTGCCAGATAGGCCCAGGCCTCGGCCTCCATCGCGTCGCCGTTGAAACCGGCATCCTCGGCGGAAATCACCGCTGCGTCCTGCCTGGCCGCTAGGTCCGTCAGGTCACGCATGATCACCCGGTTCAGTCGCCCGCCGCCGCAGATCACATAGAGCGCAGGCGTCACCGGAAGGTGACCGGCGGATTTGATGATCGAGGCCGCGGCTACATAGGCAAGCGTGCGTGCGCCATCGGCGAGCTCAGCATCGCTACCTGAAGGCGGCAAAAAATCGTTGCGGTCGAGCGAACGGCGTTTCGCGGCGGTAAAGAACGGGCTTGCGAGATAGCGCTCCGCCAGATGATCGGCGATACGCCCCTCCGAGGCGATCATCCCGCCCTGGTCGAAGGGAATGCCGGCATGCGCCTCGACCCACTGGTCGATCAGCGTATTGCCGGGACCGCTGTCATAGGCGATCACCGTCCCGTCAGCACCGACATAGGTCAGGTTCGAGATCCCGCCGATATTGACGAAACAGACCGGCAGTTTGGCGCCGTCTATGTTGGCAGCCAGTGCCGCGTGATAGGCGGAAACCAGCGGTGCACCCTGTCCGCCATGCACCATGTCGTTGGCGCGCATGTCGAAAACCGTGGCAATCCCGGTCTCCTTCGCCAGCAGCGCGCCATCGCCGATCTGGACGGTCAGCGCCTCGTCTGGACGATGCAGAACGGTCTGGCCGTGAAAACCGAGCACATCCACCGCTTCGGCAGCAATCCCGTTCGTGTCGAGAAATTCCCTAACGGCAGCCACATGCCGTAGCGTAAGCTCGTGCTCGATGGCTGCCAGATCGCCCGGCCGCTCTGTCCGCGTCGTGATCGTCTTTGCCTGTTCGAGCGCCAGTTTCAGCCGGTTGCGGAAGGAAGCATCATAGCCGACGCCCAGAAACGGCCCGCGCTCGACGACGCTCACGCCGTCCGTCCGCACCAGAGCCACATCGATACCGTCCATCGACGTACCGCTCATCAGGCCGATCGCGGTTCTCACTCCGGGCATGCTTCCTCCAAAAACTCTGCGGCCGAATAGTGCACTTTCGGCAAAACAGTGCTAAACGCGCCGCGGCGCTTCAACAAGTGCCGATCGCAATTCCCTCCGAAGCCTCAAGAGACGAAGTTCATGTCCGAGTTCAAATCCGATTTCCTGCGCACTCTGAAAGAGCGCGGCTTCATTCATCAGATCTCCGATGAATCCGGCCTCGACGATCTTCTCGCCAAGGAAACCGTGACTGCTTATATCGGCTATGACCCGACGGCTTCGAGCCTTCACGTCGGCCATCTGACGCAGATCATGATGCTGCACTGGTTCCAGGCGACCGGCCACCGTCCGATCTCGCTGATGGGCGGCGGAACCGGCATGGTCGGCGACCCCTCCTTCAAGGAGGAAGCGCGCAAGCTGATGACGATCGACATGATCGAAGACAACATCGCCTCGATCAAGCGCTGCTTCTCGAACTACCTCGATTACGGCAAGCCTGCCAATGCGGCGCTGATGATCAACAATGCCGAGTGGCTCCGCTCGCTGAACTACCTCGAATTCCTGCGCGATGTCGGCCGTCACTTCTCGGTCAACCGCATGCTGTCCTTCGATAGCGTCAAGACGCGCCTCGACCGCGAACAGTCGCTGTCCTTCCTCGAATTCAACTACATGATCCTGCAGGCCTACGACTTCGTCGAGCTTGCCAAGCGCTACGACTGCCGCCTGCAGATGGGCGGTTCCGACCAGTGGGGCAACATTATCAACGGGATCGATCTCGGTCACCGCATGGGGACAGAGCAGCTCTACGCGCTGACCTCACCGCTGCTGACAACCTCGTCGGGCGCCAAGATGGGCAAGTCCGCGTCCGGCGCCGTGTGGCTGAATGCCGAGCTTCTGCCGGTCTATGACTTCTGGCAGTACTGGCGCAACACCGAGGATGCCGATGTTCCGCGCTTCCTCAAGCTGTTCACCACCCTGCCGATGGATGAAATCGCCCGCTTGTCGGCCATTGGCGGCGCAGAACTGAACGAGGTCAAGAAGATCCTCGCGACCGAAGTGACGGCTATCCTGCATGGCCGTGCAGCGGCCGAGCAGGCAGCTGAAACCGCCCGCAAGACCTTCGAGGAAGGCGCGCTTTCCGACAATCTTCCGTCGGTCGAAATTCCATCCGCCGAACTGGATGCCGGTCTCGGCCTGCTCTCCCTGATCGTCCGCGCCGGTCTCGCGGCATCGAACGGCGAGGCGCGCCGTCATGTTCAGGGTGGTGCCGTGCGCATCAACGATCAGGCCGTCAGCGACGAGCGCAAGATGATCGGCAGCAGCGAAATTACCGCCGATGGCGTCATCAAGCTGTCGCTCGGCAAGAAGAAGCACATCCTGATCCGTCCTGCTGCCTGATGGGCGGGCAGGTCAGCCATTATCGAAAGCCGGCCTCGCGCCGGCTTTTTTATTGGAATTCGAAGATGTTGCGGAAGACGCCGGGCGCAATGATCGATAGCGGATTGATCTGCAGGTTCGGCTTGTCGAACTTGCCCGTCAGCTTGAAGGTGATGCCGATCAGGCCGCGATCGGAACCGTTGCCGAGAATGATGCCGATAACCGGCAATTCTGCGAACAGGCGGTTCAGCCCATAGGCCGGCATGAACGTGCCGGTCATGTCCATATTGCCCTTCGGATCGCGGATGGTGCCCTGAAAGGTCGCGCCGATCTGCTCGCCGCGCACCACACCGTTTTCGATGCTGACGATGCCGTTCTGCGATACGATACGGGCAAAACCGCGCTGGAAGCGCTGTGCCGATGTATCGATATCGCGCTTGACCGCCGAATTCAGGCTTCGCTGGTCCTGGCCGACAGGGGTCGAGACGATCGAATGCAGCCTGTCTTCGTTGACGATCGAAAACCGCCGGACATCGGCAGAACCGTCCCAGCCGCCATTGCCGAAGCGCACCGTCATATTGAGCAGCCCGCCGCGCATATGCTTGTAAAAATCGGCAAAGCGCGACACGGAGCCAGCGTCACCGGTCGTGACGTTCAGGATCCGCCCGTCCTTCATCTGCGTTACCACCGCCTCGCCGCTATCGGTCACGCCTGAAAGGTTGAGGACCTGCAGATCGCCGTCGCGCATCATGTAGAGCGCATCGAGGCTGCGCAGACGCTCGTCATTGAAGCCGACCACCTGTCCAAGCTTGGCGCGCACCGTGATGTCGCCGCCGCTGTCGGACTTCCCGTCGCCGTCGCCGCTACCGTTCTGGCCGTTCTTCAGCCTGGCCAGGATCGGCCGCGCATCCGCGGTGTCGCCGGAAACCGAGACTTCGAAGACACCCTTGGCGCGGCGGATGGAGATTGCGAAATCGTCGAGCGACGACAATTTCACGCTATCGAATGTCGCAGAGGTTAGTCCGCCCTTGCTGACCACGAGCGAGCCGCTGGCGCCAAAACCGTCGCCCTTCAACTTGAAATTCTTGACCTGCGTATTGTCCGCCGGACCGGATATCTCGAAGTCCGCCCCAGCCGGAATGCCCGCGCCTTTCGACCATCCGATCCACGGAAGCTGCAGCGTCGAGCGCGACAGGTCGATACTGACGGCCTGACGGTCGTTGTCGATCCGCGTCAGCTCTACCTTGATGCTGCCGTCGATGATGCCTGACAGACCGGGCAACAGCTTTTCTCGCTGGTCGTTGGTCAATGTCGCGGTGATTTCGCGCTCCGGCGCGATGCCCGAATTCTTGTCGACCGGCTCCAGCAGCGAAATATCGGCAGGAACGCCGTCAATCTGCCCCTTGCCGTCGAGCGTGACCTGTTTCGGATCGGCGTTGAGCGTACCATCGAGATTGGTGATCTTGCGGCCGGACACCGGCTTGGCGACATCGACGCCCGAAAGCTGCATCGACGCCTTCCAGTCCGGTGGTGGCGGGTTCTGGGCGCTGACCAGTCCGAAACGGGCCTGTACCGTGGCGCTAATCTTGCCGCTGAGATCCTGCGGCACGAGGTTGGCGCGCTGCAGCACCTGCACGGGCTTATAGGTAAGCAGTTCGCCGACGGCATCGGCAGCCCCCGATATGGCAAGCTGCATCTCCGCCATCAGCGGCTTGTCGTAAGTCGCCGGCAGCACGAACGTGCCTTCGCCGAGATCCACCGTACGCCCGGACGGAAAGAACGACCGGCCGCTTTTGATCGACACCGTCGCCCGCGGTCCCTTGAGATCGAAATGCGCCGCCGTATCGCGGATCGGCGGAATATCGCCGGCAACGTTCATCCGCGCATTGGCGATATCGAAATCGATCTTGATCTGGTTCTCGTCGAGCTTCAGCCCCTTGCCGACAGCCTCGTCCAGCCGGCCGAAGGGGATAAAGACCGAAATCGAGGCATCGCTCACCGTTCCGCCGAACAGGTTCTTCAACACCCAGTCGCGCGCCTTCGGCGCCATCCAGAACGGCCAGAGCTGCTTGATCGCCGCCGTCTGCAGTTGCTGCGACTGCCCGGCAAAACTTATCTCCGGCGAGACGTTGCCGAATTTCACATGCAGAGCGCCGTAAAGCTGTCCAAGTGGACTGGAGGCCGTGATGCCCGGGAATTGCAATTCGCGGGTAGCGACCATGAAGCGGCCGCTAGCCTGGATATCGAAAGGTACCGGCTGCTCGCCGGAACCAACGGGCGAAGCGCTGCCGCCGCTGACCAGGAGATCGACCCCGAAACCCTTGCCGGCCGCTGGATCGAGCCGGTCGAGATCGATCAGCGCGCCGTTGAACGGCACCGATGTGGCGCCGAACTGCCCTTGCGACTTGGCGATCTCGATCGTCTGCTTCTTGAAGTCGTAATCGAGATTGATCTGCCCGCTGGTGAGTTCCTGCTGGTCGCCATCGACATAGATCAGACCGGGCGCAAGCGTAATGCCGGCGCTCAGCGCGGGATCGGTACCCTCGCCGTCTCTCGCTGCCGACACCGTAAAATCGGCAAACGCATTGACCCCCTGCCGGATCTCGCCAAGTACGTTCCGCTTGATGGCAAACGGCGTGACATCGGCGTGGCTGAGCTTGGCGGTAAAGCGCTGGGTCTTGCCGTCGCGGTTGTCGGCCTGGACATCCAGCATCGCCGGCTCGCCGTTGATCGAGATCTGACCGGCCAGATGCAGCGCGGTTGCCGACGGACGGGAAAAGACGAGATCATCGACAACGATCGACAGCGGCCCGTTGGCGGTGTCGGCAATCTTGATGTCGATGCCTGAAATACGGATGCTGTCCGTACCGCCCCGCTGTGCGAAACTGTCGAACAGGTCGAGATGGGAGAAAGCCGCTTCCAGCGCCTCAGGGATCTGATCGACCCGCAGATTTTCGAGCTTTACCGGATTGCCTGACGGCAGAAGTGCCGTGTCGAGGGCGATATCCTCGGCCTCGACATCGGCAATCGCTATCCGCCCGCGAAACAGCGCCAGCGGATTGAGAGCCATGCGCATGGCGCCTGTTGTCGACAGATGCTGGCCGCTTTGCTGGTCGATCATGTTGACGTTACGCGCTTCGAGAGCCAGCCGAAGACCGGAAGTGAAACGGATCACGGTCGATCCGACCTCGGCCCTGTATCGCGGACCGATCGCCGAATTGAGCGCCATCTGCGCCTGCTTCGAGAGCGTCTGATCCACCATTCCGCTCTCGATGACGGCGGCGACGACAGCCAGAATGAGGACAAGCACGGCAAAACATCCACCGGTCCATCCGGCGGTGCGCCGCAGCTTGGAGCGCGGCGGCGGGCAATGCACGATCATGGGATCTTCGGTTTGGGCCGAAGGGAGTTCATGCAAGGCGACGATGTCTTTCTTGCGAAACGTAACTTTTTCGCCGCGGATCGCCGACATACGTCTTGGGTAACTCCTTGAATTCCAATTTCCGGTCTAGCTCGCCCGGTACTCGCCCAATATATATCGGCTGGGTTAAGTGTCACCCATAAACCCGGCAAAAGAAAGGTTTCCACATGGCGGATATCGGCATCGGCGCCGAAGCCCCGGACTTCGACCTCCCGCGTGATGGCGGCGGCCGCGTATCGCTCGCAGAATTCAGGGGCAAACCTCTGGTTCTGTTCTTTTATCCGAAAGATGACACGGCGGGCTGCACCGCCGAATCGATCGGCTTCACCGAGCTTGCCGGCGAATTCGAAAAGGCCGGTGCCGGGCTTGTCGGCATGTCGCCCGACTCGGTCAAATGCCACGAGCGTTTCATCAGGAAACATAGCCTCGCCGTCGCGCTTGCTTCGGATGAGGAAAAGACCGTGCTGCAGACCTATGGCGTGTGGAAACAGAAGAGCATGTACGGCCGCACCTATATGGGCGTCGAGCGCACCACCTTCCTGATCCGCGCCGACGGCACCATTGCCACCATCTGGCAGAAGGTCAAAGTGCCCGGCCATGCAGAGGCAGTGTTGCAGGCCGTCAGGAACCTCGCCGCATGACCGCACTGACGATGACGTCGTTGCGAGGTGGCGCGATCGACGCCATCCGCTCCGCCGATCTCGACAGGAAGACGGAGCTCGCCCAGGAAGTAGCGACGCGCTGGTTCGAGCGCCGGATTTCGCTGCGCTCGCCGCTCGATCCCCCATTGCCCGAGCGCCCCGGCCGCCCGGAAAAACCGAAGCTGGTTCCTCCGACCCAGGTCGAAAAGCGCTCGCTGCACACGGTTCACGGCCGTATCGCCCTGCTTCATTCGATCGCCCATATCGAACTCAACGCCGTGGATCTGGCCCTCGACATCGTCGCCCGCTTCACCACCGAACCGGTGCCGAACTCCTTCTTCGACGGCTGGATGCAGGTTGCCTTCGAGGAAGACAAGCATTTCCGCATGGTCCGCGACAGGCTGCGAGACCTCGGCGCCGATTACGGCGATGTTCCGGCCCATGACGGGCTCTGGCAGGCGGCGCACTCCACCCGTAACGACCTGACCGCCCGGCTCGCCGTCGTCCCGCTCATTCTCGAAGCACGCGGCCTCGACGTCACTCCGTCGCTGCAGGCCAAGATGCGTGAAACCGGCGACCTTGAGAGCGCCGCCGTGCTCGACGTCATCTACAATGATGAAAAGGGCCACGTGGCGATCGGCGCGAAATGGTTCCGGTTTCTCTGCGCCCGCGAACGCCGAGATCCGGCCCAGACCTTCCGAGAGCTCGTCCGGGCAAACTTTCGCGGCCCGCTGAAACCGCCTTTCAACGATCTGGCGCGTGCCGAAGCCGGACTGACACCATCATTCTACCGTTCATTGACATCGACAAGCAGTGGCTGAACCATTGCGTGCGCCGGCTCCATGGCCGAAGTAATTTGTTAACCTTAACAGTGTGTAATCAATCCAATTGAAGCACGGGCGCATCAATTGGGAGATTCTCCGTGACGCATGCACAGCACCAGCGCGTATTCGGCAAGCGTTCACAAGAGCATATTCTCATTCTGGCCAGCGGCGACAAGGTCCGTCACATGACGGTCAAGCCCTGGATGGCCGCCCTTGCATTCTGCTTTGTCGGCGTCTTCGCCATCGGCTATCTGCTCGCAACCTCCTATCTCGTACTCCGCGACGACCTGATAGGTGCCACCATGGCCCGCCAGGCCCGGATGCAGCACGATTACGAAGACCGGATCGCAGCCTTGCGTGCCCAGGTCGACCGCGTCACCTCCCGCCAGCTGCTCGATCAGCAGGTTGTCGAGGACAAGGTCGACAAGCTGATGGAACAGCAGATGGCGCTGACCTCGCGCCACGGGAAGCTCGGATCGTTGCTCGACCGCGCTGAAAGCTCCGGCCTGACAGATAAGGACACGCCGGCGCCGGTCCAGTCCTTCGTTCCCGATACCAAGGACAAGCGCGCATCGCTTTCGGGCGGCGCCGCAGCGATCAACAAGATGCTTTCAGGCGGCAGCGAACCGGCGGACGCCACGCCTGACAATACCACCCTCGCCTATGTTCCCGCACCTGAAACCGTCGGCGACCGCGCCGACCGCCTGTTTTCCAAGGTCACGCTTTCGCTGAAAGGCGTCGAGGAAGACCAGCGTTCGCGGGTCGATCAACTGACAGCCGATGCAGGCGATGCCGCCGATGCCATTTCCAGCGTCCTGAACCGCTTCAGCATTTCAGTCCCGCAGCAGACGGCAAAAGCCGGCGATGACGACAGCGCCGTCGGCGGCCCCTATGTCGAGCCGGAGAGCGAAGACGATTTCGACAATTCCCTTGTGCAACTCGACACGGCTCTGACGAGACTTGAGACCGTGCGCAACACCGCCGAATCCCTGCCCTTCCGCAATCCCGGCATCGGCAAGGACATCACCAGCCCATTCGGCAACCGCCGCGATCCGTTCCTCGGCCGCCTGGCACTTCATTCCGGCATAGACTTCCGCTTTGCCCCCGGCGAAAAGGTTCGCCCGACGGCCGCTGGCAAGGTCACCACCGCCGGCTGGACAGGTGGCTATGGCAACATGGTGGAAGTCGATCACGGTAACGGCATTTCCACCCGCTATGGGCACATGTCGCAGATCCTGGTAAAGGTCGGCGACACCGTCGATCGTGGCGATGTTATCGGTCTCGCAGGTAGCACCGGCCGCTCCACCGGCACGCATCTGCACTATGAAGTACGCCAGAACGGCCGCGCCGTAGACCCGATGTATTTCATGAATGCAGGGTTGAAACTGGCGACCTATATAAAATAACCAAAGGCAGTAACCACAGCTTTACCTGTGCAAGGGCTGCAAGGCCCGTATTCCTTGACTTGCAAGCCGTTTGGGAATATGTCGCGCTGCATTGCGGCATGCAATCCCGCCGACTCAGCCAGAGTTCGGCCGAACCTGAACGGAAATAGTTTTCCCTTTGACGACATTTGCTGATCTTGGCTTGAGCCAAAAAGTGCTTTCCGCCGTTACCGACGCCGGCTACACGATCCCGACCCCTATTCAGGCGGGCGCCATCCCGTTCGCCCTGCAGCGCCGCGACATTTGCGGTATTGCACAGACGGGTACGGGCAAGACGGCGTCCTTCGTTCTGCCGATGTTGTCGCTGCTGGAAAAGGGCCGTGCCCGCGCCCGCATGCCCCGCACTCTGATTCTCGAGCCGACCCGCGAACTCGCGGCCCAGGTCGCCGAGAACTTTGAGAAATACGGCAAGAACCACCGTTTGAACGTCGCCCTTCTGATCGGCGGCGTGTCCTTCGAAGAACAGGACCGCAAGCTTGAGCGCGGCGCCGACGTTCTGATCTGCACGCCCGGCCGACTGCTCGACCATTTCGAGCGCGGCAAGCTGCTGATGAGCGGCGTCGAGATCTTCGTCATCGACGAAGCCGACCGCATGCTCGACATGGGCTTCATCCCGGATATTGAGCGCATCGCCAAGATGATCCCGTTCACCCGCCAGACGCTGTTCTTCTCGGCCACCATGCCGCCGGAGATCCAGAAGCTGGCCGACCGCTTCCTGCAGAACCCGGAGCGCATCGAAGTCGCCAAGCCGGCTTCCGCTTCGAAGACCATCACCCAGCGTTTCGTCGCCACCCATGGCAAGGATTATGAGAAGCGCGCTACCCTGCGTGATCTCGTGCGCGCCCAAGAAGAGCTGAAGAACGCCATCATCTTCTGCAATCGCAAGGTGGATGTGGCCGATCTGTTCCGCTCGCTGGAGCGGCACGGCTTCTCCGTCGGCGCGCTGCATGGCGATATGGATCAGCGTTCGCGCACCACCATGCTGCAAAACTTCCGCGACGGCCAGCTCCAGCTTCTGGTGGCCTCTGACGTCGCTGCACGCGGCCTCGACATTCCCGATGTCAGCCACGTTTTCAACTTCGATGTACCGATCCATTCGGAAGATTACGTTCACCGTATTGGCCGTACCGGCCGCGCAGGCCGCTCCGGCGCCGCCTTCACGCTGGTGACCAAGCGCGATATGAAATTCACCGATGCGATCGAAAAGCTGATCGGCGAAAAGGTCGAATGGCTGAACGGCGATCTCAGCGCCCTGCCTCCTGCAGAGGAAAGCAAGGAGACGGATCGTCCGGGACGCGGCGGCCGTGGCGACAAGAGCCGCGATCGCGGCCGCGGCAAGGGCCGCGGCGCTTCGGGTCATAAATCTGATACCGCCGTCGAACATACTACCGCCGAAATCATCGAAGTCGCAGCACCAGCCCCAGTAAAGGTCGAAAGCGTGAAGCAAGAGCGCAAGGCAGAGAACAAGCAGCACAACAACGCGCGCAACGCTCGGCCCTATCCGGCAAACGACGACTCTCGCGACCGCCGCCGCTACCGCGACCACGATGACGGCCCGACACCGGTTGGTTTCGGCGACGACATCCCTGCCTTCATGCTGATCGCAGCCAGCGCTAAGGTCTGATCCCGCGATGGGTCAGCCCGGCATCGATTTCCCAGGCCTCGGCGTAGGCCTGGTGATTTTGCGTGACGGCAAGATTCTTCTCTATAACCGCGTCAAGGCGCCGGAACCGGCCCACTGGAGCATTCCAGGCGGCAAGGTGGATTTCATGGAAACCACCGCCGAGGCCGCACGCCGCGAGGCCGAGGAAGAAACCGGCCTCGAAATCCGCGCTGTCAGACTGCTTGGTCCGGCAGAGGTGCTGAGCCAGGCCGACAGGCAGCATTGGATTTCGCTGCTTTACATCGCCGACGAGTTTCGCGGCGATCCCGAGATCACTGAGCCGGATAAGCTTTCCGATTTCGGATGGTTCGGCCGCAATGAGCTGCCGCAACCACTCTCCGAATTTGCCCGCGCGGCAATCGATTTTCTCCGCGATACAGACCTTCGCTGATCACTCGGCGCGCAGGGCTGCCTCGTAGGCAAGCCTGACCCATTTCGCCATCTCATCCGGATCATCATAGGCATTCTCGGGGATAGACCAGTAGGGCATCTTCACCGGATTGCCCTTCTTGCCCTCGTAGGACCACTGGCTGGCGCCGGCATCGGCGAATTCCGGCGCGCTCTTCTCGTCGGCCTTCAGAAGCATCTCGTCGCGCAGCTCGATCGCGATGATCCGGCCGAGGTGATAGATACCCTTGCCGCCAAACATCCGCTTGATGGTGACAGGGCCAAGACCCTGAAACATTTCCTCGATCGCTGCGATATCCATTCTATCCCCTCAAAATACCACCGGCGGCCACAACGGCCTCCGGCGTATCCACGTCCAGATGTGCCGCATCGCCGATATCGACATCTATCACAGGCAATCCGGATGTCTCGATGATATGCCGCGCCCCGACATCGCCTTCAAGCCGCATCACGGCATCGCCGAGCGAGCGCGGAAGAATGACCGGGTTGCCACGCTTGCCGCAGGACACCGCGCGAACGATCGCCCGTCCGGACGCCGTGCGAAAGGCGGAGATCAGGGCGTCGAGATCGGCAACCGTCACGCCCGGCATATCCGCGAGCATGACAAGCACACCATCCGCGTCGCGTGCCGGCACCGCTGAAAATCCTGAAATGAGTGAGCTTGCCATGCCGGACGCATAATCGGGGTTCTCGATGGCAGTCACAACCAATCCCGAGAGGGCGGCCTCGATCTCGCTTCCCCGGTGACCAGTCACGACGATGACGGATGCCGCATCGGCAGCGAGCGCGGTTTCGGCGGCACGGCGCACCAGCGCTTTGCCGTCGAATTCCGCCAGCAGCTTGTGGGCACCACCCTCACCCATACGGCTGGCTTTGCCCGCCGCCAGGATGACCGCGGCAACCGTCACCGGCCGGTGACGATCCTCAGCACTGTCCCGCGGCCGCGGCCGTGTCTCGATCTCCATCAGCAGCCCTCCGACACCCATGCCCGTCAGATCATGGGCATCGGGTTTCTCTCCAGCCAGGATGCGATCCAGCACCCAGTCGAAGCCGTTCTCCTTCGGACTGCGGGCGCAGCCCGGCGCACCGACGACATAAGTCTCCCCGATCCGCCCGAGCACCATCAGATTGCCGGGGTCCACCGGCATGCCGACGCTCAGGATCTCACCGCCGGCTTGCCGGATCGCCGCCGGGATTACATCATCTTCGTCGATGACGGCCGACGCCCCAAAGACGATCACCAGCTTCGGGAAGCGATCGGCAGCCACCATTGCCTCACCAATGGCGACAGCGACGGCGTCGCGCCCGTGAGCCACACGCTGCTCGCGTGCCAACCGGTTGCCGGATGCTGCCAGCCGCCGCTCCAGAATGCGCGCCGTCTTGTCCATGACCACAGGTTTCAGCGACGGCAGTTCGGTAGCGACAAGCGATACCGCATATTCGGCGAAAGGCTTGACCTCGAAGGCCACCGCAGCCCGCAATGCATCGCACGCAGCCTCAACCTTGTGGCCTGACACCGCAAGCGGAATGATCTTGAAGGTCGCCACCATGTCGCCCGTCCGCACGCGCGCATGATCCGCAAGACAGGCGAGCGTGATTGCCGGATCGATGCGATTGACGCGGTCGACGATGGCGCGGTCCGCGACAAACAGCCCATCTGCCGCCGCATAGACATTCACCCGCCCCGTGGCTGCCTCTGAAAAGCGCAGATGATCCGGCGCGATTGCTCCAGCGAGCTGCCGCGCGGCTTCGTCTTCGCTGAGATCGCCGTCCTCGATGCGCGCTGCGGTGATGCTGGCAATACCGGCTCGCCGAAGCGTTTCGATATCCTCCGGCAAAACGCGGTGGCCTTTGTGCAAGGTCCGGCCGGGCAGTTTCACCGCATGCGCAAGCATCAATCCTTCGGCACCGGTGACCAGAAATTCGCCGAACTTCATCCCATGTCACCCTTCGGAGATAGGAGATTGCGCGAGCGCAGCGCCTCGATGATCTGCGCCAGGATGGCGACGGCGATCTCTGCCGGACTGGCTGCACCGATATTGAGCCCGATCGGCCCGTTGATGCGCGCCAGCGCCTCATCCGGGAAACCCTCGGCCCTCAACCGCTCGATACGCGAAGCATGCGTCTTCCGGCTTCCCAGCGCACCGACATAGAAACAGCCGCGGCGCAGCGCCTCGGCAATCGGAAAATCGTCTATCTTCGGATCGTGCGTCACCGCGACCAGCGCCGTATAGGGATCGAGCGGCTTGTCCTTCAGGACATCGACCGGCCAGTCGGCCGTCAAGTCGATCCCCGCAAAACGCTCCGGCGTCGCGAAAGCCGTCCGTGGATCAATGATCCTGACGTCGAAGCCTGCCAGCGCTGCCATTTGCGCCAGGACCTGGCTGATATGGACCGCGCCGATGATGACGATATCAGGCGGCGGCAGATGGACGTTGAGGAAATAGCGCCCGCCATCGGCCTCCACAATGCTCGAGCGACCCGAGCGAAAGGCAGCGGCTATGGCTTCGCCAAGCGCGCCGGAGAAATGGTCGCCTTCTGAAACGACGCTCGCCCGGCCACCACCGAGATCGGTGACGAGTGCGGCAGCGATCCGTGCCTGCCTCAAGGCATTCAGCCGCTCGAGCGCCGCCAGCTCCATCAGCCGAGCCTTTCGACATACACGCGGATCCGTCCGCCGCAGGAAAGCCCGACGCGCCAGGCCGTCTCGTCGGCAACGCCGAATTCCAGCATCTTCGCTTCGCCGCTGCCGATAACATCGAGCGCTTCGGTGATGACGGCGCCTTCGACGCAGCCGCCGGAAACGGAGCCTTCGAAATTGCCGTCGGCATCGATCACCAGATGGCTGCCCGCAGGCCGCGGCGCCGAGCCCCAAGTTTCGATGACCGTGGCGATTGCTACATCGCGGCCGCTTTTCCTCCAGGCTTCCGCCGTCATCAGCGGATCGAGGCCGCCAGACATCTCGCTCATACAGAGCCTCTTATTCTCTCCAGATACCGCCGCGGCTGGTACGCCTCGGCGCGGCCGGACCCGAGTGCCGCAGCAAGATCACTCAAGGAGGATAGATTGTGGACCGGCCGGAATTCGTCAACATGCGGCAGCATGGCGCGAACGCCGCGCGCCCGCGGCTCGAAGCCATCGAAGCGCAGCAGCGGATTGAGCCAGATCAGCCTCCGGCAGGAGCGATGCAGCCGGTCCATCTCGGCCGAAAGCTGCTCGACGCCCTCGCGTTCCAGCCCGTCGGTGATCAGCAGTACCACGGCTCCCTGCCCCAGCACGCGCCGTCCCCAGAGACGGTTGAACTCGTGCAGTGTCTCGCCGATCCGCGTTCCGCCCGACCAGTCGTTGACGGCGGCAGCGCAATCATCGAGCGCGTGATCCGGATCCTTGTTACGCATCTGCCGCGTCACGTTGGTCAGCCGCGTTCCGAACAGAAAGGTACTGACTCGGCGACGCCGCTCCGTCAGCACATGCAGGAAGTGCAGGAAGATCCGCGTATATTGGCTCATCGAGCCGGAAATATCGGCGAGCACCACCAAGGGCGGCTGGATCTCCTTGCGCTCGCGGTAGCGCGGCAGGATCAGCGATCCTCCGGTGCGAAGGGCAGCGCGCATCGTTGCACGGGGATCGACCGTCGCGTGGCGATGCGATGGCCTGAATCTCCGGGTGGCGACACGGTCGAGCGGCAGCTGCAGGCGTGCCAGCTCCTTCTTGGCGAGCGCCATTTCCGCCGCCGACATCTGCGCAAAATCCATGCGCCGGATGATCTCGTTGCCCGACATCGTGAAGCGCGCATCGATCTCGATATCGGGCTCTTCGCGCGGCGGCTTGTCGGCGCGCCGGTCACCGAGCAGCGCATCGCTTGCCCGGGTCTCTCCCGGTCTCTGCTTTTCCTTCTCCCGCGTATCCGGCGCCCGTGGCGACATCATCGCGATCATCTTCTCGACGAGATTGCGCGATCGCCAGAAAAGCCGGAACGCTTCGTCGAAGACAGCTGCATCCTCATGCCGCTTGACGAAGACCGCCGAGAGCGCCGCATGGAACTCGTCGCGCGATCCCATGCCGATCGCTTCCACCGCCTCGATGGCGTCAGCGATCGCGGCCGGGCCAACTTTCAGTCCGGCCTTGCGCAGCGTCCGGCCGAAGAAAACGATATTGTCAGCAAACCGGCCGTCACTCAACGGAAGCGGCGGAACGACGATACCATCCTCTGCCTTCTCGCCCTGCATCGCCTATCCCGCAACCCGCAATTCGTCCTGGACATCCTTCAGCACCCGTGCGCCCTCGCCGCCCTGAATGCGGGCGATGTCGTCCTGATATTTCAGGAGCGTGCCGATCGTGTCGGAAATCGTTTCCGGATCGAGCGCCAGCCGATCGAGCTCCGTCAGCGCCGTCGCCCAATCGATCGTCTCGGCAACGCCCGGGTTCTTGAAGAGATCGAGTGTCCGTAGCTGCTGCACATAGGCAACGATCTGGCGCGACAGCGTCTCGTTGCAGTGAGGCACCTTGCGGCGGATGATCTCCAGCTCCTGCTGCGCTTGCGGATAATCGACCCAGTGGTAGAGGCAGCGGCGCTTCAAGGCATCGTGCACCTCGCGCGTCCGGTTTGTGGTGATGATGACGATTGGTGGTTCGTCCGCCTTGATCGTCCCGAGCTCGGGAATGGTCACCTGAAAATCGGACAGGACCTCCAGCAGGAAGGCCTCGAAGGCCTCGTCGGTACGGTCGAGCTCGTCGATCAGGAAAACCGGCGCACGCCCGTCTGTGGAGGAAAGCGCCTGCAACACCGGGCGGCGGATCAGGTAGCGCTCGGAAAAGATATCGGATTCGATCCGCTCCCGGTCGGTCAGGCCAGAGGCCTCCGACAGCCGGATCTCCAACATTTGTGCCGGGTAGTTCCACTCGTAGACGGCAGAGGCAACATCCAGCCCCTCATAGCACTGCAGCCGGATCAACGGACGCCCGAGCGCCTTTGAAAGAACCTTGGCGATCTCAGTCTTGCCGACGCCCGCCTCGCCCTCGAGAAACAAGGGCCGCTTCATCTTCAATGCCAGGAAAAGCACAGTGCCGAGCGCCCGGCCCGCAAGATAATTCTGCCCGCCGAGCAGCGCGATCGTCTCATCGATCGACTGCGGCAGAAGCGGCGCGGTCTGATCAGCCATGTCTCCTCCCTTTTGGAGAAGTTATAGCGTGTGATAGTCGCGGTTCATATAGAGAAGAGCCGGTTTTGTTTCGTCAAAACGCACGCCGACCACCTCGCCGAAGATGACGTGATGCGTCGACATCTCCTTGATTTCCATGACGCGGCAATCGAAGGAGGCAAGTGAATCCGAAAGCACCGGCGCCCCGGTTACTAGCTTCTCGAACTTGCCCGTCGAGAACCTGTCCTCGTTGTCGAGCTTCATGCGTCCGGAGAAGGCGTCCGCCAGCCCCTGATGATGGGCGCCCAGCGTGTTCAGCGCAAAGATGCCGCTGCGGAAGAAGATTTCATTCTTCGGGTTGCTGTTGTTGAGGCAGACGAGCACGCAGGCAGGACTGTCGGAGACGGAGCATGCGGCCGTGATCGTCACGCCGCGCTTCTGATCGCCGAGCGCCGTCGTCACCAGCTGGACATGCCCGCCAAAGCGGCTCATGGCATCGCGATACAGCGCTGGATCGATCGGTTGCCTGCTCAACACAGAAGGTCTCCTGCGGCCTCGCCGCTTGTTGTTATGTCACTAATATGGCCGCCATCGGTTACATTTTCTACAATGAAGGCGACGAAATGCTGCCTATTACGCTGTTTTTCTTTGACGATTAGTATTCGCCGGATAAAAGGGCATGGACAAAGGTCAGGAGCCGGCGACTTTTATGAATATTCTGCGTGGCATAGCTGCTGTTTCGATGCTGCTGATGGCGGCGCCGGCAGGCCATGCAGCCGGCATCACAATCGGCGTCGTTGCGCCCCAGGGCGGCAATCTCCAGCAGCTCGGAACCCAGATCTTCGCCGGTGCGAATTTTCAGGTCACTAAGGATGGCAACACCTTCGTCGCGGTCAACGAACCCTGCGAGGACAACAGCGGCGGCACGATTGCCGACGCGCTGATCGCCGCCAAGGTCCAGGTCGCCATCGGCTTTCTGTGCAGCGAGACGCTGGAAGGCGCCCTGCCGAAGCTGAAGGACGCCAATATCCCCGCAATCACCGTGTCCGTCCGTTCGCGTATCCTGATGGAAGATTCACTGAAGAACGGCTGGCCGCTCTTCCGTCTTGGCCCACCTGATGGGGCTGAAGCCGCTCGCATCATCGAGGTTATCCTGCGCGACTGGGCGGCCGCGCCGATCGCCCTCATCGAGGACGGCACGATCCACGGCCGCGAACTGACCGAAGCCGTCAGGAACGCTCTTGAGCAGAACGGCCTGAAGGCGGCCTTCACCGACACCTACCGGCCAGGCCAGGAACAGCAGATCGCGCTTGTCCGCCGGCTGAAACGCGCCGGCGCCGCCAAAGTCTTCATCGGCGGCGACCGCTCGGACGTGGCGATCATCGCCCGCGATGCGGCGGCCGAAAAAATCCCGCTCGATATTCTCGGCGGCGACGCGATGCGGGCCGCCAATCAACCGCTGGCGCTGGCGGACGGCGTGCACGCTGTCGCGATCCCCGAATATGCAAGCCAGCCGGATGGCAAGGCTGCCGCCCAGGCGATGCGCGAACAGGGCATCGAACCGGAAGGCTATGTGCTTCCCGCAGCCGCAGCCGCCGCAATCGCGCAGCAGGCGGCCTCAGCGGCAAACAGCAAGCCGCTGGCCGATGTTCTGACCGGCACGCGCTTTGAGACGCCGATCGGTCCTGTCACATTCGGAGCCAATCACGAACTGACGGATAACCCTTACCGCCTGCAGGAATGGCGCAACGGCGCCTTCAAGATCCTCGGCGCGGCCTCGGAGTGATGCTGCAGATCGGGCACCTCGATCAGTTGCCCGTCGCGCCGCACACTGCTAAATCCGCGGCGAGCATCTTAACGAGAGAGAGTTCCCCATGACGCTGCCGATCCGCATCGCCCCCTCCGTCCTCGCCGCCGACTTCGCCAAGCTCGGCCAGGAAATCCGAGACGTGACCGCAGCCGGCGCCGATTGGATCCATCTCGACGTCATGGACGGCCACTTCGTTCCGAACATTTCCTTCGGCCCCGATGTCATCAAGTCCGTGCGCTCCCATACCGACGCCACCTTCGACTGCCATCTGATGATCGCGCCTGTCGATGCCTATCTCGAAGCCTTCGCCAAGGCCGGCTGCGACCGCATCACCGTCCATGCCGAATCCGGCCCGCATCTGCACCGCTCGCTGCAGACCGTCCGCAATCTCGGCAAGAAGGTCGGCGTGACGCTCAATCCGGCAACGCCGCTCTCCGTCATCGAAAACGTCATCGACGATATCGACCTGATCCTCATCATGTCCGTAAACCCCGGTTTCGGCGGCCAGAAGTTCATTCCGGCGATGGCCGGCAAGATCGCCGCCGCCAAGTCCCTGATCGGTGACAGGCCGATCGAACTGCAGGTCGATGGCGGCGTGACGTTGGAAACAGCACCCATCGTCGGCAAGGCGGGCGCCAATGTGCTCGTCGCCGGTTCGGCAATATTCAAGGCGGGATCGCCCGAAGCCTATCGCAGCGAGATCGCCGCATTGCGGGCGGCAGCCGAAGCCGGCCGCGTATGACGGCATTCTCCGCGATCGCCCGCTGACCATGGAACGCCTGCGCGCCGCAAAGCCACCGCTGCTCGATGTCCTTGCGGGCGCCCTGCTCTGGGGCCTGATGATGACGGCCTCGGCGACCGCGGCGCTTTATCTGCGCAACCGCTTCGAAACCAGCCATCTTGCCGAACTCGCGCTGCTCTATTTCTTCGGCGGCCTATTCGCCTGGCCGTTGATGCTGCCGCTCGCCCGCTTCTTTGCCTGGCAACGCCCGCTCGAAACCCGTTTCGCCGCCTTCTTCGCCTGCCTGACGATTGGCACGATCCTGATGACGGCGTTTCTGTTTTCGATGGATTACCGTATCTTCTATTCGCGCTGGCATGCGCCCTTCGGCAGCGTCATCTGGATTTTCGAGTTCATCTTTACCGGCGCCAATGCCGTCTACCAGTTCTCGGTGCTCGGCGTCCGGCTGTTCCTGCCCTTCGGCCTGATCTGCCTACTCGCCACCAGTTTCGCGCTGGCGAAACGCATGCGTTGAGATTGCCGCCCGTCTTTGCTACAGGGGCGCCAGCAAGTTTTGTCTACCAACGAAAGCAGTGAGCCATGATCCCGCGTTACTCCCGCCCAGAGATGGTCGCCATCTGGTCGCCCGAAACCAAGTTCCGCATCTGGTTCGAGATCGAAGCCTTCGCCTGCGATGCGCTCGCCGAACTCGGCGTCATCCCCAAGGACGCGGCGAAGACCATCTGGGAAAAGGGCAACGCGGCGGTATTCGACGTCGCGCGCATCGACGAGATCGAAGCCGTCACCAAGCATGACGTCATCGCCTTCCTGACCCATCTGGCGGAGTTCGTCGGCCCTGACAGCCGTTTCGTGCATCAGGGCATGACGTCGTCCGACGTGCTGGACACGACTTTCAACGTCCAGCTCGTCCGCGCCGCCGACATCCTGCTTGCCGGTGTCGATCGCGTGCTGGCCGCCCTGAAGACCCGCGCTTTCGAGCACAAGGACACGGTCCGCATCGGCCGCAGCCACGGCATCCATGCCGAGCCGACGACGATGGGCCTGACGCTTGCCCGCTTCTATGCCGAGATGGACCGCAACCGCGCCCGCCTCGTCGCTGCCCGCGCCGAAATCGCCACCGGTGCGATCTCGGGTGCCGTCGGCACCTTCGCCAATATCGACCCGCGCGTCGAAGAACATGTCTGCGCCAAGCTCGGCCTGACGCCGGAGCCGGTCTCGACGCAGGTCATTCCGCGCGACCGCCACGCGATGTTCTTCGCCACGCTCGGCGTCATCGCCTCGTCGATCGAAAACATCGCCATCGAATTCCGCCACATGCAGCGCACCGAAGTTCTGGAAGCCGAAGAGTTTTTCTCGCCGGGCCAGAAGGGCTCGTCGGCCATGCCGCACAAGCGCAACCCGGTCCTGACCGAAAACCTGACCGGCCTCTCGCGCCTCGTGCGCATGTCGGTCGTCCCGGCGATGGAAAACGTTGCCCTCTGGCACGAGCGCGATATCAGCCATTCGAGTGTCGAGCGCGCCATCGGCCCGGATACGACGATCACCCTGGATTTTGCCCTCAACCGCCTTGCCGGCGTCGTTGAGAAACTGGTTATCTATCCTGAGAATATGGAAAAGAACCTCAACAAGTTCCGCGGACTTGTTCACTCGCAGCGCGTTCTGCTTGCCCTTACGCAAGCTGGCGTCTCCCGCGAAGACGCTTACCGCCTGGTACAGCGCAACGCCATGAAGGTCTGGGAACAGGGCAAGGACTTCCTCGAGGAGCTGCTCGCCGACCAGGAAGTACGCGCCGCCCTCTCCGAAGAGCAGATCCGCGAGAAGTTCGACCTCGGCTATCACACCAAGCACGTCGATACGATCTTCAAGCGCGTCTTCGGCTGATACGGACCACCTGCAATGCAAATGGCGCCTCAGGGCGCCGTTTTTACTTTCTGCTTGCGGCTCTTGGCAGCTGCCGGTTTGCGCCCGGCCGCCTTGGGAGACGCCGATCTCTTGACAGCAACACCAGCCTTCTTGTTGGCAGCGACCGCAGCCTGCTGCCGTTTCGAGCTCTTACCGCTTTTGTCTTCATCGGCAAGCTTGACCTCCCCTCCATCCTCCTGCGCGTTGCGCCTGCCCTTCGCCGCCTTGGCAACCAAGCGGTCGAGATGCTTCAGATCGTCCTCGTCGAGGTTCTCGATCCCGATGAAGCGGTTCTCGGCATGGCTGGTCAGGATTATCTCGTCGAGCTTCGCCTGGATCGCCCGCGTATCGCGCGTCTGGGCGTTCTGCAGCACGAAAACCATGAGGAAGGTGACGATGGTGGTGCCGGTGTTGATCACCAGCTGCCACGTCTCCGAATAGTCGAAAACCGGGCCAAGCCCGGCCCAGACAAGAACGGAAATGACGGCAAGAACGAAGGTGACGGGCGCGCCCGCCAACTCCGAGATCTTCGTCGCGAAATGCGCAAAGAGTTTTTTGGCACCTTCCATGCGCTGCCTCCCTCAAAGATGTCGCAAGACAACTCGGAGGAAGGTCGCAAAGTTCCGGTGACGTCCTAACCGGCCAGATCAGGCCGGCGCGACGAGCTTTCTATAGAGATGCCAGCTCGCATGTCCGAGGATCGGCATCACGAGCGCCAGTCCGGCGAACAGCGGAATGCTGCCGATGACGAGCAGCACCGCTATGATGAGCCCCCAGAAGAACACCGGCACCGGATTGGCCGCCGTTGCCCGGATCGAGGCGCCCATGGCAGCCACCAGACCGACATCGCGGTCAAGTAGCATAGGGAACGTCACGACTGTCGTCGCCAGCACGACGATGGCAAAGACGAGCCCCAGCACATTGCCCCAGAGCATCAGCTGCATGCCTTCGGGTGTTCCGAAGATCTGCGCCGAGAATGTCTCGACCGAGCGCGGGAAGACGTCGCCGAAGAGATTGCTGTAGAGTGTCTGTGCCGCAACCAGCCAGACGACAAAGAAGGCGAAGAGCAGCAGCCCGCCCGCAATGATCGAGGGCAGCGCCGGAGAATGGCGGACGTCGAGCGCATGGGTCCAGGACGTATCAAGCCCGGTTTCGCGGCGGCGGCTGATCTCATAAAGGCCGATCGCCGCGATCGGGCCGATCAGCGCGAAGCCTGAAATCAGCGGGAAGATCATCGGCAGCAAATTGGCGCTCGATGTCGCGACGGCCAGAAACACACCGGCGACCGGATACATCAGACACAGGAAGACATAGTGAGACGGCTTTTCGCGAAAATCGTCCAGTCCGCGCTTCAGCGCGTCGAAGACGTCTGCAATGCTGATCTTGTTGATGGCGGGATGCGCATAGGCTTCGCCTGCTCCCGTCATGACATGGAATGCCGTCATGGCTTTCTCCTCCGTGAGCCGTACACCGGCGGCGGAAGAAGCATCGGCTTTGAAGGGCCGACACGAAATCCGCAACCGGCAATGGCCAAACCATAACAAATTTTGCCGCCTTTGTCCCGTCTTCCCTTGACAGACGGGTCAAGCTTTCTCACATCGGCGGCATCATGAAGGTTTCAGACGCAGATATTCTCATCATCCCCGGTTACACCAATTCCGGCCCCGATCACTGGCAGAGCCGCTGGGAAGCAAAGCTCAGCACGGCGCGCCGTGTCGAACAGGCGGAATGGTCGAAGCCGGTTCGCGACGATTGGGCCGCCCGCATCGCCGAGGAGGTCAACGCCTCCACGCGCCCGGTCGTGCTCGTCGCCCACTCGCTCGGCATCCCCTCCGTGATCCATGCGATCCCGCAATTCAAGAACAGGGTGGCTGGCGCGTTTCTGGTCGCTCCCCCGGATGTCGCCAATCCGGATATCCGCCCGAAGCACCTGATGACATTCGGCCCCTATCCGCGCGATCCGCTGCCGTTCCCGACACTCACCGTCGCCAGCCGCAACGATCCGTTCGGTACCTACGAGCATGCCGACGATATCGCCGCCAGCTGGGGTTCGATGCTGATCGATGCTGGCGAGTCCGGACATATCAACGCCGAGTCCGGTCACGGTCCGTGGCCGGAGGGCACGATGGTCTTTGCGCAGTTTCTGTCGAAACTGAAGCCCTGACCACGCGGCACCCCTGAGTTTTAATAGATATTTCAGTGAACGCTACGATAATGCGCCGAGGCGAATGAATCGAGTGCGCGCATTTGAAGCGATCCAGACAAGACCATCCGGCAACCGTAGAGCTGAAGCCCGCCAAGCCGGCGGACAAGCGGCGGCTCGAAGTGCGCGATACGCCGGATCTGGCAGAACGCGAAAGCCGCTGGAACTACGCCCTGATCGGCTCGGGGCTCGGCGTCTGGGATCATAACCATCGCAACGGCACGAAATACTATTCCGAGACCTGGAAAGAAATCCGCGGCATGGGCCCGGATGAAGAAGCCAACGGCGACTATGAGGAGTGGCTGGCCCTCCTCCACCCCGATGACCGCGACTTCGTGATAAAGGCGATCGAGCGGCAGATTGCCGGCGACCCGGAATACCAGGTGTTCGAGTATCGCGAGCGGCACAAGGACGGGCATTGGGTCTGGATCGAATGCCGCGGCGCCTGCGTCGAGTGGGATGAGGACGGCAATCCTGCCCGCATCGTCGGCACCGACACCGATATCACCGCCCGCAAGCGCGCCGAGGAGATGCTGGAGCATCTCTCCCGCCGTCTCGATCTGGCGCTCGACATCACCCGCATCGGCGTCTTCGAAGCTGATCTCGAGGCCGGCACCGTCGAATGGGACGACCGGCTTCTCACCATGTACGGCCTCGAAGGCACGGCGCGCATCCAGCCCGGCGAAGCCTGGGAACAGATGCTGCATCCCGATGACCGGACCACTGCACTCGCCAAGCTGGACGAGAGCCTCGACAAGGACCAGGGCCTGTTGCACGAGTTCCGCATCATCAGGGCCGACGGCCTCGAGCGCGTCATTCGCGCCCGCTCCGCTTTCTTCGTCGATGCCGAAGGCAAGCGCAAGCTGATCGGCGCCAATTGGGACGTCACGGAAGAGGTTAAGCTCCGCAACGATCTGCAGAATGCCAAGAACCTCGCCGAGGCGCGCAACCAGGAACTCGAAGCCGCCAAGGAAAGCATCGAGCATCTCGCCCTCCACGACTATCTGACCGGCCTGCCGAACCGCCGCTATCTCGACCGGACGCTCGAAGAGCGCGCCGAGGAATGCCGCAAGGGCAGTTTGACGCTTGCAGTGCTGCATATCGATCTCGACCGCTTCAAGCAGATCAACGACACGCTTGGCCACCGCGCCGGCGACGCGATGCTGAAACACGCTGCAAAAGTCCTGAAGGACTGCGTCCGCGCAACCGATTTCGTCGCGCGTATCGGCGGCGATGAATTCGTCGTTCTCTGCGCCATCGACAGCGGCACGAAGAAGCTGTCGAATATGGCCGCCCGCATCATCCGCGAGCTTTCCAAGCCGATCCGCTACGAAGGCCATGAATGCCGCTTCGGCGCCAGCATTGGCATAGCCGCTGACAGCGGCGCCGATCTGGACGCCAAGCAGCTCCTGCTGAACGCCGATATCGCCCTCTACCGCGCCAAGGGTGCCGGCCGGAACCGGCATGAATTCTTCTCCAAGGATGCCCGCCGCAGCATCATCGCCGCCAAACGGCTCGCAGACGAAATCCTGCAGGGCCTTGAACGCCACGAATTCGTACCCGTCTACCAGCTGCAGTTCCATGCCGGCACGCTCGAAGTCGCCGGCGTCGAGACCTTGGCGCGGTGGCAGCATCCCGAACACGGACTGATGGCGCCTGACCGCTTCCTGAAGATCGCTGAGGATCTCGACGTCGTCTCGACGATCGACGGGCTCATTCTCGAACATGCCCTCGCCGACCGCGCCGTTTGGGCAAAGGACGGATTCCTTGCGCCGAAAATCTCGGTCAACGTCTCGTCCAGCCGTCTCAACGATCCGGCGCTCGGCAAGAAACTGCGCGCCCTCAAGGTTGCTCCAGGCACGCTCTCCTTCGAGCTGCTGGAATCGATCTCGCTCGATGACTGCGACGACGCCGTGATCGCCAACCTCCGGCATTTCCGCAGGCTCGGCATCGATATCGAGATCGACGATTTCGGAACCGGTCACGCCTCGATCGTCAGCCTTCTGAAGCTCAGCCCGAGGACGCTGAAAATCGACCGCGAGCTGATCCGCATGCTGCCGCAATCGGCCGAACAGCGCAAACTGGTGCGCTCGATCATCGATATCGGCCGTTCGCTGAATATCCTGGTGACGGCCGAAGGCGTCGAGACCATGGATCACGTCCGCATTCTCGCTGATCTCGGCTGCGACGTGCTGCAGGGCTACGCGCTTGCCCGGCCAATGCCCGCAGCGCAAATTCCGGCCTATGTCCAGGCGGCAAGCTGGCGCCATCAGGAAGGCGGAGCGCGGGCGCTGCAAAGCGGCCTTAGCCGCGAGATCAAGCGCAACGCCACCAAATAAGCCTGCATAACCGGCGCGTCCCACGGCTTTGATTTCCAACAGTCATCAAAATTCTGTAGGCTGATATCCGCAATATCTTCGATTCTCTCAGACCGCATCCCTATATCTTGGGAATCCGGGGAAGGAGTTACTGGCGCATTGTGAAAGTGACTCTTTTCCTTTATGGGGACGCCACGAGATCGATCCACTGCGCTATCCCAAGAGCGCCAAGACAGAGAAAAGCTTAAAATGAACCGTCGCCGCCGTATCTACGAGGGCAAGGCCAAGATTCTATATGAGGGACCGGAGCCGGGTACGTTGATCCAGTTCTTCAAGGATGACGCCACCGCCTTCAACAAGAAGAAACACGAAGTTATCGACGGCAAGGGCGTTCTCAACAACCGCATTTGCGAGTTCATCTTCAACCATCTGAACAAGATCGGCATCCCGACGCATTTCATTCGCCGCCTCAACATGCGCGAGCAGTTGATCCGTGAAGTCGAGATGATTCCGCTCGAGATCGTCGTGCGCAACGTTGCGGCCGGTTCGCTGGCCAAGCGCCTCGGCATCGAGGAGGGCGTCGTCCTTCCACGCTCGATCATCGAATTCTATTACAAGTCCGATGCGCTCGATGACCCGATGGTTTCGGAAGAGCACATCACCGCGTTCGGCTGGGCCAACCCCGCTGAACTCGACGACATCATGGCGCTTGCCATCCGCGTCAACGACTTCATGACCGGCCTCTTCCTTGGCGTCGGCATCCAGCTCGTCGATTTCAAGATCGAGTGCGGCCGCCTCTTCGAAGGCGACATGATGCGCATCATACTCGCCGACGAAATCTCGCCGGACAGCTGCCGTCTGTGGGACATTGAAACGCAGGAAAAGATGGACAAGGACCGCTTCCGCCGCGATATGGGCGGCTTGCTGGAAGCCTATTCCGAAGTCGCACGGCGCCTCGGCATCATCAATGAAAACGAGCCCGTGCGCGGCACCGGGCCTGTATTGGTCAAGTAAGTCAGGGAAGACAGGCAAGTGATCAAAGCTCGTGTAACCGTCACGCTCAAGAATGGCGTCCTCGACCCGCAGGGCAAGGCAATCGAAGGCGCTCTTGGCGGCCTTGGATTCGCTGGTATCGGCAATGTCCGCCAAGGCAAGGTGTTCGACCTGCAACTCGAAGGTGCGGACAAGGCCAAGGCCGAATCCGACCTGAAAGCGATGTGCGAAAAACTCCTCGCCAACACCGTTATCGAGAATTATACTATTTCTCTCGACTGAAGGTTGCGGAGAATGCGCGATGGCTGAGCTGACGCAAGAATTGCTGTTTGAAGTCTTGAGAAAGATTCAAGCAGAGATCGCCACCTTCAAGGAAGGGCAGCGCGATGTGCGTCAGGAAATCATCGGCCTCCGAAATTACATGCATGTGATGCAAGGCGACATCAACAATATGCGCGGGACGATGGGGCAGGTTCTCGATCGTCTTGATCGCATTGAAAATCGCCTAGAACTTCGAGAACTCGCAGAAGCACAAGCAAGGTTTGAACCGCACCCATGAAGTCCGCCGTCGTTCAGCTCCCTGGTCTCAATCGCGATCGTGACATGATCGCTGCGCTCACCAAGATCTCCGGTCACGCGCCGGTAACGGTGTGGCAGACAGAAACCCAGATTCCGGATGTCGATCTGATCGTCATTCCGGGCGGCTTCTCCTACGGGGATTACCTGCGCTGCGGCGCCATTGCTGCCCGCATGCCGGTGATGCAGGCGATCATCGAGAAGGCCAAGCAGGGCACCAAGGTTCTGGGCGTCTGCAACGGCTTTCAGATTCTCGTCGAAGCGGGCCTCCTGCCCGGCGCGCTGATGCGCAACGCCTCGCTGAAATTCGTCTGCCGCGAAGTCAAGCTTGAGGTCGTCAACGCCGATACCGACTTCAGCCGCGCCTATGCCAAGGGCCAGATCATCCGCTCGCCCGTTGCCCATCACGACGGCAACTATTTCGCCGACGCCGAGACGCTGGCGAAGATCGAAGGCAACGGCCAGGTGGTCTTCCGCTATGCCGAAGGCACGAACCCGAACGGCTCGATCAACGACATCGCCGGCGTGATGAACGAGAGCGGCAATGTTCTCGGCATGATGCCGCATCCGGAAAACCTGATCGAAGCAGCTCATGGCGGCTCCGACGGGCGCGGTCTCTTCGCTTCGGCGCTCGACGTAATCGCCGCTTAACCTTCGCCGGATATCAGGTGGGTCTAAACCACCACGGGAGACCACCGATGCGCATTGCGACCACCTTCACGGCTGCCGCCGCTCTTGCTGTCATCGGAATGCTGGCTGCGTCCTGCCAGTCCAAGGCGCCTCCCGTCAGCGCAAACCGCGACGCGCTCTCCACCATGGAACGCGTCGCTGTCGGTGCCAATAATTGCTGGTTCAAGTCGGGCGATGCATCCTTCGCCACCTACCGCCTGGCACCGGAACTCAATTCCTTTTCCGGCCGCCCGCGCATTCTGGTCGTGCACAAGAACAGCCCGGCCGGACTGCCGCATCTCGTCGTGCAGGCCGAAGGCAACCCTGCCAAGCTGCAGGCCTTCGGCCCCATGATGTCGCAGCCGGTCTCTGCCCGCATTGCCGCCGACGTCAATCGCTGGTCGTCAGGCAGCAAGGCCTGCAGCTGATCAGTCCCAGAAGGTGGATTTTCCGACTTCACGTGCGGCGTGCGATTGCGATAGCCCG
Organism: Rhizobium sp. 05N430; assembly: GCF_056396985.1. Lineage (NCBI taxonomy): Bacteria > Pseudomonadati > Pseudomonadota > Alphaproteobacteria > Hyphomicrobiales > Rhizobiaceae > Rhizobium > Rhizobium sp. 05N430. The sequence goes on along the minus strand of NZ_JBFTMO010000001.1, from coordinate 665,121 downwards.
ATATCCTTGAGCTGATCGGCTGTGAGTTCGCGCAGGGCACGTCTTCCCTCGCGCTTCTCGTGCCAGACGAGAAATCCATTCCACATGCGCTGGAGCCAAGATTGACCAGTCGTCTCGACCCGGGGAACGATCACGTGCGGACCATTGACCGACACAATCGGCACAATATCACCCTTGATCTGCTGTACTATCGACATCGCCGCTCTCCTGTCATCTTACCTGGCGGTAATGTCTCATAATGTTGACAGGGCGACGGTGACAATCTATTCATTGTCACCATGACAAATTGGCTCCCTGATCTCTCACGCGGCTCCGGTCCGGTCTATATGCGGCTGGCTGATAGCATCGAATCCGCCATTGCCAGCGGCGCCCTGCCCGCCGGCGGCAAGCTTCCGCCACAACGCAATCTCGCCTACGATATCGGGGTGACAATCGGCACGATCGGCCGGGCCTACGCCTTGGTGCATGAACGCGGACTGGTTGCCGGAGAAGTGGGACGCGGGACCTACGTTCTCGATCGCACGCAGGTGGCGCCCAACGAACAGGCCGATCCGCTGACGCTATCGCTTGGCGGTACGCGTGCCATCGATGCGCCGCCAAACAAGATCCGCTTCGACACGACAGCAGCGCCAGACCTTGGCCAGGGCAAGATCGTTGGCGGCATTCTCGGTGAGATCGGCGAACAGCACATGGCCGAGGTCTCGTCCTACTCGCGGCACTTCCCCGCGAACTGGTTCACTGCCGGACGCCTATGGCTTGCGCGCAACGGCTGGACGCCGGATGCCGAAAACATCGTGCCGACGCTTGGCGTCCATGCTGCCGCGATCGCCGTGATCTCCGCGATGTCTGCGCCCGGTGACAAGATCGTTTTCGAAAACCTGAGCTACACGCAGGTCAGCCGCAGCGCCCGCATTCTCGGCCGCCGCACCATCATCGTCGATTCCGACGAGCACGGCGTCATCCCCGACGATTTCGAGCGCGTCTGCCATCAGCAGCACCCGAAGATCGCCTTCCTGATGCCGACTGCCCATAATCCGACGCTCGCAACCATGCCCGCCGCGCGCCGCGTGGCCATCGCCGACATTGCCCGCCGCCACGGTGTCTGGCTGATCGAGGACGATCTCTATGGCGGCATGACCGGAGACGATGCACCGTTGCTGGCCTCACTGGCGCCCGAGCGCACCTTCCTCGTCAACGGCTTGTCGAAGTCGGTCGCAGCCGGGGTTCGCGGCGGCTGGGTCGCCTGCCCGCCGCATTTCGCCCAGCGTATCAAGGTCACCCACAAGATGATAACCGGCGGCCTGCCCTTCATTCTGGCGGAGACCGCGGCCCGTCTTGTCGAGAGCGGCGAAGCGGAGCGTATTCGCGCCGCCTGCGTCAAGGAGCTGGCATCGCGCCAGGCCGTTGTCAGGGAACACCTCGGCGGCTTCGACTTCGTGTCGCATCCGCATGTGCCTTTCCTCTGGCTGAAGCTTCCGGAACCCTGGCTCTCGGGCACATTCAAGAATGCCGCCTATCAGGAAGGCGTCCTTGTTGATGACGAGGACGAGTTCAAGGCGGCCCGCTCGGAGCGCGTGTTCCACCGTGTCCGCGTTGCCTTCTCATCGCCGGGCGGCAGCGCCGAGCTTGCCAAGGGAATGATGATCCTCCGCCGCCTGCTGGAAAGCGGCGTCTCGTCCTATGACAGCGAAGTGTGACCTGTTGCATTTCCGCGCCAGCGCAATGCCGAACCCTGTCATATTTTAGGGGCCTCTTTACCGGCGCCTCACGCTGAGTTCCAATCGGTCATCAGCCGTTGCTGTGATTCGATGGGCGCGAGGGACAGCCTATGGACGCTTGTATCCGTAAAGTGGCGTTGCGTTTCCTGTCAGCATCTGCAGCCGCCATTCTCATTGCCGGATCAGCGAGCCTCCCCGCCCATGCGCAGGATCAGATATTCGACGAACTGCGCTTCGGCGCCTCGGCCTCCATCCAGGGCGGCAGCGAACATGAGGACGGCGTCTTCCCTGAATTGACGCTGTTCTTCGATCCGTTTGGCCACGACGAGGCCACCGGCCTGCAGAAACTGGCCCGCCCGCGCATCCATTTGGGAACGTCGATCGGCACATCCGGATCGGCAACACAGGTCTTCACCGGCTTTTCCTGGACCGCCGACTTTTCGGAAAAGGTCTTCGCCGAAGCGGGTTTCGGCGGCGTCATCCACACGGGTGAACTGGATGAGAACGACGACGGCCCGGCGCTTGGCTGCCGTGTGCTGTTTCACGAATATATCGGCGCCGGCTACCGTTTCGACAATCACTGGAATGTCATGGCCCAGATCGCCCACTCCTCGCATGCCAATCTCTGCGACGGCCCGAACAACGGCATGACGCGCGCCGGCCTGCAGCTGGGCTACAAATTCTAGGCACTTGCCGCTTCGAAAGGCGCTCCGTCCCGTCTTTGTTGACGGCGGGCATTTTCCTGTCGCGCGCCGCGCCAACTTGGGTTAAAGACACCCCAAAACGCGCAACGGCAGGGACTTTCGAGAGCTCATGACCATATCCAATACCCGCCCGATCACCCCCGAACTCATCGCCAGCCACGGCCTGAAGCCGGATGAATATCAGCGGATTCTGGATCTGATCGGCCGCGAGCCGACTTTCACCGAGCTCGGCATCTTTTCGGCCATGTGGAACGAGCACTGCTCCTACAAGTCTTCGAAGAAGTGGCTGCGCACCCTGCCGACCAAGGGACCGCGCGTCATCCAGGGTCCGGGCGAAAATGCCGGTGTCGTCGATATCGATGACGGCGACTGCGTCGTCTTCAAGATGGAAAGCCATAACCACCCGTCCTACATCGAGCCCTACCAGGGTGCGGCGACGGGCGTCGGTGGCATTCTGCGCGACGTCTTCACCATGGGCGCCCGCCCGATTGCGGCGATGAACGCGCTGCGCTTCGGCGAGCCGAGCCACCCGAAGACCCGCCACCTCGTCTCCGGCGTCGTCGCCGGTGTCGGCGGCTACGGCAATTCCTTCGGCGTCCCCACTGTCGGCGGTGAAGTCGAATTCGATGCCCGCTACAACGGCAACATCCTCGTCAACGCTTTCGCTGCAGGCCTTGCAAAGTCGAATGCCATCTTCCTGTCGGAAGCCAAAGGCGTCGGCCTTCCCGTCGTCTATCTCGGCGCCAAGACCGGCCGTGACGGCGTTGGCGGTGCCACCATGGCATCGGCCGAATTCGACGAGTCGATCGAAGAAAAGCGCCCGACCGTTCAGGTCGGCGACCCCTTCACCGAGAAGTGCCTGCTGGAAGCCTGCCTCGAGCTGATGAAAACAGGCGCCGTCATCGCCATCCAGGACATGGGTGCCGCCGGCCTCACCTGCTCGGCCGTCGAAATGGGCGCCAAGGGCGATCTCGGCATCCTGCTCGACCTCGACACGGTTCCCGTCCGCGAAGAGCAGATGACCGCCTATGAAATGATGCTGTCTGAAAGCCAGGAGCGCATGCTCATGGTTCTCGAACCGTCGAAGGAAGAGGTCGCCAAGGCGATCTTCGTCAAGTGGGGCCTCGATTTCGCCATCGTCGGCAAGACCACCGACGATCTGCGCTTCCGTTGCGTCCACCAGGGCGAGGAAGTCGCGAACCTGCCGATCAAGGATCTCGGCGATCAGGCTCCGGAATACGACCGCCCATGGCGCGAATCCGGCAAGCGCGCGCCGCTCCCGGCCGAACTCATCGAAGCACCCGCCGATTACAACAAGGCCCTGCTCGACCTCGTCGGCTCCGCCAATCAGTCGAGCCGCCGCTGGGTCTACGAGCAGTATGACACGCTGATCCAGGGCAACTCGCTGCAGCTGCCGGGCGGCGACGCCGGTGTCGTCCGCGTCGAGGGCCATCCGACCAAGGCGCTCGCCTTCTCCTCGGACGTCACGCCGCGCTATGTCGAGGCCGATCCGTTCGAAGGCGGCAAGCAGGCTGTTGCCGAATGCTGGCGCAACATCACCGCCACCGGCGCCGAGCCGCTGGCTGCGACCGACAACCTGAACTTCGGCAATCCGGAAAAGCCCGAAATCATGGGCCAGCTGGTCGAATCCATCAAGGGCATCGGCGAAGCCTGCCGCGCACTCGACTTCCCGATCGTCTCGGGCAATGTCTCGCTCTACAACGAGACCAACGGCGTCGCCATCCTGCCGACCCCGACCATTGCCGGCGTTGGCCTGCTGCCCGACTGGAAGTCCATGGCCCGTATCGGCAGCGCCACCGAAGGCGACCAGCTGATCCTGATCGGCACCGACGGCAGCCATCTCGGCTCATCGATCTACCTGCGCGACATCATCGGCAGCACCGATGGTCCGGCGCCGGAGGTCGATCTCTTTGCAGAGCGCCGCAACGGCGACTTCGTCCGCTCCGCGATCCGCAACGGCCAGGTTTCCGCCTGCCACGATATTTCGTCTGGCGGCCTGGCACTGGCGCTTGCCGAAATGGCAATGTCGTCGGGCAAGGGCCTCAATGTCACGCTGTCAGAGGGCAAGGGTGCCGCCCATGCCCTGCTCTTCGGCGAAGACCAGGCCCGCTATGTGATCGCGGTCAAGGCCGATGTCGCAAACTTCGTTTGTGCTAATGCCGAAGGTGCCGGCATACCGTTCCGCCGCCTTGGTTCTGTTTCCGGTGAGAACCTTGTTATCGACGATCTGATCTCGCTGCCCATTCAGCAATTGCGCAATGCCCATGAATCGTGGTTCCCTGAATTCATGGACGGCGGCAACGCGCTTGCCGCTGCCGAATGATGCGCAAGGAGTAAATCGATCATGCCCATGAAACCCGGCGACATCGAAGACATGATCAAGTCCGGGATCCCCGGTGCCAAGGTGACGATCCGTGATCTGGCGGGTGACGGCGACCACTACGCTGCCGAAGTCGTTGCTGAAGCCTTCCGCGGCAAGAGCCGCGTGCAGCAGCACCAGATGGTCTACGAGGCGCTGAAAGGCAATATGGGTGGCATCTTGCATGCCCTGGCGCTTCAGACCTCGGCGCCGGAATAAGACAGATGGATGCCCGGCCAAGCCGGGCATTTTCTTTTTCGGCCCCTTCCGCGCCCTAGCGCAATTTTAATCGTCTGCCGTCCATAATTCCCCCGCACACGAGAGCGGCGGATATTGGCATGACTTCTGGTTTCCCGGGCATTGCAGCTGAGGCAGAGAGTAGCGACCGTTCTTCTTCCTGGCTGAGAGTATTTGCGATCATCGCGCCGCTCAGCCTGATCATCGCCCTCCTGGATCTGGCCGACGGTCAGGCGTTTCTCGGCGATATCGACGACAAGATGCGGGAACTTCAGATCCGTCATCTTTTCCTCGGTGGCGGACACTGGTTTGATCTCGGTCTGCCGGTGATCGCAACGCCGGAGCCCTACACATCGCCCTGGTCGCGGCTGATCGACCTCCCCTTTGTGACGATTGCCTATCTGCTCTCGCCGGCATTAGGACCGGAGCACGCGCTCCAGATCGCATTCCATATCTGGCCGCCAGTGATGCTCGTCGGGTTCAGCGCTCTGACGGCCATGTTCTTCTCCCGGCAGATGCGCAGCGGCGTCGTCATCAGCTATCCGATCCTCGTCGTCAGTATCGTTTTTATGACCTATGCGATCTGGGAGTTCGTTCCCACGCGCATAGACCATCACAACATGCAGATCCTGGGCTTGCTGATGATCGGTGTCGGCCTGGAGCGCTGGAGCCGAGGCGGTGGAATTCTGATGGGCATCGGGACGATGATCTGCATCATCGTCGGCCTTGAGGGTCTGCCGCTGATCGCCGTCGCATTCCTGGGGCTGGTGGGCTGCTTCATCTTTCAGATCGCCGAATCCCGGGATGTTCTTCTCGGCGCGGCAGCCACGATCCTGCTGTTGACGTTGCCCGCAGCCTTCGCATTCATCGGACCTGCGGCAATACGATCGACACAATGCGATTCCTTCTCAGCTCCCTATATCGTTCTGGCGCTCGGCTGCTCATCGATCTTGCTGATCGGCGGTTTAGTGCTGCATCGGCAGACAGCACCGATCAAGATTGCTGCCCTTACAGCAATGGGCGGCGCATTCTTGGGCGTGACCGCCTACATCTTCCCGAGATGTCTATCCGGCCCCTACTGGATGATCGATCCGCTGTCGCGTCACGACTGGCTTGACCGCGTTCCGCAGGAATTCAGTTTTATCTACTATTTCCAGCATCCGCAGTTCACGATCCTGATGATGCTTGGCGTACTCGTGTGTATCGCCATTGCGGCACTACCGGCCATTCTTCAAGCCGCCCGGCGAGGAAATGCCGGTCTTGTCATCGTCTTTGCAATTGCCGTCGCCAGTCTCGCGATAACACTGCTGCAGACCCGAAACATCAGATTTACCTTCGCCTTCGTACCGCTTTTTCTGCCGTACGCACTGCAAATAGTGACCGCTCCCGAGAGCTTTGGGCCAAACGGCAAGGAGGCTCAGCGCCTCGTCGGCGCCGCTTTGGCATCGGTCATCGCGATCGCGCTGTTACTCCGTCTGGTTTTCCCGCCCCAGGAACAGAGCTACGACGCGATCGACTACATGGCCTACAGCGAGTGTGAGGGCCAGGATTTCTCGGTTCTGTCATCTGTCGCGCCGGGCAAGATCGCCGTTCCGGCCGGGCTTTCGCTTCCGCTTGCGTTCGCCTTGCCTCCGGGTTTCTCGGTCGCAGCGCTTCCATTTCACCGTGCGTCGCCCGGGATGAAGCGCATGTTCGAACTTTTCACGTCGGCAGACAGCGAAATCCGAAGAGAAGCAGCCGCTCCTTTTGACTATGTCGCCGTCTGTGCGTTTCCGCTACCGGTCGACGCCAGCCAAGCGCCGGTCTATGCTGCGCTTGCGCAAGGCGGCTCCTGGCCGGGACTGATCCAGATCAACAATCCATCGGCATCGGATTTCAAGTTGTTCCGCATCGATCACCAACTTTTCCGTTAGCTGATCTCTGCTAGCCCCGACTTCAACGCCCCATCAGCCATCACCGTTCCCGCCAGCGGCCCAGAAGTCAGCAGCGTGAAATCGAAGGACGCCTGCAAATCAGGGCCAAGCACGTATTGCCGGTGCACCCGCAGGAAATCGAGCTTGATCTTCTTGTAGTGCTCGGGCGTCAGCATCTGTTTGACGCGGATGAACAGCATCTTTGCCTGCGGCGCATCACCGTGACCGGAAACGGCGACGACCGGAACCTTGTAGAAATGGATCGCGTCCGTCAGACACTGAACGTCGAGCCAGAAGACCGCGGGATTTCGGGCAATGGCGCCGACGCGCGACCGCAACAGGGTGGCAGACTTCAGCAACGCACATTGCAGCACCGCGGAGCCAAGCGAGGCAAAAACGACGCGCTTGCCATGGAGCAGACCCGGCTCGCGCTCGAGCAGCATCCCGAGAACATGCGCAGCCACGCTTGAGCCCATGCTGTGCGATGAGATGACATATTCGTCCGCCTCTTCCGCAAGAGCCGCACGCGCGGCCAGAGCACAGCGCTCCAGAAAGTCCTGGAATTGCGGCCTGTTCATGTGCCCGAGCCCGACGGCCATCTCCCAATCGGCAAACAGGTGCAGCGTATGGAACCGTTCCGTGAACGGCAGAAACACGAAGGCAAAGAAGATGCCGGCAAGCGGCAGACTCCAGACCAGATGCCATGCGGCAAAACCGGCGCCAACGGGCAGAAGCGCGATGGCGGCAGTCAGCAGCATGCCGAGCATCATCAGCAGAAAGGGAAAGATGAAGAACAGGCCGAAACGCCAGGCGTGGCGGAAATAGCCCGTCATTGCGCCATCGGCGATAATCCTCGCTGCCGCGGCAAATCCATCCGCCATCCGCCGCGCCAAAGGCTTATTGCGAAGCGACTGGACGAGTTCGTCGTGGTCGAAGATGTGGATCGTGTTTTCGGTCTGCCAAGCCGGCGCATTGGCATGAACGGTAAAGCGCAGAGGATAATCGGATGTTTCCGCGTCTCCCGTCTCGACCGCGTAATTCCACGCCGCAGCACTCTGCTTGGCGGAGCGCTCGTAGCGCGCCCGCTGCGCGCGTCCATCCAGCGGCTCGAAGCCCGGGAAATGCAGGACCACCCGCTTCCTGATCAGTTCCATCACTATCTTTCCGGCAAGCCCCCATGGCGCCATCGGCCGCCGCCTTGCACGCCAAATAAGGCGGAAAAAGCACGAACGGACGCGAACTCCGCTTGCTAACCTAAAACATCCGGAATTCAATAGCCGAGGAACCGGTTTGTGTCGCAGGGGGTATTGGATGGCCGATCTTATCAAGGAACTTGTCAACGGCGTGGTCGAAAGCGTTCTCAAGGAAATCCTGAAGAAGACCAGCGGAAGCAACACGACGAAGCGCACGAAACGTCAGACGCGCTCGGCAACCACTGGCCGGTTCAAGAAGGCTGCCGCCCCGCGCAAGACCGCCAAGAAACAGGTCAGCAAGCGCCGCACCGCAGCCGTCCGCACCAAGCAGCGCAGCCGCTGAAGACAGCGGCGTAACGAAAGCGCAACAACATTACCTAGCATGCTTACGATTGGTCTTTTTTTGGCATTGACTGCTGGAATTTGATCGGGCGCATGCTATCTAAAGCAAACGATTGAAACGGTGGGCCTTTAACCCGCCTGTTGAAAGGATTAAGTCCCATGAGCGGCATCAACGAATTCATCGCCAACGAAATCAAGAGCAACGACGTGGTCCTTTTCATGAAGGGCACGCCGCAGTTTCCCCAGTGTGGTTTCTCCGGCCAGGTCGTCCAGATTCTCGATTACATCGGCGTCGACTACAAGGGCATCAACGTGCTCGCCGATTCGGAAATCCGCCAGGGCATCAAGGATTACTCCAACTGGCCGACGATCCCTCAGCTTTACGTGAAGGGTGAGTTCATCGGCGGCTGCGACATCGTCCGGGAAATGTTCCAGGCGGGCGAATTGCAGCAGCATCTGCAGGAAAACGGCGTCGCGGTTCGCGCCGCCTCCTGACCGGGCACCGGGCGTCCGTCCGGTTTCCAAACCTGATTTGATTTGAGTCCGAGGCGCTGTGCTGAACAGCGCCTTGGCCTGTTTATGGGAATTTCTAAAGTGACGGACACCTCTCCCACCGTTGCCGCGGGTCGAACACCTATGGGCAAGCGAGAGTTCATCTTTCTGGCTGCCTTCATGATGGCCGTCAATTCTCTCGCCATCGACGTCATGCTTCCCGCCCTCCAGCAGATCGGCGCCAATCTTGGGGTCGAAAGCGAAAATCACCGCCAGTTCGTCGTCTCAGCCTATCTCTTCGGCTTTGGTCTGGCGCAGCTGTTCTTCGGCCCGATATCGGACCGTTTCGGCCGCCGCAAACCGCTCTTCGTGGGCCTCGTCATCTATATCTGTTCCGCCTTCGGCATTGCGCTGATCCCGTCCTTTGGCGGCCTGCTGGTGCTTCGCTTCATCCAGGGCATCGGCGCTGCGGCCACCCGCGTCATCACCATATCGATCGTCCGCGACATCTATGGCGGCCGCCAGATGGCCGAAGTGATGTCTCTGATCTCGATGACTTTCATGATCGTGCCGGTGATCGCACCGGGCACCGGCCAGCTCGTCATGCTGTTTTCCACCTGGCACATGATCTTCGTCTTCATCGGCGCGATGGCGACACTGATCCTGATCTGGGCCTATAACCGGCTGCCGGAAACGCTGGCGCCCGCCAATGTCCGCCCGTTCACCGCAAAATCCGTTATCGGCGGCTTCAAGCTGGTGCTCACCAATCGCAGCGCCCTTTGCTACACGCTGGCGACCACCGTCGTCTTCGGCGCGCTGTTCGGCTTCATCAACTCGGCGCAGCAGGTGTATGTAGGCATCTATGATCTCGGGGTCTACTTCCCGTTCGCCTTTGCCGGCGTTGCGATCTTCATGTCGTTCTCATCGTTCCTGAATTCGCGTCTCGTCGGCCGCTTCGGCATGCGGCGGCTGTCGCATGCCTCGCTCGTCGGCTTCATCATCGTCAACACCATCTGGCTGCTGGTGCAGCTTTATGGTCCGCAGCCAACGCCCTTCCCGGTCTTTATCTGTCTGTTCGGGCTGGCGATGTTCCAGTTCGGCTGGATCGGCTCGAACTTCAATTCGCTGGCGATGGAGCCGCTCGGCCATGTCGCCGGTACCGCATCATCGGTTCTCGGCTTCACCAGCACCATCGGCGGTGCAGCTATCGGTGCGGCCATCGGCCAGGCATTCAACGGCACGGCGCTGCCGATGGTTATCGGCTATTTCACCGTCGCCTTCATCGGTCTCGGCTTCGTGCTGATTGCCGAAAAGGGACGGCTTTTCCAGCCTCACAATCCGGCTGTCTAGGCAGCCGGACAGCATTTTCTTTGGGGGACTTCATTATGGCGGCGGATCATACGACGCACATCGAAAACCAGGGCTCGGCCCGCATCGGCATGGGCTTTGCCGAATTCGTCATCACCATCGCGATCATGACCGCGAGCGTTGCGATGGCGATCGACAGCATGCTGCCGGCGTTGCCGGCCATCGGCCATTCGCTCAACGTCACTAATACCAACGACGCCCAGCTGGTCATCGCCGTGTTCTTCTTCGGCTTCGGTGTGTCGCAGATCCTGTTCGGCAGCCTCTGCGATGCCTTCGGCCGCCGCAACATCCTGCTTGGCGGTCTCGCCGTCTACGTGCTTGCGATGTTCGGCGCGGCCGCGACCTCGAGCTTCGAAATGCTGCTCGTCATGCGTTTCGTCCAGGGTATTGGCGGTGCAGCGGTGCGCATCACCAGCATGGCGATCGTCCGTGACTGCTTCGGTGGCCGCGAAATGGCACGCGTGATGTCCTTCGTGATGATCGTCTTCATGATCGTGCCGATCGTCGCCCCGTCGGTCGGCCAGCTGATCATCAGCTATGCCAACTGGCACTGGATCTTTATACTGCTCGGTCTCGTCGGCTCGATCCTTTTCATATGGGCAGCCGCCCGGCTGAAGGAATCGCTGCCGCGCGAGGAGCGCATACCGCTCTCGTTTGCCGCCGTCGGCAATGGCTTCAAGACCGTTTTGACCAACCGCATTACCTGCGGCTACATGATCGGTCTCACGATGTTCACCGGCGTCATCAGCGCCTATGTCATCTCCGTCCAGCAGGTATTCGGCGAGGTCTATGGCCTCGGCGACTGGCTGCCGATCGCGTTTGCGGCGACCGCCGGTGGCATCGCCGTCGCCAACTTTGCCAACGGCTTTTTTGTCCGCACCTTCGGCATGCGCCGCATTTCCCATGCAGCGGTGCTTCTCTTTACCGTCATCTCTGCTTTCGGCTTCGTCATGGCGCTCGGAGGCACAGTCAATTTCGCGCTCGACTACGCCCTCTTCACGGTGCTGCTAATGCTGTTTGCGGTGATCGCCACCAATTTCACGGCAATCAGCCTTGAGCCGATGGGCAATCTGGCCGGCACGGCAACAGCGATCACGGGCTTCGTGTCGACGACTTTCGGTGCCCTTCTCGGCGGCGGCGTCGGCCAGCTATTCAATGGCACAGTCCAGCCGCTCTTCGCAGGCTTTGCCGTCTTCGGTGCGATCAGCGTTGCCGCAACGCTCTGGGCCGAAAAAGGCAAGCTCTTCACCCATCCCGGCGACAGCCCGCAGCTCGATCCTGGTACTGCGCACTTCTAATAAAAAAAGCCCGCCGGATTGGCGGGCTTTTTTGATTGCGGCACTGATGGCGAAGCTTATCGCTTGCCCATCGGCTTGCGGCTCTTGTCGCCCTTTACCGACGATGTCTTTGCATCGTAGGCCTGACCGAAATTCGTGCCGCCGAGATGGCCGCCGCCGCTGGTGTTGGCAACCTGGCGTTCGGCTCTGCGAAGAAGCAAGTCTGCATTTGTCTTTTTCATCATGGCTCTCAATATTGGATCAATGAAAAAAGGCTGGGCGAAAACCCAGCCTCCCGATCGTCTGAAGACCAGTGCCAGTACATCCGTGGTCAAAGGTCGAAGACGGTAGTGTTATGCAGTCGCGAGGTTCTCTGCAGCATTCTTGCCGCTGCGATTATCGCGCACGACGTCGAAAGTGATCTTCTGACCTTCAACGAGGTTGCTCATGCCCGACCGTTCGACGGCCGAGATATGAACGAAGATGTCAGGCGAGCCGTCGCTCGGCTGAATGAAGCCGAAGCCCTTGGCGGAATTGAAAAACTTGACGATTCCATTGTTCATGACGATTTCCTTTCAATCGCATTGATATTACCGCCCGGCGCACGCCGTCGGTGTGTGATCGATTTGAGAGGAAAGATTAGCTCGGGCGCTCGAAGCGCAAAAACGAAGCTCAACAGGCAAGTTCGATGCGCCGGTATATAGACCTCAATTGTGCTCGCATAAAGGCAGAGCGTGATTTGGCGAAAACTATTGCGTGTGGAGCGCCAAAATCACCCAATGAGGTGCGCTTCTGTAGCGGCCACCAGAAATTTCTTCCGGGCCTCGCCGGCATCCGCCAAACCATTGAAGGCGTCGAGACAGGTAACCTCCGCACGATACAGTGCAGGTCCTTCCTTCAACGGCCACTCCGTCACCATCAGGCGGTAGGCGTCATGAACAGTCTTGACGACTCGGTAACGCCCACCGAGCCTGATACGCACTGGAGAAAATGCAGGGATGCTCTTCATGACATCAACCTCACGCAAAACATGCGACTCAACAAATCACCTTGCGAGTCGTTCCGGACCAACGCGCCCATGCCAATCACGGTTCAAGACCGTTTCGGCATGGGATTGATGACGTTTCGTTCATCTGGCGTTCATATTCCTTGCTGCCATCGCTCTTTGGGGTTACTCTTTAAGGGCAACGTTGGAGCAAGAGATGATCAAGACCACCGTCGCGGCGTCCGTATTTGCCGCTTATGCGTTTGCGATGTTCGCAATCGCCTCCCTTCCACAGAACCTGCCGGCAGTGCCGGTCGACCAAATCACCACGAGTTCGACGAACTGACCAAACGAAAAACCCCGCTCGATAAGCGGGGCCGTTTCGTGATCAAAATGCTTGGGAGGAAATATGCTTTCCCTCCTATATATCGAGCATGGATCGAGGCTTTCGGCCTCGCCACTTAAACGGTGAAAACTTCTCTCCGCAACAACTCCCAGGACGCTTTGTCCGGCGCGATCAGCAATCCGCCATCGACGTGATGCGGCAGATAATGCGTGCCGTCGAAACGCGCCGCATGGGCTCCGGCTTCCTGAGAGATCAGCGTCCCTGCCAGATGGTCCCACGGCATCAGCTTGTTGTACGAGAGATAGTGCACGTGCCCGGATGCAAAGGCGCGATATTCATGCGCGGCGCAACGGTAGTTGGCGAGAAAGCGCACCTTGGCCAGATTTCCGAGGATTTCAGCGCGCTTTTCCTTGGCGAAGAAACCGGTCGAGGCCATGCCGACCATCTGGTCAAGTTCGACAGGCTCAGCAACCTTCAGCCGCTCCGTGTCACCATCCGGCCGCTTCAACCAGGCGCCGCCACCCTTCTCCGCCAGAACCCAATCGTCACCCATCGGATCGTAGATGATCCCCGCAACGGTTTCGCCCTTCGACACCACCGATGCCATGACGCCGAAAGCCGGAATGCCGGACGCGAAATTGAAAGTCCCATCGACGGGATCGACGATGATCGCCAGATCGGCACCTTTCAAGCGCTCGAGCAGTGCCGGATCGGCAGCGACCGATTCCTCACCAACGAACAAAGCGTCAGGCCAAAGTTTGGCAGCCTCGGCCTTGATCATCCGCTCGGCCTGCTCATCGGCCTCTGTTACCAGATCGGTCGCCTCACTCTTGGCGCGCACATCGCCGGCGCTAAGCCTGCGGAAACGCGGCAATATTTCGGCCTTCGCCGCCCGCCGAAGAAGATCGGAAAGCGTCGTGATATCAATTGTCGAGGTCATGATAAGTCCCTGTTTGAGCGTTCCGCCCAGTTACTCGCTCTTCGGTGACGGTTCCGTGACCATCAGGCTCGAAAAATCGAAGAGCTTCGGATCGAGAAGATGCGACGGGTTCACATGCGAGAGTGCGCGCAGCATCGTGTCCTTGCGGCCAGGCATCCGCCGTTCGATATCGGCAAGCATGTCCTTCATCGCATTACGCTGCAGACCGTCTTGCGAGCCGCAGAGATCGCACGGAATGATCGGGAACTGCATCGCCGCCGCAAACTTCGCCATGTCATCCTCAGCGCAATAGGCAAGCGGCCGGAGAACCATCAGGTTGCCTTCGTCGTTGAGCAGCTTCGCTGGCATCGATGCAAGCCGCCCGCCGTGGAAGAAATTCATGAAGAAGGTCTCGAGAATATCCTCGCGGTGGTGGCCGAGAACCAGCGCATCACAGCCCTCTTCCTTGGCAATACGGTAGAGATTGCCGCGGCGCAGGCGCGAACAGAGCGAACAGTAGGTGGCCCCCTCCGGCACCTTCTCCTTCACGATCGAATAGGTATCGCGATATTCGATCCGGTGCTTGACGCCGATGCTTTTCAGGTATTCCGGCAGAATATGTTTCGGGAAGTTTGGCTGGCCCTGGTCGAGATTGCAGGCGATCAGTTCGACAGGCAGCAGCCCGCGCCATTGCAGGTCGAGCAGCAGCGCCAATAGGCCGTAGCTGTCCTTGCCGCCGGACACGCCGATCAGCCAGCGCTTCTGGCCCTTGAGCATATCGAAATCGTCGAAGGCTTGGCGCATCTGGCGCAGCAGACGCTTGCGCAGCTTGTTGAACGAAACCGAACGCGGCGCATCGGCAAACAGCGCATGGCCGATCCCACCTTCGTCTGCGGTTTCATCGAGTGCATCGGCAATGGTGGCTGCGATATTCATCGTTTCTTCCAGATCGTCAGGCTTTGCCTTTAGCAGAAAGCCCGTGGCATACACAGCGTCAATCGCCGAAAATGGACCAGCCGGTGCGCGCCGCCAGCATCTCCAGCGCCACGGCGCCGAGCTGCGAGTTGCCGACCTTGTTCAGCCCCGGAGACCAGACGGCGATCGAGGCCACGCCCGGCGCCACCGCAAAGATCCCGCCGCCGACACCGCTCTTGCCAGGCAGGCCGACATGATAGGCGAAGTCCCCGGATCCATCATAGTGGCCGCACATCAGCATCATCGCGTTGATACGCCGCGCCCGTTTCGGCGAAACCACCGAATGGCCGGTCACCGGATTGCTGCCGCGGGCCGCCAGGAACAGGCCGGCACGGGCGAGCTGCTCGCAGGTCATCGACAGCGCGCATTGATGGAAATAGACGCCGAGCACATGCTCGACCGGATGATCGATATTCTTGTAGGCGCGCATGAAATTGGCGAGCGCGAAATTGCGGTAGCCGGTCTGCGTTTCCGAGCGTGCCACTTTCTCGTCGATCGTCACCGATTCGTCGTCGGCGAGGTAGCGGACGAAGCGCAGCAGCTCGCCGATCGCCTCGCGCGGGGCATGTCCCGCCATAACGACATCGGTAACGGCGATGGCACCGGCATTGATGAAGGGATTGCGCGGGATGCCGCCCTCATGCTCCAGCTGGACGATGGAATTGAAGGCTGAACCTGATGGCTCGCGGCCGACGCGCTTCCACAGGCTCTCGCCCACCTTGCCGAGCGCCAGCGTCAGCATGAAGACCTTGGAAATGCTCTGGATCGAGAAAGGCACCGCCGCATCGCCGACGCTGTAGACCTTGCCGTCGACGGTGGAGATCGTCATGCCGAACTGGTTCGGATCGATCTTGGCCAGCTCCGGAATATAATCCGCAACCTTGCCCTCGCCGATCCGCGGCGTCAGTTCCTTGTAGATGCTGTCGAGGACTGCCTGCAAATCCACCATGACTTCTCTCCAGAGAACAAAAAAGCCGCCCTGTAAGGCGGCTTTTCCGTATGCGAAAACGCCTCGCGTTGATTAACGCGAATAGAATTCGACCACCAGATGCGGCTCCATGACGACCGCGTACGGCACGTCGGAGAGCGTCGGGACGCGAGCGAAGGTCGCAACCATCTTGTTGTGATCAACTTCGATGTAGTCAGGAACGTCACGCTCAGCGAGAGAGACGGATTCCAGAACCGTTACGAGCTGCTTCGACTTCTGACGAACTTCGATGACGTCGCCGGCCTTGCAACGGTAAGAACCGATGTTGACGCGAACGCCGTTCACAGTCACGTGGCCGTGGTTGACGAACTGACGTGCAGCGAAGACGGTCGGAACGAACTTGGCGCGATAAACGATCGCATCCAGGCGCGACTCCAGCAGACCGATGAGGTTTTCAGAAGTGTCGCCCTTGCGGCGGTCGGCTTCAGCGAAGATTGCGCGGAACTGCTTCTCACGCAGGTCACCGTAGTAACCCTTCAGCTTCTGCTTGGCGCGCAGCTGCACACCGAAGTCCGAAAGCTTGCCCTTGCGGCGCTGACCGTGCTGGCCCGGGCCGTATTCGCGGCGGTTCACCGGGGACTTAGGACGGCCCCAGATGTTTTCGCCCATACGGCGGTCAATTTTGTACTTAGACGATTCGCGCTTGCTCATCGTATTTCCTTTCAGAGTGTTAGAACGGTCTGTTGCCAGATCGCTCGAAGGAAACACGCCCTCCTTTGGCCCCCTTTTGGGAGGCCCGACAGGATTTTCCGGTTACGCGAACTGGAAAGATCCACGGGACATGTCAAATGAAACACGGGACATTGCTGCCCCGTGCTGGCGCGGTCTTTAGGGATAAGTCACGGGATTGTCAAACGGAATTTGGCTCCGCCGCGTCTGCGCCAGCCGCCTCGATCGAACCGGCAAGCTTGCGCAGCAGACCGGCAAGCGCCCTCCGCTCACCCTCGTCGAGCACATCCAGATGACGGAGCTCGCGGGCCATGTCTTCGCGGAACGCAGCCTCGGCACGAGCGATACCCGTTTCCGTCAGCGCCACCTCGAAGCTGCGCTTGTCCTGCTCCGACCGCCGCCGCTCGATCAGCCCCGCCTTTTCCAGCCTGTCCAGCCTGTGCGTCAGCCCCCCGGACGAGATCATCAGCAGGCGATAGAGATCGGTGGGAATCATCCGGTAGGGCGGCCCTGCCCTGCGGATCGTCGAAATCACATCGAATTCGCCGCGATCAAGACCGAACTCCGCGAAGGTCGCCTCGATCGACGGCCGCACAAGATTGGAGAGCCGGTAGATGCGCCCGAGAATGCTCATCGGCACCGTATCGAGATCGGGCAGTTCCTCGGCCCAAAGCGCGCGCAGCCGGTCAACGTGGTCTTCCGTCGTCATCAACAGCTCCAATTTATCTTGACGAGAAGATAAATTGGATTATCTTCTCACTAAGATACTTAGATAGCGAAGTCCGGCGCACGATCCAAGGAGGAAATCATGTTCCACGTCATCTCGCGCGAAGATCAGAACCAGTTCCCCAATCGCACCATCCTCTTTGAAGGCGGAAATTTCGGCGCACCCGTCTCGGTCTTCCTGATCGACAGCGAACCCGGCCAGGGGCCGGCACTCCACACGCACCCCTACACGGAAATGTGGATCGTCCGCTCCGGCCAGGCGCGCTTCACGGTTGGCAACGAAACGCTCGACCCCAATCCCGGCGACATCGTCGTCGTCAACCCCGAGACGCCGCACCGCTTCAAGAATATCGGCACGACGCGGCTCGAGCTCACCTGCATCCATGCAAGCCCCGAGATCATTCAGACTTGGGTTTGAGCGAGATTATTCCGCGGCACTCTTCAGCGCATCATCGTCTGGCGCGTCCGCCGAGCCCGGGGCCGTCTCGGCCTGCAGATCGGGGAATGCGACAATGCGCTTGCCGGTGAAGTCGGTGTGGACGACGATCAGGCCCTGTTCCTCAAAATAACCGAGAAGGCGGCGGGCACGGCGGGCGGAGTGGGTACCGTAGGCGCGGGCGATCCGGGCATCCGACGGGCATTGCTCGCCGCCGATTGCGGCCTTCGCCATCATCAGGAACACGCCCTGCAGGTCGTCGGTGACGCCGTTTGAAAGCGAGAGCGCCGTCGCCCAGGCTTCGCCTGACGCCATCTCGGCATCGACGCCGGAGCGCGACACCGCAACGCGGCGGCGGAATTCCGGCAGCGGCATCGGTGGACCAGGCACGCGGCGCATGCGCAGCCGCACCAGGAACTCCTGATAGAGCACCGAATCCGTGCGGAAACCCGAGGCCGGATCGTCGAGAATTTCGGCAAGGACCGCCGAGAGGCGCTCTTCGCGCTCGTCTGCCGAGAGCTCCGGCTGGCTGCTACGCGGCTCGGATGGTGCCGGCGTCGCTGCTGGTGCCGAGCGAGCCAGTTCGGCAAGGATATCGGTGGTCGGGCGTGGTGCGGGCGGAGCGCGGCGAACGAGCGGCCGCTGAAACTCTTCGGGGTCGGGTGTGAAGATCAGGTCTTCGACATCCTGCGGAGCATCCGGCAGCGGCATCAGCTTCGGGCTCGACGAGCGCGCCGACGTCTCGACATTGCCGATCTGGATCGGCAGCGGGCGGCGCGACAATGCCGGACCGAGCGCCACGAAGTTTCCGCGCTTCAGGTCGCGGAACATTTCCGCCTGGCGCCGGTCCATGCCGAGAAGATCGGCGGCGCGGGCCATGTCGATATCGAGGAAGGTACGGCCCATCAGGAAGTTGGAGGCTTCGGCGGCAACATTCTTGGCAAGCTTTGCCAGACGCTGCGTAGCGATGACTCCGGCCAGGCCGCGTTTACGGCCACGGCACATCAGGTTGGTCATCGCGCCCAGCGACATCTTGCGCGCATCTTCCGAAACATCGCCACCGACCGATGGCGCGAACATCTGCGCTTCGTCGACAACGACGAGAACCGGATACCAATATTCGCGGTCGGCATCGAACATGCCGTTGAGGAAGGCAGCGGCAGCGCGCATCTGCTGCTCGATATCGAGCCCTTCCAGCGTCAGGACGCAGGAGACACGGTGCTGACGGATGCGGTTGGCGATACCGGCAAGCTCGGCCTCCGTCCGCTCGCCATCGACGACGATATGGCCGAAGCGGTCGCTCAGCGTCACGAAGTCACCTTCGGGGTCAATGATGACCTGCTGAACCCATTGAGCAGATTGCTCCAGCAGCCGACGCAGCAGATGTGATTTTCCGGAGCCGGAATTGCCCTGCACCAGCAAACGGGTTGCCAGCAGCTCCTCGATATCGAGTGTCGCCGGGCTGCTGCCGGACGCCGTTCCCATATCGATGCCAACCTGCAAGTCGAATTCCTTTTAAGATCTGTCCGCCGTCTCTAGCAGATTCGCCGCTGTCTTTGTTACCCGTCTCTGATGGAAACCCACAGAAAGACTGCAGGCTTCAGACAGCCTCGCGTTCCACAAGACGGCTCTGCGCATCGCCGCTGCGTGGCGTCAGCATCCGGGTGAAGATCAGGCTGACGGAAAGCGGCACGATCAGCACCGCAAGCCCTGCCCTCAGTCCCCAATATTCGCCGATGAAGCCAATGATCGGCGGACCGATCAGGAAGCCGAGAAGTGCGACGAGGGACAGGATCGCAAGACTCGCGGCCGCCGGCCGGTCGGTCAGCGCTGCAGCCGCCGTAACCGCAAGCGGAAAGCCGACCGAGACGCCGACGCCAACAGCCGCAAATCCGATCAGCGCCAGGGGAGCTGCCGGTGCCAGCAGGATGATCGCCATCCCAGCAAGCGAAGCGGTGCCGCAGGCCCGTGCGATCGCCACCGCGCCGAAGCGGCCTTTCAGATAGTCGCCGCTGAACCGCCCGGCGGCCACCATGCATGCGAAGACCGAATAGCCCAGCCCCATCTGCGCTCCCTCTGAGCCAAAAACATCACGCAGATAGACCGCCGACCAATCGGCGATCGCTCCCTCGGTCATGGTCACGCCGAAGACGAAGGCACAGACACCAAGCAGCGCCAGTCCCGGAAGCTTGAAGCCGCTCTTCACCGCAGTCTCCGCTTGGTGACTTTCCGGCAGTTTCGGCAATCGGGTGCTGACGATGAGCGCGATCGGCAGCACGATCACCGATATCGCCAGGATCGACCAATGCGGCGCAGCGCCGATGGCGATCGCGCCAACGCCGAGCAGACTGCCAAACATGATGCCGAGGCTCCAGAAGCCATGCGACCGGCTCATGATGATCAGCCCGGTGACTTTCTCCGTCAGGTCGGCCTCGACATTCATGCCGAGCTCGACGGTCGACAACGCAACGCCGAGGATCATCAACGAGAAGAACAGCAATGTGACGGTCGGCGCAAAAGCCGGCAGCGAGACAACAGCCAGGAAGAAGACGAAGCCATAGATAATCGCCGCCCGTCCGCCGATGCGCGACACGACGCGTCCCGCAAAAGAGAGCGTCAGCAGCGTGCCGACAGGCAGGCCAAGCAGGGCGATCGCCAAATCGGCGGTGCCGAGCTGCAGCTTCGCCTGAATGTCGGGAATCCGGGGCAGCCAGGCGCCGAAGGCGATCGGCTGCAGGAAAAAGATCAGCATGACAAGTCGTTGAAGCGGCACGGCGCATTCCTTCATTCTCAGGCACGGAAGGCGCCGCACCTGATTCCCCGGCAGCGAGTCTGCGTCATCACCAGAGCGAAAGAAAGCGTTGAAACGACTTAGCGGGTGCTGAGACCGAAGCCCTGCATCAGCCGTGTCGTTGCAAAATCCGGGTTGCCCGACGTGAAGACCGCAAAATCGAAATTGTCAGGATGAACCGCATCCGCAACCTCAGGCACGAGGCTGCGGGCACGGCGCGCAATCGCCTCAGCCGGATCCAGCCAGTCCACGGGCCACGGCGCTAGTCGCCGGAAAAGATTGGCCATGAACGGATAATGCGTGCAGGCGAGCACGACGATATCAGTCTTGCGCCCGTCCTTCTCGACGAAACACTGCTCGATCTCGCTCATCACCGCGGCGTCCGATACGGTCTCGCCGCGGATATAGGCCTCGGCCATCCGCGCCAGATTTTCCGATCCGACCAGACGGACATGGCATTGCTGCGCGAAGGACTGGATGAGGTCGCGCGTATAGGCGCGCTTGACGGTGCCAGGCGTTGCCAGCACCGAAACCAGCCCGGAACGTGTCCGCTCGGCCGCCGGTTTGATCGCAGGCACCGTTCCGACGAAGGTCATCTGCGGAAACGCAGCGCGCAGATCGGCGCCGACAAGCGTGAAGGCCGTATTGCAGGCGATGATGCAGACTTCAGGATCATGCTCTTCGAGCAGCCTGGCAAACAGGCTGACGACACGCTCCTTCAGCGCCTGCTCCTCCCAGCCGCCATAGGGAAAGCCGGCGTCGTCAGCGATATAGATGAAGCCGCGCTCCGGCATCAGCACGCGCGCTTCGCGCAGCACGGTCAGCCCGCCGATACCGGAATCGAAAACCAGGACCGGTTTCAGCTCATTCCCCGCTGCTGTCATCTTTCGGCCGTTCCTTGGTCTTTTCGGGAGCCCGGCTGCCGCGCGGATATTGCCGCGAGAACCGGTCGAGGGAGGAGATTACGCCGCGCAGCACGCTGATTTCCTGCTCGGTGAAGGCGCGGCGCGACAAAACTGCGCGCAGATTGTCCACCATTTTGGGCTTTTTCGCGGGCGGGTGGAAATAATTGCGCGCATCAAGCGCCTCCTCCAACTGGTCGAAGAAGCCGAACAGCTGCTCTTTGGTCGATGGCGTCTGCTCCATGGCCTGGAAGCGCACCTCGCCCAGATCGTCCATCCCGGACTTCATCCACTCGTAGGACATCAAAAGCACCGCCTGGGCGATGTTGAGCGAGGCGAATGCCGGATTGACCGGAAAGGTGACGATCTCGTCCGCCAGCGCCACTTCCTCGTTGCTGAGGCCCCAGCGTTCGCGCCCGAAGAGAATGCCGACACCCTCCCCGGCGCGAAATCTCGTCCGCAGCGTCTCGGCGGCAACCACGGGCGAACGCACCGGCTTGAAACCGTCCCGCTCGCGCGCCGTCGTCGCATAGACGAAGTTGAGGTCGGCGATCGCCTCCTCCAGCGTGTCGTAGACCTTCGTGCCGGCGATGACGTGATCGGCCTTCGAAGCGGTCGCTTGCGCCCTCTCGTTCGGCCAGCCGTCGCGTGGGTTGACGAGCCGCAGCTCCGCAAGGCCGAAATTGGCCATGGCGCGTGCCACCATGCCGATATTCTCGCCCATCTGCGGTTCGACCAGAATGATCGCCGGTCCTTCGGTCAGAAGTTCCCGCTCGCTGTTTGTGCCTGCCATGAATGCCGTCCTTGCTTTCGAGCCGGAATAACCTTGCGCGCGGCAAACGGCAAGACTTATGCGGCCGGATAGAGCCGGTCGAGGACGCCGCCGACCATCTCCACGCCGAGCCGCGCGCCGCTCATGGAGATCGGCAGATGACGGGCGGCCGAGGCGGCCGACTGGCGCTCGACGAAGAAACACTCCGAACCGCGCGGCGCCACCGCCGAGAGCCGCGTCCGAGCGGCCGCCAGCGCCGCCCTCACCTTTTCACGGTCCGCATCGCTCAGACCCTCGCCATAGGAGCTAGCGACGATCCTGGCCCAATAGGTGCCCGACAGAAAGATCGCCAGCGTCTGCCGGATCCGGCCGGGACGTGTCACCACCGACCAGGCCGACCCGAGAGGCCGTGCGGCGACGGTGACATCGCGATAGGCACCATCGAGCGTCTGAGAAAGCGAGATGAGCTCGTAGCGCGGCTTGCCGTCGAGGATCGCCGAGAGCAGCGCATCGAGCGCGTCGAACCATTTCTGAAGTGCGGCATCCAGTGCGCCACGGGTGCGCGCCGGGAAAACCAGGAAGGCGACCGCCGTCCCGGCCAACGTGCCGATCAACGTCTCCTCGATGCGCAGCGCCAGCAGATCGACAGTCAACGCGCCGGTCATCCCGTAAACGAGACAGAGCACGATCGACACGAAGAAGGTCATCGTCGCATAGGAAATCTGCAGGAAGTAGAAGGCCAGGAAGATGCAGACCACCGCGACGGGGATGGCGATCGCGTCATGGCCGGTCAGCAGCGTCGCAAGCCCGAGACCCACGACAATGCCGAACAGCGTGCCGAGCGACCGCTGCAGCGCCTTCATCGCCGTGTCGCCGCGGGAATTGGTATTGGTGAAGACCAGAAACGAGGCGAGCACCGCCCAGAACCATCGCTCGCGCGACAGCATCAGCCCGAAGCTCATGGCCAGCGCGGCGGCGAGCGTGATCTGCAAGGCGGATTTGATCAAAGGATTGGCAAAGGAAAAGTCGATCGCCGCAGCGGTCGGCTCGTCATCGGCGGGCTCCACACCGGCGAACGCGGTCATCTGCGCCTGCGCGATCGTCTCTACAAGGTGACGTCTGGCGTCACCGAGCCAGAAAAGCGCCCGCCTCGTCTCGGCAGCCGGGTCGGAAGATGCGTCGTCCTGTTGAGCAAGGCTTCCTTGCTTGCCTTCGATGACGGCATGAACGAGCGCGAAATCCGGCAGGCTCTGCTGGCTGAGCACGATGGCGCTTTCGGCGGCGAGATGCAGATCGAAGAGGTGGATCGCCAGCTCTGCGGCCGGATCCTCACCCTTGTCGAAGACGCCACCGGCTGGCCGCGGGATGAAGCTCTCCGCCATCAGCACCACTTCCTTCAGCCGATCTTCCAGCTGGCGCAGTTCCTGACGGTCCTGTTCACCGACCTGTCCGTCCGAAGCAAGCGCTGCCAGCTTGAAGAGGATCTGGTTGACCCTGCCCCGCACGCTTTCCAGTGATCGCAGCAGATCGCGCCGCCAGTTATCCGGCAGCAGTATCGCGCGGACGACATGGCCAGTCAGCGCCGAAACGACGGGACCGACCGCGATCAGCGGCAACTCGCCGATGTCTGGATGGAAATAGGCCCCCATGAAATAGGAGGTAAAGGCAAACATGCCGATGGCAAACCCGCGCGGACCGAAGACGCGCGCCGAGGCCGCAAGGCAGATCACCACCAGAAAGACCAGATCGGTCAGCACCCGATGATCTTCCAGCGCCGCGGCGATTGCCACGACGGCAAGACTGGCCAGGCATCCAAGCAGCCGCGTGATCAGCTGGCGCGAATTGCCCTTGTCGCGCACGGCGACGCCACCCTCGATCGACAGTACTATGCCGAGACCGTAGGAGGCAGTCGGTAGCGGCACAGCAAAGAGATGGATCGCAAACAGGATCGCAAACGAGATGACGATCGTCAGCGTCACCCGCGATGCCATGCGAAAGCGCGACAGCGCCGGGTCGTTGGCAAGCAGCCAGTCACGAAGATCGAAGCCCGAAAACAACCGATGAACCCTCATCCGGCGCAGTCACGAAACATGCCCTCTCCGGACATACCGCCAAATCGGGCAAAATCAAACGCCGGGCCGGCCCTCACTGGCCCTTGGCGATCTCGTCCATCGTCGCCTTCAGCGAACTGGTAGCCTTGGTCTCGGGATCCTCGAGCATGATGTCGTCGATGACGGCCTTGCCGCCTTCCGTGGCCATCTCGAAGCGCACGGTGGAAACCGCCTGTGCCTCTTCGCCCTCGCCGCATGCCATCTTCCGGAACGACGCCACGACCTCATCCTGACCATTGGCCGTCTTCTGCGGCGTCAGTTTCAGATCTTCCAACGGGCAGGCATCCTGCCCGTTGACGATGACGTCGTAATCGAAGGGTGAGATGCCGTCGTCCACGGCAGGATGCTTTGCCGCCTCCCGGTACTTGGCGGCGAAATCCTTGCTGTAGCGCGTGTCGAGTTTGCCGGGGTCGAAGATGTCGACCCATTCGATATCGTCGCCCGACCAGTTATTGACCGTGGCGTCCATGACCTCCTGAACCGGCGCCGGGATTTCGGCAGCTTTTGCAAGGGTCGGAAGACCGGCGAATACGGTAAGCAGCAAGGCAATCGTCTTCATGATGAAATGTCCGTTAACGAAGCAATTGCCGCGGACACTAATCAAATCCGCGGACTTGGCAATGGCCCCAAAATGCTCTTTCCGGGGTGCTTGCGGCTTTGCGTTCCAAGCACACAATGCTATAGCGCTCGGGATTTCAAAAATCACCCGCCACGGGACCCAGTCCCCACCAGCTTACGAGGCAGATACATGAAAAAGATCAAGGTCGCTAACCCCGTCGCCGATCTCGACGGCGATGAAATGACGCGTATCATCTGGCAGCTTATCAAGGACAAGCTGATCCATCCGTATCTCGACCTCGATATCGATTACTTTGACCTTTCTGTCGAAAACCGCGACGCCACCAACGACCAGGTGACCGTAGACGCCGCCAACGCCATCAAGAAGCACGGCGTCGGCATCAAGTGCGCGACGATCACGCCTGACGAAGACCGCGTCAAGGAATTCAATCTCAAGCAGATGTGGAAGAGCCCGAACGGCACGATCCGCAACATCCTCGGCGGCGTGATCTTCCGCGAGCCGATCATCTGCCAGAACGTTCCGCGTCTCGTCCCGGGCTGGACCAAGCCGATCGTCGTCGGCCGTCACGCTTTCGGCGACCAGTACAAGGCGACCGATTTCAAATTCCCGGGCAAGGGCAAGCTCTCGATCAAGTTCGTCGGTGAAGACGGCGCAGTCATCGAGAAGGACGTTTTCGACGCTCCCGGCGCCGGCGTTGCCATGGCTATGTACAACCTCGACGAGTCGATCCGCGAATTCGCCCGCGCGTCGATGAACTACGGCATCATGCGCGGCTGGCCGGTCTACCTGTCGACCAAGAACACCATCCTGAAGGCCTATGACGGGCGCTTCAAGGACATCTTCGAAGAGGTCTACCAGGCCGAATTCAAGGCCAAGTTCGTCGAGCTCGGCATCACCTACGAGCACCGCCTGATCGACGACATGGTCGCCTCGGCGCTGAAGTGGTCCGGCGGTTACGTCTGGGCGTGCAAGAACTACGACGGCGACGTCCAGTCCGACACGGTCGCCCAGGGCTTCGGCTCGCTCGGCCTGATGACCTCGGTCCTGCTCTCGCCGGACGGCCGCACGGTCGAAGCGGAAGCCGCACATGGCACGGTGACCCGCCACTACCGCCAGCACCAGAAGGGCCAGGAAACCTCGACGAACTCGATCGCCTCGATCTTCGCCTGGACCCGCGGCCTCGCACACCGCGCCAAGCTCGACGACAATGCGGAACTCGCAAAGTTCGCGGCAACGCTCGAAAAGGTCTGCGTCGACACCGTCGAAGCTGGCTTCATGACCAAGGACTTGGCGCTGCTCATCGGCCCGGATCAGCCATGGCTGTCGACGACCGCCTTCCTCGACAAGATCGACGAGAACCTCAAGACGGCCACGGGCGCCTGAGGCGGCCAGAACCAGAGAACAGCAGAACGGCGGGATCTTCCCGCCGTTTTCATTTCAACAACAAGGGAACAGCACATGACGACGATCCGCCTGCTTGAGCCATCCGACCGCTCGCAATGGGAGCCCTTGTGGAAGGGCTATCAGACCTTTTACGACGTCGTCATTCCGCCTGAGACCACCGAACTGACCTGGGCGCGCTTCCACGCTGCAAACGAGCCGATGCATGCCTTCGGCGCTTTCGATGACGACGGCAAGCTGAAGGGCATCGTCCACGCCATCTTCCATCGCTCCACCTGGCTGCCGAAATGGACCTGCTACCTGCAGGATCTCTATGTCGAGGCAGACCAGCGCGGTCTTGGAACCGGTGCCGCACTGATCGAGCGCGTTGCCGATCTTGCCCGCGAACAGGGCGCCGGCCGGCTCTACTGGATGACGCACGAGACCAACGAGCGCGCCCGCCGCCTCTACGATCAGATCGCCGAACGCTCCGGCTTCATCCAGTACCGAAAGCCGCTCTGACTGCTGACAGAAATTGGCAGCATCCTCCCCTAGACATTGCCGCGTCACTGGCCTGCGCCAGATATCAGCAATCGATGAGGAGACAATGATGACCGAAGAGCTGGTGTTCTACACAAACCCGATGTCGCGCGGCCGGATCGCCCGCTGGATGCTGGAGGAAACCGGTGTTCCCTACCGCACCGAGATCAAGACCTTCGACGGTACGATCAAGGGAACGGACTACCTCTCGGTCAATCCGATGGGCAAGGTCCCGGCGATCTCGCATCGCGGCACCATCGTCACCGAATGCGCTGCGATCTGCGCCTATCTCGCCGACACGTTTCCGGAGAAGGAGCTGGCGCCGCGCCCCAAAGAGCGCGGCGCCTATTACCGCTGGATGTTCTTCGCCGCCGGTCCGCTGGAATCGGTCGTCACCATCCGTATGCTCGGCTTCGTCACCCCTGCCGACAAGGCCCGAAGCGTCGGATATGGCAGCTTCGGCGATGTCATGGACACGCTGGAAAAAGCCGTGACCGACAACCCCTATATCGCCGGCGACCGCTTCACGGCCGCCGATGTCTATGTCGGCTCGCATATCGGCTGGGGCCTGAATTTCGGTTCGCTCGAGCAGCGGCCGGCCTTTGCCGACTATCTCGGCCGTGTCGCCAACCGGGATGCCTACCGCCGGGCCAACGCACTGGATGATGAAGCGATGCAGGACATGCAGCTCAAGGCCCACTCACACTAGCGGCATGTAGATATCCGTCAGCAGCCCGGTCGGCGCCGTGTCGCGCGGGTTGTTGAGATATTCCTCGAACATCAGCCCGTCACGCAGCTGCCGGCCGGAAACCGGCAGCCATTCGGCATAGAGCCACTGATAGGCCTTGTGCATGTCGGCATAGGGACCCTTGTGGCGCAGCACCGCATACTCGCCGCCGCTGAGAGACTGCCGCACGAAAGGCGGCTCGGCGGCGACGGTCTCATCAGCGCTGACGCAGGCAACCGACCGCAGTCTTTCAGCCGGAACAATATCGGGATCGTCAAAATAGACACCGATCATCCGCATGCCGGGTGACGCCAGCCCACGGGCATAGAGCGTTCCGAACAGCGTCTCGAACGCCTTGCTGATCTGCATGTAGGAACCGGTATGCGGCACGCCGATCAATTCGATCGGCTCAATGGTTTTCAATGTCACGTCAAACATGGCTGTCGCCTTTCCTGAAATCGAGGGTTCGAAGACTGTATGGCTTCCCTCTTTCCGGTAGCGCGCCGGCGGCATGCCGTAGACCGACTTAAAGATGCGGTTGAAGGATTGGAGATTGGGATAGCCCGATCGCTTGGCAATCTCGCTGATATCAAGACCTGTACGGACGATATCGCCCGCCGCGCGATGCAGCCGCAGCCGCTTGACGGTGGCCGCCAGCGTCTCGCCGTAGATCGCCCGGTAGATCCTGTGCCAGTGATAGCTCGACATGCAGGCGATATCGGCCAGCCGCTCCATATCCAGCTCCTCGCCGAGGTGGTCGTGGATATAGGCCGAAACCCGCCTCAGGCGGTTTTCATAGAGAGACCAAGCCGTTTGCCCGTTCATGTCAGACCTCATGCAAATCGATCACCAGCAGACAACCATAGTCCGGTTTGACAAATCCTGCGGAGTTCGGGCGTAAAACAAAAAAAGGCGGAGACCGAAGTCTCCGCCTTTCACTATCACCATCCGGTGACGATCAACCAGCAAGCGCTGCCGCAACGGCTTCGATCGCCTCATCAGCCTTCGATCCATCCGGACCGCCGGCCTGAGCCATATCGGGACGGCCGCCGCCGCCCTTGCCGCCGAGTGCTGCAGAAGCGATGCGCACCAGATCGACGGCGCTGAAGCGGCCGACGAGGTCTTCCGTGACAGCAACCACGGCGCTGGCCTTGCCGTCGTCGGAAACGCCGATCAGTGTCACGACGCCGGAGCCGAGGCTGGCCTTGCCGTCGTCGGCAATGCCCTTCAGATCCTTCGGATCGACACCGGTAATGGCCTTGCCGAGGAACTTGACGCCGGCGATCTCGCGGGCCGCGTCATTGGCGGAACCGCCCTGGCCGCCACCCATGGCGAGCTTGCGCTTGGCATCGGCCAGTTCGCGTTCCAGCTTGCGGCGCTCGTCCATCAGCGCTTCGACGCGCGAAACCACATCGCCTGCCTGCACCTTGAGGGCCGACGCCAGCGTCTTCACGCGGTCGTCCTGTTCCGCCAGATAGACACGGGCCGCTTCACCGGTGACTGCCTCGAGGCGGCGCACGCCGGAGCTGACGGCGCTGTCGCCGAGAATGCGCACCAGCCCGATATCACCGGTGGCAGACACATGCGTGCCCCCGCAGAGCTCGATCGAATAAGGCTTGCCGGTCTTGGCGCCATGCAGGCCTTGGCCCATGGCCACGACACGCACTTCGTCACCGTATTTCTCGCCGAACAGCGCCATGGCGCCCTCGGCACGGGCATCGTCGACGCTCATCAGACGCGTCGTCACCGGCGAGTTCTGCAGAATGATTTCGTTGGCCATATCCTCGACCACCTTCAGCTCTTCTGAAGACATCGGCTTCGGATGCGACACGTCGAAACGCAGGCGATCCGGTGTCACCAGCGAGCCCTTCTGGGCAACATGGTGGCCGAGCACTTCGCGCAGCGCCTCATGCAACAGATGCGTTGCCGAATGGTTGGCGCGGATCTGCGAGCGGCGGGCGTGATCGACGGTCATCGCAACCGCGTCGCCGGTCTTGATCGTGCCTTCGACGACTGTGCCGATATGCACGAACAGCCCTTCGCCGCGCTTCTGCGTATCGGTGATCTCGATCTTGGCGTTGTCGGAAGAGATGATGCCGGCATCGCCGACCTGACCGCCGGATTCGCCGTAGAACGGCGTCTGGTTGACGACGATCTGCACCTTCTCGCCGCTGACGGCCTGCGGAGCAGAGGCGCCATCCTTGACGATCACCTGGACGACGCCCTCGGCGCTTTCCGTGGCATAGCCGAGGAATTCGGTTGCCCCATGCGCCTCACGCAGCTCGAACCAGATGGTTTCGGTCGCCTTGTCGCCGGAGCCGGCCCAATGCGAACGGGCCTCGGCCTTCTGGCGCTCCATGGCATCGGTGAAGCCGGCGAGATCGACGTTGATTTCGCGGGCGCGCAGGGCATCCTGCGTCAGGTCGAGCGGGAATCCGTAGGTGTCGTAGAGCTTGAAGGCCGTCTCGCCGTCGAGCATGTCGCCCTTGCCGAGCGTAGTCGTGGCTTCCGACAGCAGCGACAGGCCGCGCTTCAGCGTCGTGCGGAACTTGGTTTCCTCGAGCTTCAGCGTTTCGGTGATCAGCGCTTCGGCGCGCACCAGTTCAGGATAGGCGCGGCCCATCTGCTGGATCAGCGCCGGCAGCAGCTTCCACATCAGTGGTTCGCGCGCGCCAAGCAACTCGGCATGGCGCATGGCGCGGCGCATGATGCGGCGAAGCACGTAGCCACGGCCTTCCGCTGACGGCAGAACGCCGTCGGCGATCAGGAACGCCGAAGAACGCAGATGATCGGCGATGACCCGGTGGCTGGCGCGCTGGTCGCCTTCAGCCTTGACGCCGGTTGCCTCCTCGGAGGCCTCGATCAGCGCGCGGAACAGATCGATATCGTAATTGTCATGCTTGCCCTGCAGCAGCGCCGCGACGCGCTCCAGGCCCATGCCGGTGTCGATCGACGGGCGGGGCAGATCGACGCGCTCTTCCTTGGTGATCTGCTCGTACTGCATGAAGACGAGGTTCCAGATCTCGATGAAGCGGTCGCCGTCTTCCTCCGGCGAGCCGGGAGGGCCGCCCCAGATATGATCGCCGTGATCGTAGAAGATTTCCGAGCACGGACCGCAGGGACCGGTATCGCCCATCGCCCAGAAATTGTCGCTGGTCGGAATGCGGATGATCCGGTCCTCCGACAGACCGGCGATCTTCTTCCAGAGACCGAAGGCTTCGTCGTCGGTGTGATAGACGGTGACCAGCAGGCGCTTGGCGTCGATGCCGAATTCCTTGGTGATCAGGTTCCAGGCAAGCTCGATCGCCCGTTCCTTGAAATAATCGCCGAAGGAGAAGTTGCCGAGCATCTCGAAGAAGGTGTGGTGGCGCGCGGTGTAACCGACATTGTCGAGGTCGTTATGCTTGCCGCCGGCGCGCACGCATTTCTGCGCCGTCGTCGCCGTCGAATAAGGGCGCTTTTCAAGACCGGTAAAGACGTTCTTGAACTGCACCATGCCGGCATTGGTGAACATCAGCGTCGGGTCGTTGCGCGGCACGAGCGGGCTCGACGGAACGACTTCGTGGCCGTTGGTCTTGAAATAGTCGAGGAAGGTCGACCGGATATCATTCACACCGCTCATGCTATGCCCTTCAATGCTGCCCACGGCAGGTCAAATCTTAAATCCAGTGGCTTTTATCGTCCGCATTAACCACTGTCCAGCAGGCAAACCCGCCTGCAAAACGAAACGGCCGCATTCCTTGCGAAATGCGGCCGTTTCGAACTCATAACTGCGCTGACGATCAGGGTTCGCCGTCACCATCGCCGTCATTGGCATCGGGACCGCCGTTCTGCAGCTTCTCTGCAAGCAGGCCGGCATTCTGGCGGATCGAAGTCTCGATCTCGCGCATCGTATCCGGATTGTCGCGCAGGAAAATCTTGGCGTTCTCACGCCCCTGCCCGAGCCGCTGGCTGTTATAGGAGAACCAGGCACCTGACTTCTCGACGATGCCTGCCTTGACGCCGAGATCGACCAATTCGCCGGTCTTAGATACGCCTTCGCCATACATGATGTCGAATTCGACCTGCTTGAAGGGAGGCGCCATCTTGTTCTTGACGACCTTGACGCGCGTCTGGTTGCCGATCACCTCTTCACGCTCCTTGACCGCGCCGATACGGCGAATGTCGAGGCGAACCGAGGCGTAGAATTTCAGCGCGTTGCCGCCCGTCGTCGTTTCCGGAGAACCGAACATCACGCCGATCTTCATGCGGATCTGGTTGATGAAGATGACCATGGTCTTCGACTTCGAGATCGATGCGGTCAGCTTGCGCAATGCCTGGCTCATCAAACGGGCCTGAAGACCCGGCAGGCTGTCGCCCATCTCGCCTTCGATTTCCGCGCGCGGCGTCAGTGCAGCGACCGAGTCGACGACGAGAACATCGACGGCGCCGGAACGAACCAGCGTATCGGTGATTTCAAGCGCCTGTTCGCCGGTATCCGGCTGCGAGATGAGCAGATTGTGCAGATCGACGCCGAGCTTGCGGGCATAGACCGGGTCGAGCGCATGTTCGGCATCGACGAAGGCGCAGATGCCGCCCTTCTTCTGGGCTTCTGCAATGGTCTGCAGCGCCAATGTCGTCTTGCCGGAGCTTTCCGGTCCGTAAATCTCGATGATGCGGCCCTTGGGAAGACCGCCAATGCCGAGTGCGATATCCAGTCCGAGAGAGCCCGTCGAAACAGTCTCGATCTCGACCACGCTCTCATTCGAGCCGAGCTTCATGATAGAGCCCTTGCCGAACGACCGCTCGATCTGAGAGAGTGCCGCTTCAAGTGCCTTGCTTTTGTCCACCGATTTGTCCTCTACAAGCCGCAATGTATTCTGTGACATTCGATCCACCTTTAGGTTATTGAAGCCGCTCTAGCAATGTTGCCGCCGATGCCGATTTTGTACGCGATTTGTTCTCATTGTGCAAGTGGCGTTCAAATGATTGAAACGAAAAGGTAAATCAGTACGTGTTCTACATTTGTTTTATTGATGTGGCGCAAGAGCTTAGCAGCGTGACACGGCCTGACGGCGAGCTGCAGCGGATGGCTCGATTCGGCGAAATCGCCCCCTCCGGAGCTCACGCATGAAGCGCAAGATTCTCGTGCTTGGCGGCGCCCATATCGACCGGCGCGGACGCATATCCGGCGACACCGCGCCGGGCTCCAGCAATCCGGGATCCTGGTTCGAGGAAGCCGGCGGCGGCGGCTTCAATGCGGCGCGCAATCTAGCACGCCTCGGCTTCGACGTGACGATGATTTCACCGCGCGGCGGTGATCCGACCGGCGAGATGGTGACGGAGGCGGCCTATGCCGCCGGCGTCAACGACCGCCCGTTCGTGTTCCTCGACCGCAAGACGCCGAGTTACACCGCAATCATCGAGCGCGACGGCAATCTCGTCATCGCGCTCGCCGATATGGACCTCTACCGCTATTTCTCGCCCCGCCGCCTCGCCATCCGCGCGGTGCGCGAAGCCTTTGCCGCCAACGATCTGATCCTCTTTGACGCCAATCTGCCGGAAGACACGATCGCGGCCATCGTCACCCGGGCAAACAGCCTCGGAAAACCGGTGGCGGCGATTGCCATCTCGCCAGCCAAGGTGATCAAGCTGAAGGCCTGCGCCGAAGGCATCGACTTCCTGTTCCTCAACGAGGCAGAAGCCACGGCTCTCGCCGGAGCGCGCCCTGATGATGCGGCAGACTGGGTGTCGCTGCTCGGTGACACCGGATTGAAGGGCGGCGTCGTCACCCGCGGACAGCGCGAACTGATCGCCTTTGCCGGCAAGCAGTCGATCGCGCTGCAGCCGCCCGCGGTCGATAGCGTGGCCGACGTCACAGGCGCCGGGGATTCGCTTGCCGCCGGGGTCCTATCCGCATTCATGCACGGTTTGCCGCTGGAGGAAGCCGTGCGCCATGGCGCTGCGGCGGCAGCCGTCACCGTCCAATCGCCGCTTGCCGTCAGCGAAAAACTGACGCCGGAACTGCTCCGCGACACGCTGGCCCTTGTTCCGGCCGCCAGAATTCTGCATTGAAGCGCGCTTATCGATGAACTGGAAACGACAATGACGAAACCGATCTCCCCTCTGCTGCCGATCTCCTATTCGAAGGAAGTTGCCGCTGCCAAGCAGCGCGGCGCACCGCTGGTCGCGCTGGAATCGACCATCATCACTCATGGCATGCCCTATCCGGGCAATATCGAGATGGCCCGCAGCGTCGAGGCGATCATTCGCGAACAGGGCGCCATTCCGGCGACCATCGCGGTCATGCACGGCGTCCTGCATATCGGCCTCGAGCCGGAAGAGCTTGAAAGGCTCGCCAAGGAAAAGGACGTGATGAAGGTGTCGCGCGCCGACCTCGCCTTCTCGATCGCCGAGCGCCGCACCGGTGCTACGACCGTGGCTGCAACGATGATTGCGGCCGCGCGTGCCGGCATCAAGGTCTTCGCCACCGGCGGCATCGGCGGCGTGCATCGCGGCGCCGAGGAGAGCTTCGACATTTCGGCCGACCTGCAGGAGCTTGCCCGCACCGGCGTCATCGTCGTCTGCGCCGGCGCCAAGGCGATCCTCGACATTCCGAAAACGCTGGAAGTGCTGGAAACCTCCGGCGTTCCCGTCGTCACCTATGAGAACGAAGAATTCCCGGCCTTCTGGTCGCGCTCCTCGGGCCTCAAGAGCCCGCTGACCCTGAACAGCCCGGCGGCGATCGCCAATTTCCAGACGACCCGCGAGCAGCTCGGCATCGACGGCGGCATGCTGATCGCCAATCCGGTTCCGGAAGCCGACGAGATTCCGCGCGAGGAGATGGAAATCTATATCAAGCGCGCGCTCGACAGCGCCGAGCGCGACGAAATCACCGGCAAGGCGGTCACGCCCTACCTGCTCAGCACCATCTTCGACCTGACCGACGGCCAGAGCCTGAAGACCAATATTGCGCTGGTAGAAAACAACGCGCGCCTGGCAGCCGAAATCGCCGTGGCGCTGGACGCCTGAATGAATTGAAAATCCGGGAGGCGGAAACGCCTCCCGTCATTTGCTGTCGAGCGTTTCCTTGACGACGACGGCCAGCTGCTTCAGCGAGAACGGCTTCGGCAGGAAGCCGAATTTAGAGCCCTCCGGCAGGTTGCGCGCAAACGCATCCTCGGCATAACCGGACACAAAGACAAACTTCATATCCGGATATGTCTTGCGCAGCTCGCGTAGCAGGCTTGGCCCGTCCATCTCCGGCATGACGACGTCGGAAACGACGATATCCACCTTGCCGTCGAGCTCTTCCAGAATATCAAGCGCCTCGATGCCCGATCCCGCCTCGTGAACAGTGTAGCCACGGGTCTCCAGCATGCGCTTGCCGCCGCGGCGTACCGCCTCCTCATCCTCGACAAGCAGGATCACCGCGTTGCCGGTCAGGTCTTCCGGCTGCTCCGGCTGCACCGCGACAGGCATCTGCACGACATTGCTCGCACCGACACCATCTGCGCCACCTTCGGCTGCTATGACCGGCTCGACGATATGGCGCGGCAGAAACACCCGGAAGGTCGTTCCCTTGCCGACTTCTGATTCCGGCTGGATATAGCCGCCGGATTGCTTGACGATGCCATAGACCATCGCCAGCCCGAGGCCTGTCCCCTTGCCCACTTCCTTTGTGGTGAAGAACGGCTCGAAAATCTTGTCCATGATCTCGGGCGCAATACCGGTACCGGTATCCTTGACCTCGACCAGAACCATGTCTTCGTTCGGCATGTAGGAATAGTTGAAAGCCGCGACTTCATCCGCCGTCACGTTGCGTGTCCGCACCGTCAACTTGCCGCCCTCGGGCATGGCGTCGCGGGCGTTGACGCAAAGGTTGATCAGCACCTGTTCGAACTGCGAGAGGTCGGTTTTGACCGGCCAGAGATCGCGGCCATATTCCACATCGAGCTTGACGTTGGTGCCCGACAGCAACCTATCGACCAGCATGCGCAGATCGCCGACGACATCCGTCAGGTTCAGCACCGACGGCCGCATCGTCTGCTTGCGCGAGAAAGCCAGCAGCTGGCGCACCAGCACCGCCGCGCGGTTCGCGTTGCGCTTGATTTCCATCAGATCGGCGAAGCTCGCATCGGCCGGCCTCGCCTGCAGCAGCAGGTGGTCGGAGGATAGCAGGATCGCCGTCAGCACGTTGTTGAAGTCATGTGCGATACCGCCCGCCAGGGTGCCGACGGCATTCATCTTCTGCGTCTGCGCCATCTGTGCCTCGAGCGCCTTCTGCTCGGTCACCTCGACGGCATAGACGATCGCCGCCTCTTCCGGCGCCTCATCGCTCTGGTCGATGACGGCATTGATATAGAAGCGGAAATGGCGCGCATCGTCGTCAGGCGTGCGGGAATCGATCGGCGGAATGTCGCCCTGCCGGTCCTTGGCGGCGTCGAGCGCGCCCTGCAGCCGTTCGCGGTCGCTTTGCTGGACGATGGCTTCTAGCCGTGCGCCATTGTCGACGTCATCGCGGGATACGAGGCCGGAGAACAGCTTCAGGAACGGCGCATTGGTACGCAGGATCCGGCCTTCGCCATCGACGGAGGCGATCGCCATCGGCGTATTGTTGAAGAAGCGGGTAAAGCGCATGACCGCGGCAGAGGCGGATTGCTCGTTCTCGGTGCCCGGCTCGCGCCGCAGCACGATCGTCCGGCTTTCGCCCGGCGCACCGTCGCGCATCGACGTGACGCTATGGACGATCTGCACCGGCAGGCTCTGGCCGTTCGACTTCTTCAGATCGAGATCCAGCGTATCGGTTTTCTTCAGACCTGGCTCCGCCTGGACGGACTGGATCAATGCCAGCCCCTCGCCCGCCACCACGTCGCCGATGGTCATCGAGCCCGGAATGAATTTCGTCAGGTCGAGACCAAGCCATTCGGCCAGCGTCGCGTTGAGATAGAAAATCTCGCCCTTGCGTCCGGCGGAAAAGAAGCCGGCCGGTGCATGGTCGAGATAGTCGATGGCGTTCTGCAATTCCTTGAAGAACCGCTCCTGATCGTCGCGCTCCGAGGTGATGTCGCTGATCTGCCAGATATGCAGCGGCTTGCTGCCGCTCTCCTCGGTCTTCAGCGTCCGCGCCTTCAGGCGGTACCAGTGCGCCCCGGAACCATTCGGCGATGGCCCGAGCGCCCGCAGCAGCCGGAACTCTTCCTGCCCCTCGCGGCCCTCGCGCAGCCCGTTCGACAGACGGTAGAGCGCCTCATTGGACTCGCGGTGACGCGACAGCAGCGCTTCCAGCGTCTGCACCTCGGTTGCCTTGCGCGCGCCGGTCAGCTTTCCATAGGCGCCGTTGGCATAGATGATCCGGCCCTTGTCGTCCGTGATCAGCGACCCATCCGGGTGGCTGTTGAGAAACGAGCGGGCCAGACTGTCGGACTGGCGCTGCGGCATCACTTCTATGAAGCCGATCACCGAAGACACCAGAAAGAAGATGCCGACCATCGCCAGCACGCCGAGAACGCCGAGTACCATCTCGTTGTCGAGCGAACTCTTGAACACGACAAAGGCGGCGGCCGCCGCAATCAGCACCAGCGCCAGGAGGAGGATGCGGATAGCCGTGCCGGAACGTCCTCCTCGATCCACGATCGGGGAATTGTAGTCGTCAGCCTGACGCGGTGTCGTCATCTAGTCCTCGCATGCGCCGATCCGGCATGGCGCTTTGTCACCGGAAGACAAAGCAGGAATCAGGCGTTCGTTCCTTCTTAGCAATTTGTAGGCCTTGCAAAAACAGTGCCGTACCGCCGGAACGCTTGAATTCACAAGGAACAGCGCCAGTTTCGCAAGCCATCGGGCTTCTGAGGCGATCTTCTCGCACGGGCGTGACTGGACAAGCACACAGCCTATTGCCTAAGGAACTGAAAAGCCTTCATGATGCGGCCTGCGTATAGGGGAGTTTAAGATCATGTTTGACAGCGTAGTGAGCGACTACGGCAGCCGTTTCCTCCTAGCAGCAGGCGGCGTCGGCCTTGGCCTGGTCGTCCTGATCGGCGTACTCTGGCTGATGCGCAACCGCGCACCCTCGCCTTTCGTGCGCGGCGGCAAGAACCGCCAGCCGCGTCTGCAGGTTCTGGACGCCGCTGCCGTCGACACCCGCCGCCGCCTCGTGCTGGTGCGCCGCGACGACGTCGAGCACTTGATCATGATCGGCGGCCCCAGCGATATCGTCATCGAAAGCCGCATCCTGCCTGAGGGCGCCGAACAGGCGAAACCGTCATCGGAGCTGCGCCCGGCGCCGGTTGCACCACCGGCAGCTCCCGTAATCGAACGGCGCCCGGCCGTGGCCGAACGACCTGCACTCCGCGCCGTCCCCGAACAGCGGCCGGAGCCCCGGGTTGAACCGAAGCCGGAACCGGTGGCGATCTTCGAAGAGGAAGAGGCCGAGCCCTACATTTCTGCCCCTGCCCCTGCCCCTGCGCCCGCTCCGGCACCTTTCATCGAGCCGCGCCGCCCGCAACCCATCGCCCCCGCCGCCGCAGCACCCGTCTTCGCTCCTGCTCCCCCTGCACCGGCTCCCACTCCGGCTATCACCGTTCCTCCGGTCATTGCCGCGGCAGAAAACCGTGTCCCGCCGCCGATCACCATCCGCCCAATGGAGCAGCCGCAACCGGCACCGTCGCTCGAAACCACCAATGCCGCCGATATCCTGGATGCCGCTCGCGCCCGGGTCCTGCCACAACAGACGCGTATCGAACCCGAAGTGCTGACGCCGCCGGCACAAAGCCTGCCGACGGTTTCGGAGGGCCATCCGGTGGTGACCGCCGATGCGGGAGCGCCGCTACAACAGCCGAAAGGCGATTTTCAGCGCATTCTCGAAGAAGAGATGAACACCACGCTGGCCGCCGAACGCGTCGTCCAGCCGGTGCAATCCATTCAGAGCACGCCGATCCGCACCATTGCGCCGCAGCCGGTCAACCTGCAGCGCCGTGACCCGGAAGCACCGCCGGTCACCGGCGCCGATGCCGAGTTGCAGAAGGAAGTGGCGCGCATCTTCGGCGAGATGAGCGTCAACCGAGACAAATAGCCGGTCAGCCAGACCGCCAAAACGAAAAAGGCACCGCAATGCGGTGCCTTTTATTTTATGCCTGCTCCCAGGACGCTTATTCGTCGCGGTAAACCTTCTCGCGGCGCTCGTGGCGTTCCTGCGCTTCGATCGACAGTGTCGCGATCGGGCGGGCGTCGAGGCGCTTAAGGCCGATCGGCTCGCCGGTTTCCTCGCAGTAGCCGTAAGTGCCTTCCTCGATCCGCTGCAGGGCAGCATCGATCTTGGAGATCAGTTTTCTCTGACGGTCGCGCGCCCGAAGTTCGATGGCGCGGTCTGTTTCGGAAGATGCCCGATCCGCGAGGTCGGGGTGGTTGGCGCTTTCTTCAGCGAGATGATCCAATGTCTCGCGCGCTTCTCTAAGGATGTCATTTCGCCATGCGACCAGCTTCGTGCGGAAGTATGCTCGCTGGTTTACGTTCATGAACTCCTCGTCTTCCGAGGGAACGTAGCTGCTAAGATCGATCTTCTCACTCAACGCGATTCTCCTGAAGAACATCTCATGTGGCGGGCTGTATATCTCATGCGCCAATATCGATTCAAGCCAAATACGACATGTAAACAGATTTTTAAATCTGTCATATTTTTAGGCTAACAGTCTATTTTCTCACCACTATTCCAGATTCGCTTTCTCACCCCGCCTTCAACAAGCCGTGTAGGCCCAGCGCTTTTGCACCACCACGGCACGTCACCGGTTGACGCCGGCAATACCCGGCGGCTACTGAAAAGGCTCCTTCGCACGTGGATTTTTCTATGGCCGCAACCTTGCATACGCCTTCGCGAATCTACCTGTTGCGGCATGCTGAAGCCGCCTGGGCGCAGCCCGGAGAACGCGATTTCGACCGCGCGCTGAGCGAAAAGGGATACGGCGATGCCGAGATCCTCGCCGACCGCGCAGCGGACAAGGACTATCGTCCGGACATTATCCTGAGCTCGACGGCGAAACGCTGCCGCCAGACGGCCGATGCCGTCCACCGCGCCATGGGGCTATCGCTGGAGCTGCGCTATATCGACGAACTCTATAACGCTGCCCCCAATGTCTATCTCGAACTCCTCGATACCCAGGAAGCCAATGCGGTGATGCTCGTCGGCCATAATCCGACGATCGAGCAGACGCTGGAAGCGCTGATCGGCCACGAACAGCTGCTGCGCGCCCTGCCCGGCGGTTTTCCCGCAGGCGGCCTTGCGGTTCTGGATTTCGACGCCGCGGCCGCCGCCTGGAAGCTGCGTGAATTTCTGAGCGGCTGATGCCATTGCGTGCCGGTTCTTTTTCCGGCGGCCTCGCCATCCTATATGCTTGAGCAATGACAACCGGGACACCGCCTTGCCGCCAAGCTTGACCTCCTTCGCTGACGATGCCCGCATCGCTCTCGACAATCTCACCGACCGTGCCGCGGGTCTGGTCAATCCGACCGTCCGTCTCGGCGTCACCGGTCTTTCCCGTTCCGGCAAGACGGTCTTCATCTCTTCCCTCGTCCATAACCTCCTGCATGGCGGCCGCCTGCCGCTGTTCGAACCGGTGCAATCGGGCCGCGTTTCGGCGATACGCCTCGAAGAGCAGCCTGATGACGGCGTTCCGCGCTTTCAGTACGAAGATCACATCCGCGCGCTGGTGAAGGATCGCGTCTGGCCGGATTCCACCCGCGCCATCTCAGAACTGCGGGTCACCATCGACTATCAGAGCGCCAGCGGCTGGAACCGCATGTTTTCGCCAGGGCGCCTGTCGATCGATATCGTCGACTATCCGGGCGAATGGCTGCTCGACCTGCCGCTGCTCGCCAAGGATTTCCGCACCTTCAGCGAGGATACGCTGGCGCTCGCCCGCACCGGCATCCGCGCCGAACTCTCGAAGACCTGGCTTGAGCTCACGCAAGCAGCAGACATCCACGCGGCCGCAGACGAAATGCAGGCCCGCGACCTCGCGAGTTCCTTTGCTGCGTATCTGAAGGCCTGCAAGGCCGACGAACGCTCGCTCTCGACCCTGCCGCCCGGCCGTTTCCTGCTGCCAGGCGATCTCGACGGCTCACCGGCGCTGACCTTTGCGCCGCTGCTCCTATCCGCGGACGGCAGAGCTGAAAAAGGTTCGCTCTGGGCGATGATGGAGCGGCGCTACGAGGCCTACAAATCGGTCGTCGTCAAACCGTTCTTCCGCGAGCACTTTGCCCGTCTCGACCGCCAGATCGTGCTTGTCGATGCGCTGCAGGCAATCAACCGCGGCCCCGAAGCCGTGCAGGATCTCGAACGGGCGTTGACAGACGTGCTGGCCTGCTTCCGCCCGGGAACCAACTCGCTCCTCTCCTCGCTTCTCGGCCGCCGTATTGACCGGGTGCTGGTCGCCGCCACCAAGGCCGACCACCTGCATCACGAAAGCCACGACCGGCTCGACGCCCTGACGCGGCGCCTCGTCGAACGCGCCGTCCACCGCATCGGCATGGCCGGCGCGGGCATAGACGTCATGGCGCTTGCCTCGGTGCGCGCCACCCGCGAGGCGACCGTCAGGCGCGACGGACACGACCTGCCTGTGATCGTGGGCACGCCGATCGATGGCGAGACGATCGGCGGCGAGCGTTTCGATGGCATCCGCAAGACTGCTATCTTCCCCGGAGACCTGCCCGAGAACCCCGAAAGCCTGTTCGCAGCCATTGAATCCAATGCGGGAGATATCCACCTCCCGGATGTCAACGTCGTCCGCTTCAGGCCGCCACAGCTCGAGGAAACCGGTGGCGGCATCAAGCTCTCGGTGCCGCATATCCGCCTCGACCGCGCCATGCAGTTCCTGTTTGGAGACCGTCTCGCATGAGCAAGTCCAATCCAGAAAATGCCGCTGGCAACACGCGCAAGCCCGCAGCCTTCGTTTACGAAGACGAGCCTCGACCGCTGGAAACGGCTGTGCCGGCCCAGCGCCGCAAGCCGTCCAGCTTCGAGGCCGACGTCGTCCTGACACCGGATGAGGATGATCCCTTCATCAACCCCGACAAGGATGCTGCGCCGCTTCCGGTCGCAATGCCGCGCAGACGCCGCACATCCTTCGCGAAAATCGCCGGAGCGGCGTTCGGCGTGCTTTTGTCGCTCGCCTTCGGTCTCTGGACCGACAGCCTGATCCGCGACCTCTTTTCCCGCGCCGACTGGCTGGGCTACGCCGCCCTTACCGCGCTTGCGATCGGCATCCTTGCCGTGATCGGTATCGTCATCCGCGAGACCGCGGGCATGATGCGGCTCGCCGCCGTCCAGACGATCAAGGCCGAGGCCGAGGCGGCCATTCTGGAAACCAGGCCGGCCAAGGCGCGCAGTCTCGTCAACCGGCTGGCGGCAATGCTTTCGGCAAAGCCCGAGACAGCCAAGGGCCGCGCCACGCTGAAGGCCTCCGAAAACGACATCATCGACGCCCCGCATCTGGTGGCGCTTGCCGAACGCGAGCTGCTCGGACCGCTCGACCGTCAGGCGCGTGCATTGATCGTCAATTCCTCGAAGCGCGTCTCGATCGTCACCGCTGTCAGCCCGCGCGCCATCGTTGACCTCCTCTACGTGCTCTATGAGGCGTCGCGGTTGATCCGCGCCATGGCGGAGCTCTATGGCGGGCGGCCGGGCACGCTTGGCATGGTCAGGCTGATGCGCGACGTCCTTGCCCATCTCGCGGTCACCGGCTCGATCGCCGTCGGCGACAGTCTGGTGCAGCAGGTTCTCGGCCATGGACTGGCGTCGAAGCTGTCAGCGCGCCTTGGCGAAGGTGTCATCAACGGCCTGATGACCGCCCGCATCGGAATCGCCGCCATGGATCTCTGCCGCCCGCTGGCATTTCACGCCCTGAAGCGGCCGGGAATCAGCGATTTCATCGGCGATCTCACGCCTTCGATATCGGGCCGCGACCAGCAGAAGTGATCCTCACGGGTTTTTCTCAGCTTTCTCGTCTGACGCAACGGAAGCAATCAGGAAACCTATATTTTTCATAGGCGTAGTTACGCAGCTTGAAGGCTGTCCAGACGCCGAAAATGCTGGTTTTCCAGAGCCTTTCGCCAGCCCGGAAACCAACCGTTAACCATTATTCGGCAAAACTCCAAGGCAGTAGCGGGT
The DNA here is from genome assembly GCF_056396985.1 of Rhizobium sp. 05N430. Lineage (NCBI taxonomy): Bacteria > Pseudomonadati > Pseudomonadota > Alphaproteobacteria > Hyphomicrobiales > Rhizobiaceae > Rhizobium > Rhizobium sp. 05N430. The sequence continues at coordinate 622,511 of NZ_JBFTMO010000001.1, read as the reverse complement.
AGGTGTGCCAAGGAAAATCCATGTATTTGCGCAAGCTTCTTTTCGTCTGCGGCCTGGCCGCCGTGGCTCTGTCGCCAATGGCTGACGTCACTCCTGCAGCAACCGCTGCGACACGCGATAAGGCCTTCTTCGAATCGGTGGCCGGATCCTGGCGTGGACCGGGCGAAATCGTCGCCGGCAAATACAAGGGCACGAAGTTCACCTGCAACCTGGTCGGCTCCTCGGTTACAGATGGCACCGGTATAAAGCTCGACGGCTCCTGCCGCGTCGGCGTCTTCAAACAGCCGATGACCGCGACGATCACCCAGTCGGGCAGCAGCTACAAGGGACAGTTCCTGGATGGCGCCGCAGGCAAGGGTCTGGACGTTGTATCCGGTACCGTTACCCCGGATACCGTCGTCGTTGGTCTCAACCGCTCGAAGCTGAATGGCGCGATGATTGCCCGCATCCGCGACGACAAGACGATGAATGTCACCGTCTCGGTCAAGGTCGAAGACCGCATGATCCCGGTGATCGGCCTCACCCTCACCCGTCAGCTGGACGAGATGACGGTCGGCTCGGTCCAGTAAGACAGATCATCCTCAGGACACACCCAGGCGGCGGATTTTCCGCCGCTTTCGTTTCAAGGCTTCCGCCACCACTCGAAGCTGGCATCAGCGATTTCGATGCCCTGCACATCGGCAGTAGCGAGCCAATCCCGAACCGTCCGCCCCTTCACCAGAAGATCTCCCGCGAAATCAGCAAGCGGCATCAGCACGAAGCCGCGATCCGTCATGCGTGGATGCGGTAGCTCCAGCCGCGGCGCTTCCTGCTCGACACCTTCGTAGGTCAGGACGTCGATATCCAGCGTGCGCGGCCCCCAGCGCTCGATCCGCTCGCGCTTCATCTCCCGCTCGATCTCAAGACAGACATCGAGCAGTGCCTCCGGCGCCAGCGTCGTCTCGACCCCGGCGCAGGCATTGAAGAAGAAGGATTGATCGGTCTTTCCCCAGGGCGGCGTCCTGTAAAGCCTGGACACCGCAGTCAGCTGGCAATCGTCCCGCGCATCGAGGTGCTGCAGTGCCGAGGCCATAGAGCGCACGGGATCGCCGATATTGCCGCCGAGACCGAGCGTGGCCGCCTTGAAAGGATCAGTGTGCAAAGTGTTCGACGCTCACCTGAACGAAATCAAGCACGCCTGGAACCGGCGCACTCGGCTTGCGCACCGTGATCTTCGCCCGGGTGATCTGGTGAAAGCGCTCACAGAGCCCCTTGGCGATATCGAGCGCCAGCGCCTCGATCAGATAGCGCCGCTTGCCGACGACGATCTCCTCGATGACGGTGAAGGCGATACCGTAATTGACGGTATCCTCGATCGAGTCGCTTTCCAGCGCCTTTCCGGCAGTCACATCGAGTTCGGCATCGACAAAGAACCGCTGCCCGAGGAACTCTTCCTCGTCATGCACGCCGTGGCGCGCGAAGAACGCACAGTTCTGCATCAGGATCGTGTATTTCATAGTCATTGGCCCCGGCGTCCTTCGTAATTTCGGCGTGCCGTCAGCATAGCATCGGCAACAGCCAGCGCATCCCTGTTGATTGCGACATTGTGGACCCGGAAAACCGCAGCCCCCGCCAACCTGAGCAGCGCGCTGCTGGCCGCCGTCGCCGCGTCGCGATCCGCGGCATCCCGGCCGGTCGCCGCGCCGATGAAGCGCTTGCGCGAGGTCCCGGCGAGCAGCGGAAAGCCGAAGCGCGACAGCTCCGCAAACCGCGCCATCAACTCGAAATTCTCGTCCGCCGTTTCCTTGGCAAAACCGAATCCCGGATCGAGAACGATCTGCTCATTGGCAATCCCCGCCTCACCTGCCAGCGCTAGAGACCGTTCCAGGAAAACTGCTTGGTCAGCGACCATGTCGGGCAGCTTATCGCGCTCACGGCCCGTATGCATGATGCACACACCGGCGTTCGCCTTCGCAACGACGCCAGGCATCGCCGGATCCTTCTGCAGCCCGAACACATCGTTGACGATATGGGCGCCTGCTTGGATGGCGAGCCTTGCGGTCTCCGCCCGGTAGGTATCGATGGAAATCAACGCCTCAGTCTTGCCGCGCAGCGCCTCGATGACGGGCAGCACGCGCCGCTGTTCTTCAGCCGCATCGACCTTGGCGGCACCCGGCCGCGTCGACTCGCCGCCGATGTCGATGATCTCGGCACCTTCCGCCACCGCCGCCAGCGCGTGCGCGACGGCTGCATCGGCGTGATCGTACTTCCCGCCATCGGAAAACGAGTCCGGCGTCACGTTGACGATCGCCATGATCACGCTCGTTGCGCCTAGCGTCAATTCGCGGTCATGGGCGACCCGCCATCGGCTGACCTGAAGCTCACTCACCGGCGTTTATCCTATTGATAATAAAAAATCCTGCGCCTATTGCGCTCGCGGTGGCTATGCCCCAAGCTCCGCCAAACTTCAACATGGGTCACCGTCTAGAATGCCTTCCGCATCGCCGAATATGCGTCTTCTCCTTGCTTTTTCCATGACGATTGCCCTTTGCACCTCAGCGTCGGCCGAAGTGGTCGCCACGAAGAGCTATTCCTATTTCGACATCCGCGGCAGAACCGCCGACGAACTCGACCAGCAGCTCAGCACCCGCGGCCCGACCGCAAACGGCTCATCCGCCCGCCACCCCGGCGCCACCAAGATCCGCTTCGGCGGAGAAGCCACCTATATCCAGCACGACGGACGCTGCAAGGTCGGCAGCGCCAAGGTCACCGTCCATACTCAGATCATCCTGCCGCGCTGGCGTAACCGCAAGGGCGCGACGAAGGACCTGTCGATGATCTGGGATGCGCTATCGAGCGATATCAAGCGCCACGAAGAGCGCCACGCCGAAATCGCCAGAACACAGGCACGCGCCATGGAGCGCGGCATTCTTGCGCTTCCCGCACAGCGCAACTGCGAGGCAATGCAGGAGTTGGTATCGGAAGAATCCACTCGCGGCATAGACGAGCACGACCGCCTTCAGGCGCGCTTCGACAAGGTCGAGGCGGTCAATTTCCAGAATCGGATGATGCGACTGCTCAACAACCGACTCAAATCATCCGGCGGCAAAAACTAGCGCATTTGCGGGCAAGATACGACGCAAGATCGTTAGCTGCACAACGAAACCTGTGCGAAACTTGCGTCCTCCCCAGCCTCTCAATGGTGAAAATTAGCGATAGGCGACTCAACTGAGGCGCGCTAATATGAACACATTCGAAAGTTCAGGACTGAACTACCTGATCTTTCCGTCGCTGGGTTCTCCTGGCGCGTTCCAAGCCGCGGACGGTCCTCCCTCGTCCGATGGTTATGCGCCCGCCTCGCCTCGCTCGTCATCCGGCGCGCGAGGCTTTTTTTGGCGAGATCAGGCCTGGCGTTCGGGTACGTGAACCGTCAGCCCATCCAGCACAGCCTTCATGCGGATCTGACAGGAAAGGCGCGAAGTCGGGCGGACGTCGAAGGCAAAGTCCAGCATGTCTTCTTCCATCGCTTCGGGCGGGCCGACGCGTTCGACCCATTCTTCGTCGATATAGACATGACAGGTAGCGCAGGCGCAGGCGCCGCCGCATTCGGCTTCGATGCCCGGGACGGAGTTGCGCACGGCATTTTCCATGACGGTGGAACCCTGATCGACGTCAAGGTCAAAGCGCGTGCCGTCGAAGGCGACAATGGTCAGTTTGGGCATTGTGATTTCCGGTAACCGTATTGAGGGAGGATCAGAATTTTTCTTCCAACAAATCTGCGAGGCAGTCAACATCGACAGCCCCGGCAGTGTCATCCCATACTTAAAAGCGACAGGCTTGCTTGATTGCGGCATGCCGCTGGTCACAAAAAGACCCGCTGCTCATCGGAAACAGGCATGCCTGTTCCGGAATGATGCAGCGGGTCCAGCTTTGCGACTGATGCCTGGCTCTTAACGGCTCAGCTTCAGGATGAAATTCTCGGCCTCGACGACAGCAGCACCGACCGCTGCCATCGATGCGGCGTCACCGGCATTGTCCTCAAGCGTTTCCGCCGTCTCCGACACCCGGAAAGCGCCGACAGCGCTTGCCGCGCCCTTCAGCCGGTGCGCGGCTGCGACGATCTTCTGCGCCTCTCCAGAGGCGATCTCTCCGAGACACGCGCGTGCCTGGCGCGCGAACATCTGGAGCACTTCGATTTCGAGGGCCTTGTCGCCCATCGTCTGCTTTGAAAGATGCACCAGGTCGATCGGGCGGACCTTGGAGGAGCACGGCCCCTTCGAATTATCCGGCGCCTCGAACGCGATACTGACTGCTGCCATGTGCCAAACTCCCGTCTTTATCCCCGCGGTTGAACTCTACAGTGCGGTTGGAGAGTGGCGATCGCGTTAAATTCCGGCACATTGAGGGCGGGATTCTGGCGCTATGGTTAATATCCGTTAAACATCGCTAAATTATTGGTTTTTCAACAGGCTCTGCCGTTAAATCATGTTAACAACCCATTAACTGCAGATGATTAGCAAGCCTTCGTTAATTGTCTCCGAAGCCCGGATGTGTCACTACGATACTGGTACAGTGGGTTTGTGCTACGCGCCTTTGCGGGCCAAGTGGATAATGGTAATGTTTTGATACCGTCCGTTTGAAAAAGCGGCTATCCACTCTGAAATGACATGCTTATCCGTCCGTCGTCTCGGATGGTAAGGTCAGAGGCAAAAGGTTGACGTCCGGACGCGGCGATGTCCGGACCAGCGGCTGAACCGGCTGAGATGTAACGAGGCGTAACGGAATGGCGAACAACAAGTACAACGAGTCGATCGAGGACAAGGCGTTCAAGGCATTGGACGAGGCGCTCCAGATCGATTTCAGCCAGCAGAAAGCGCCGTCTCGCAGCGGCAAAACGCCCGACGCCCCGGAGGCCAATGTGTCTGAGAACCCATCTGCGCGTAATCAGCAGGACCAGGACGACAGCCAGCGCCGCCGCGGCCGCTCAAAGGCTGCAGAGCAGCAGGCACCCCGCGCTCCGGCCTTTGCCCCGGCAAACGATGCCAACCGCAACACGCCCGCTTCGCTTCTGAAGTCGCTCGACGGCAGCTCGACGCGCGTCGCCGTGCGCAACGCCACCCTGTTTTCGCTGATCTGGATTGTCGGCGGCATCGGTCTGATGTCCCTGCTCTATTCGCCGCAGATCTGGCAGATCCGTTCGGTCGCCGATCTGGTCGGCCTGCCTGGCGTGATCGCCGGCATCGTCGGCATCATCGTTCCCGTGCTGCTGTTCTACGCTTTCGCGATCATGATCTCGCGTGCCCAGGACATGCGCAATGCCGCCCGCTCCATGGCGGAAGTAGCCCTGCGCCTCTCCGAACCGGAGACGATCGCCTCCGAGCGCATTATGACCGTCGGCCAGGCCGTGCGCCGCGAAGTCTCCGCCATGAACGAAGGCATCGAGCGCACCATTGCGCGCGCCTCCGAGCTGGAAACCCTTGTCCATTCTGAAGTCAACGCGCTGGAGCGCAGCTACGCCGATAACGAACTGCGCGTGCGCGGCCTCGTCCACGAGCTTGGCTCCGAACGCGAAGCGATCGTCAATCACGCCGAGCGCATCCGCAGCTCAATCGTTGGCGTCCATGACCAGCTGAAGGAAGACCTGTCGCTGGCGACGGAAGAAATCGCCGTCCGCCTCTCGACCTCAGGCGAAGCCTTCGCCTCGATGATCGACACGCGCGCCGCGACGCTCACCGAAAAGTCGGAAGCCGCGATCCAGTCGCTCGGCTCACTGCTGGCCGCCAAGACCGATTCCCTGCTGCAGACCCTGACCTCGTCGGGCTTTGCGCTGGCCCATGAATTCGACACCCGCCTGGACACGCTGACATCCAGCCTCAGCGAACGCGGCGAGCACCTGCTCAGCCAGTTCGAGACGCGCGCTTCCACCATGGACAGCAGCGCCGAGAAGTTGAACGCCGCGCTCAACGACCGCGCCCGCCAGCTGAACGAAATCCTGATTGCCCGCACCCGCGAGATCAACGAGACGCTGACCGGCAGCGAACGCGAGATCACCGGCTCGCTGGATGGCGTGCTTGCCAAGCTCAACAGCGCTCTCGACGAGCGTGGCCAGAGCTTCCGCCAGAGCCTGCAGTCCAGCGCCGACGACGCGATCATGGACCTCGACCTGCGTTCGGGCTTCTTCGAAGAGCGCCTGCAGAGCACGGTCGCGCAGATGTCCACCGCTTTCGACGAGCGCGTCGCCGAATTCGCCACCGCTTTCGACAAGCGCGCAGGTTCTCTCGACACCAAGCTGATGGAAAGCCTTGCCCGCATCAACGAGACGCTGGCTGGCGGTTCGGAATCGCTGGATGGCATCCTGACCTCGAGCATCGAGCGTCTCGGCGCATCGCTGACCGACCAGTCCTTCGCGCTGGCAACGGCATTCGGCACCGGCCAGGAAGTTCTCGAAAGCTCGCTCGGCAGCAAGGTCGATGAGATTTCCGAGGCGCTGGCCGCCCGCACCAAGGAAATCAACCAGACACTCAAGAGCGCCTCCGGCGAAGTCAACGAAGCGCTGGCAGCAGGCATGGCCGATTTCCACGGCAGCCTCGCAGGCCGCACCAGTGAATTCTCCGCAGCGCTGCAGGGCGCTACCGGCGAGATCACCAACGCGCTTGCCACCGGCACGTCCGAGCTGCATGCCGGCCTTGCCGACCGCACAGCAGCCCTGTCGTCTGCCCTCCACAACGCCACCGGCGAAATCTCGCTGGCACTGGCAGCAGGCACTTCGGAACTGCACAACAATCTTCAGGCCCGCTCGACCGAATTCCGCGACACGCTGCTGTCGACGACATCGGAACTGACGGCAGCGGTCTCGTCGGGCACTGAGCAGATTACCTCGGCCTTCGGCCGCGCCGACGACCTGAACACCGTCATCTCCGAGCGCGCCGCAGCGATCACCACGGCCCTCGATTCCGCCCATGAGCGCATCGACAGCGCCATGGCCGAACGCGCCAACGCTCTGGAAAGCACGCTCTCCGGTCACCACGATCGTGTTGCCGACGCTCTCGACGAACGCACAATGGCTCTCGCCATCTCGCTCGACTCCGCTCAGGAGCGCTTCGAGAACACCATGTCCGAACGCAGCAATGCGCTCGTCGATGCCATGGCAGGTCACCATGACCGTCTGTCGGACTCGCTCGACGAGAAGACGATGGCAATGGCGATTTCGCTGGATGACAGCCAGAGCCGCTTCGACAGCGCCCTGGAGGCCCGCGCCAATGCGATGCTGGATACAGTTGCCGGCGCCGAAGCCCGCGTTGCCGGCGCTTTCGCCGACAAGTCGGAAGCCATCCGCAGCGCCTATATCGACAGCCAGGAACGCCTCGAGCGCTCCCTGAGCGACCACGCGGCCGCGCTGCACTCTTCGCTGTCGAGCAACAGCGACCGTATCGAAACCGTCACCGGCGATGCAGCCGCACGCCTGCAGACGCTGACCGGCGAAGCCGCCGATCGTATCGAGGCCGTTACCGGTGATGCCGCTGCCCGCATGCAGTCGCTGACGGGAGAAGCTGCCGATCGCATCGAAGCCGTCACCGGCGATGCTGCGCAGCGCCTGCGGACATTGACAGGCGAGGCTGCCGACCGCATCGAGGGTGGCCTGGCATCGGCGCATGACCGCATCCGCTCGACGCTCGAAGACCGCACCAACGCCATCAGCCTGGCGCTCGGCGAAGCCCATGCGCAGATCAGCGATACGCTGTCGGAGCAGGCAACGACGATCAGCGCCTCTGTCGCCGCCAGCGCCAGCATGCTGGAAATGTCGCTCGAAGATCACGAAGCCTCGCTGCGTCAGACGATCGACAACAGCTCCCGCGCACTCGACGAGCGTCTGCGCGAAGGCGCCGGCCAGATCGCCGAACGCTTCCAGGGCGCTGCGGCCGAGATTTCCCGTACGGCCGAAACCTTCTCGACCCATCTCGACCACTCCGTCGGCGGCATGACCGAACGCTTTGCCGAAACCGGCTCGCGTGTCGAGGCCGGCCTGACGGCGCTCGAAAACCGAATCCGCGACGGCGTCGGCGGCGTTGCCGAACAGGTGGATTCAGCTGGTGCGCGTCTCTCCGAAACGCTCTCCGACAGCATCAATCAGCTGCGCGAACTCGGCGATGATGCGGCCTTCCGCGTTACCACGGTTCTCGAAAGCACCAGCGACACGCTGACCGGCGCGATCGACGATCGCACCGCCAACCTCGCTTCGACGCTTGAAGAGCGCGCTCGCAGCCTTTCGTCCTCGATCGAGGCACAGGCCTCCAGCCTCGCTGCGAGCCTCGATGGCCGCGCATCGCAGATGAACGCCTCGCTTGCGGCGAGCTCCGCAAGCCTGACGACAGCACTCAATGAGCGCACCACGCAACTCTCCTCCGCGCTCGACGAGCGCACCGCCCGCCTCGCCTCGTCCCTCGATGATCGCACGGCGAGCCTGACCTCTTCGCTCGATCAGCGCACGGCGACGCTTTCGTCGTCGATCGACGAGCGCACCGCCAATCTCGGCGACACCATGGACCGCGGCGGCGAACGTCTCGGCGAACGCCTGTCCACCATGGACCGGGCGCTGACCATGGGCCTCGACGCCGTCAACCAGACGATCGAAGGCAAGGCTGCCGGCCTCGCCTCGACGCTGCGCAACGCCGTTGCCGATGCCGCACAGGGCATGGATGCCGAAGCACAGCGCACCGCCGACCTGATGGGCCGCACTGGCCAGCAGTTCACGGAAACGCTGGACAACAAGACCGGCGAGTTCGCCCGCTCCATGGACGAGCGTTCCGAGCAGATCGTCGGCCGCGTTTCCGAGGCGCAGAACCGGCTCGCAGGCCAGGCCGCTGCGGTCGCCCAGACCTTCTCCGAGGCCGGCAACGCCATCGTCAACAAGGTTGCCGAAGCCGAGACGCTGGTCAGTGGCCAGGTCAGCGCCATCTCACAGGCTCTCTCCGACGCCCAGTCGTCGCTCGAGACCCGCGGCGACGCTATCCGCACGACGATCACCAGCGCCAGCGAAGGCATCGCCAGCACCATGTCGAATGTCGACCGTGCGCTGGAAGCCCGTAGCACGGCGATCCGCACCGGCCTCGAAGATCGTGCCCGCGAAATCGACGCATCACTGACCGATGTCGAGAAGGCTCTCGAAGCCCGCGGCACCTCGATCCGTGCAACGCTCGACGAGCGCACCCGCGAACTGAACTCGATGCTGGCCGGCCGCTCCTCCGAGCTCTCGCGCCTCATCGACGAAACCGCCCGCCCGATGATCGAGCGTTATGCCGAGACCGGACACGAAGCCGCCGCCCGCATCGCCGCTGCTGCCGAGCAGAGCGCCGATCGCCTGCGTGCCGAAAATGCCGCTCTCGCCAACGCCATTGCCGCCCGCACGGAAAGCGCCTCGACGGCCGTCAACGCCATCGAGACCAGCCTGCTTGCCAACGTCAATTCGCTCATCGAGCGCCTGTCTGATAACAGCGCCTCGATGGCCCTGATGATGAACCGCGCCGCCCAGGATCTGACCGATGTCGACGGCCGCCTCGGCGATACGACCTCGCGCTTCACGGACTCGGCTGCCAAGGCTGCCGAAATGGTCTCCGCCTCCACCCGCCTTCTCGAAGGCAAGGTCGATCGCCTGTCGGATATCTCCGGCCAGACGCTCGCCCAGGTCGGCTCGATCATCGGCCGCTTTGACGAACACTCCAAGGTGCTGACGCAGGCCTCCGGTCTGCTGGGTGCCGCCCAGTCGAACCTGGTTTCGACCCTCGAAGAGCGCGAAGGCGCTCTCCAGAGCCTGTCGATCGGCCTCGTGCAGCGTTCGGAAGAAATCGAAAAGACGATGCGTGCGCTTGGCACCATGGTCGAAGGCGCCTTCGAGCGAGCCGAACAGCGTTCCAATCAAGTCAGCGGCAATCTGCGCCAGAGCGTGCAGTCCTCCTTCGCCGATATCGGCCGCGTGCTCTCCGATACCGAGAAGCGCGCCGAAGAAGCCGCCGAGGCGATGCGCAGCTCGATCGTCAAGGCCGGCGAAGAAGCAAATGCCACGATCGACGGCACCTTAGGCAATGCCGAACGCCGCTCCAGCGAGCTTGCGAACCGTCTCCGCGGTGGCCTCACGGCTTCCCTCTCGGATGTCGAGCGCATGCTCGGCGAAGCAGGCCGCGCCTCGGATGGCGCTGCCCAGCAGCTGCGTGAATCGCTGCGCGAAGCCGTCGATGAGGCGGTTGCCCGCTTCTCGGGTGCGACGGAAGAAATCCGCCGCTCGGCTGGCGATATCCGCAAGGAACTCGACATGACCCGCAGCGAGCTTAAGCGCGGTGCCTTCGATCTTCCAGAGGAAGCCAAGGAAAGCGCTGCCGCCATGCGCCGCGCCGTCGCCGAACAGATCAAGGCGCTGCAGGATATCTCGCATATCGTCGGCCGTTCGGTGCAGCAGTTCGAAGTCTCCGAACCGGCTCCGCGCGCCGCACAGCCGGCACCGGCGCCCGCGCCTCGTCAGGCTCCGCCCGCATCCGCTCCGGCTCCTGTTGCAGCACCGGTCGTTGCTGCACAGCCGGCCCCGCAGCCTGTCGCAGCTCCGGCACCCCGTCCGCAGATCGAAGATGGCTTCGCACTTCGCGGCACCATCGCTCCGGCACCGGCGGCAGCGCCGCAACGCGTCGCGCCGGTTGCGCCCGCGCCCGTAGCGGCTACGCCTGCCCGCCATGAATCCGGTGGCTGGATCAGCGATCTGCTGCGCGGCGCCTCGCGTGACGAAGATGCCGAAGAAGCGCCTGCCCGTTCGGCAGCACCGCGCGCCGAAGCAGCCGCCCCGGCACAGCAGCGCGCCGCTGACAGCCGCAATCCGCGCCACGTCGTCGAGTCGCTCAATTCGCTCTCGGTCGATATCGCCCGCGCCATCGATCACGACGCCTCGGTCGATCTCTGGCGCCGTTACCAACGTGGCGAGCGCGACGTCTTCACGCGCCGCCTCTACACGCTGAAGGGCCAGCAGACCTTCGACGAGATCAAGCGCAAGTATGACCGCGAACCGGAATTCCGCACCGCCGTCGATCGCTACATCGCCGACTTCGAAAAGCTGCTTGCCGACGTTGCCCGCAGCGACCGCGACAGGACGATCACCCAGTCCTATCTGACGTCCGATACCGGCAAGGTCTACACCATGCTGGCCCACGCCGCGGGCCGCCTGACGTAACGGAAGAGAACCTGGACTTCGCTACACAAAGGGCCGCTTCATCAGCGGCCCTTTTTCATTCGGCATGAAGCGCCTCACGGCAAAGTGAGACAAACGGCCGCCGCAAATCCGGGCTTATAAGCAAGACACGCTTGTCATAATGCCGTAGATTTGCTCAATCCGGTGGCCAGACAACGTCACTCCGTCACGACCCTATTCAGGTTGCCAGCGCGCTGCCGCCGTTTTTGAAGAGACCACATTCGATGCCAAAGACCATGCCGCTGCTTCTCTCCGCAGCGATCTCCGCTTCCCTGTTCCTCGGCCTCTCCTCCACATCCTCAGCCGGACAGGCGAGTTTCCTGATCGACGCGCAGACGGGCCAGGTGCTGGCAAGTGCCAATCAGGACGAGCTGAACTACCCGGCGTCGCTGACCAAGATGATGACACTCTACCTGGCATTCGAAGCCATGCATGCCGGCCGCCTCGGCTGGGATCAGAAGCTCACGATGTCCGAGAATGCCGAGAGCAAGGAGCCCTTCAAGCTCGCCGTCGGTGCCGGCCGCAAGGTCACCGTCCGCGAAGCCGTCGAGGGTATCATCGTTCTCTCGGCGAATGACGCGGCCGTGGCGATCGCCGAACAGCTCGACGGCTCGGAAGATGCGTTCGGAAAGCTGATGACCGCCAAGGCCCACCAGCTCGGCATGACCAACACCACCTTCAATAACCCGTCCGGCCTGCCCGATCCGGAACAGATGACGACGGCGCGCGACATGGCGACGCTCGGCGCCGCGCTGATCCGCGACTATCCGGAAGAGTTCAAAATGTTCTCGATGCGCGGCTTCCAGTTCCGCGGCATGAAGCTGCGTGGCCACAACAATGTCATGTATCGCTACCAGGGCGCCGATGGCATCAAGACCGGCTATACGGATGCATCCGGCTATAACGTCGTGACCTCGGTCAACAAGGACGGCCGCCACGTCGTCGGCGTTATCATGGGCGAAAAGACCGCAGCAATCCGCGACGACAAGATGGCCGCCATGCTCGACGCTGCGTTGATCGGCGCTCCCGCCGCGGCGACGGCCTCGGCCGATCCGGCGGCAGCCACCGCCGCCGTTCCCGCCAACTGATCGCGTCTACGCCGGCTGCTTCACATCGGCAGCCGCGAAATGTGCAAGCTGGTCCGCATGGGCCTTCGCAAAAGCCGGCCGCGCCGTCGCGCGGTTGACATAGGCGCGGCAGGCCGGAAAGGCCGACAGCCCGTCGAAACGATCGACGAGGCGCAGCACATCCGCCATCAGAATATCGGCGACGGAAAACTGCCCGGCCAGCCATTCGCGCGCGGCAAGCACCGGCTCCATATGCTTCAGTCTGGCCTTCAGGAAGGAATCCAGGCTTTTCCAGGCCGGCGTATCACCATCCTGCCCGGAGAAGATCATGATCGTCCAGGGCAGGCTTGCCGCCTCGACGGAGTTGAGCGCTGCAAACAGCCACTCCAGCGCCTCACTGCGGCCCTTCGCGTCACCTGGCATCAGCGCTTCGCTCTTGCTGCCGAGATGCAGCAGGATCGCGCCGCTTTCGAAGATCGAGAGATCGCCATCGGTCAGCCACGGTACCTGGCCGAACGGCTGATGCGCGAAATGCTGCGCATCTCGCTTTGTAAAGGGTATGCCCGCGACGCGGTAAGGCAATCCCGCCTCCTCCAGCGCCCAGCGCACGCGGATATCGCGCACATAGCCGCGCGGCAGATCGGGAACCCAATCGAAAGTGGTGAGGACGAGGCCGGTCATTCTCTGTCTCCTTGCTATCTCCTTAGCAAAGGACGTCCCGGCACGTCATGTTCCGACACCGGCAGCCGATTTTTCTCGCCGTATCAGATCGACTGGAGCGTCCAGTCGACGATCTCGGTCGTCACTGCCGAGAAGGACCGGTCGAGCGACTTAATCATGCCCTCGGCTGCACCTCCAGCCGGAGCAGCAGCCCGGAATACCTTCTGGGCGCGCACCGTGCCGTTGCGATCGTTGAGGATCTTCGCGGAGATCTCCACCACGGCCTGGCTGCCCTTGCTGCTGTCGATCTCGAAGGCGCGGATATCGGTCACGACCTGATAGTCGATCGCCAGTCCCTGGCCGGGCTTGCCGACGCCGCCGAACTTGCCGGAGTTTTCATAGGCCTCGATCAGCTTCGACTGCACCATGCGGGGCAGCTTGTCGCTCCATTGCGAGCGGGCCAGATACTGGATCTCGGAGGGCGAGACGCGAACGACGATCTGCTCGCTGTTCAGCGCTGCCAGCGCCGTCGGCTCCGGCACAAGGATCTGGCTGCGCTTGGCGGCCGGACCGGCACCGCTGCCGACGGCCGCCGACAGATCGTAGGTGTCGTTCTTGGCGCCCGTGCCGCAACCGGCAAGGGTCAGCGCCACCAGCGGCAGCGTGAAGGCTGCTCTCGCCAGCAATGAACGGCGCGCCAACAGATGCGATACGGCCATATTATGCTTCCCCTGCTTTTCTCATATCGAAATCAACGGCGCGAGCGGCCGTCGGTCTGTTTCACCGTATCGCCACCGAAGATCAGGCGCTGCGGGTTTCTGTCGAAATTGCTGATCGCGTCGTTGAGGTTCTGCACCGTGTTGCGCGTATCGTTGATCAGCGACTGCACGTCGCGTAGCCCGCCGCTCGAGAACTTCTGCAGATTGTCGGCGATCGGCCCGATACGCGAATTCAGATTGTCGGCGACCTTCTTGAAGGATTCCAGCGTGTCGCGTGCTTCGGCAAACAGCGACTGCGAATTGTCGGTGCCGAGCAGCGCGTCAAGCTTGATCAGGATGCCGTCGACGCGCGTCGAAGCCGAGTTCAGCTTGTTCGCCATCTGCGAGACGTCCTGGATCGTCTGGTTGATGTCCTTCTGGTGCGACGAGACGGTATTGGCAACATCGCGGATCGAAGCGACGGCAACGCGCGCGTCTTTGGTCGCCTGCGAGATATCGTCCACCGAGCCCTTCAGCTTCTGCGGGTCGATCTGCGCCACCAGCGTGTCGACGCGATCGAGCGCAGACTGCGCCTTCTTGCCGACATCGTTGAACGTTGTTGCCGTCTGGTCGAATTTGTCGATCGCGCCCTTCAGGCCGCCGGAGGCGTCGGCAATGTCCTTGCTGACCTTTTCGGCATTGGCGAGGATCGTATCGATCTTCTTTGCATCGACGGCCTTCACCAGCGCCTCGACGGCAGCCAATGTCGAATCCACCTTGCCGGAAACGTTGCGAACCGTCTCGGAAAGCTGCCCGACGCTCTGCAGGAAGCTGTCGATATTGCCGGAATTCTTGGCAAGCGCATCGGAGAAGGTCTCGGCATTCTGCAGCGTCTTGGTCAGCGGCCCGCGCGCATCCTGTACGAAACCCTGAACCTGGCCGACGGCATCATTGGCGCGATCGAGGATCTTGTCGGCGGTGGCGAGCAGGTTGGTCACGCTGGACTGGTCGGCGACGATCACCGCCCGCTTGCCTGAATCGATCGACTTCTGGAGAATGTTCTCTTCACCCACCTTGCCGCCCGACATTTCGATATAGGCAGCACCGGTCAGGCCCTGGATTTCAAGAATGGCCTTGGTCGACGGGTAGATCGGCGCATCGACGCGCACTTCGGTGAAGGCCAGCGAATATTGCGGATCGTCGGCATCGATCGACAGCGACTTCACCGAGCCGACCTGAATACCGTTGAAGCGCACCGGCGAACCGACGCTAAGGCCGTTTGCCGATCCCGGAATACGCACGACAAGCTCGGCCATCGGGCCGCTACGGCCATATTCCGCCATCCAGTAGACGAAGCCGAACGCCGCTGCGATCACCAGAACGGTGAAGATGCCGACAATCGTATAGTTCGCTTTGGTTTCCATCGTCTCCGGTCACTTCCCGCGGCTGTCGTGACTGCCCGCGCGCGAGGCGCCGGCAGTCTCTTCCTGCGGCACGATCGAGCGTGCGCGCTTGCCCTTGAAATAGGACTGAACCCACGGATCATCGTAGGCCAGCATGTCGTCGATCGTCCCTTCCACCATTACCCGCTTCTTTCCAAGCACGGCAATACGGTCGCAGACGGAAAACAGGCTGTCGAGGTCGTGGGTCACCATGTAGACGGTGAGACCCAGCGTATCGCGCAGCCTGGCAATGAGATCGTCGAATTCGGCGGCACCGATCGGATCGAGACCCGATGTCGGCTCGTCGAGAAAAACGAGGTCCGGATCGAGCGCCAAGGCGCGGGCAAGCGCCGCGCGCTTGATCATGCCACCAGAGAGTTCGGACGGATATTTGTCGGCAGCGTCAGCCGCCAGACCCACCAGCTTGATCTTCAGATGCGCCAGCTCGTCCATCAATGACTTCGGCAGATCCAGATATTCGCGCATCGGAACCTGGATGTTCTCTTTGACGGTCAGCGACGAGAACAGCGCGCCCTGCTGGAAGAGAACGCCGAGGCGCATGTCGAGCGAGTTGCGCTCGCTCTCGTTCAGCTCATCGAAATTCTGTCCGAGGATCTCGATCGAGCCGGAACGGCGCGGCAAAAGACGCAGGATCGTGCGCATCAGCACCGACTTGCCGGTACCGGAAGCGCCGACAAAGCCGAGGATCTCGCCGCGGTAGATATCGAGGTTCAGCTTGTCGAGCACGATCTTCGAGCCGAATCCGACCGTGACATCGCGCGCCGAAAGCACGATGTCCCGCTCTTTTTCTCCGCCCGTTTCCGTCTGTTGCTCGTTCACGCTCAAACCCTAGAAATTGATGGCCGCATAGAAGATGGCGAAAAGCCCGTCCATGAGGATGACAACGAAAATCGCCTTAACGACCGCAGCCGTCACATGCTGGCCGAGCGATTCGGCACTGCCGCCGACCTTAAGCCCTTCGACGGCGGCGACAATGCCGATAACCAGCGCCATGAACGGCGCCTTGATCATCCCGGCAAGCACGGTGGACAGCGTCACCGCCTCGTGGAGGCGCGACGTGAAGGTCGCGAAGGTGATGCCGGAATAGGCCCAGGCAACGGTCGCAGCCCCGAGTAGCGACGCGAAATTGGCGAGCACGGTCAGCAGCGGCAGCGCAACAGTCAGCGCCACCAGACGTGGAAAGATCAGCACGCCGACCGGGTTGAGGCCCATGACCTTCAGCGCATCGACCTCTTCGCGCATCTTCATCGAGCCGATTTCGGCAGTGATCGCGCTGCCCGAGCGGCCGGCGATCATGATCGCCGTCAGGAGCACGCCGATTTCACGAAGCTGCAGAATGCCGACGAGATCGACAACGAAGACCTCAGCGCCGAAATAGCGAAGCTGGAAGGCGCCCTGCTGCGCGATGATCGCGCCGATCAGGAACGACATCAGCAGGATGATCGGCACGGCCCGAACGCCCATATGATCGATCTGGTTGACGATCGAGGCCGGCGAAACGCCGCTGCCGCGGCCGAACTTCATCTGCGCGCCGCGCACTGCGGAACCGAGGATGTACATCGCTGCCGCAAAATTATCCCACAGATCGTAGGCCATCTTGCCGATAGGCGCAAAAATCCTCTCGGCAAGCGATCGCTTCTTCGCGGGTTCGGCTTCCTGCTTTTCCGGCCGCTGCGAGAATTCCTCGATCATCTCGTCGATGTGCTGATTGGTGCCCTCGAAATGCACCTGGCGGCCGGCGTCCTCCTCTTCGAGCTTCAGCCGCACCAGCAGCCAGACGCCCGCAGTATCGATATCGGTGACATCTGAAAGATCGAGCGTCAGGTCGCCGTTACCGCGAGACAGCGCTTCGAAATCCTTGAGAACGGTGTGGATGTTGCCGCTGCGCCAATTGCCTTCGAGACGCACCAATCGCCCGGAGCCGTTGGCTTGGTCGTCCACGTGGAGTGAGGCGGCTCTGCTGGGCTCGGGCTTCAAAATGCTTGTGTCTTTCAGGGCTTGCAGCGACATTGCCGACTCGCGAACATCTCGCGCGCCCGGCGGGTTAATATACTCAAGCCCCGCAGAATTTCCATGCTTTCAGGATTGCAAATATGCCACGGTCCCTCGAAATCCAAATGAATTCATTCCCGATCGCGGGCACTTTCACGATATCGCGCGGCGCAAAGACCTCCGCGGAGGTGATCAGCGTCACGCTGAGGGAAAACGGCAGAATCGGTTGGGGCGAATGCGTGCCCTATCGGCGCTACGGCGAGACGATGGAAAGTGTCGAGGCACAGATCGAAGCGGCACGGCCGTTGATCGAGGCCGGTATTTCAAGAGATGACCTACAGTTGGCGATGGCGCCCGGTGCTGCCCGCAACGCCGTCGATTGCGCCCTTTGGGATCTGGAGGCCAAGCTGACCGGTGCCACCGTCGCTGCCACCATCGGCCTTGCGGCGGCAAAGCCGTTGACGACTGCCTACACCATTTCGCTCGGCGAACCCGAGGTGATGGCGGCACAGGCACGGGAACATGCCGGACGCGCGCTGCTGAAAGTCAAAGTCGGCACCGGTGACGACGAAAGCCGCATCCGCGCCGTTCGCGCCGCCGCCCCCAGCGCGGCTATCATTCTCGATGCCAACGAGGGCTGGCCGGAGGCGACGCTCGAGCACCACCTGCGGATCTCCGCCGAAATGAACATCGCACTCGTCGAGCAGCCGCTACCGGCCGGCAAGGACGAGATGCTCGCGGTGATCAAGCGGCCTGTCATCGTCTGCGCCGACGAGAGCGTCCATCACACCGGCGATCTTGCCAGCCTCCGCGACCGCTACGATGCGATCAACATCAAGCTCGACAAGACAGGCGGCCTGACGGAAGCCTTGGCGATGAAGCGCGAGGCGCAGCGGCTGGGCTTCCAGATCATGCTCGGCTGCATGGTCGGCACATCGCTCGCCATGGCGCCGGCGGTGCTGCTGGCGCAGGACGCCGAATTCGTCGATCTCGACGGACCCTTGCTGCTCGCCAGGGATCGTGAGCCCGGCCTGCGCTACGAAGCTTCCCTCGTCTTCCCGCCGGACAAAGAGCTCTGGGGCTGAAGGTAATAGGCGACGAACACCAGCGCCATGCCGATCGCCGCGACCAGCGCCATGACGTAGTAGCTGGCGAGGCCGAGCCAGGCATACAGATAGCCTGAAGCGAGCGTCATCAGGCCCAGGAACATGCCGTTGTAGAAGAAATAGGCGCCCTGCGCCGAGGATTCCTGCGTCGCCTGCACCGAAGCCACGATCCGCCGCTGCACGCCCGTATGCACGAAGGCGTAGGTGCAGGAATGGAAACATTGCAGGAAGAAGAAGCCTGCGAAGTCCCAATGCATCGGAAACAGGATCCAGCGGCAGATGCACATGGCGCAGCCGAAGCGGATCAGCGTCCAGGCATTGAAGCGGCGGCCGAGATGCTTCGAGACGAAGAACACCAGCACCTCTGAGGCCACGCCGGCGCTCCAGAGAATACCGACCTGCGTGCCGGTGAAGCCGAGCTGATGCCAATAGATGGATGCGAAGGCATAGAGCAGCGCGTGGCTGGACTGCTGGATCGCCACGCCCCAGAGCAGCACTAGCAGATGCGGCTGACGCAACGAGCTACCCGTTGCCTGCTGCAGATCGACAGGCGTATTGCGGCGCCGCGTCGGGCCGATACGCGGACAGTAGATCGCCATCGCCATGGTCATCGCAAAGCCAAAGATCATAACCGGCAGCACCATATCGCCACCCCACACGCCGATCATTTCGCCGCCGATCATCGTCGAGACGATGAAGGCGATCGATCCCCAGACACGCATCGAACCGTAATCCAGACCCCAGCGCCGGACGCCCGAAATAACGATCGATTCGACGATCGGCACATAGGGCGCAAAGGTGGCGCCCTGGACGCTGTAGACGATCAGCACCGGCCAGAAGCTTGTCGTCCAGTAAAGTGCGATCGCCGTCAGCAGCGACAACCCGCCAGACCATAGGAGCACATCGGCGCGCTCCTTCATCCGGTCGGCATACATCGCAACAACCGGCGCCACGAGGACGCGCACGACCATCGGCACGGCAAGGATGACGCCGATCTCGTGATCGGTGAATTTGTGAACCGCAAGCCAGACAGGGAAGAACGGAAGCGCGACACCGTTGACGATCAGCGGGGCGCAGTAAGACAGGGCGCTGAGCAGCCGGAAACGCGGCGGAGCCCCCTCATCGACAGAGGCATTCTGGGCGGGAATCATGGTGGACCTGCAGGAAACTGTGCGCTGCCTAACACATCAACCTAGGGGCGACTATGGCGAGAAATTGCCCATTTGAAACGTTTTAAAAAATAAATAGGACCGTTGCCCCGAGGCAACGGCTAAATGTCTTGCATATGGCGGGATGAAAATCAGGCAGCCTGCGGCGCGCGCTCGGGCTGGTGCGTCAGCTTCAAAGTCACCGGCTCGCTGCTGGCGATCGCATTCCATGTGATCAGTTCGAAAGTGCCGTCCTCATGCTCGGCAATCGCCGTGCAGCTCTCGACCCAGTCGCCGGTATTGATGTAGCGCACACCGTCCATCTCCTCGATGACGGCATGGTGGATATGGCCGCAGATGACGCCGTCGGCACCGCACTTGCGGGCCTCGTCGGCGACGACGCGCTGGAACTCGCCGATGAAGTTGACGGCATGCTTGACCTGCAGCTTGGCCCAGGCCGAGAACGACCAGTAAGGCATGCCCATCCGGCGGCGAATGGCAGCCAGAACGATATTGATGCGGATCGCCATGTCATAGGCCCAGTCGCCGAGATAGGCGAGCAGGCGGGCATTGCGGACGACGACATCGAATTCGTCCCCATGCAGCACCAGATACTTCTTGCCGTCGGCGCCCTCGTGCATCATCCGCTCGGCCACTTCGATGCCGCCGAAATGCATGCCCGGGAAGTCGCGCAGGAATTCGTCGTGATTGCCGGGAATGTAGACGACGCGCGTACCCTTGCGCGCCTGGCGCAGCAGTTTCTGGATGACGTCGTTGCAGACCTGCGGCCAGTACCAGCTGCGCTTCAGGCGCCAGCCATCGACGATATCCCCGACGAGGACAATCGTGTCTGCCTCGTGGTGACGCAGAAAGTCGATCAAGAAGTCAGCCTTGGCAGCCTTGGAACCGAGATGCACATCGGAAATGAAGAGCGTACGGAAGTGTCGCGTATCCATGTAATCCATCACAGGCATCCTGCCCGTGCCCCATCGTTCATCTGGCCTTCCAAAATCAGACTCGTGTTTCAGGAAGATGACAGCGCGGTTGTTTGACGCATCCCCCGGGCACAAGAGTTTTCCGCTTTCAACCTCAAATTCCCGCTGTCCCGCCGCACCGATTGTTGTATGGAGAAGGCTTCAAACGACATGACTGCGGTATTGGAGAAGGCAATGGATAATCAGGACAAATCCAAGACGGAGAAGAACCTGACAGGTGGAACTCTTGACGAACAGGCGCTGTTCTTCCACCGCTATCCCCGCCCCGGCAAACTCGAAATTCAGGCGACCAAGCCGCTCGGCAACCAGCGCGATCTGGCGCTCGCCTATTCGCCCGGTGTCGCCGCGCCGTGTCTCGCGATCCGCGACGATCCGGAGACGGCCGCCGACTATACCTCGCGCGCCAATCTGGTCGCCGTCATCTCCAACGGAACCGCCGTTCTCGGCCTCGGCAATATCGGCCCTCTCGCCTCCAAGCCGGTGATGGAAGGCAAGGCCGTTCTCTTCAAGAAATTCGCCAATATCGACGTCTTCGATATCGAGGTCGATGCCTCGACCGTCGAGCAGATGGTCTCGACCGTCGCCTCGCTGGAGCCGACCTTCGGCGGCATCAACCTCGAAGACATCAAGGCGCCGGAATGCTTCGAGATCGAACAGCAGCTGCGCGCAAAGATGCGCATTCCCGTCTTCCATGACGACCAGCACGGCACCGCGATCATCGTCGCCGCCGCCATCCTCAACGGCCTGGAACTGGCCGGCAAGTCGATCAGCAACGTCAAGATCGTCACGTCCGGCGCTGGTGCTGCGGCACTCGCCTGTCTCAATCTGCTCGTCGAACTCGGCGCCAAGCGCGAGAACATCTGGGTCCACGATATCGAAGGCCTCGTCTACGAGGACCGCAACGTGCTGATGGACCAATGGAAAGCCGTCTACGCGCAGAAGAGCGATACCCGCACGCTCGCCGAAAACATCGGCGGCGCCGATGTGTTCCTCGGCCTCTCTGCTGCCGGCGTTCTGAAGCCGGAACTGCTCGAGCAGATGGCCGAAAAGCCGCTGATCATGGCGCTCGCCAACCCGACGCCGGAGATCATGCCGGAACTCGCCCGTGCCGCCCGGCCGGACGCGATGATCTGCACCGGACGCTCGGACTTCCCGAACCAGGTCAACAACGTTCTCTGCTTCCCCTTCATCTTCCGCGGCGCGCTGGATTGCGGCGCCGAGGAGATCAACGAAGCGATGAAGATGGCAGCCGTCCGCGCCATCGCCGGCCTCGCCCGCGAAGAGCCGTCCGATGTCGCCGCCCGCGCCTATTCCGGCGAAACCCCGATCTTCGGACCGAACTACCTCATCCCCTCGCCCTTCGATCCGCGCCTGATCCTGCGCATCGCGCCTGCTGTCGCCAAGGCAGCGGCCGAGAGCGGCGTTGCACGCCGTCCGATCACCGATTTCGACGCCTATCTCGACCAGCTGAACCGCTTCGTCTTCCGCTCCGGCTTCATCATGAAGCCGATCTTTACGGCCGCCAAGGCTGCCGAAAAGAAGCGGGTGATCTTCTCCGAAGGTGAAGACGAACGCGTACTCCGCGCTGCCCAGGTGTTGATCGAAGAAGGCATTGCTGAACCGATCCTGATCGGCCGTCCGCAGGTCATCGAGACCCGCCTGCAACGCTACGGCCTGCGCATCCGCCCGCTCTCCGACTTCGCCGTCATCAATCCGGAAGACGATCCGCGTTTCCGCGAATATGTCGATCTCTATCTGTCGCTCGTTGGCCGCCGGGGCGTCATCCCGGAAGCTGCCCGCACGATCGTGCGTACCAACACCACCGTCATCGGTGCGCTGGCGCTGCGCCGCGGCGAAGCAGACGCGCTGATCTGCGGCCTCGAAGGCCGTTACGAGAAGCACCTGCGCGACGTTCGCCAGATCATCGGCAAGCGCAAGGATGTCCGCGATTTCTCGGCACTCAGCCTGCTGATCTCGCAGCGCGGCGCCACCTTCTTCACCGACACCTACGTGACGTTCAATCCGAGCGCCGAGGAAGTGGCGGAATCCGCCGTTCTGGCTGCCGAGGAAATCAAGCGCTTCGGCATCACGCCGCGCGCCGCCCTCGTCTCGCATTCCAACTTCGGCTCGCGCGAAAGCGAAAGCGCCACCAAGATGCGCAGTGCCCTGCAGCTGATCCGTGACGCCGCGCCCGATCTCGAAGTCGATGGCGAAATGCATGGTGAGAGCGCAATCGCCGACGAAATCCGCAAGCGCGTCATGCCATCCACCACGCTGCATGGCGAAGCCAACCTGCTGGTCTTCCCGAACCTCGATGCGGCCAACATCACGCTCGGCGTCGTCAAGTCGATGACCGACGGCCTGCATGTCGGCCCGATCCTGCTCGGCACGGCCCTTCCGGCCCACATCCTGGCACCGTCGGTGACCTCCCGCGGCGTCGTCAATATGGCGGCTCTCGCCGTGGTCGAGGCGCAGCAGCCGGCGTGATTTGCCGTAGATCGGAAAAATGCGTTAGAATTCCTTCGTTAGCTTGTTAACGGAAGGCAGCTAGACAGAACGGATGCGGCAAATGCTCTGCCGCTTCCGGTTTACTATGCTGCGGGATGATACCGTGAAACGCCGAAGCCTGACCCTTGCTCTCTTTCTCGCTGCTACCGCGCCCGCGGCGGCGCAGACCAGCGCGATCTGCGAAGATCTGCGCGGACGCCTTGCCGACCTGCCGCAGGTGATCGGCAACGGCCCGGAGATCCGCCAATATGCAAGCGCCATAGCCGAACAGAACCTCGAGCTCCGCAAGCTGCGCAACGACCTGCGCAGCAACGGCTGCAGCGTAGACAGCATGGTTGTTATCGGCGGCGAGAATGACCGCTACTGCAGCGACCTGCAGGAATCGGAATCGCGGATGATCGACAACATCCACTACCTCCAGGACCGCCGCAACCAACTGCGGGAGGCCGGCGGCAGCGATGTCAACGAACGCCGCGAACTGATGGCCGCCCTCGACGATAACGGCTGCAACGACGATCCGGGTTATCAGCCGGACGAGCGCGCCGATGTCCCAGCGCCAAGTACCGAAGAACAGGCGATGCGCGGCGATACCTTCATTCCGCTCGGCAACGGCGAGGAAGGCAACACCCAATATGGCGTGCCCCGCGGCGAGATGATGTCGCATGTCAGCACCATGTGCGTGCGCATCTGCGACGGCGGCTTCTTCCCGATCAGCACCAATGCGACCTCGATCGATTTCAGCCGCGACGCCTCGACCTGCTCGAAAATGTGCCCCGGCATCGAGACGGAGCTGTTCTATCAGGACGTCTCCAACACCGACGCGGCCAACATGATCTCGGCCGCGACTGGCGCCCGCTACAGCGCTATGCCAAACGCCTTCGCCTACAAGAACCGAGCGCCCGGCGAGAAATCCTCCTGCACCTGCAATCTGACCGCCTATTACGAGCAGATGCGCAAGAACCAGACGGTCAGCGCGCCGCCGCAGAAAGGCTCGATCACGACGATCACCACCAAGCCGCCGGCAACTGCAGCCCCCACACCGGCTGCGCCGCAGGCACAGATACCCGACCGTCCCTATGACCCCGGCAACAGCAAGGTACGCCAGATCGGCCCGCAATTTCTCGCCGGCGACCAGGGCAGTATCGACCTAAAGAACCCGGCGACATCGGGCCCGCAGCCGCAGCAGCAACAGCGGAATTAGCGGCGGCCCCAGCCATCGCGGAAGATCAGCTCGTCGAGCGGCAGCCGCTGCCGCCAGCCTTTGACGGCCAGCTCGGGCTCGCTATAGAGCGCATCGACATAGCCAACGCAGAGCCAGGCGACGATCTCGATATGCGCGGGCACGCCGAGAATTTCCTTGAGTTCGCTCTCATGGAAAATGCTGACCCAACCAACGCCAATGCCTTCAGCCCGTGCTGCGAGCCAGAGGTTCTGCACTGCACAGACGGTTGAATAGCTATCCATACGCGGGTTATGTGTGCGCCCCAGCACGACGTCACCGCTGCGCGACGGATCGCAAGTGATGCAGATGCCGAGCGGCGCCTTGAGGATGCCCTCCAGCTTCAGCGAGCGGTATGTCGCCTGCCGCTCGCCATCGAACATCCCAGCCGCCTCGCGGTTCGCGCGATCGAAGGCGTTCCAGACGCGCTGCCGCACACCCGCATCTTCGACAACGATAAAATTCCAGGGCTGCATGAAGCCAACCGAAGGCGCGTGGTGCGCAGCTTCGAGTAGCCGCACCAGCACATCGGATGGCACAGGATCCGGCAGAAACTGGTCGCGCACATCGCGCCTGGTCATGATCGCCCGGTAGACGGCGTCGCGCTCGTCAGCGGAAAAGGCGGACGCGCCTTCAAGCGCATCCTTGTTCATGGGCCGCATCGTCAAATCCCCAACAACGCAACCGCCCCGCCGTCCGCGCGGGATCAGTCTATGATGCCAGGCCGGTCTTCTGACTTGGCGTCATCCGCCCGCCGCAGCCTTCCCGGTGTCAACCAGTGGCATGATGCGGCAGGCGTCGGCCTTACAGCGTTGGGCACGTTCCGGGCTTGCACCGGATTCCCGATTCTCCCGCGACAAGCGGGCACCTGACCAAAGCCTCTTGCCCGCTTTTCAGAGACGCTTCAAGTAGACGGGAAATACCGGACATAGGCAAACTCGTCACCTTCTGGTGACCAGCAGGAAACATTGATCGTGCCCTGCCCGCCGAACAGCTCGAAGAGCGTCGTCAGATTGCCGCCGTCCATATCCATCAACCGCAGGCGCACATGCAGGTCGCGCGGATGATCGAAGACGTCAGGGTCGTAGGAAAGCAGCAGCACCTTGTCGTTGGTAGGCGCCGGATGGGCAAACCAGTTGCCGTAATTGTCATGCGTGACCTGCTCCAAACCGGTCCCATCGGGATGAATGCGCCAAATCTGCATCAGCCCGGTACGGCTGGAATTGAAATAGATCCACTGCCCGTCAAAGGAATAATCCGGCCCGTCATTGCGCCCCTCGCCCTGCGTCAGCCGCCGCTCCGCGCCGCCATCGACAGAAATCGTGTAGATATCGAAGAGATCGCCGCGAATGCCGCAATAGGCGAGTTCCTTTCCGTCAGGCGACCAGCCATGCCAGTAGGACGGCAGGTTTTCCGTGATCTGCTTTGGCGCGCCGCCTTCCGACGGCAGCGTATAGATGCAGGATTTGCCGTGCTCGGTCTTGTCGGAAATCACATAGCGGCGGCCATCGGGCGAAATGCCGTGATCGTTGTTGCAGGCCGTGGCAAAGCCGGTATCGACCTGCTGCAAACCGCCCTCACCGTCCGGTGACAAGCGATAGAGAAGGCCATCACCGTTCAGCAGCAGGTAGCGGCCATCGGGCGAGAAATTCGGCGCCTCGATCAGCTGCTCCGTCTGGAACACGACCCGGCTCTTGGCCGTGCGGATATTGTAGATCTCGACCGAACTGCGCATGCATGCCTCCCGCATTTGCTGCGGCCCGGCGCTTAGCCGTTCCGCTTCATTCTGATTTGCATGCGGTTTGTGCCATGCATCTGCGTTTCGATAAAGGCGCATCGCTTCAAAAGCGAGCTGAGGTTCGGAGCGCCGAAATGCTGCGCCTTGAACTCCGGATAGACCTGCCGCAAGAGCGTCCCGAGTTCAGCGATATCGAGCCAGCCTTCGCCCTGCAGCTTGGCCGCCTGCAGCGCCTGGGTGATATAGGGCCGGATATTTGGAGAGGGCTGCAGCGCAATCACCTTCGGCAGCGCAAAGGTGGAATTCGCCTCACCAACATTCAGCTCGAAGAAATCATCGAAGGACTGCCGCAACAGCGCCGATGCGTTGGGCGCGCCCAGTCCGATCGCCTGCTTGCCGCGCATGCGGATACGCATCGCCAGATGGCCGACATCGCGGTCGCTGCTGGCGATACAGAAAAGATCGATCGCCGAACCGGCCAGATATTCCATTGCATCGATGGCAAGCAGGATATCCGCGCCGTTCTTGCCGGAATGGGAGCTGACAGCCGTCTGCAGGCTGAGTGCCTGACGTCCGGCCTCCGCGATCCACGGCTGCGCCGCCTCTTTCGTGAAGTCGCCGTAAGCCCGGCGCTCGATAAGGCGTCCGTATCCGCCGGCGATGCTGATGATCTCTCCCGCACAGCGCGCCGGCAGGTTTTCCGTATCGATGAAGACGGCGACTTTGGTTTCCCGCATGCTCAAACCTCCCGCGTTTCCAAAGCATAGAAACGCGAGAAGAGACTGCCGTCAGCAGCTTTCGGTTGATCGGGTTAACGATCGCTAACCACGATCCCTAAAACGGTTGGTGATCGGATAGCGGCGGTCGCGGCCGAAATTCTTCTTGGTGATCTTCACGCCGGGCGCCGACTGGCGGCGCTTGTATTCGGCAAGATAGAGCAGATGCTCGATCCGGTGCACGGTCGCGACATCGTGGCCGCGCGCGACGATCTCGTCGACACCCATTTCCTTTTCGACGAGGCATTCGAGAATGTCGTCGAGAACCGGATAAGGCGGCAGCGAATCCTGGTCGGTCTGATCGGGGCGCAGTTCGGCGGAGGGCGCCTTGTCGATGATATTTTGCGGGATCACCACGCCTGACGGTCCAAGCGCATCCGGCGGCACATGCGCATTGCGCCAGCGCGAGATCGCATAGACCTGCATCTTGTAGAGGTCCTTGATCGGATTGAAGCCGCCGTTCATATCACCGTAAAGCGTCGCATAGCCGACCGACATTTCCGACTTGTTGCCCGTCGTGACGACCATCGAGCCGAACTTGTTGGAGATCGCCATCAGGATCGTGCCGCGGGCGCGGCTCTGCAGGTTTTCTTCGGTGATACCGCTATCGGTGCCTTCGAAGAGGTCCGAGAGCGCCGAGGTAAAGCCTGTCACCGGCGCCTCGATCGGCACGATGTCGTAGCGGCAGCCGAGCGCCTTGGCGCATTCGGCAGCGTCCTTCAGCGAATCCTCGGACGTGTAGCGGTAGGGCAGCATGACGGTGCGCACCCGCTCCTCGCCCAGCGCATCGACGGCGATTGCCGCGCAGATCGCCGAGTCGATGCCGCCGGAGAGGCCAAGCACGACATTCTTGAAGCCATTCTTGTTGACGTAGTCGCGGAAGCCGAGCAAGCAGGCGCGGTAATCGGCCTCCTCCTTCTCCGGAATATGCGACATCGGTCCTTCACTGCAACGCCATCCATTGTCGCCGCGCTTCCAGGTGGTGACGGCAAGCGCCGGTTCGAACTGGCTCATCTGGAAGGCCAGCGACTTGTCGCCGTTGAAGGCAAAGCTCGCGCCGTCGAAGACCAGTTCGTCCTGGCCGCCGAGCTGGTTGGCGAAAATTAGCGGCAGGCCCGTTTCGATCACCTGACGCAGTGCCACCTGATGGCGCACATCCACCTTGCCGCGATAATAGGGCGAGCCGTTCGGCACCAGCAGGATTTCGGCGCCGCTTTCGGCCAGCGTCTCGCAGACGCCGAGATCGTTCCAGATCTCCTCGCAGATCGGCACGCCGATCCTGACGCCACGGAAATTCACCGGTCCCGGCATCGAGCCTTCGGCAAAGACGCGCTTCTCGTCGAATTCGCCGTAATTCGGCAGATCGATCTTGTCCCGGAACACCAGGATCTTGCCGCCATCGAGCACAGCGACCGAATTGTGCCGCCCGGTCTCGCCCTGCCGCGGGAAGCCGACAATCAGACCCGGTCCGCCATCCGCGGTATCGGCTGCGAGGTCCTCGATGGCCTTGAGGCAGGCCTTCAGGAATGCCGGTTTCAGCACCAGATCCTCGGGCGGATAGCCGGAAATGAACAGCTCGGTCAAAAGCAGCAGATCCGCGCCCTGACGGGCCGCATCGGCGCGTGCCTCGCGGGCTTTGGCAAGATTTCCAGCAACATCGCCGACCGTTGGGTTGAGCTGGCCGACGGCAATCCGGAGCGTGTTCAAGGGAGCGTTTTCCTGTGTCATGTCATCTATTTAGCGCGCGCGCGTTCGCCCCGCAACGTGTCCTGCCATGAAAAGCCGCCGGGTCTGCTCAGACGAAAATTCAAATCTTCGGGAAAAGCAAGGAAACATTAACGGTTCATCTAGCGTTCATGGCGGGCATGTGACAGTTCGGTGAAGGTTTTATGACGCCGGGATGACGGCGGGAATGACATTGGAGTCCGCCCTTGATCGCGTTGGTCATGAAGTCCGCGCAGGCCAGAAGAATGGCGCTGCTTTCTGCTGGTCTCGGCACGAATGTCCGCTCTCCCGCCGCCCGAGCCGCCCTCAGCATCGCATTCACCTTTTCGATGGCACTGCTCAGCGTCATCGCCGTCGAATGGATCGCCCGCAGCAAGCTTGCCGATGTCGGCGATTTCCTGACCTCGACGGCCCGCCCCGGCATGACTACCGTCGTCATGCTGACGATCCTGATGCTGACGCTCGATGCTGCCTTCGGCCGCCGCTATCTCTCGGCGCTGATCCTCGTTCCGCTTGTCTTGATCCCGGCTTTCGTCTCCAATCAGAAGCAGCATTACCTGTCCGATCCCTTCTATCCCTCGGACATCCTCTTCGGCCGCCAGATCATGGAGTTGCTGCCGGTGATGGTGCGTGACCGGCCGTTCACGGCGGTAGCGATCGTCGTTGGCCTGGTACTGCTCGCCGCCGGCATGGTGTTCGGCTGGCGCTATGCCTGGCGCACCTTCCCGAAGCTGTCGAACCAGGCGCGGCTGCGCCGCCTCTGCCTCGGCCTGCCGGTGATCGCCGCCTTCGGTTCACTGATGGATTATTCGCAATATTCCTATATCCGCGATCGCTTGCAGGTCGTGCCGATGATGTGGGACCAGAAGGAAAACTACCGCAGCAACGGCTTCATCCTGGCCTTCATTTTCAATGTGCCAATGGCCGATGTGGCAGCCCCTGCCGGCCTCAACGCCGAAGCGCTCGACGCGATCCCGGCCCGCAACTACGGCTATCTCGCCGGTCCGCGTGAAAAACCCGATGTCATCATGCTGATGAGCGAATCCTTCTGGGATCCGACGCGGCTGAAGAAGCTGAATTTCAGCGCCGACCCGATGCCGACGATCCGCGCCTCGCAATCCGGCTATGTGTTCTCGCCCGAATTCGGCGGCATGACCGCCAATGTCGAGTTCGAGGCGCTGACCGGCTTCTCCAATGCCTTCCTGCCCTACGGCAGCATTCCCTATCAGCAATATATTCGCCGCGACGTCCCCTCGCTTGCGACCTTCTTCCGCGGCGAAGGCTATACGGCGCGCGCGCTCCATCCTTTCAGCGGCTGGTTCTGGAACCGCAACGAGGTCTACAAGGATTTCGGCTTCGAGGAGTTCCGCACCGAGGAAACCCTGCCGCCGATGGAAAAGCGCGGCATCTTTGCCTCCGACGACTCGCTGATGAAGGAAATCATGCGCGAGGGCGACGGACTGGATAAGCCGTTCTTCTTCTTCGCTGTCACCCTGCAGGGACATGGCCCCTACGAGGCCAACCGTTACGCCCATAACTCGATCGACATCCAGGGCGACATCCCGGAAGCCGACCGCGCAACGCTCGCGACCTATACGCAGGGCGTTAAGGAAGCCGACGACAGCCTGAAGATGCTGATGGACTGGGCCTCGCACCGCGACCGCGAGACGATCATCGTGCTCTGGGGCGACCACCTGCCGCCGCTCGGCAATGTCTATATGAGCGCCGGCTACATGCCGGACCAGGTCGCCACCCGCAAGGCGCCCCTCGATGTGATGAAGCAGCAGCACGAGACGCCGCTGGTGATCTGGTCGAACAAGAAAGGCGTCAAGCGAGATGTCGGCACCATCAGCCCGTCGCTGATCTCCTACAATCTTCTGAAGTTCGCCGGCTTCGAGCATCCCTACTACACCGGCTTCCTCGGCCGGGTGCAGAAGAAATACGACATCATCGACCGCTACCAGCTGGCAACCCGCAAGAACGAGGTGACGCCTGACTGGGTGCTCGATCCGAAGAAGCTCGATCCCTTGGTGCGCTATTACCGCTACCTGCAGCACGACGTCATGTTCGGCAAGGCGCAGACGCTCGACCGCTTCTTCCCGCAGCATGTGATGGTCAACGAAGCCAGCCACTGAGCAGCTAAGACACTAATTCGCATTGCATTCAGGCCATCAGCGGGAATACTGGCTCCGACGCGATACAGCATCGGAGCCTCGCATGTATAACCTCCCCAATTTCATCCACACGCATTTCGGCAAGAGTGCCGACGAACTCGGCGACATCGAGAAGCGCGTGCTGCAGAAGGCGCATGAACGGAAGATCATCTCCACCAACGTCAACGCCGTCCTTTCGGCCGAGTCGTCCTTCGGCCAGCGCATTGCAGATGGCATCGCCCGCGTCGGCGGCTCCTGGTCCTTCATCCTGACCTTTCTGGCCTTCCTGGTGATCTGGACTGTCATCAACACCATCATCCTGGCGACGGGCGCCTTCGACCCCTACCCCTTCGTCTTCCTCAATCTCATCCTCTCGATGCTCGCCGCCATCCAGGCACCGATCATCATGATGTCGCAGAACCGCCAGGCCGAGCGTGACCGGCTGGAGGCAGCCAAGGATTACGAGGTGAACCTGAAGGCCGAGCTGGAAGTGCTGGCGCTGCACCAGAAGATCGACATGCGCGTGCTGACCGAGCTGACCTCTTTGCGCGAGGACGTCGCCAGGCTCAGTGCCGCGCTCGACGCCAAACGCATCTAGGCACTTCCGGGATATTGCGGCAGACCGTCGTTGATCTCGTAGAAATCGGCCTTGTCGGCGCAGTAGATATGGTAGCCGATGGACAGCCCGCTCGGCTGATCGAAGGCACCGGCAAGGATCGAAACCGTATCAGCGCCGGTGCGCTGCCAGAACAGCCCCGATCCGCAATTGCGGCAGAAGCCGCGCTCCGCCGCATCGCTTGACTGATACCAGTGCAAAGTCTCCCGGCCGTCAATGACGAGCCCCTCAAGCGGGACGTCGGTTGAGGTAAAATACAGCCCCGTCTGCCGCCGGCACTGCGAACAATGGCAGGCAACGACAGGCCCAGGTTTACCAGTGCCCCGAAACCGCACGGCGCCACAGGCGCATCCTCCAGCATAGTCTTCGCTCATTGCCGCCGTCTCCATTTGAACTCCTGCGAAAACTGATGGCAGACGGCGAAGGCGTCAAATCCAATCTGCTGATGGAAAAGCTCAGTGTTTTTGATGGTTTGAAAGACCGCCCCGCACTGGTCGAGTCAGGCCCTTTCCGGCCAAAAGCCATCGGGAGTTGCATGGAAAACCAGGAAGGCCTTCCCGAAATAGGTCATCTTGCCGCAGCAGAATACACGCATTACTTTTATTAGCTAATCCAAAATTAATAGTTTCAGGCCTATACAGAACGCAGCTTACAAA
Source organism: Rhizobium sp. 05N430 (assembly GCF_056396985.1). Classification (NCBI taxonomy): domain Bacteria; kingdom Pseudomonadati; phylum Pseudomonadota; class Alphaproteobacteria; order Hyphomicrobiales; family Rhizobiaceae; genus Rhizobium; species Rhizobium sp. 05N430. The sequence continues at coordinate 590,785 of NZ_JBFTMO010000001.1, read as the reverse complement.
GCTCGCATGAGGCGCAGTATGACAGTGTTTCGCCGTTTCCGTTCGAACGACAAGGGAGCCGCCGCGATTGAATTTGCGATCATCGCTCCGCTGTTCCTGCTCGTGATGTTGACGCTGATCGCCTACGCGATCTACCTGACCGCCGCCCATTCCGTCCAGCAGATCACCGCCGACGCCGCCCGGACAGCTGTCGCTGGCATTTCCGCCAAGGAGCGCGAAACGCTGGTCGACAATTTCATCACCGCCTCGACGATTAATCATCCTTTGCTGCAGAAGGACAAGATCCACGTTACGGTGACCACAGATCCCGGCAACGTGAACCAGTTCACGGTGACGACGGAATATGATTCCGCCAATCTACCCATATGGAACTTATACACTTTTCCGCTTCCGGACCATACCATCAAGCGCTTCGCGACGATCCGGATGGGAGGCATCTGAATGACATTGAATGCCTTCAGGCTTTGCCGTGACAAGCGCGGCAACATTGCCATCAGTGCCGCTCTCTGCGCGCCCCTCATCATCTACTCCGTTGGCCTCGGGGTCGACTACGGCATGCTGACGCTGCAGCAGCGCCGGCTGCAGCAGATGAGCGACATAGGCGCCATCGCCGCTGCGTCGGACATCAACCGTGCCGCCGACCAAATTCTAGCCAATTTCACAGAGAACGGGATCAACGTGGCGGTGCTTACCGAGAACGGTTACCTGACCGGCAAGGGATCGCTCCCGAAGGGCGCGGATACGTCACAATTCCAGGCTGTCGTCAGCTATTCGCTGGGCGCTTATCTCGCCGACGAGACCGTCGCCCCCGATCAGCGCTTCGTTTCCGGAAAGCAGCCCTACGATGCCGTAAAAGTTGCAGTATCGCAGAAGGGTGAATTGGCCTTCGCCAATATCTTCGCCAGTGCCCCGACGCTGAGTGCCACCGGCACCGCCTCGGCTGCAAAAGTCGCAGCCTTTTCCGTCGGCTCGCGTCTGGCAAGCGTTAACGACGGCGTGCTGAATGCCCTGCTCAGCGCCCTCCTCGGCACCACTGTCTCGCTGAAAGCGGTCGATTACGAAGGCCTTGCTTCGACCGACATCAACCTGCTCTCCTATCTCGATCTCCTGGCGACCAATCTCAACGTCAACGCCGCCACCTATGACGAGTTGCTGGCGACCGATATCTCCTATCCGCGTCTGCTGAACACGCTTGGCAAGACGCCCGGTCTCCCGGCTGCGGTCAACAAGACGATCACGGCGCTGGAGAAGGGTCTCGGCTCCACCCAGCTCAAGGTGAAGCTTGAAGACATCGTTAATCTCGGCTCCACCGGCGAACGCGCCATCGGCAGCGGTTCGCATCTGCAGGTCGATGCCACGGCGATGGAGCTGATCTCGGCGACCGCGCTGGCCGCCAACCAGAAGAAGCAGGTAGCGGCCAACGTCAACAGCACCGTTCCCGGTCTGCTGAACGTCAAGCTCAGCGTCGCCGTCGGCGAGCGGCCGGTCGGCTATGCGGCGACAGCTGTGGGCTCTGCAGGTTCCGCCGTTCGTACCCCGCAGATCCGTCTGGCGATCGAAACCAGCGTGCCGGGTCTCGGCTTGCTGGGCGGCCTGAAACTCCGCGTGCCGCTCTATGTCGAGGTGGCCTATGCGGAGGCCAGACTTTCGAACATCACCTGCCTTGGCGGCGGCGCCAAGAATACCAGCGTCGGCGTCGAAGCCGTGCCTGGTGTTGCCGAGATCGCGCTCGGCGATGTCGATACGACGGCATTCGCGAATTTCGGCAGCAAGCCGCGCGTCAATCGCGCCACTCTTCTCGATGTCTTCGGACTTCTGAAAGCAAGCGCCGTGGCCGACGTCAATGTCACCAACCTCGACAAGAGCAAGCTGACCTTCCAGCCCGCCGACATCGCGGCAAAGACGGTCAAGAACATCTCGACGAAGGATAGCCTGACCTCAACGGTTCAGAGCCTGCTCGGCAACACCGATATCGAGGTACAGCTGCTGACCCTGACGCTCGGCACACCCAAAGCGGTGACCGCGGCCGTGGCGCAGACCCTGACGGGGCTGACCAAGCCGCTCGACGAGCTGCTCTACAACACGCTGATGATGCTCGGTATCAAGATCGGCGAAGCCGATATCCGCGTCACCGATGCGCGCTGCCAGCAATCGGTCCTCGTCCAATAAAAAAGCCCCGCAGTGCGGGGCTTTTCCAATTCAGATCATTTGCACTCAGGCGCTGACGGCCAGACGCTTCTCGTCGCGGCCGCCCTTCATGCGCTCGGCAAGCAGGAAGGCAAGCTCGAGGGCCTGGTCGGCATTGAGACGCGGGTCGCAATGCGTGTGGTAGCGGTCGGACAGCGAGTCCGCCGTCACGGCGCGGGCGCCGCCGGTGCATTCCGTGACATCCTTGCCGGTCATCTCGATATGGATGCCGCCCGGATGCGTGCCTTCGGCGCGATGGATCTGGAAGAAGCTCTCGACCTCCGACAGGATCCGTTCGAACGGACGCGTCTTGTAGTGGTTGAGCGTGATCGTGTTGCCATGCATGGGATCACAGGACCAAACGACCTTCTTGCCTTCCTTCTCGACGGCGCGGATCAGCTTCGGCAGGCTGTCGGCAACCTTGTCGTGGCCGAATCGGCAGATGAGCGTCAGGCGGCCGGCTTCGTTGGCCGGGTTCAGCGCATCGATCAGCTCGATCAGGTTGTCGGGCGTCAGCGACGGGCCACACTTCAGACCGATCGGGTTCTTGATGCCGCGGAAATATTCAACATGCGCATGGTCGAGCTGACGTGTGCGGTCGCCGATCCAGAGCATATGGCCCGACGTCGCATACCAGTCGCCCGAAGTCGAATCGACGCGGGTCAGCGCTTCCTCGTAGCCGAGAAGCAGAGCTTCGTGGCTGGTGAAGAAATCCGTCTCGCGCAGGCTCGGCTGGTTTTCGGCAGTGATACCGATCGCCTTCATGAAGTCCATGGTTTCGGAGATACGGTCAGCCAGTTTGCGGTAGCGGTCCGCCTGCGGGCTGTCCTTGATGAAGCCGAGCATCCACTTGTGAACGTTCTCGAGGTTGGCATAGCCACCCATCGCGAAGGCGCGCAGCAGGTTCAGCGTTGCCGCCGACTGACGGTACGCATCGAGCTGGCGCTCGGGGTTCGGAATGCGGGCTTCTTCCGTGAATTCGATACCGTTGATGACATCACCGCGGTAGCTCGGCAGCGACACGCCGTTCATCGTTTCGATATTCGACGAACGCGGCTTGGCGAACTGACCGGCGATGCGGCCAACCTTGACGACAGGAAGCTGCGCGCCATAGGTCAGAACCACGGCCATCTGCAGGAAGGCGCGGAAGAAGTCGCGGATATTGTCAGCGCCATGTTCGGCGAAGCTTTCGGCGCAGTCGCCACCCTGAAGCAGGAATGCGTCGCCATTGGCAACGCTGGCGAGCTGCTTCTTGAGGCGGCGTGCTTCACCGGCAAAAACCAGCGGCGGATAGGTGGCAAGCGTGGCTTCCGTTGCCGCCAGAGCGGCCTGGTCCGGATATTCCGGAACCTGCTGGATCGGTTTTTGCCGCCAACTGTTCGGGGTCCAAGTCTGTGCCATCTTACTCACCTTTGCTACACCGGATAACGCCGGGCATCGTCCTTGAAGAATAACGGCGGCTTATAAACCTTTAGGCCCGGCTTGCCTAGCGGCGTTTCGGACACTTTCAAGGGCAAAAGGCGACGTTTTTCCTGCATATAAAGGAACGCTGCGCCCGCACTTCAATCCCCGCCATTAAGACAAACTATACCACGTCGTTTTGCTGACGATTTAGCTTTCGCTGTTACAACACCCTTCAATATTAATGGGCCGCACTGGTGCCTTTCCTGAAAATGCAGGCAAGCGGCCGAGACAGGGATTTCGACGCCGATGACCATGCGCCGTTTGCTCGCCGACCGTTCCGGAAACTTCGGTTTGCTGACTGCCCTGCTCGCCGTGCCGCTGATCGGCTCGGCCGGCATGGCGATCGATTTCGGCCATGCGATGAGTCTGCGGACACAGCTTTATGCTGCGGCAGACGCCGCAGCTGTCGGCTCCATCTCGCAGCAGTCCAGCGCGGTCACACAGGCGATGACGAGTGGCGATGGCCCGCTTTCGACCGGCCTGGCGGATGCGCGCAGCATCTTCCTTGCCCAGATGCAGGGAGAACTGAAGGCAAGCGACGTCAGCCTCGACGTCCAGGTCAACAAGGTCGCCAATCAGCTGAATTCCCAAGTGTCGTTCAGCGCCAGCATTCCGACGACCTTCATGCAGATCTTCGGCCGGAACAGCATCCAGATCGACGGCACGGCAAATGCCGTCTTCCAGACCGCCGCCTTCATGAATTTCTACATCCTGCTCGACAACACGCCGTCCATGGGCGTCGGCGCAACGCCGACCGATGTCGCGACAATGGAAAAGAAGACGTCGGATACCTGTGCCTTCGCCTGCCACGTCGTTTCTGACGCCGGCGTCGAGGACCCGAACAGCTATTACAATCTCGCCAAGAAGAACAACGTCACCCTGCGCATCGACGTGGTGCGCCAGGCAACGCAGCAGCTGACACAGACAGCGAAAGTCCAACGCGTCACCGACAACCAGTTCGCCATGGGGGTCTATACCTTCGGCAAACGCGCGCAGGATGCCAACCTGACGACGATTTCCGACCCGATCACTGATCTCGACAAGGTGGCGAATTACACGAATGCCGTCGATCTGATGTCGATCCCCTTTCAGGGATATAACAACGACCAGCAGACCAGCTTTGACAACGCCCTGACACAGATGAAGACGATCATCGGCAACCAGGGTGACGGCAACAGCCAGACCCAGCCGCAGAAGATCCTGTTCTTCGTCTCGGATGGGGTCGGCGACAGCAACAAGCCGTCAACCTGCACCAAGGCGACGACAGGCGGACGCTGCCAGGAGCCGATCGACACATCCTTCTGCAAGCCGCTGAAGGACAAGGGCATCAAGATTGCCGTACTCTATACGACCTACCTGCCGCTGCCCAACAACAGCTGGTACAATAGCTGGATCAAGCCCTTCCAGAGCCAGATCCCGACCAAGATGGCAGAATGCGCCTCGCCCGGGCTCTATTTCGAGGTAACGCCGACCGACGGTATCGCTCAGGCGATGAATGCCCTGTTCCTCAAGGTCATCCGCATGCCGCGCATCACCAGCTGACGATCAGACCTTCTGGCCGTCGACGATGCGATAGCTCGGCGCATACATGGTGACGAGCTCTTCGGCGGCGGTCGGATGAACAGCCATCGTGCGATCGAAATCGTCCTTGGTGCAACCCGCCTTCAACGTAATGCCGAGGATCTGCGCCATCTCCCCGGCATCATGGCCGAGAATATGCGCACCAATCACCTTGCGGCTGGCGGTATCGACGATCAGCTTCATCAGCATCTTCTCGCCACGGCCTGACAGCGTCGCCTTCAGCGGCCGGAACTGGGCGCGATAGACCTCGATCTCTCGGTATTTTTTCGCAGCCGCTTCTTCCGTCAAACCCACAGTGCCGATTTCCGGCTGCGAGAACACCGCCGTCGCGATCAGATCGTGATCCGGTTTGGTCGGGTTGTTCTTGTACTCGGTTTCGATGAAGCACATAGCTTCGTGGATGGCGACCGGCGTCAGCTGTACCTTGTCGGTGACATCACCGAGCGCATAGATGTTATCGACACTGGTGCGGGAATAATCGTCGACGACGATCGCGCCCCGCTCGTTGGTCTTCACGCCCGCGGCCTGAAGCCCGAGGCCATCGGTATTCGGATCGCGGCCAAGCGCCAGCATGACGACACCGGCGTTCAGCGTGCCGTTGTTCTTGGTCTCGACCACGAGGCCTTCACTGCCCTTGGAGACCTTCTCGATCAGATCGTGGCAAAGAATGCGAATGCCCTTGGCCGTCATCGCCTCGTGCAGGCCGCGGCGCAGATCGTGGTCGAAGCGCGAGAGGATCTCGGCGCCGCGATAGATCAGCGTCGTCTCGACACCGAGGCCATGGAAGACATTGGCGAACTCGACGGCAATATAACCGCCGCCGGCAATGACGATCGATTTCGGCAGCACTTCAAGATCGAAGGCTTCGTTGGACGAGATGCAGAGCTCGTGGCCGGGAAGCGCTGCATGCGCATTCGGCTTGCCGCCCGTGGCAATCACGATCGTCTTGGCCGTCACCGTCTTGCCGGTGTTGATGAGCCGGATGGTATGATTGTCGACAAGCTCGGCGCGGGTCTCCAGAATCTCGGCGTTGGCGGTGGAAAGTCCCTTCTTGTAGAGCCCTTCCAGCCGTGAGATCTCGGCATCCTTGGCCGCGATCAGCTTCTTCCAGTCGAAGCTGGTTTCACCAACGGTCCAGCCGAAGCCGGCCGCATCCTCGAAATGCTCATGATACTGCGAAGCATAGACAAACAGCTTCTTCGGCACGCAGCCGCGGATGACACAGGTGCCGCCGTAACGATATTCCTCTGCGATCGCCACCTTCTTGCCGAGCGAAGCCGCCACACGCGCGCTTCTTACGCCTCCCGAACCGCCACCAATGACGAAGAGGTCGTAATCATATGCAGACATGAGGAAATGCTCCGGTTGGGAATCGGGAGGGAAGGCTGACAAAGCATATAGTATCGGTGGCCACGAAAACAAAAGCCCGGCGCGAGCCGGGCTTTCGTCATGGTAATCGTGAAACCGCTTATTGCGGGGTCTGCAGGTTGAGGGCCGGAGCAGCCGGAGCCTTGGCAGGTGCCTTTGCCGGAGCCTTGGCGGGCGCCTGAGCGGGAGCGGCGGAAGCATCGGCCGGTGCTGCCGGTGTGTCGAGCTGAACGGGCTCGACCTTGATGATCTTGCCAAGTTCGTCACTGGCATTCTTCTGCAGGTCGCGGGCGATGCCCTGAGCCCAGATATCAGCCGCACGGTTGGTTTCGCGCGAAGCGATCGGGCCGTCCTTGAGCAGCTTCTTGCCGACGTCGGAGCCGTAGAAATCGGCGATCGCCTTCAGCTCTTCAACGGTGAAAGCCTTGGCATAGTTGGTCGCAGCTTCCTTTTCGAGGTCAGCGCGGCGCGGCGCCAGGGCGAGAGCGGTCGCATCGACCGTCTGCGAAATCTGGTCTTCATAGTTCGGCGAGTCCTGGATCAGGCCGGCCTTGAGGCGCTCTGCCAGACCCGGCAGGATGTTGTCGAACTGAGCGGTGGCGCCGATCGCAGCGATTGCCGCGCGTGCTGCCTTCAGCTGCTCTTCCGTGACTTCCTGAGCCTTGACGGCAGTACCGAAAGCGAAGCTGGAGAGAATTACGGTCGCAGCGGCGATGCGGCCAAGACCTGCAAATGTCTTCATGAGTTCAATGCTCCTGTTATCTGTTCGCTTGCAGCGTGCGGGCACCGGATGGACCAGCAATGATCGCAAGTGCCGCCATATTGAGAAAAAGCCCGTGTTCAACGACACCGGGTATTGAATTCAGCTCGCTCGAAAGCGCCTCTGCATCAGGAATGCGGCCAAATGATGCATCGATAATGTGGTGGCCGCCATCCGTGGTAAAATCTCCGTCACCCGATCGGCGGATCGCAAGACTGCCGCTGAGGCCAAGCTTCGCGGCGACCTTTTCGATCGTGATCCGGGTCGAAACCAGACCGAACGGATTGACTTCGATCGGCAACGGAAACTGGCCGAGCGTCTCCACCAGCTTGCTTTCGTCGGCAATGACGATCATGCGTCCGGAAGCTGCGGCGACGATCTTTTCACGCAGCAGCGCACCCCCGCCACCCTTGATCAGACGCAGCGCGCCATCCACCTCGTCGGCGCCATCGATGGTCAGATCGAGTTCTGGCAATTCATCGAGCGATTTCAGGGGCACGCCGAGTTCGACGCAAAGCCGCGCCGTGCGTTCGGATGTCGGAACGCCCTCGATCTTGAAGCCGCCGGCGACCTTCTCCGCCAGCAGCCGCACGAACTCTTCAGCCGTGCTCCCCGTGCCGATACCGAGGCGCATGCCGCTCTCCACATGGGTCAGCGCAACCGCGGCAGCCTTGATCTTCATCTCGCGGGCATCCATGCGCCGCTTACTCCGATTGTTTCGTTGGATGTGCTGTTAACACGGCTCGCATGCCAAACGAAAGCCAAAATAACCGAAGCAAACTGAAAAGCAAAAGCATCGCGGCAGGCCCGAAACAGGCTAGTCTTGACGTTGCTTTTTCACCGCCCTTCGCCTACTCCGGACCGACCCGTTTTCATGAAGAGGCAACAGACCTTGACCCCTGCCCTTGTCGTATTCGATCTCGATGGCACGCTTCTCGATACCCATTCCGATCTCATCGAGAGCCTCAATCACTCGATCGGCTCGATCGGCCTTGAGCCCGTCAGTTATGACAACCTGACCCATCTCGTCGGTCACGGCGCCAAGGTGATGATCGAGCGCGCCTGCAAGCTACGCGGTCACCCGCTGACCGAAAGCGAGGCGCCGGTGCTGCTGGAGCGCTTCATCGCGCATTATACCGAAACGATGCCCGGCCAGACCAAGCCCTATCCGGGCCTAGTTGCCGCGATGGACAACCTGAAGACCAGCGGCTTCAAGCTGGCAGTCTGCACCAACAAGCTGGAATCGCTGGCGCGCACGCTGCTCGAAAAGCTTGAGCTGACCCACTATCTCGAGGTGATCACCGGCGGCGATACCTTTCCGGTCCGAAAGCCCGATGCCCGCCATCTCCTCGGTACGATCGAAAAGGCCGGCGGCACGCCTAAGCGGAGCATCATGGTCGGCGATAGTTTTAACGATATCGCCGTTGCCAAGAACGCCTCGGTCGCCTCTATCGGCGTCCCATTCGGCTATTCCGACGTGCCGATCGAGAGCCTGGAACCCACCCGCATCATCCAGCATTTCGATGAACTGACGCCCGATTTCGCCAACGCGCTGATCCGCGATTATGCGGCAGGCAACAAGGCCGTACAGACCGCCTGAGCCCGCCAGCATGGCAAACAAAAAAGGCGGCCACCGGCCGCCTTTTTCATGACTATTAAAACGCTCAAATCTGAGCGCCGCGCGCCTTACTGGTGATGTCGAAGGCCTTCATCGTGTAGGTATCGCGATCATAGACGTCGTTGAAATATTCAACATTGCCGTCCTTGTTCGGCCAGGCCGTGAAGTAGGCGATATAGATCGGGATCCGCTGCGGCACCGAAACAGCCTTGTTCTGGCCGCTGGCGATCTGTTTGGCGACATCATCGACCGTCGTGTTCAGCACGGCAGCCGCCATCGCCCGCGGATCGGCAAGGCGCACACAGCCATGGCTCAACGCGCGCATATCACGCTTGAAGAAGCTCCGCTGCGGCGTGTCGTGCATGTAGATCGCATGCGAATTCGGGAACAGGATTTTCAGTTCGCCGAGCGCATTGTCACCGCTCGGTGGCTGGCGCACGGAAACGTTGGCGGTCGAACCGTACCAGTCGACACTCGAAGACGGAACAGCACGGCCGTTGACGGCGACTTCATAGCCCATGCGATCGAGATAGTTCGGATCGGCGCGCAGCTTCGGCAGCATCTCGTTGATGATGATCGACTGCGGCACGCCCCAGAACGGATTGAACTCGACGGTTTGGATCTCATCTTCGAAGAAATTAGTCTGATGCGTCGGCTGGCCGACGACCACGCGCATCGACAGCTGTTCCTTGTTGTCGTTGTGGTAATAGACCATGAAGGCAGGCTGGTTGATTATCACGTAACGCGAGCCGAGATCTTCCGGCAGCCAGCGGGCCTGCTCCATGGCGACGACGAGCTTGTTGATCTTCGCCGTGTTGCTGTCGCCGCCGGTCATGACGCGGACGGTCGCCTGACCGATGACACCATCAGGCTTCAGGCCATGCTCTTTCTGGAAGTCCTCGACCAGTGACACCACCTCGGGCGAATAGTCCGAGCCGCCGGTATAGGCAGCGAGCATCGCAGCATGCTGGGTCTTCAGTGCTTCCGAACCATGTTTGCCGACCGCCTTGACGATATTGGCGATCTCCGGCGAGCTGTCGCCCGGACGCAGCAGGCCGTTGAGCGAGATGGTGATCTGCTCCTGGTCGCCGCCTTCGGCCTTCAGCTTGGCAAGCTCCTTCTTCAGGATATCGAATTCACGCCCATCCGGGCTGCGGCTGGCGAGATAAGAGCCGACATCCGGGCTCATGCGGGCAAGCTTCAGCACCGGATCGAGATTGACGACCTTGCGCTTGAAATCGTGGTAACCCGACAGCTTGTTCGGATCGATACGGCCGCGCACCGTGTCCTGAACATAGGCCAGAACCTTCGACGACAGCTCAAGTTCGAACTGCGTCAGCGCGTGGTCGCGAACGGTCGAGTCAGGATTGGCGGCATCGGCAGCCGGAAGATCGACGGCGTAGTCTGCCGGATCGAGACCGACGGAATCGGCGCTTGCCAGGAAGCTCATGGCTGCCTTGGCGCGATCGTTCACTTCCGTGCCGCTGACCCAGACGAGCGGGTTCTTGGTGTCGCCGTAATAGGCTTCGAGCGACTTCGCGACATTGCCGTCGGCGCGAACCTTGGCATCGGCGAGATAGCGGCGCTGAACGCCAGACTGGTCGCCCGACGTTGCCGACGCATCAACGACGGCACCGGTTACGACCGGGTCTGCAAACTTCGCCGTGTTCACCAGACGCATCGGGTCCGGCTTATACGTATAATAGGTCGGCGACGTCACCTTCGGCAGCGGCGCGTCGACGGGGGCCTGCATGGCCGGCATCTGCGCGGGATTGGAAGGATCGATGATGGTGCTCTGGGTGCGCGGCCGGTCACCGCGGATCATGTCCATCAGCGTATAGGCATGCGCGGGCGCAGCAAGTGCCGCAAAGCCGCAGGAAAGTGCCAGTGCGGAAACCGCACCCTTGAAAAACGATGTCATGCTTTTTCCAGTCCCAGTGTCATGCTGTCTTGGCGTGGGCCCGAGCCCATTCGAGATTTCTACCGCCTGGCTCACTGCTCCATTGGCAGAATCCAGCCTGCGCCGCCAGCGCCGGACGACTCAACTTTGCGTGACGTGATCCTTCGCGGCGGCGCTCCGCAGTTCACACAAAATTATGAAATTATTGGTTAATTTTTTACCCAATTTCGCGCCGCCGCCAAAGCCCGTTTTTCAGCTGTTCCGCATAAAATTCCGGCCGTGTCCCAAATACCACGCCAACCTGGCCTAAAACATGAAAATCACTGTCATATTTTAAGCCGCGAGACGGTTTTCTTGGCGGCGCTCCGGGCCTATAAGACGCCATCCTGACGACAGCAGAGGAAGGCACTGCGATGAGCACGACCCGTACCGAAACAGATACCTTTGGCCCGATCGAAGTTGCGAGCGACCGCTATTGGGGCGCACAGGCCCAGCGCTCGCTCGGCAACTTCAAAATCGGCTGGGAAAAGCAGCCGCTGTCGATCGTCCGCGCACTCGGTATCGTCAAGCAGGCGGCCGCGCGCGTCAACGTCGAACTCGGCCAGCTCGACCCTGAGATCGGCAAGGCGATTTCAGTGGCGGCGCAGGAGGTCATCGACGGCAAGCTCAACGACCACTTCCCGCTCGTCGTGTGGCAGACGGGCTCCGGCACGCAGTCGAACATGAATGCCAACGAAGCGATCTCCAACCGCGCCATCGAAATGCTGGGTGGCGTGATGGGCTCGAAAAAGCCTGTTCATCCGAACGATCACGTCAATATGAGTCAGTCGTCGAACGACACCTATCCGACGGCGATGCATATCGCCTGCGCCGAACAGCTCGCTCATCATCTACTGCCCGCCCTCAAGCATCTGCACGCCGCTCTCGACATGAAGGTGGTCGAGTTCAATCACATCATCAAGATCGGCCGCACGCATACGCAGGACGCCACGCCGCTGACGCTGGGACAGGAATTCTCGGGCTATGCTGCACAGGTGGGTTCGGCGATCAAGCGCATCGAGATGACGCTTCCCGGCCTCTGCGAGCTCGCACAAGGCGGCACGGCCGTCGGCACCGGCCTCAATGCGCCGGTCGGCTTTGCCGAAGCGGTTGCCGAGGAGATCGCCAAGATCACCGATATGCCTTTCGTAACGGCACCCAACAAGTTCGAGGCGCTGGCATCGCATGACAGCATGGTCTTCAGCCATGGCGCTATCAATGCCGCAGCTGCAGCGCTCTTCAAGATTGCCAACGACATCCGCCTCCTCGGCTCCGGCCCGCGCGCCGGTCTCGGCGAACTGGCGCTGCCGGAAAACGAACCCGGCTCGTCAATCATGCCAGGCAAGGTCAACCCGACCCAGTGCGAAGCGCTGACCCAGGTCTGCGCCCAGGTCTTCGGCAACAATGCCGCCCTCACCTTCGCCGGCAGCCAGGGCCATTTCGAACTCAACGTCTACAATCCGATGATGGCCTATAACTTCCTGCAATCGGTCCAGCTGCTTGGCGATGCCGCGATCTCCTTTACCGACAATTGCGTCGTCGGCATCGAAGCCCGCGAAGACAACATCAAGGCAGGCCTCGAGCGCTCCCTGATGCTGGTGACCGCCCTTGCCCCGACAATCGGCTACGACAACGCGGCCAAGATCGCCAAGACGGCTCACAAGAACGGCACGACCTTGAAGGAAGAAGCGCTCGCCAGCGGGCTGGTGACCTCGGAACAGTATGATTCGGTCGTCCGGCCGGAGCAGATGATCGGACCAAAGTAAGGCCGAGCAAGCAAAGCCTGTTGAACAAGAAAGGCTCGCGGAGGTCACTTCGCGAGCCTTTCGCCGTTTTTCCCGGCATAAACGGGCCTTGGGTTTGCCCGGGGCGAACCTCTAGCGCCGCTCCATGACGGACGTATAAAAGCGCCGTGACTTCGAAAAATAAGATTAAGATTCGAATATAGAAATGTAATTACAATATATTATAAAATATAAATTCAACATAAGGATTCATTATGATTATGTAATATATTACCTATAGTTCAGTATATTACAGTACGTTGGAGTTTATATATACATACGCGTGACAAATACGCAACATCGATACTTTACCACCCGTTGTGACAAACTTGTAATTTTGACGTTTCGTTCGCCCTGTACCCACCGCCTCGAAGTTGGGGGCATGCCACCTTCTTCTCAAAAACAAGGGCCGGGAAAGGGAATGCCGTTGGCAAAAAATCCCAGCCCAATCGAAACTTTGAATTGGAGGTTATCCATGAACATCAAGAGCCTTCTCCTTGGCTCCGCTGCAGCTCTCGCAGCAGTTTCCGGCGCTCACGCCGCAGACGCCATCGTCGCTGCAGAACCGGAAGCCGTCGAATACGTTCGCGTCTGCGACGCCTACGGCACCGGCTACTTCTACATCCCGGGCACCGAAACCTGCCTGAAGATCAACGGCTACATCCGTTTCGACGTCAACTTCGCGTTTGGCGACGGCACCGACAATCCGGCCACCGGCAAGGGCGGCGAAGACTGGAACGTCCGTACCCGCGGTCAGGTTCAGTTCACTGCCAAGAGCGATACCGAATACGGCCCGCTCACCGGCGTTATCGTTTACCAGGCCAACTATCGTGGCCCGTCAATCAAGGACGGCGCTCTGAGCCCAAGCGGCGCTCAGAACGCAACCGTTCTCGACACCGCCTACATCGACATCGCTGGCCTGCGCGTCGGTAAGTTTGTCAACTGGTGGGATAACGACTTCTCGGGCGAATTCGACATCACCAACTCCGGCACCACGAGCTTCAACACGGCCCGTTACCAGTACGAAGCCAACGGCTTCTACGCTGGCGTCGCGCTCGAAGAACTCGGCGGTAACGGCTTCGCTTGGGAAACTGGCGGCAACGACCTCGGTATCGACGCTGCAATCGGCGGCAAGGCCGGCAGCTTCACCTACGAAGTTCTCGCTGGCTACGACGTCGATGCTGACAACTTCGCCGTTCGCGGCAAGATCGGTGCCGACATCGGCCCCGGCACGCTCGGCATCGCAGCGATCTGGGCCGATGGTCCTAGCGCCTACTTCACCAAGGGCGAATGGACTGTTGCGGCCCAGTACGCCATCAAGGCGACCGACAAGTTCACGATCACCCCTGGCTTCCAGTACACCGGCAATGTCGATGTTACCGGCCTGGCTGGCGAGCAGGAATTTGACGGTGGTAGCGAGTGGCGCGCAGGCGTAACGCTCGACTATCAGGTCGTTCAGAATCTGGCAGCGAAGCTCGCAGTCACCTACGTCGATCACGACTCTGACACCTCTACGGTTGGCGCAAGCTACACCGGCGTTACGGGCTTCTTCCGCCTGCAGCGTGCATTCTAATCTGATCTGACTCCTTCGGATCGAGGCCCGTCCGGCTCTGCCGGGCGGGCTTTTTGCCGCGACGGAACCAAGACCCTTCTTCAGCGCATTGCATTTCGCCGCGCCCGGATTTAGATCGCTTCCAAACTAGCCCATTCGAAAGGTTTCCAATGGCTGACGATCTCTTCCCGCTCGGCAAAGACACGACGCAATACCGCAAGATCAGCAGCGACTACGTCTCGGTCGACACCTTCAAGGGTCAGGAGATCCTGGCGGTCGAGCCAGAGGGCATCCGGCTGCTTGCCGAGACCGCCTTTGCCGACATCAACCACCTGCTCCGCCCCGGCCATCTGAAGCAGCTAGCCTCGATCCTCGATGATCCCGAGGCCACCGACAACGACCGTTTCGTTGCCTATGATCTGCTGAAGAACGCCAATATCGCCGCCGGCGGCGTGTTGCCGATGTGCCAGGATACCGGCACCGCCATCATCATGGGCAAGAAGGGCCGCCGCGTCTGGACTGAAGGCGGCGATACCGCGGCGCTCTCCAGGGGCGTGCTTGACGCCTATGAAAAGAAGAACCTGCGCTATTCGCAGCTGGCGCCGATCAAGATGTTCGAGGAAAAGAACACCAGGAACAACCTGCCGGCCCAGATCGATATTTATGAAGAAGGCACCGACAGCTACGACTTCCTCTTCGTCGCCAAGGGCGGCGGCTCCGCCAACAAGACCTTCCTCTACCAGGGCACGCCATCGCTGCTGACGCATGACCGGATGGTGGACTTCCTCAAGGAGAAGATCCTGACGCTGGGTACGGCAGCCTGTCCCCCCTACCATCTGGCAATCGTTATCGGCGGCACTTCCGCCGAGATGAACCTGAAGACGGTCAAGCTCGCCTCGACGCGCTATCTCGACGACCTGCCGACCGAGGGCTCGGAAAGCGGCCACGCCTTCCGCGATATCGAGATGGAAAAGGAAATCCACAAGCTGACGCAGCAGATGGGCGTCGGCGCCCAGTTCGGCGGCAAGTATTTCTGTCATGACGTGCGCGTCATCCGCCTGCCCCGCCACGGCGCTTCGCTGCCGATCGGTCTCGGTGTTTCCTGTTCCGCCGACCGCCAGGCGAAGGGCAAGATCACCCGCGACGGTATCTTCGTCGAACAGCTCGAGACCGATCCCTCGAAATACATGCCGGAGATCGACGAAACGAAGCTGTCGGAATCGATGGTCCGCATCGACCTCAACCAGCCGATGGCCGGCATTCTCGCCGAGCTTTCAAAGCATCCGGTCAAGACCCGCCTGTCGCTGACTGGCACCATCATTGTTGCCCGCGACCTTGCGCACGCGAAAATCCGCGAGCGCCTGGAAAATGGCGAAGGCATGCCTGACTATATGAAGAACCATCCGGTCTATTACGCCGGTCCGGCCAAGACCCCGGCAGGCTATGCCTCCGGCTCGTTCGGTCCGACGACTGCGGGCCGCATGGACAGCTATGTCGACCAGTTCCAGTCCTTTGGCGGTTCGATGGTGATGCTCGCCAAGGGCAACCGCTCGCGCGCCGTGCGCGAAGCCTGCAAGAAGCATCAGGGCTTCTATCTCGGCTCGATCGGTGGCCCGGCAGCACGCCTCGCACAGGACTGCATCAAGAAAGTCGAGGTTCTCGAATATCCGGAACTCGGCATGGAAGCCGTCTGGAAGATCGAGGTCGAGGACTTCCCTGCTTTCATCGTTATCGACGACAAGGGCAACGACTTCTTCCAGGAACTCAATCTCGGCTGATACCGGGATCACACGCATTAGCTTCCGGAGCGCTCAAAGCGGCTCCGGAAGCAATAACCTTGATATTTCGCTGAGGGTCAGGCAAAGCCGCGTTCACAAAAGACGGACGCCGTCGCCGCCACCGTCAATGAAATAAGAACACGCTTATGCAAATTTTTTCAGAGATTTTCCGGGAAACTTTCAACCGGCCACAGCCGGAAGACAGCCTCAGGTGTGAGCATCCCTCAGATTCCTGAGTTTTTTCAATGCTATAGTATTTCTGGAATATACAACCAGAATAATCACATGTAATCGTTGGTATATATCGTCTTAATTGTTTCCCAACGAATTTAAGCTAACCAATAGAAGATTGCTTTTCTAATTCCTTGAGGAGTATGCCGGATGAATACGGCTGCAGCGCAGAAAGCGCAGATCCCGGATGTCGCAGGCCAGATCACTTTTGCCATGCGTTCTATGGGCGTCGCGCCAATCCCGCGCAATTACGAACTCTTCTACGAAGCCTATATCGGTTCCAATCCGGCCCTGACGCGCGATCTCGCGGCACTCGGCGGACAGGCGACGCAGGAAGAACTCGACGAGCTCGGCTCGCAATACTTCACCCACTCTCCCGCCCGCGTCTTCGACGATGTCCATTCCCGCATCGCCGCCGAACTTGAGGGACTGCTCAGAGTGCTGCGCCAGGAGCAGACCTCTCTCGAGAGCTACAACAAGCTGCTCGGCGAAACCTACCGCCGTATCAACACCAAGAACACCACCAGTGTCGATCTCCTCGAAAACGCCATCACCCTGCTGACCCAGGCAACCGGCGACACCATGGCCCACGGCGAACGTACCGTCGAGAATGTCGCTCAGCGCTCGCAGGAAATGGATGAGGTCCGCAAGGAACTCGACGAGTACAAGCGCATCGCCAACACCGACTCGCTGACCCGCCTGTCCAACCGCCGCGCCTTCGACGACCGGCTCGCCGCTGTCTTCGACAACGTCGCCCTGAAGCCTGTGACCGCTCTGGTACTGGCCGATATCGACAACTTCAAGAAGATCAACGACACCTACGGCCACCCGGTCGGCGACAAGATCCTTGCCACAGTTGCCTCGGTCATCCGCGCCAATGTCCGCCGCGATATCTTCGTGGCACGCACGGGCGGCGAAGAATTTGCCCTGATCATCGACGGCAACACGCAGGAAGAGGTCATGGGCATGGCAGAGCGGATCCGCCGCACCCTTGAAGCGACACCGTTCAAGAACTCCCGCACCCGGATCAACTATGGCCCGGTCACGGTCTCCATGGGTGTTTGCATGGCATCGCATGCCGACGACGCCGGAGAGCTCTATTACAAGACCGATATCGCCCTCTACGGCGCCAAGCACGCCGGCCGCAACTGCAGCGTCCTCTATGAGGATGGCATGCAGAAGGACTTCACCAAGAGCTGGCTGATCTACAAGGCCTGACCATCACCATCCGGTGACGCGCTACCACATCGTTTTCGCAGCGCGTCCCGCCCATTCGCGGTCATAGGTTTCGTAATCGAAATCGCCGGCCGCCGCCTTCAGCATCATGCCCGGTGTCGGCAGGCTTGCCGGATCAGCGAAGGTTTCCGGGTTCCAGATCTGCGAGCGCATCAGCGCCCTGGCGCACTGGAAATAAACTTCATCGACGGTGATCACCACGACAGTGCGCGGATGCCTGCCGTCCATCTCGAAGCTTTCGAGCAGGCTCTCGTCATCAGAGACCACGCCGCGGCCATTGATCCGCATCGTCGTGTTCGATCCCGGCACCAGAAACATCAGCGCCAATCGCGGATCGCGAACGATGTTGGAAAGCGAATCGACGCGATTGTTGCCGCGCCAGTCCGGAAGATGGAGGGTCTTCTCGTCGACGATCCTGACGACGCCGCCAATGTCGCCGCGCGGTGAGCAGTCGAGACCCTCAGGTCCAACCGTCGCCAGCGCCACGAATGGCGACGCCTCGATCATCTGCCGGTAGAGCGGCGTCAGTACCTTGGTGACCTTGGCAACCGAAGCCTGCGTCAGCCCACCGGCGTAGATCTCAGCGAGCTCTTCCACGGTCCTGATGATTTTCATGATCGCCTGCCATCCTGGTTCACGGCTTTCATTAGCCGCCTAAGATGACGCTACAATGACGCGCGCCTCGCCGGAAGCTCGAAAAGAGAAACGATCTCGGCATCGCTCTTGCCGGGCGCGGCATCAACAAACGACTTGATCTCCTGCAGCACCGGTTCGGCGCCGATGATCCGGCGGTGGCCGAAGCCGTTGGCCCAGAAGAGTCTGACATTCGCTCCCGACGCCGCATAGCGCCGCGCATGATGGGCGCTCACTTCCTTGTCGTCTTCGGCATGGACGGCAAGAACCGGCACTGCGAGACGGCCAGCCGAAGTGCCGACATCGAAATCGGCGAGCTTGCGCCCTGTTACGCGCTGAACCTTGCGCTCCAAGGCCGCCTGCGCCTGCCTGCCAAGGCCGATCATCCGGCCGAAATCATGAAACAGCCAGGCCATCTCGCTTGGCGAGCCGATGGTGACGATCTTCTCCGCTTCCAGTTTGTGGATCTGCGGCAGGATGCCGGTCGCCGATACCATCAAAGCGGCGCCACCGAAGGAATGGCCAATCGCGGCATCGAAGCGGCCGAAACGATCCTGCGCTGCGGCAATCGTCTCCACTGCCATCCCCATATGCAGCAAGCGCCCGCCGGAGATACCATGTCCTGGGAAATCGAGCGCGATGACCTCGGCACCGTCCTTGGCCAGCATTGCGATCAGATCGGTCATATAGGCCATGCCCGATCCCCAGCCATGAGTTACGAGATAGCGCTTGCGCTGCCCGCGCGCGCCGCCATTGATCCTGTAGGCTCTCGCGCAGCGGCCGTTCGCAAGCCGGATCGCGATGCGCTCCGCATCTTTCAGCCACAAGGATCCAGCGGCGTGTGCGGCCTTGGCCTTTGCTCCCTTCGGGCGCAGCGAGGGCGCACGGCAGAACAGGCGGAAGGCCGCCTCGCCCGCCAGATCGGGCGAAAGAGCCTGCAGCGCGCGAAATCCGAAGCGGGTGACCGCAAGCGCAAAGTTTGCCATAGTGGGAATCCAATAATGTTCAACACTGAACAATAAAGTACAACGATGAACAAAAATCAATCCCTTCCCTGGGATCATCCGCGTTTTCGCAGCTGGATCGCCGTTGCCCGCGCCTGCCAACTGATGCAGCAATCGCTCGGCCGCTCGCTTGCCGAACTCGATATCAAGACACCGCATCTCGATATCCTGATCAATCTCTACCGCTTCGAAGGGCTGACGCAGCAGGATCTGGCCCGCAAGCTGCTGGTCGGCCGCTCCAACATGAGCATGCTGCTGCCGCAGATGGAAAAGCGCGGCCTGATCGAGCGGCGCGGCGACGAGCGCGACAAGCGGGTGCTGCGGCTCTATTTGACGGAAGACGGCCGCGCGCTGACGGAAAAGGCCATGGTGATCCAGACCGACCTAATTGACCGCATGCTATCAGACGAGCCGCTGGAGCAATGCATGGCCATGGCGGGCTCCATGGAACGCATCATCACATTGCTGCAGCAGGACCTGAAAGACGACGACTGAGCGCTAGTGCAGCGTCGGCGCGGGCGCCGCCGAACCCAGCGACCGGTACTCCCAGACCGCGACGATGACGAGCACCAGTGCTGCCAGTATCCCCATCACGTAGATCTCGACGGCTGGCGAAAGAAACGCCAGCAGGATCAGAAGGACGATGCCTGCCAGATGCGAGAGCGGCGCTCGCCCGCTGACGGCACCCTTGAACCAGAGATTTCCCGCCAGGAACAACCCGGCGCCGCCAAGCACGGCAGCGGCAATGCCGATATCGCCAACCTCGTGCGGATGCGAGAACATGAATTCCACAGCCACGGCATCGACGATGATGCCAGCCAGAATCGGGATATGCGCATAGGTGAACGCCTGGCGTGCCAGACTTCCTGGCGTCTCCTCGTGTTCGATCCGATGCGCCGCCCGCTCATGGCCGAAACGGAAATAGAGCCACCACATGGCAACGGTTGATGCAAAGCTGGTGACCAGAACGAGGCCGGTCATCGGCGAGAACGGCATTTCGGAGAATGTGCGGCCCGAGACGAGAACGGCCTCGCCGAGGCAGATGATGATGAACAGAGCGCAGCGCTCAGCCATATGCGCACCGGAAACATCCCAGTCGGCGGTGGTCGATTTGCCAAGACCCGGCACGAAGAAACCAGACGCAGGACCGGCATATTCGATGGCGAGCGCAATCACCCAGGCGATCAGTCTTGCCTCATGCTCGAGCAGGCCTCCGGCGATCCAGAACACACCTGATACCGCCAGCCAGATGCTGATGCGCGTGAAATTCAGATAGTTGGAATGACTGGAATGCCGCACCGCATAGACGGTGAAAAGCGAGCGCCCCACCTGCATCAGCACATAGGCGCCGGCAAACAACAACCCCTTGTCGCCGAAGGCTTCGGGGATCGACGAAGAGAGAACGAGGCCGAGCAGCATCAGGACGATCAGCATCGCCCGCACCGGCATTTTATCGGGGTCTAGCCAGTTGGTCACCCAAGCCGTGAAGATCCAGACCCACCAGACCGCAAATGTCATCAGCGCCGCTTCAGCGGCACCGAGCGGTGTGTAGTGGGCGGCAAGCGCGTGTGAGAGCTGCGAAATCGAGAAGACGAAGACAAGGTCGAAGAACAATTCCAGAAAGGTGACCTTGCTGCCACCTGGGCTGCCCTTGGCCCGAAGCCAGTTTCTCATCGCAGTTCCCGCCATCCATGCCCCCTATGGCTGTTGTCAATCAGCGCGGCTGTTCCGCCACGTCCCGGCTCATGCCCTTGTCGGCCAGTTCCTTCTCGTAATCTGCAAACAGCTCGACACCCCGTTCGCCGAGTTCCCGCAGATAGGTCCAGGTGAAGATGCCGGTGTCGTGCATGTCGTCGAAGCCGATGCGCACCGCATAGTTTCCGGTCGGCGTCATGGCGATGATCGCCACATTGCGCTTGCCGGGAACGGTGAGCTTCTGGCCGGGACCATGCCCCTGCACTTCCGCCGAAGGCGATAGAACACGCAGCATTTCGGCCGAGAGATCGAAGCTCTGCCCGTCGTTGAACGTCACGGCAAGACGCTGCCGGTCTTTGGAAACCCTGAGTTCGGTGGGCCAGATGTCGCTCATTGCTGCACTCCGTTCGCATTCGTTGAGTAGGCATTGAGGCGTTTTCTGGCAAGCTCAATCTACCGTGTGCCTGCACCGTTTACCTTGACGACACAGTCACATATGACCACATTAACATGATTGCGGAGGTATTGGTGAACAGCAATGTCGGCACGATAGGAAGCGCTGCACCGCTTGTTGCGGATGCAAGCCCGATGATCGACCCGTTCGGACGGGCCGTCAGCTATCTGCGTGTGTCCGTCACCGACCGCTGCGACTTCCGCTGCACCTATTGCATGGCCGAGAACATGACCTTCCTTCCGAAGAAGGATCTGCTTTCGCTCGAAGAGCTCAACCGGCTCTGTTCCGCCTTCATCGCCAAGGGCGTCCGCAAGATCCGCCTGACGGGCGGCGAGCCGCTGGTGCGCAAGAACATCATGTTTTTGATCCGCGCGCTCGGAAAGCAGGTCGGCACCGGCCTTGAGGAGCTGACGCTGACCACCAACGGCTCCCAGCTCGCCCGTCATGCCGAGGAGCTCTATGATTGCGGCGTACGGCGCATCAATGTCTCGCTCGATACGCTCGACCCGGACAAGTTCCACAGGATCACCCGCTGGGGCGACCTGGAAAAGGTCATGCAGGGCATCGATGCGGCGCAGAAGGCCGGTCTGAAGATCAAGCTCAACGCCGTCGCGCTGAAGGATTTCAACGAGCATGAAATCCCCGGCATGCTGCGCTTCGCCCATGGCCGCGGCATGGACCTGACGGTGATCGAGACGATGCCGATGGGCGAAATCGATGAGGATCGTACCGACCAGTATTTGCCGCTTTCGGAGCTGCGCGCTTCGCTGGAAAAGCAGTTTACGCTGACCGATATCGGCTACCAGACGGGCGGCCCGGCGCGCTATGTGAGCGTCGGCGAAACCGGCGGCCGCCTCGGATTCATCACGCCGATGACCCATAATTTCTGCGAGAGCTGCAACCGCGTCCGGCTGACCTGCACCGGCACGCTCTACATGTGCCTCGGGCAAAACGATGCCGCCGACCTGCGCTCCGCGTTACGCGCCACCGAAGATGACGGCCTGCTCTACGCGGCGATCGACGAAGCCATCACCCGCAAGCCCAAAGGCCACGATTTCATCATCGATCGCACCCATAAAAAACCCGCCGTCGCACGCCACATGAGCGTCACCGGCGGGTGACTTCCTGGAATTTGCGTTAGCGCCTGCGCTACGCCGCCCCCGCGGGATCGCCGATCGGCAGCAATGCCGGATTGGGCGGCGTCGGGTCGTTGGGGTTCTTGTTGTCGGCCGGATCCTGAGCCGGCGTCAGCGACGGCTTCTCCTGAACGCGATCCGGTATCCCGGGTGTCGGCGTCGGGCCGCGGGGCGTTTCGGCAGGGTTTGGAATTTCGGTCGGCATGATGATCTCCCTGAATTTCGAAAGCCGGCGACGTGCTGCTTTCGCTCATGTGGGAAACGCTACCGCTCCGCTTTTGTTCAAGCGGCCGTCGTGGTCGGACTGCTGCCCTTTTGTGCACTGCGCCATCGATTTATGCAGACTGTGACTTGCAATCGATTTCATTCCCGCTTCTTCCCCTCTAAAAGGGCCTCAGCATTATCGGGAATCTCTTTGCATGCCGCGGTCTCGCAATACCCAGGGCGCCATTTTCATGAGCATGGCCATGGCCGGTTTTTCGGCCAGTGACGCCCTCTCGAAATCGGTGATCGGTGACATGAATGCCGGGCAGATCATGTTCATCCGCGGCCTGTTCACCAGCGTCCTGGTTTATCTGATCGCCCGCAAGATGGGCGCCCTGCGCTCCTGGACGATCATTCTGAAGCCGATCATCATCCTGCGCGTCATCTGCGAAATGCTGGCTGCCGTCACATACATCACGGCGCTCGGAATGATGCCGATCGCCAATGCCTCGGCGATCCTGCAATCGCTGCCGCTGGTGGTCACTTTCGGCGCAGCGCTGTTCTTCAACGAGCCGGTCGGCTGGCGCCGCTGGTCAGCGATCCTCGTCGGCCTGATCGGGGTGATGATCATCATCCGCCCCGGCCCGGAAGGTTTTACGCCGGCAGCCCTGCTCTGCGTTGCCAGCGTTTTGACAACAGCCGGACGCGATCTTGCCACACGCTCGATCGATCCGGAAATTCCGTCGCTGATGGTGACTGTCGTCACCGCCATATCGGTCGCCTTCTTCGGCGCCCTCTTGATGCCGCCGCTTGGCGGCTGGCATCCGACGACGTGGACAGCGCTGTCCCATCTGTTGCTGGCCTCAGTTTTGGTGCTGATCGGCTACCAGTCGGTGATCACGGCCATGCGGACCGGCGAAGTCTCCTTCGTGGCGCCCTTCCGCTACACGAGCCTGATCTTTTCCGGCCTCCTCGGTTTCCTGTTCTTTTCCGAACTGCCGGATGCCTGGACGCTGACGGGTGCAGCGATCGTCATCGCGTCCGGCCTCTATACGTTCTATCGTGAGGCCAAGCGCCGCGTTGCACCGCTGGCGCAGGAATCCGAACCGAGAAGCCCAGTCTGAGATCCACCATGGCCGATTTCCCGCCGCAGAAGATCAATATTCCGGGCGTCATCCTCGCCGGTGGACGCTCCTCGCGCATGGGCTCCGACAAGGCCTCGGCCCATCTCGGCGGCCGCACGCTGCTGGACCACGCGATATCGCGGCTCTCGCCTCAAGTCTCGTCGGTTGCCGTCAACGCCGGCAGCGAACCGCAATGCGGCCTTGCCTTCATTCCGGATATCATCCCCGGCAAGGCCGGACCGATGGCAGGCATCCACGCAGCCATGGCCTATGCGGCGAAGCTCAAAGGCGTCAGCCACGTCGTTACCATCTCGATCGACAGCCCGTTCTTCCCGGCCGAACTGGTGGCGGATTTCGTCAGTGCGCTCGCTCACCCGGAAAAGATCGCGATCGCCGCATCGGAAGGCCGCAGCCACCCGGTCTTCGGCCTGTGGCCGGTCGCGCTCGCGGCAGACCTGGAATCCTGGATCGCCACCGACGAAAAGCGCCGCGTCCGCGACTTCCTGTTACGTCATGACGTTGCGGAAGTCCAATTTCCGCTCCGCCCGACTCGTGCCGCCATGCTCGATCCCTTTTTCAACATCAACACCCCTGACGATCTCATCGAGGCCGAGCGCTGGCTGCAGGCGCTGCCGTCATGAGCGGCCCGCGGGTCTTCGGCATCGCCGGCTGGAAGAACTCCGGCAAAACCGGGCTTGCCGTGCGCCTCGTCGAGGAATTCACCCGCCGCGGCTATCGCATCTCGACGATCAAACACGCCCATCATGACTTCGACATCGACAAGGTTGGCGCCGACAGCTACCGCCACCGGCAGGCCGGCGCCCATGAGGTAACGATCGTCTCAGGTACACGCTATGCCATCATGCACGAGCTGCGCGGCGAACCTGAGCCCGCCTTTGAAGAGATCTTGGCCCGCCTCGCCCCTTGCGACCTGGTGCTGATCGAAGGCTACAAGCACGAGAAGATCCCGAAGATCGAGGCCCGCCGCCTGCAGGCCGCCAAGCGCGAACCGCTGGCACCCACCGATCCCTATATCTGCGCGATCGCCGCCGACCATCCCGTCACGGATACCGCCCTGCCGCGCTTCGACCTCGACGACACGCTGGCGATCGCCGATTTCATCGCCGCAACCCTCGGCCTTCCCGCCTTTCAGCCATAGAAAAAGCCGCCGGTCGCCCGGCGGCTCTTATTTCGATATCGGCCTCGCCTCAGTTGTTGGAGGCGACCGGACGCACCAGCGGCGTAACGCGGCGGATGGTGACGCGGCGGTTTTCCTGATTCGGACCGGCCGTGTTGACCTTCAGGTAGCGCTCGCCATAGCCCTGCGTCGCCATGTTTTCAGGCGGGATGCCATAGACATCCGACAGCACGTTGGCGACCGATTCCGCACGCTGGTCCGAGAGAACCAGATTGCTCTGGTCGGAGCCGACGGCATCCGTGTGACCTTCGATCAGGAAGGTCTCGCTCGGATCCTTCTGCAGCACCTCGTTCAGCGCATCCGCGACCTTGCGCAGGCTGCGCGCCTGGCTCATCGGGATTTCGGCACTGCCGGTCGCGAAGGTGATGGTATCGAGGTCGATACGGCGCACCTTGTCGCGGATACGAGCCGAATACTTCACTTCGTTCAGCGAATAGACTCGCTCGACCGGCTCGACCGGTGGCTCGCGCAGGAAGTCGTAATAGTCACGATCCGGGTCGCTGCTGGTGTCGATGATGTAGTCGCGAACCGGGATCCGCAGACGCATCGGCGGCAGATCGGCACCCGGATCCTCGAAATAGTCCTGATCCGGATTGTCGTAGAGCTCCGGCGAGTAATAGAGGACATACTCACGGCCGCGGCTATCGACACGCGAACGCTGGATGATGTCGCCATAGCGGTTGCGGATTGTCACGATGCGATAGCCGTCCGGGCGGTCGATCGTTTCGCGATAGCGGTCACGCGGCAGCTGCTCATACATCGGCCGTTCGCCATCGCGGATGAAGCGGCGGTCGTCGTCGCTACGCACCACGATATTGTTGTTGATCTGCAGCAGAACGCGGTTGTCGTCGCCGACACGTCCCTCGACCTGCGCGCCGTCGGGACGCTGGAACTGCGGACGGCGGTCGAGCCGGCGGCCTTCCTCGGCGGTAACGGCTTCGATCTTGACCGGCGGACGGGCTTCGCCGCCAGCTGCACGCTGTGCATCTGCATCCGACTTCGGCACGAAGACCGGCTGCTGCTCGTCCGCACGCTGCTTGTCGCGCTGGCGGCGGCCGTCACGGCCACCCGAGCGATCGGCATCCTTGTCGCTATCGAGAACGGCCGCACCATTCTCGACCGGCAGAACCACCGTCTCCGTGCTCTTGCTCGGATCGGCAGCGATCTGTTTGCGGCGCTCAAGCTCCTGCGGCGTCACCTTTTCAGGTGCCGGGATTGCCTGCTCAGCCACCGGCTGCTGACCGTTCACGGCCGGCTGTTCGGCAGTATTGGCACCAGGTTGCTGGCCGGGAGCCGGCTGCTGCTCACCCTGCTGCGGCTGGCCTTCGACTGCAGGCTTCTGCGCCTGGCCGGGTTCTGCCGGAACCGGCGGCTTTGCCGGTACCGGCGATTCGGCCGGTACGGGTGCCTGATCGGGGGCTGGCGATTCCGTCGGCACAGGCGTCTTGCCTTCGGCAGGCTGCTCGGCCTGCTGGGCATTCTTCTTGCCAGGCTTTGCGGCAGGCTCTTGCTGCTGCTCGCCTTCGGTCGCCGGCTGCTTCTTGTCGCCCTTGCGCGGACGCTGCTGCTCGGGCTGTGCCTCTTCGGTTACTGCAGGCTTCGCTTCACCGGCCTGCGGCTTGGCCTCTTCTGTCTGCGGCTTGGCCTCTTCGGCCTTTGGCTTTGCCTTTTCTACTTCCGGCTTCGCCTGTTCTACCTGAGGCTGGGCTTCATTCCGTGCCGGAGCGGCCTCCTGCTGTGCAGGCTGCTGATCGCGCTTGCGGCGCGGCTTCTCGGCTGGCTGTTCGGCAGGTTCTGCCTGCGGAGCTGCCTGCTCCTGCTGCTGAGCTTCGGGAGCCGCCTCGCGCTTCTTGCGGCGTGGCTGTTCCTGGTTTTCAGCGGGCTGTGCCGGCTCGGCCTGAGGGGCAGCCTGTTCCGGCTCGGGGGCTGCTTCCCGCTTCTTGCGGCGCGGCTGCTGCTCTTCCGATGGCTGCGCCTGTTCTGCCTGCGGGGCTGCTTCCTCGGCCTGCGGCGCGGCTTCGCGCTGCTTGCGGCTCGGCGCTTCCTGCTGCTGCTCGGCCTGCGGAGCGGCCTCCTGCTGTTGCTGCTGTTCGGCCTCCGGCTGCTTGTGGCGCTTCTTCAGCAATTCCTCTTCCGAAGGCGCATCCTGGGCAACCTCATACGAGCCGCTGATCGCCTGGGGCGACTGCGCCGCGCCGGTATCGCCGAGCGCTGACGCATGCACCGGCGTGACGGCCAGTGTCAGCGAAAGCAGCGGAAAGGCAGCGCTGGCGAACAATCTCGATTTCATTCCCATAGGGTTTCCTCGTTCCTTATTGGCTTTTCAGAGTGCTTGTTGCGCGCACCCCGCATGTTGAGTCGGGACCGAAATTTCCGAGGCCCGGATTTGTTCCATGCGTTTTTTAGGAACACCTCCATTAACCCGCTATGAACACCTCGGTCCGCCTCCGTTCATCTTCGCCATAGTTTGCGACGCAACAAAGGCGCGCGGATTCCAGTTGCAATTTGCGGCAAAAAGGTTTGATTATCGCGTCAAGGCGGTGCTCATGCCCGCCGCATTCTGGCCGCTGGCGGATAAAAAGAAGACGCAGCGGTCGCCAACAGAGAGGATCTCTATGCGTATCTCCAATCTCCTCGCCGCAGCGTCGCTTGCAGCGTTGTCCCTCTTCGCCGGCTCGGCAATGGCCGATGGCGAGAAGCTCGTGATCGGTACCGATTCCACCTACCCGCCTTTCGAATTCGTCGACGCCAGCGGCGAGATCAAGGGCTTCGACATCGACATCGCCAAGGCTCTCTGCGCTGAAATGAAGGCTGAATGCTCCTTCGTCAGCAACGACTGGGACGGCATCATCCCGGCTCTCCAGGCCAAGAAGTTCGACATGATCGTTTCGTCCATGTCGATCACGCCGGAGCGCTCGAAGCTCGTCGACTTCACCAACAAGTACTACAACACCCCGCCGGCAATCGCCGTACCGAAGGATTCGACGATCACCGACGTCGCCGGTCTGAAGGGCAAGACGATCGGCGCCCAGACCTCGACCACCCACGCCAACTATGCTGAAAAGCACCTGGCTGACACTGAGCTGAAGCTCTACCCGACCGCCGACGAGTACAAGCTCGACGTTTCGAACGGCCGTATCGACGCCGTCATCGACGACGTCGTCGTGCTCTCGCA
Source organism: Rhizobium sp. 05N430 (assembly GCF_056396985.1). Classification (NCBI taxonomy): domain Bacteria; kingdom Pseudomonadati; phylum Pseudomonadota; class Alphaproteobacteria; order Hyphomicrobiales; family Rhizobiaceae; genus Rhizobium; species Rhizobium sp. 05N430. The sequence goes on along the minus strand of NZ_JBFTMO010000001.1, from coordinate 562,664 downwards.
GTGGGTCAAGTCCGACGCTGGCGCTTGCTGCAAGATCCTGACCACGCTTCCCGTCGACAAGGAAATCAACGGCATCGGCGCCGGTATCGCCGTCCGTCAGGGTGACCCGCTGAAGGACAAGCTGAACACCGCGATCGCCGCGATCCGCGCCAACGGCAAGTACAAGGAAATTCAGGACAAGTACTTCGATTTCAACGTTTACGGCGATTGAGAAAAACTGTAACTGACCTGTAAAGATGATGGCGGAAGGCTTGCTCTTCCGCCATTTTTGTCTGACAACATGCTAAAGATCAAAACGGCATAAGCCGTGAGGGGAAAAGTGGATGGGCGGATTGTTTTCCGCGCTGGGCTCGTTCTGGGCCTGGATAGGGTATGTTTTCGATCCGCTATGCGGACCTGCGGGTCTTTTCACCTGGTTCGGCCAGTCGACGATCCTCGCCTGCGGCGATACCGGCTGGGGCGATGAAATCGCCGTCGGCCTGAAGACCACGGTCGCCGTCGCGCTATTGACGCTACCCGTCGGTCTGGTGATCGGCTTTCTGGTGGCGCTCGGCCAGCAGTCGGAAGAGAAGTCCGTGCGGCTCGCCGCCGGCATCTACACCACGATCTTCCGCGGTTTGCCTGAGCTTCTTACGCTGTTCATCATCTATTACGGCATGCAGATCCTGATCCAGTCGGTGCTCGCCTCTTTCGGCTATGACGAGCGGATCGAGATCAACGCCTTCGTCGCCGGCATGATCGCCCTTTCCGTCGTCTTCTCGGCCTATTGCTCCGAAGTGCTTCTCTCGGCCTTCCGCGCTATTCCGAAGGGTCAGTACGAAGCAGGCGATGCGCTCGGCTTCCACCGCGGCCGCACCCTGCGCCTGATCGTTCTGCCGCAGCTGATCCGCATCGCCCTTCCCGGCATGACCAATCTCTGGATGATCCTGCTGAAGGATACGTCCTACGTCTCGATCATCGGGCTCGCCGACATCCTGCGCCAGACCGCCGTTGCCGTACGCGTCACCAAGCAGGCCTTCTTCTTCTATCTTCTCGCCTGCATCATCTATCTGGTGCTTGCAGTCATCTCCTCCTACGGCCTCAGCTATATCGAACGCTGGGCCAAGCGCTCGGAGGTTCGCCGGTGAGCGTCGCAGAAACCCTCATCCCGCCACAGCCGGCGCCGAAAGGCATCGCCAAGCCACTCTCGGCAGCGCGCGTCACCGGCACGGTTCTCGTCCTCATCTGGCTGGCGCTCGCGGCAACACTGATCTACATGGTCGTCGCCGGCTGGGATCCGGACAAGTTCACCCGCTACGGGCCCCGCTACCTGCATGGCCTGATGACGACGATCATCCTGGTGGCGATTTCCGTCGTCTGCGGCGCCGTCCTGTCGCTGCCGCTGGCCTTCGCCAGAATGTCGAAGAACCGGATCCTCAGCACCTTTGCCTATTGCTACGTCTACGTCTTCCGCGGCACGCCGCTGCTGGCTCAGCTCTTCCTCATCTATTACGGCCTTGGCGGTTTCCGGCCGCAGCTTGAATCCGTCGGTCTCTGGTGGTTTTTCCGCGATGCCTGGTATTGCGGCCTGTTCTCGATGACCATCAACACCGCCGCCTATCAGGCCGAGATCCTGCGCGGCGCCCTCGAAAGCGTGCCCAAGGGGCAGCATGAGGCAGCGGATTCGCTCGGCGTGTCCAAGGCAGTATCCTTCCGCAAGATCATCCTGCCGCAGGCGCTGATCGTCGCACTCCGCCCCTACGGCAACGAAATCATTCTGCTGATCAAGGGCTCAGCCGTCGTCGCCATCATCACCGTCCTGGACCTGATGGGCGAGACCCGCTACGCCTTCTCGCGCACCTTCGATTACCAGACCTATCTCTGGGCTGCGATCTTCTATCTGACGATGGTGGAAGCGCTGCGCCATTTCTGGAACTGGATCGAGCGCCGCCTGACCCGGCATCTGATCCGCTGACAGCTTTGGCAGCACTCGCGATGCGATGCTGCCAAACTATTGAAATCAAACAAAAATGAATGGTTCTTTTGCCCGCTTGATGTCAATCTTCGGTTAACCACGCCGTGTTTCCATTTTAACTGCCGCTCATAAGCGGGAGTGGGAACGAAAGCGAGACTGACATGACCAAGGACATGGAAAAGCAGCTCCAGGGTTACGGCCTGACGACGGCCCAGATCCTCTATCGCATGCCGGATCATCCGGCGATCCTGCAGACCTATCTCTGGCAGGAATACGACCTCGCCCCGGATTTTCCGGAGATGCGCGGCTTCCTGAAGTTCTGGCAGGAAAAGCTCGACGGCCCGCTGCATTCCGTCCGCTACATCCACCGCAAGCTGATCTCGGCGACCGAATGGCGCGCGCTACGCGGCGAATTCATCATTCACTGAGCAGCCCGCCGCGTTCCATCACCGTCACGCTTGCCATTGCCAAAGCCGCCTAGCCGGCTTAGAGGCATCCATAAAGCGAAAAGGTGGACCGGCAATGGCAAAGAAGATCGACGAAGACGCACTGGCAGAAGCCTATAACCGCGCGCTCGCCCTCGAAAAGGCAGGTGAAGTTGATGCGGCCGTCAAGGCTTACGAAGACGTGCTTGCAATCGATCCCGACGACCACGGCGGTGCTGCCGTCCGCATCGCCTCCATGGGCCGCGGCGAAACGCCTGCAAAGGCGCCGGACGCCTATGTCGAGACCCTGTTCGACCAGCATGCCGAAGTCTTCGAAGACGTACTCGTCGAGCAGCTCGGCTACCATGTGCCGATGATGGTGCGGCAGCGCCTGCAGGAGCTGAAGCTCGGACCCTTCAAGCGCCTGCTCGATCTCGGCTGCGGCACCGGACTGACCGGCGGCACGCTGCGCGATCTCTGCGAAGACATGACCGGCATCGATCTTTCGGAAAACATGGTCGAGATTGCCCATGAAAAGGATCTCTATGAGACGCTGTTCGTCGCCGAGGCCGAGGATTTCCTCGAAGACAACGACGAAGACGCCTTCGACCTGATCACCGCCACCGACGTTCTGCCCTATCTCGGCGCCCTCGAACCGCTGTTCTTCGGCGCCGCCGAAAACCTCACGCCGCGTGGCCTCTTCATCTTCTCGTCCGAAAGCCTGCCCGCCGCCGACACCCGCCCCTACGCCGTCGGCCCGCACCAGCGCTTCCTCCACGCCGACGCCTATATCCGCGAACGCCTGACGGCGACCGGATTCGAACTGGTCGAGATGACAGAGATCAACGTACGCATGCAGGAAGGTGAACCGAGCCCGGGGCATCTGGTGATTGCACGGCTGGCTGGGTAAACGCCGAATACAACCTATGAGATTATACCGTTGGTAGACAACGTCTGACAGCGGCCAGAAGCTCTCGATGGGAAATCGGGGGCTTTCTTGATGAGCATTTCGGACCAGCATCATGTTTGGGGCCTTATCGTGGCCCTCTTTGCGGATGTCCGCCTTTCGGCCATGGCGCTCGCGCTTTTCGTACCGATACTCCTGCTCTACAGCAGGAACGAAATCCGCGTCAGACGGCTGAGAACCATATCGGACTTCATCGGCACCTATCCCGCCACCAAAGTTCATCACGACGATGGCAGCGATGGCGGCAACCCATCGCTGGAATTCGTCGCATCGAAATACATCGCCGATCTCATCACACCCAAAGCGTCCTCCCACACTAGGAAATGGGACGCCGACAAAATGGTGGAGGAGATCGAGACGGCGATCCGCTCCTCCAGAACGATCGGCAATCTCGGCGATCTCAGGCTTTTCCTGTCGTCGTTTGGTCTTGTCGTCATTTGCTATTTCGGCTTCACCGCGCTCTACGACGTACTGGCCAAAGGCCTGCCGGTCTGGTGTGGACCGACACGCGCGGGTGGAGTTGGTTGCAGCGGCGACGTGGAATCGCTCAAGATTATCGGTGCTCTCGCCTTCGCCGGCGCCTTCGTTGCTGCCGCCCGCCAATTCGTTCGTAGCCTCGCCGTTTTCGATCTCTCGGCCTACACTTTCATCTGGCAGACGGTCGAAATGTTTGCATCGGTCATCTTCGTCCTCATTCTTTTCAGGACATTCCCTGATCCCGTCGGAGACGTGGCCGAGCTTTTGACCGGGCCGAAGACTCAGCCGTCAGGGAGCGGAGTTCCACTGACTTGGGTCGCCTTGGCACCCCTGCTCGGCCTCCTGCCTCAAAGTGCGACCAAATTTTTGGCCTTGCGCATGCAGTCCATCATCTCCTGGGTGAAGATGGATGACGACCGCTTCAACAGCGTGACGCGTCTAACGCCTCTCGATGTCATTGACGGCATAGACTACTTCACGCGCTTCCGGCTGGAAGAATGCGGAATCTACGATGTCCAGAACCTCGCGACCTATAACCCGATCCTGCTGCATATCGAATCGCCGTTCAAAATATTCCAGGCTGTCGATTGGATCAGTCAGGCACAGCTATGCCAGACAGTCGGCCTGGACCGCTTCCTGCTCCTGCGACAGATGAATGTCCGCACCATTTTCGATCTGGAACGTGCGTTGAGCTACAAGCGTAAGGATACCAAGAAAAACGATCCCGACGAGTTCGATAGAATTTTCGCCGGTTTGCTGTTTGCCGCGACAGATGAAATGCGAACGATTGCGAAGATCAGCGGCATGAAACCATTCATGCTGAAATCGGCGTCTTCAATTGAGCAGCCTGCTGACCAAGCGACGACCAGTGCGCAGGCCACAGCTTCTGTCGCTTCAACGCCCCCAACTCCAACGGACACGACCACATCACCGTCACCACCGGAAACGTCACCGGCCGATAAGGTCAAGACGAAAGCATCAAAAGGCTACATCGTCGAGCAGACTAATATCGAGAACTATTGCCGCTGGGTCTGCGAAGTTATCGCAAACCACCCGGAAACGACAACTCGATGTGTCGAACACATGATGAGCTGGATTGCGGACGACCTGCATGTAAGGCGGCTACGGCGCATCTGGCTGGAGATGTCCAAAGATCTGGGTCCGGCATCGAGAACGCTGGATTCCGAGGAGGATACACCATCAAAGAAAGAGGAAGCGAGTGAGACGAAGCAATAGTTACCCAATCAGCAAACTATCCATTGCCACAACCACCCCGTCCTGATACTTAGCCAATCAGCAAAGTTTATCCCAGCTGAAAGGCCGCCTCATGTCGCTCGTGCTTTACGGACATCCGCTCGCCTCCTTCTGCCACAAGGTCCTGATCGCGCTTTACGAAAACGGCACGCCCTTCGAAGACCGGCTGGTCGATCTCTCGGACGAAAATTCCCGGGCCGACCTCTTCCGCTACTGGCCAGTCGGCAAGATGCCGATCCTCAGGGATGAAGCGCGTGACAGCACCATTCCGGAAACCAGCATCATTATCGAATATCTCGACCGGCACTATCCCGGCGAAGCGCATCTGATCCCGGTTGATCCGGACCGCGCGCTGCAGGTCCGCCTATGGGATCGTTTCTTCGATCTCTATGTCCAGACGCCGATGCAGAAGATCGTCGCAGACACGATGCGCGCCGCCGATTCGAAGGACCCGCAGGGCGTTGCCGACGCCCGCGGCACGCTTGAGATGGCCTATGACATGATCGAGCGGCAGCTGGCGGGCAATCTCTGGATATCAGGCGATGCCTTCACCATGGCCGATTGCGCTGCCGCCCCTGCGCTCTTCTACAGCGAGACACTGGTGCCCTTCGGTACGGAACGGCCGAAACTTGCCGGCTACTACCGCCGGCTCGTCGAGCGCCCCTCTTTTTCCCGGGTATTGAAAGAGGCGCTGCCCTATTTCAAATTCTATCCCTACAAGCACCAGCTGCCCGAGACGATCCGCAAGGCTATGCCTGCCGAATGATCATGGAAGCCGCCACACTCGACCGGATGTTCCACGCGCTCTCGGATCGCAGCCGCCGCGGCATGATCGATCGCCTCGGCCGCGGCCCGGCATCGGTCACGGAACTTGCCGAACCCCTGACGATGGCATTGCCAACGGTCCTGAAACATCTGAACGTGCTTGAAGACAGCGGCCTTGTTCAATCTGAAAAGACCGGCCGCGTCCGCACCTACCATCTGCGGCAGGAGCGGCTGGCAGAACTCGAGCGCTGGATCGGCGAGCGCAAGGCCGGGTGGAACGCTGCCTTCGACCGCCTGGACCAGTTTCTTGTCGAAGAGGAACCGACACCGTGACCCAGCCATCCGCAACGCATACGACCTTCACGATCGAGCGTCAGCTGAAGGCGAAGCCCGAGCGCGCCTTTCGCGCCTGGGCCAATCCTGCCTCGAAGCAGACCTGGTTTGCCTGCCATGACGGCTGGGCGACGATCGAATACCGGCTGGATTTTCGCGCCGGCGGCAGCGAGCGCAATTACACCGCTGATGGCGAAGGGGTGCTGCATGCCTATGACGCCCATTATCTCGACGTCGTCGAGAATGCCCGCATCGTCTATGCCTACGAGATGAAGCTCGGCGAGACCCGCATCTCCGCCTCCCTTGCCACCGTCACCTTCGAGTCGTCAGCCGCGGGCACCCGCATGCTGTTTACCGAGCAGGTGGTGTTCCTCGACGGCTATCCCGACGATGGCTTGCGCCGCCAAGGCACGGAAATCGGCCTCGACAATTTCGAGGCCTTTCTCGATCGCGAGGCCAGCGGCACGCATTGACGCTTTCAGCGGCCGGTGCCGAGAATGGCGCCGAGCAGCTTGCCTTCGAGTTCGGCGAGCTCCGGATTGCCATGACGGCGCGGATGGGGATAGGGAACCGCGACGTCAAGCGCGATCCGTCCCTCTTCCAGAACGATCACCCGGTCGGCCAGATGCACGGCTTCACTGACGTCATGAGTCACCAGCACGGTGGTAAAGCCGAGCTCCCGCCAGACGCGGTTGATCAGTTCCTGCATGCTGATGCGGGTCAGCGCATCGAGTGCGCCGAGCGGTTCGTCCAGCGCCAGAACGCCCGGCTTGCTCACCAGCGCGCGCGCCAATGCCACGCGCTGGCGCTGCCCGCCGGATAACCGCGAAGGCCATTCGTTCGCCTTCTCCGCCAGCTGAACTTCGGACAGCACGGCCGCGGATTCTGCAAGTGCCCGCCGCTTGTCGACGCCGTCGCCAAGGCCGACCGCTACATTCTCGACAACGCTCAGCCACGGCAGCAGCCGCGGCTCCTGGAAGACGATGCGAGCGTTCGGCTGGCTTTCCTCGCCATTGCTGCTTTCGAAGCGGATGCTGCCCGCCGTCGGCTGGTCGAGGCCCAGCAGCACGCGCAGCAGCGTGCTCTTGCCGCAACCGCTCTTGCCAATGACTGCGATGAACTGGCCGGCCGGGATATGCAGATTGATGCCACGAAGGACGCGGTTGCCGTCAAAGCTCTTCTCGAGCCCCGTCAGGGTGATCGCGGCAGCAGTCCCCGGCGCGATCCGGGCGGCGTCGATGTCTGCCTCGTATTCGGCCTCGACAGGCTCGCGGAAGCGTTCATGGGTGATCGCGGTCATCGTCTCGCTCCTACTTCTGATAGATCGGGTTCCAGGTGAGCGTGCGCCGCTCCAGAGCCCGCGCCACGACATCGGCGAGCTTGCCGAGCACAGCGTAGATGACAAGCGCCAGCACCACGACATCCGTCATCATGAATTCGCGGGCATTGTTGGCCATATGGCCGATACCTGAGGAGGCGGCGATCGATTCCGAAACGATCAGCGTTAGCCACATGATGCCCAGCGCATAGCGCAGGCCGACGAAGATCGAAGGCAGCGCGCCCGGAAAAATGACCTTCCGGAACAGCGTCCAGTTGCCCATCCCATAGACCATGCCCATCTCAATCAAGTCGCGATCGACATTGCGAACACCATGATAGGTGTTGAGATAGACGGGGAAGAGAACGCCGAGCGCCGTCAGGAACAGCTTGGATTCTTCGCCGATGCCGAACCACAGGATAACAAGCGGGATCATCGCCAGATGCGGGATGGTGCGCAGCATCTGCAGCGTCGTGTCGGTCAGCTGCTCGGAGAGTTTCGATACGCCGTTGGCGATGCCAAGCAGGAAGCCGATCGAGCCGCCGACAAGAAGACCGGCGAAGGCGCGGCCGGCGCTGACCAGCACGTCGTGCGGCAGCTGGCCCGAGGTCGTGGTCGACCAGAAGGCGACGGCGACATCGGCGGGAGACGGCATGATGCGCGAGGAGATGAGCCCTGCCGACGACGCGATCTGCCAGCAGATCACGATTGTCACCGGCAGAAGATAGGGCAGCAGCGCGGAGCCGTCAGGCAGCCGCGGCAACGCCCGGCCCTTCCGGCTTGCCTGCCTTGCGGCGACGCGTGCGAGCGGCGTTTCCAATACCGACATGCTCTTCTCCTCGCTTATCCGTCTCAGGAGCCCGACACGACCTTGAGGTTGCCGCCATGGCTGCCGCCGCCGAAGACCTGCTTCGAGCCGAAATCATTGCGGAGACCGTGACGCTGCTCGCTCTGGCCAAGGCCGAGTTCTGGGAAGAGCAGTTCGGCGACGCGGTAGGCTTCTTCGAGATGCGGATAACCGGAGCCGATCACCGTCTCGATGCCGAGCTCCTGATATTCGCGAAGCCGCGCAGCAACCGTCTTCGGCGAGCCGACAAGCGCCGTCCCGGCACCAGCACGGACGAGGCCGACTCCGGCCCAGAGGTTCGGAGAAACCTCCAGATTGTCACGGCGGCCGTTATGAAGCGCTGCCATGCGAGCCTGGCCGACGGAGTCGGATTCCTTGGCGAAGCGCGCCTGCGCTTCCTCGATCGTCGCATCGTCGAGCTTGGAAATCAGCCGGTCGGCGGCGGCCCATGCCTCCTCGTCCGTCTCACGGACGATGAAATGCAGGCGGATGCCAAAGCTGACTTCGCGGCCCACTTTCGCGGCCGCCGCACGCACGCGCTCGATCTTCTCGCCGACCTGTGCAGGCGGTTCGCCCCAAGTCAGATATTTGTCGACGCGGCCGACCGCAAAATCGATCCCGGCATCGGAGGAGCCGCCGAAATAAAGCGGCGGGCGCGGGTTCTGGTAGGAGGGGAAGCCGAGGCGCGCATTGGTCGCCTTGATATGCTTGCCGTCGATGCTGGCCACACCCTTTTCGAGAAGCTCTTCCCAAACTTCAAAGAACTCGTTGGCATGGTCGTAGCGCTCGTCATGCGGCAGGAAGATGCCGTCGCCGGCGAGTTCTGCCGGGCTGCCGCCGACGACGATGTTGAGGAGAACGCGGCCGTTCGATACCCGGTCAAGCGTCGTCGCCAGACGCGCGTAGTAGGCCGGCGACGCCGTGCCGGGACGGATCGCCACCAGGAACTTCAGCTTCTCCGTATGCTGCGAAAGAGCCGCCGCCGTGACGAAAGATTCCTCGCAGGCAACGCCGGTCGGCAGCAGAACGCCGGAAAAGCCGAGGCGATCGGCCGCCTGGGCGATCTGCGTCATGTAGCCGATTTCCGGCGCACGCGTCTGGTCAGACGAACCGAGATAGGCGCCGTCACCTGAGGTCGGGATGAACCAGAGAAAATCAATTGGTTTGGAAGTCATGAAATTTACCTTTCTTCAAAAACGGATCAGCTGGCCTTCGGGCGCCAGACGATGTCGCCCGTCGTCAATTTCTTCGGCACGATGCCCAGATCGTAGAACTCGTCGGCCAATGCCTGCTGATAGGCGGCTGCGCCATCGGTAATCGTCGTCACCGCGCCGAGATCGGCGCCGGGACGGCTGAGCGTCACCCGGGTCACCTCGGCAGGCACTCCGGTGATCTCGGAAAGCTCCTTGGCCGTCTCGTCGAGCTTGCCCTGCGCCGACTTGCCGACCTTCGCGAGTTCGTCGATCACATCGACGATCACCTGGCCATTGTTGTCGGTGAAATCCTGGTTGGCCAGGAAGAAGCTGTAGGAATCGACGAGGCCTTCAGCCGTCGTCAGGATACGTGTATCCGGATCGGCCTCGGCGATCGCCAGATAGGGATCCCAGATCGACCAGGCATCGATGCTGCCGGTCTTGAAGGCGGCTGCGGCGTCCGGCGGCGACAGATCCAGCGCCTGCACATCTTCGACCTTGAGGCCACCCTTGCGCAGCGCCTTGACGGCGACGTTGTGAGCGCTCGATCCGCGCTTGAAGGCCAGCTTCTTGCCCTTCAGATCCTCAAGCGTCCGGATCGGTGAATCCTTGTGCACCAGGATCGCGGAACCGGCCGGGCTGCCGCGATAGGTGCCGACATAATAGAGATGGCCACCGGCTGCCTGGGCAAACAGCGGCGGGACGTCACCGGTGGCGCCGAAATCCAGGGCACCGGCGCCAAGCGCCTCCAGCAACGGCGGTCCGGACGTGAATTCCGACCAGCTGACAGTGATCCCCTTGTCCGCAAGCCGCTTTTCCAGCGCCCCGCGGCGCTTGGCGAGCGCCAGCACGCCATTCTTCTGCCAGCCGATGCGAAGCTCCGTTGCTGCTGCGGCACGCGCCGGCTTGATGGACGGAAGCACGGCTACAGCGGCGGCCGCACCAAGGAGACCGAGGGTCTGACGGCGTGAGATCATGGCTTTCCCCTTTTCGGCGGCAGTGCAGACGACGTGCCTGCGCGTTGTGATGGCTGATAATGAGAAACTCTATAAATTAGATCGACATTTATATTTGTGAGTTTTGTCCCAACGGAAACTTTCCTCACCTCAAACCGGCGATCCCGCAGAATTTTATTCCCCGACAGCCGGCCGCGGGCCGTACCGCGCTTGCCCGTGATGACTTTTCAGCAACGGCGGTTTCCGCTAAGCATGCCCCCACATCACGAAAAGGATCTGGCATATGGCAAAAGTCGCTTTCATCGGTCTCGGCGTCATGGGTTTCCCGATGGCGGGTCATCTGAAAACGAAAGGCGGCCACGACGTCACGGTCTATAACCGCACTGCCGCCAAGGCCGCCGATTGGGTCGCCAAGTTCGGTGGCGCCTCGGCACCAACCCCGGCCGAAGCTGTCGCCGGTGCCGATTTCGTCTTCACCTGCGTCGGCAACGACGACGATCTTCGCTCGGTGACCACGGCCAACGGCGGCGTTTTCGAAGGCATGAAGAAGGGCGCGATCCTGATCGACAACACGACGGCCAGCGCCGAAGTCGCCCGCGAACTCGATGAAGCCGCCAAGGCCAAAGGTTGCGACTTCATCGACGCCCCGGTTTCTGGCGGCCAGGCCGGTGCCGAAAACGGCGTGCTCACCGTCATGTGCGGCGGCGACGAAGCCGTTTTCGAAAAGGCCAAGCCCGTTATCGACGCCTATGCGCGCATGGTCGGCCTAATGGGACCAGCCGGTTCCGGCCAGCTGACGAAGATGATCAACCAGATCTGCATCGCCGGCGTTGTTCAGGGCCTTGCCGAAGGTATCCATTTCGGCAAGCGCGCCGGCCTCGACATCGAGAAGGTCGTCGATGTCATCTCCAAGGGTGCTGCAGGCTCCTGGCAGATGGAAAACCGCCACAAGACGATGAACCAGGGCAAATACGATTTCGGCTTCGCCATCGACTGGATGCGCAAGGATCTCGACATCGTGCTGACCGAAGCCCGCCGCAACGGCGCCAAGCTGCCCGTCACCGCGCTCGTCGACCAGTTCTACGGCGACGTTCAGGCCATGGGCGGCAATCGCTGGGACACGTCCTCGCTGCTCGCCCGCCTGGAAAAATGATCGGGGCCTCTTCCGGCGCAGCGGAGTTGATCACGCTGCGCAGGACCTGCCATGCGCAGGCGCTAAAACTGGCTCGCCGCCCTGCGGATAATTCCGGCAAGACGGCGAGATGTATCAGCAAGGATGCAATGAGCGAGCTGGCGAGCGATGCAATATCGCCTGTCTGAAATAGCTCAGTCCTCGTTGGACTTGGCGCTGTCGAGCAACATGTAGTCGAGCGGCAGCTGCGTCGAATACTTGATCTGTTCCATCGCGAAGGCCGATGACACGTCGCGGATCTCGATCTTGGCGATCATCCGCTTGTAGAAGGCGTCGTAGGCGGCAATGTCAGGCACCACGACACGCAGCAGATAATCGACATCGCCGCTCATCCGGTAGAACTCGACCACTTCGGGGAATTCCACAACGACCTCGGAGAAACGCTTCAGCCATTCGATTGAATGCGTCGCCGTGCGGATCGAGACGAAAACCGTGACCTTGGTGTTGACCTTCTCGGGGTCGAGGATGGCAACGCGGCGCTTGATGACGCCATCTTCTTCCATCTTCTGGATACGGCGCCAGCAAGGCGTTGTCGAAAGGCCGACCTTCTTCGCGAGATCAGCGACCGCCAGGGTCGAATCTTCTTGCAGCAGGCGCAGTATCTTACGGTCGAGACGGTCCATATGCGAAAGCCCTTTCGAATTATATTCTCTGTATATCGCGATTCCGGCGCAGGAAAAGAATTTTGTTTCAGTTTATAAGCAGTTTAATTCTACTGCGAAGAACTGGAAGCAACTCTTCCTCGAACCATGGATTGCGCTTCAGCCAGCCACTGTTGCGCCAGCTCGGATGCGGCAGCGGCAAGACCGCGGGTGACCGGTTCGAAAACAGCGTCTCGCGCCACGCCTTGACCGTATCAGTCATGTTGGCCTGCCGCGCCGTGCCCATATGCCAGTTCTGCGCATACTGGCCGACAGTCAGGATCAGCTCGATCTGCGGCATCAAATCCATCGCTTGCTTTCGCCATTGAGGCGCGCATTCCCGGCGCGGCGGTAGATCGCTTCCTTTCTCGTCATATCCCGGAAAACAGAAGCCCATCGGCACGATCGCAAAACGGCTTGCATCGTAGAAGGCCTCGCGGCCGACCTGCAGCCAGTCGCGAAGACGATCACCGGAGGCATCGTTGAACGGAATGCCGCTTTCATGGACGCGAAGGCCCGGCGCCTGTCCCGCGATCAGCACGCGCGCGGTTTGCGACAGGATGACAACAGGACGCGGCTCATGCGGCAAAGGTTTCGACGGATCAAGCGGCGCATCCCGGCAGATGCGGCAGGCAGCAATCTCGCCCTGCAACGTCTCGATCGTCATTCCCATCCGACCGCCTGCCCGATCATCCTGACGATGCCGCCGGAATGCGGTCTCTCGTCATCGCGAAAATCCCGCGGCCTCTCGAATGTCCCTGCCCAGAGACCCGAGCGCCTGGCGCGTGCCTCGTCCTCCTGCCACCGATAATCGCCATAGGAGACGGCCATGCCGGTTCGAACCATCTCGCCATTGATGTCGAGAGTGCCGCTCCGGCAGATCACCAGCAGCCGTTGATATTGGTCGCGCTCGGTCCCGCCGCATTGCGTGCCAGCACCGGCGACCAGCCGCTGCAGCGCATCCCGGGCCTCCCGGCCACATGACCACGGCCTGCCGTTCCGCTCGCAGCTCTGCACGAGCTCAGGCGCATCGATGCCTTTCAGCCGCATGCGTTCGCCGCCGATCGCAAGGCTATCGCCATCCGCCGCATGAAACGCGCCGCTATGCACCGTTTCCGGCTGATCGTTGAGCTTGGCCGCGATCAGCCAGATCAGCGCCAGCATGGCAAAGGCAGTCACGCCGTCGCGTATCGTCCTGAAGCCGCGCGTCACGCTTCCGCCTCCTTCAAAAACAAATCCTTGAGAGAAATGGCAAACACCTTCTTAAGATTTGCCGGTTACGGTGGAAACACCCGCGGATCAAGTATTCAAGTGCAAATGAGTAACGGCGTCAGCACATCGACCGATAAGATTATCGTCGACAAGTCCCGCAGTCACCGCAACAAGCCCGTTTCCAAGGCTGTTCGGCAGACACGCGAGCGCTTGCAGTCCGGCCACTCCTCGACCGCAGCTTTCGACCGCGACGTCCTGCGCATGTATATGACGGCCTTCACGCAGGGTGCCGCCCTGATGCCGCTCTTCGTCATCATCATCGCCGCTCTCGGCATCTATTTCACCGGCGACACGCAGATCTTCTTCTGGGCGGTCGCAACGCTGGTCGCCTATGCTGCCAACGTCTATCTCGTCCGCCGCGCCCGCAAACAGGAAATGACGGCAGAATCCGCCCGCAAATGGCGCCGCGCGCTGCTCGCCGGCCAGTTGCCGATCGGACTTGCCTGGGCCTTTTTCGCCTTCCAGAGCTGCCCTGCCTGCGAACCCTCCAGCTTCATTCTCTACAAGGGTGCGACGCTGCTGATCGCCTTGTCGGTGACGGCAATGTCGAATTTCATGCTGGCGCCATCGGTGCTCGTCACCTTTACGCCTGCGATCATAGCGCTCGCCGCCAAGGCCGGGATTTCCCGCGACGTCCTCGAACTCAGCCTCACGGCACTCTTCACCACCACCGTTATCTTCTTCAGCTATATCAGCGACCGTCTGTTCAAGCAGAATCTGCGCATCCTCTCCTTCCAGTCGGAAAAAGACGACCTGATCGCCGAGCTCGAAGTTGCCAAGTCGATGTCGGACGAAGCGCGCCGCCGCGCCGAAGAGGCAAACCTTGCCAAGTCCCGCTTCCTCGCCTCGATGTCGCATGAGCTGCGCACGCCGCTGAACGCCATCCTCGGCTTTTCCGAAGTCATGTCGTCGGAGGTGATGGGCCCGCTCAACAACCCTACCTACAAGGAATATACCGGCGACATCCACCGCTCCGGCCAGCATCTGCTGAACCTGATCAACGAGATCCTCGACCTCTCCCGCATCGAGGCCGGAAAATACGAGCTCAGCGAAGAGGCAATCTCGCTGCTCGATATTTCCGAGGATTGCATCGGCATGGTGCAGCTGCGCGCCAGCGGCAAGAACATCACCATCAGCCAGCAGTTCGAGCCAGAGCTTCCCTCTGTCTGGGCCGACGAGAAATCAATGCGCCAGGTGGTTCTCAATCTGCTGTCGAACGCCGTCAAGTTCACTCCCCAGGGCGGCGAGATCCACGTCAAGGTCGGCTGGACCGCCGGCGGCGGCCAATACATCTCGATCAAGGACAACGGCCCCGGTATTCCCGAAGAGGAAATCCCGATCGTGCTTTCTGCCTTCGGTCAGGGCTCGATCGCCATCAAGAGCGCAGAACAGGGCACCGGCCTCGGCCTACCGATCGTCCAGGCGATCCTCGCCAAGCACGACGGCCAGTTCGTGCTGAAATCGAAACTCCGCGAAGGCACCGAAGTCATCGCCATCCTGCCCGGCAAGCGCGTCCTGCAGAGCCTTCCTGCTGTCGAGGAAGCTCATGCCGTGTCCCGTAAGCGCAAGAGCTTCGCCTAAGGTCAGCCCGCGAGCAACGCCAGGAACGCGGGATCATCGCGGAAGTCTCCCAGGTCGTTGTCGATACTATCCAGCCGCGTCAGATTTCTCAGATTCTCCTTGTAGGACGGGTCGAGCAGGATCGCCTGCTTTGCCGCACTGAGCACCGCCTTCTTCGTCTTCGCCAACTCTTCGGGAGCAGCCTCGCCGACGCGCAATGCGCGATGCCTCTGCCCGTAGGCAGCAGCCATCAGGAACCAGAACTGGGCGATCTTCGAGGCCGGTGTGCTCGCAAGCTTGGTGCCGATCGCGATCGCCTGTTCATAGCCGCCGGGCTGGTAAAGCAGGTCGAAAATGATCTCGATCCCCTGATTGACCGACAGACGGTCACTGCTCGTCAGATATGACAGAAAGGCGTCTCGATCCTCGACAGGCACGCTATCGACGATCTGCTTTGTCGTCTGCTCGCCGAGCTTCTGCTCACCCGGATCCTTATCCAGCAGGATTTCCACCTGTTGGAACAGCGGCGACAGATAGATCCTCGTGTAGAGGTAGAAGAATATGAAGCCGGCGATAAGCCCGAAGACAAGCAGGAAAGGCGACGAGACAGTGACCGCATTGAGTAGCGGTGCATTAGCTCCGGCAAAGAGGCCACCGGCCTGCTTGTCGATAAAATCGGCAAATGAATTCAGATGCGAGGGCAGACTCGCCACCTGCGTCAGCCCGACGCCGACCAGCATCGTTGTCAGCCATTCCGAAATTCGCTCCAGGTTGGTATTCGACGCCAGCAGCCTCTCGCGCCGCGGCAACTTCAAGCCTTCCGCGCCGGCCTTCACATCCGCAGTTGGAACGGCAGGTGCCTCTTTCGTCATGATACGCGGCACGGAAAACAGAAATCCCATGACACCGCCGACGGCGGCGGAGGCAGCAACGATAAGCCCGCCGATGCCGATCGCCGACGAGACGCCGCCCTGTTGCGACAGCCATAAGAAAAGAAAGGTCAGGCCAAGCGCGGCCAGTCCCATATAGCCAAGGTCTCTGGCCTTCTCGCCGCCTTCAACCTCGTGAACCGCATTCGCCTGAAGATGTGCCAATCGTCGCCCCCGTGTGCACCTGTCGCGCAAAACAAAAACAACCTAAACGTACAATTATTATTTACACAACCTTAATATTTAAGGGTCGGTCTGAATATCATCCGAAGACGATGGCGATCAGATGCTTGCCGACGGTGAACAGCAGGTAGAGCCCGCAGGCGCCGAGCATGCAGAGCACAGCGAAGGAGCCGAGGTCCTTGGCATGCTTGCCGACCATCGAGATTTCAGGCGAAATGCGGTCGATGACCTCTTCGATCGCCGTGTTGAGTGCCTCGACTGCAAACAGTGCCAGCAGCAGGATCACCGCGATCACCAGCTCGGAAAGCGTGGCGCCGACAGCGATCAGCAGGATCAGCGAAACGGCGCCGAACAGCAGTTCCTGCCGGAAAGCAGATTCCTTGATCAGACGCTGAAATCCCGCCCAGGAATAGCTCGCAGCGGCAAAGAAGTGGCTGACACCGGTCAGCTTTCGAACGGCAGGTTTTTCCAAGGCGTCCTCGTCTTGCGGTCGGGGACGGCGTCCTGCGCCGTCCATCAGTGAAAATGCGAATACCGTTTCCCGGTCCGCGCCGCAAGCGTCCGTCATCAACCTGTCACAAAGCTGAACGCGAGGCGCCCAATCAATGCTTGTTGGTGACACCTGCCTGCGCGAAGGTCGCCATGCCGGAATGGCAGGCGGCAGCCGCCTTGACGATACCGGCCGCCAGAGCAGCACCCGTGCCCTCGCCGAGCCGCATGCCAAGCGCCAGAAGCGGCGTCTTGCCGAGCATTTCGATGGCGCGCAGATGGCCGGGCTCGCCAGAGACATGGCCGATCAGGCAGTGATCGAGCGCCGAGGGATTGGCCGCCTGCAGGATAGCACCGGCAGCCGTCGCCACATAGCCGTCGATCAGGACGGGGATCTTCTCGACGCGCGCCGCCAGGATCGCGCCGGCCATCGCCGCGATTTCGCGGCCGCCGAGACGGCGCATGATCTCCAGCGGATCGTCGAGATGATCGCGGTGCAGCTCGACGGCGCGCTCGACGGCCGCCACCTTGCGCTCCAGCATCTCGCCTTCCGAACCCGTACCGGGACCGACCCAGTCGCGTGCCGAACCGCCGTAAAGGGCGTAGTTGATCGCCGCCGCAATCGTTGTGTTGCCGATACCCATCTCGCCAATGCAGAGGAGGTCCGTACCGCCGGCAATCGCTTCCATGCCGAAGGCCATGGTGGCGGCGCAGTCGCGCTCGGAAAGTGCGGCTTCCTGGGTGATGTCACCGGTAGGGTAATCGAGCGCCAGGTCGAACACCTTGAGGCCGAGATCGTAAGCGACGCAGATCTGGTTGATCGCAGCACCGCCAGCGGCAAAGTTCTCGACCATCTGCTGCGTGACGGATGGCGGGAACGGCGTGATCCCCTGACGGGCAACGCCGTGGTTACCGGCAAAGATCGCCACCAGCGGCCGGTTGACGGCAGGCGCCCTGCCCGTCCACGCCGCCAGCCAGAAGGCGATTTCTTCCAGGCGGCCGAGAGCGCCCGGCGGCTTGGTCAGCTGCGCGTCGCGTTCGCGCGCCGCAACCAGCGCCCGGGCATCCGGTCCCGGCAACTCGCGCAGCAGCGCACGGAAATCGTCGAACGGCAGGCCTGAAACGCTCATGGATGGGGATTCCTTGTCTTCTTGCTCTTTCCCGGCGATCCGGGGCCAACTTGTCTTTTCGCAGCAAATCGGCTTCTTTCGTCGCGACTCTCTTAAAGCCAGCGGCAGAGGCGAACAACTCCAAAAGCGCCGCAGCTTCTATGCATGAAGTGGGGACATGATCATCAAGGCCTATGCGATCGATACCGCCCGCGCCGTCGCGTTCCTGAGCCGTATTCCCATGCCCGCTTTCGTCTTTGCAGGCGACGACGGCAAGCTCGGCCGGACTGCCCGCGCCTTCCCGCTGGCCGGCTTGCTGATCGGCATCATCCCTGCTGCAATTTTCCTGATGATGCTGGGCCTGCGTGCCGACCGGCTGATGTCGGCGCTGGTGGCGATCGCAGCGCTCACCGTCATTACCGGCGCACTGCACGAGGATGGCCTGGCCGATGCCGCCGACGGCATCGGCGGCGGACGTGACCGCGACCATGCGCTCGTCATCATGAAGGATAGCCGCATCGGCAGCTACGGCGCCATTGCGCTGATCCTCTCGATTGCGCTTCGCGCCGCAGCACTCGCCGCCATTGCCCGGGAAGCATCGGCCTTCGAGGCCGCGCTCGCCATCCCGGCCGCCGCCTGCCTCGGCCGCGCCGCGCTCGTCTGGCACTGGCATCGCCTGCCGCCGGCGAAGACGGACGGTGTTGCCGCCTCGGCCGGCAAGCCCGGCGAAGGTGCGATGCATATGGCGCTGGTCTCGGGATGCCTGCTCGCCGCCCTCATCATCTGGCCGGCACTCGGTCTGCTGCCGCTTGTCTGCAGCCTGCTGGCCTCCGGAATCTCGGTCCTCGCAGTGACCCTCTATATCCGCCGAAAACTCGGCGGCCATACCGGAGACACGCTCGGCGCCGCCGAACAGATTTCCGAGATCGCCGCGCTCTGCGCCCTTGCCATGGCCTTGTGAAACAACGATATATCCTTCATGCAAACACCCTGCATCCATGTATGCGCCATCGATCCTGCAACCGGTTTTTGCACGGGTTGCGGCCGCACGATCGAGGAAATCGGCGCCTGGATGCGCTATTCCGATGCCGAACGCGCCAGCCTGATGGCGATTCTGCCCGCCAGGCTCTTCGAAGGCGCGGCGCACGCGGAGAGTAGCCGGCAAAGCATCACTGCGGAGCAGCCTGCATGAGCCGTCTGACGATCTTTCTGCTGATCCTCGGCATCGGCCTCGCCATCCTCGTCTTCAACAACGGCAACGATCGCATCATGGGCATGGAGGCCGACGATTTCGGGCGCATGGTCTATCTTCTGCCGATCGCGCTGATGCTCTCGGCCGGCATCTGGGCGAGCCGCCGCAATATCGGCGAAACGATGCGCAACCTGATGATCTGGCTTGTCATCATCCTGGCGCTCGCCACCGTCTATCTCTACCGCCAGGATCTCCAGGGCGTCGGCAACCGGCTGCTGGCCGGCCTTGTGCCCGGCCGTGCCGTCGTCGTCACCACCAGCGAAGGCGGCAGCGAGATCATCCTGCACAAGCTGCTGAACGGCCATTTCGAGGCCGACGTCTCGGTCAACGGCCAGACAATTCAGATGCTGGTCGACACAGGCGCCAGCATGGTCGCGCTCTCGCATGCCGACGCCGAACGCATCGGCATCATCCCCGAAAACCTCGACTACTCGATGACCGTCATGACCGCCAACGGCCGCACCCGCGCAGCACCCGTCACGCTCGACCGTGTCGCCATCGGCCCCATCGTCCGCACCGGTGTCGCCGCCAGCGTCGCCGAAGACGGCAAGCTCGACCAGAGCCTGCTCGGCATGAGCTTCCTGGAAACGCTGGGCTCGATGCAGATGCAGACAGACGAACTGCGCCTGCGGGATTGAGAGCGGGTAAGGCACGGCTTTCGTAGCGGCACCCACGATTTGATTAATCTTTTTCGCCGATTATAGCCCGGTTCCTTTGGTGGTCGGCGCATGATGAGTCACGAATTCAAGGCAGACGCCGAATACGGCGCACCCTTTACGGGCGATGAGACCGGGATTGATCGCCCGGCCGAAGACACCAATATCGCGCTCGTCGTGGATCTCGATGGTACGCTGGTGCGTTCGGATCTCTTCCTGGAAAGCATATTCGACTCGATCGCCAGAAATGGATGGCGTGCCCTTCTCCCATCGAACTCTGCGATAGGCTCCAGAGCCGGATTAAAAGCGCATTTCGCCGGGCTATCGCAGATCGACTACGCCAGGCTTCCATTCAGCGAACAGGTGCTGGCATCGATCGTCGCCGCCAAGGATCAGGGGCGCAAGGTCTATCTCGCAACGGCGGCTAACCGGCAGCATGCAGAAGCCGTGGCCGCACAAATGCCGTTTCTTCTCGATGGGATCTTCGCGTCGGATGAAGCGATCAATCTGAAAGGCCAGCGGAAAGCCGATGCGCTGATCGCCGCGTTTGGCCGCAATGGCTTTGATTACATCGGCAATAGCGGCGATGATTTTCATATCTGGCCGCATGCCCGCAAGGCACTCAGCATCGGCTTATCGGCCCGTCAATCGAACCGGCTTGATGCCGCCCATCCCTCGCATGTGAAACTGGCACCCCGCCATGATGGATACCGGGCGCTCTGGGCGGCAATGCGGCCGCATCAATATGCCAAAAACGCCCTGATCTTCGTTCCGGCCCTGACGTCGCACGAATTTACACCTGCGGCCTTATTGGCCGCGGCGCTCGCATTCATTGCTTTCTCGCTGTGTGCCTCGGGCGTCTATCTGCTGAACGACCTGCTCGATCTGCAGGCCGACCGAGCTCACCCAAGCAAGCATCTGCGGCCGTTTGCTGCCGGCAGGGCATCCCTGGCATCAGGGCTGGTGCTCATACCTGCACTGACAATCGCAGCATTCGCCGTCGCGTCGTTGCTGCCGCCGCTATTTCCGCTCCTTCTGGCAGTCTATTTCGCCGGAACGCTGATCTACTCGCTGTCACTCAAGAAGAAAATGATCGTCGATGTGGTAACATTGGCAATCCTCTACACGATCCGGATCTTTGCAGGTGCAGCGGCGATCGACGTTGTCGTATCGGAATGGCTGTTCACGTTCTCGCTTATGATTTTCGCCGCGCTGGCGTTGACGAAGCGGCATATCGAACTCGCCGCGCGCTTCGACAACGGCCTCGCAGATCCGGACAATCGCGACTACCGTCTTACCGATCTTCCGGTGATTGCCGCACTTGCCGCCGCAGCCGGAATGAACTCGATCACCGTTCTCGCTCTTTATGTGTCATCTCCTGAAGTGGCCAGCCTATACAGCCATCCGCATATCCTCTGGGGTCTGTGCCCGCTCTTCCTCTACTGGACCAGCAGGACGCTTATGCTTGCCCATCGCCGCATGTTGCACGACGACCCGATCACTTTCGCGCTGCGTGATCGCAAGAGCTGGCTGGTAGGATTTTCCATCATTGCCGTCATCCTTGCCGCCCGTTGAGACATGCCTGTGGATAGCCAAGTGCTGACCCGATCTCGCAATCCCCTCGCCCGCATCCTGAGGTGGCACCCTTATTCAGTGGTTTTGCTGGCAACTGTGCTCAGCTTTCTACGCACCGGCTATCTGCCGATCGATAACAACAACGTCTATCATTTGCCGATACTGATGAATTCGTTTGCGCTGCCGCAGTTTGCCAGCGATCCCTTCATCCAGTCACTGCAGCACTTTTCGTCCGGTTTCTGGATCGTCTTCATCGGCGCCGGAGAGATCGTCAATCCCAAACTGTTCCTGGCGTTTTGGCTCGCCGTCACGCATTCTTCGCTGCTGGCCGCCGCGCTGCATCTGGCGCGAAGCTTCGGATTCCACGAAAGACGGGTGCTCAATATCTACGTGTTGCTGCTCGCTATGGCTGCCTGCCTGCAAGGCACGACAGTGGGCGGCGCCGGCGTGATGCTCAACTATTTCACCCATTCCGAGCTAGCGAACGCGCCGTTGATCCTCGGCTTTTCCTATGCCGTGCGCGGAAGATATGCGCAGGCCGCCATTGCCACGGCCCTGACATTCTTTCTCAACGCCTTCATGGCGGTGTGGATGATCCTGCCGCTTTGCTTTCTGGCGGCCTATCAACTCCGCATCGGCGCCATCTCTTGGCGTGCGTTGATGGTCCGCGGCCTGCTCGGATCACTGATCGGCGGCGTGCTCCTGGTGCCGCCGCTGCTCAACGTCCTGTCGAACCACCAGATCCTTGAAGCTCCAGCCTTCTCCTACAGGCAGTTTCTGAGAGGGTTCTATCCCGCTCACTTCTTCCTCGACGGCAACAGCTGGCTGGAAGTGGTTGCCTTGGCCGCTGCCGCCCTGTCATGCTTTCTCGCCGCCGCGCAGCTCGGCCGTCAGGCGAACGCCTTGCGACATCTGGCGGGAGGCGCGAGTGCGCTGCTTGTCATCGGCGCAGCAGCGCCGCTCGTCACCGATTCAGCGTTGGTCCTGAACCTGCACCTTATTCGCAGCGCGGTGATGATCATGATGCTTTCGACATTCGCTGTCGCACTGCTCGCTGCCGCATGGATGGCGGCGCCAGACCGAGCAGTTGCTTTTCGCGGACTGACCCTTTCCATCGCGCTCGTCGCCGTCTGGTTCAGCGCCGCCTTCGCTTGCGTGCTGCTTGCTTTCTATCGAGCGGCAAACCGTCGTGGAAAGGACGAGGATCGGCAAGGAAAGCATACCCTTGCGATCGTAGCCCTTTGCACGATTGCCGCGATGACCGTGATCTTCTTGTCTTATCCAACATACCTCTACCAGCGTAAAAACCTCGAAGTGAGCCATGAATGGCAGGCGCTGGGCAGTTGGGCCGATCACCAGCTTCCTCCGGATACAAAGTTCCTGATCTGGCCGAAACGGCTGCCCGAAATCGCGGCGCTCGGTTTCGAGTATACGTCTCGCCGGCAGCAGATATTCGCGACCAAGTTTGGCGCGGCCGTCATGTGGTCGCCTGCCTATTTCGATATATGGAACGGAAGCGAGCAACTGCGCCGCAAGTCTGCGACGTCCCAGGATATATTAGCCTATGCGAGCGCACACGGCGCCGCATATCTGGGTACGGATTGTGATCCGGTCTTCGGAGAAAGCGTTCATCAGGAAGGCGATAGCTGCGTTTATGCAGTGAGCAACCGCTAATCGAGGCATCCTTGCGCTCAGCCCTCAGCTCAACTGGAAGCCGAGAGCCAGAGGAAGCCTGAGCTTCCGTTGGTGTGGCTATCGCTTGTCTTCGAATGGTTGTAGCTGACCGCAAATGCCAGCGAACACATCGCAACCATGAACGCGACGGCGAATAGAATGTGAAGTCTGATCATAATCGGCGTCCGTATTCTAATGGCGGTAGAATATCGAAGCCCACCAGGTGGCGGGCCAGGAACGGAAACGCTAGCGATCCCCTCGCTTCGCAGGGCTTATTAAGCACACTATCGATAAGCTTGTCGCGTGACGAAGGCGTGACACGGGGCGATTTCCACACCTCTATCGCGATTTACGCCACCATAGGTGAAATATTCCCTGCCGACATCAGACATTGCACAGCCATGCATTGCAAAATGGCTCATGACGAGACAGCAGGGCGGCGACTGAAAATCAGCGGCAGAAGCCCCAGATAAACGGCAGCACCAAGCACCCAGACAAGTCCCGGAAAGATGTCCCGTGAGGCGAAATAGATGGTGCTGATCGCCAGCGGCCCGGCGATCGAGGCGAGGCTGACCATGCTTGCCAAAAGGCCCTGGACCCTGCCCTGCGCCTCCGCATCGACATTCGTCGTGACGAGCGATTGCAGCGCCGGCGCGCCGATGCCGCCTAGGCAAAACAACGGCATCAGGAAAAAAACCATCCACCCCTCGCTCAGGAAGGCGATCGTCACATAGGCGATACTGTCGGCAATGACGCCAATCAGCACTGCACGCCGCTCTCCCCAGCGTTCGCTGACCGGTCCGGCCACGAAAGCCTGTACCACCGCATGGAAAAACCCGAAGGCGGCCAGCGAAATGCCGACCATCATCGCCGACCAGGAAAACTTGTCCTGGCCATAGAGAACCCACACGGTGCCGCCGACTTCGCCGATGAAAGCCAGCAGGAAATAAGCCGCCATCAGCGCCAGCAGCGGCTTGAAGCTGAACAACCATTTGAAATGCGTGAAGGGCGACAGCGGTTGCCCCTCCTCTCCCTCGCCGCGCTTGCGGGTTTCCGGCAGCAGGAAAATCGCCACGGCAAAGTTCAGACCGTTCAGCACCGCGGCGGCAATGAACGGCAGCCGAACGGAATATTCGCCAAGGATCCCGCCGATAGCAGGCCCGGCAATGAAACCGACGCCGAAGCAGGCACTCAGCTGTGCGAAGCGGCGCGCGCGCTCATGTTCTTCGGTTACATCCGTGACGCAGGCCGCCGCGACGGCATTGCTCGCGCCGCTAAGGCCGGCAATCGCACGGCCGAGAAACAGCATCCAGAGTGCCGGAGCCAAGGCCATAAACACGTAGTCGATCGCAGCGCCCGCAAGCGAGACGAGCAGAACGGGCTTGCGTCCGAACCGGTCGGACAGCGACCCCAACACGGGCGAAAACAGAAATTGCATCAGCGCATAAAGCGCCAGAAAGGCGCCGAAACGCCATCCGAGATCGTCCGTATGGCCGATATCGCGCAGAAGACGCGGAAAAATCGGCAAGGTCAGGCCGATCCCCGCCGCATCCAGAACCACGGTGGCATAGACGACGCTGAGCGCTTTCTTCATATCGTTCACCAAAATTTATCAGTGATAAGCTACTTATCGCTGATAAGGTGAAAACGCAACCAGGATTGCCACGAGATGAAGATCGACCGCCAGCGTATCGTCGACGAGGCGCTTCTGCTTTTGAACGAAGCGGGATTGGACGCGCTTTCCACCCGCGCGCTGGCCGAGCGCCTCGGCATCCGCCAGCCAGCACTTTACTGGCATTTCAAGGGAAAGCGCGCGCTGATCGACGCGATGAATGCCGAGATTCTGAGACGCGGCCATACGCATGCGGCACCAAAACCCGGAGACGTGTGGAGCGCCTATCTGCTCGCCAACTGCCGCACCTTTCGCAACGCGCTGCTTGCCTATCGTGATGGCGGGCGCGTGCATGCAGGAACGGAGGCCGACCCGCAGGATCTTGCAAAGGTCGAGACTCAGATCGGCCTGCTCGTGGATGCCGGGATGACGCCGGAGACCGCGATGGAGCTTCTCGTCGCCCTCGGGCGCTATACGCTCGGCTGCGTGATCGAAGAGCAGGCGGAACCGCAGCCCAACACGAAGCAGCTTGACGCGGCAGCCGCCGATTATCCGCTGACGAGCCGCGCCGTTCTGCACTACCGCGACAGCGGCCCCGGCATCTTCTTCGAGGCCGGTGTCACCCTGATGATCGAGGCCGCGGCGATGCGCCTGGCAAAGCGACAGGCTTGATCCGGCGTCAGTTTCTCAGCCGGTAACCGGTCCTGAACATCCAGCCGAGTGTGCCAAGGCAGATCGCCAGGAACAGCGTGATCATCCCGAGGCTGATCAGCGGATTGACGTCGGCGATCCCGTAGAAGCTCCAGCGGAAACCGCTGACAAGATAGAGTACCGGATTGAAATGGCTGACAGCCTGCCAGAAGGGCGGCAGCATGTTGATCGAATAGAAGCTGCCGCCGAGGAAGGTCAGCGGCGGCACCACCAACATCGGGATCAGGTTCAGCTGCTCGAAATTGCCGGCCCAGATACCGATCATGAAGCCGAACAGGCTGAAGGTGATCGCCGTCAGCAGGAAGAATAGCATCATCATGAAGGGATGCTCGATCCTCACTTCCACGAAGGCATTGGCCGTCAGCAGGATGATCAACCCGATCAGCAATCCCTTGGTGGCCGCCGCGCCGACATAACCGAGCAGGATTTCCGTCATCGCAACAGGCGCCGACAGCACTTCGTAGATCGTCCCGGTGAATTTCGGGAAGTAGATGCCGAAGGAACCATTGCTGATGCACTGGCCGAGTAGCGTAAGCATGATCAGGCCGGGGGTGATGAAAGCGCCGTAGGAGACACCGTCCACCGTCTGGATGCGCGAACCGACGGCGGCGCCGAAGACAATGAAATAGAGCGAGGTCGAGATGACAGGCGACACGACACTCTGAAGCAGCGTGCGGCGCGTACGGGCCATCTCGAAGAAATAGATGGATTTGACGGCTTCGATATTCATTTGGCGCCTCCCACGAGTGCCACGAAGATATCCTCGAGCGAGCTTTGCCGCGTCGAGAGATCCTTGAAATGGATGTTGTCTGCCGAAAGCCGGGTCAGAAGCGCCGCGATGCTTTCCTGCTCGTTATGCGCATCGAAATTGTAGACCAGTCGCGTGCCGCCCTGTTCCAGCGACAGGCCGTTTCCGGCAAAATGCTCCGGAAGTTTTTCAAGCGGCTCGGTGAGTTCGAGGATCAGCTGCTTGCGGCCGAGCTTGGCCATCAGCGCTGCCTTGTCTTCGACGAGCAGCAGCTTGCCACCGTTGATGACGCCGACACGATCGGCGATCTCTTCGGCCTCTTCGATATAGTGGGTCGTCAGAATGATCGTCACGCCGGACTCGCGCAGCTGCTCAACGACGCGCCACATGTCCTTGCGCAGCGTCACATCGACACCGGCCGTCGGCTCGTCGAGGAAGAGGATCTCGGGTTCGTGGCTCAGCGCCTTGGCGATCAGCACACGCCGCTTCATGCCGCCGGAAAGCTGCCGCAGCGTGTTGTCCTTCTTGTCCCAGAGAGACAGGTCGCGCAGCACCTTCTCGATATGCGCCGGGTTCGGCTTCTTGCCGTGCAGCCCGCGCGAGAAGCTCACCGTATTCCAGACGGTCTCGAACTGGTCGGTCGTCAGCTCCTGCGGCACAAGGCCGATCATCGTCCGCGTCGCGCGAAAATCCTTGACCACGTCGTGGCCGCCGACGAGCACCTCGCCGCCGCTCGGATTGACGATGCCGCAGACGATCGAGATCATCGTCGTCTTGCCTGCGCCATTGGGGCCGAGCAGCGCCAGGATTTCGCCCTTCTCGACATCGAGATCGATGCCCTTCAGCGCTTCAAATCCATTGGCGTAATGCTTGGTGAGATTGCGGATCGAAATGATGGGTGTCATGCGGCTTTTGGATGTTTCCTCTTATTGGGCCGCTATATAGCCCCTTTGTGACACTTTGACATCCCGTACCCCGTGAACACACTATTCAGCGGGCAAGCCATAGTGGCGCGAAGAAAAGCGGCCAGCGGAAAATCGTCTTTCCACCGCCCTTGTCATCAACCGGTGATCTTCGCGGAGGATAACCGCCACAGAGGCAAGCAACGGTTTCCGCCCTGCCGCCCATCCCTTTGCGGAACCGTCAACGGGCGCTCGTTACGCCCATATTTCCGCTGCCTCTATTTGTAGAGAAATGCCGCCGTAAGCACGAACACTTTTAAAATCCGGTCGATTTCCCCTGAAGACCGGTCAGTCTGAGCCGGCGTTTCGCCGGCTTTCTTTTTGAGCGCTCACCACTGTCCGTTGAGGCCGCAGCCGAAGGGCGGCAACGTCTTGCCTTCGAAACGGCTCTTCAGCATGCCGCAGCCGATCTCGCGGATGGGTCCCGGCATCATCGTATTGAGACTGATGCCGACCTCGTCGAGGGGGTCGCTCGCATAGGCAACATAGACATACCACCGCCCGCCGAAAACGGCGGCTGCGGCAATCACCACCACAAGAAAAAGCATGACGAAATTCGGGCGCCTGCGGTCTGCCATCTCTGCTCTCCTCTTCCAAGAGTGCCCGTCAGATCAGATTCCCCGGCATGCGCCAAGAAGGCACGCTAGCTGCAATAGACCCGGCCGCTCTTGCGGTCTCTCAGATCGAAGTGGAAGTGATTCCAGTGTTCGGGGTTGCTGCCGGGGCCAAGCACCGTGTTGAAATACTTGCAGCTGTCGCTGCGCACGGCTTTCAGCAGCCGCCCTTCACGGAAGGAGAACAGCCCCTTCTTGCGGATATCGATCTCGTGACCGTTCTTCAGCACGAACTTGCCGACATCGATCGCATTGCCATGCGCATGCTCCGACATCGGATTGTATTTCTGGCGGCTGTTGTTCATGCGCCGGCAGGAATAACCGCCGAGCGGCTCGATCGTCTTGATGCCCGACCAGTAGCGAAAGCGTGCCGACGGCGCGAGCTCGTTCTTCACCCATTTGGCGAAGGCGAGCGTCACCTGGCAGTTCAGCGTCACAGCAGGCCGGACGCCGATATTGCCGGAAAGCCCCTGCAAGGAGATTGGGTAAGGCACCTGGCAGGCGGGACCATTGGAGATCGCCGGCTTGTCGGTGAAGACCACGCCCATGCGCTTCAGTTCGCGGCGACAGGAAAGCTCCGAGGCCGGCATGACGCTCGGATCAGCAGGCATGGCCGGCGTGCTCATCATCGGATCGTTCGGCCGCAGCATCGCCACTTCCTGGCTCTCGCTCTCTTCGGGAACGCGCTGCGGAGCAACGACTGCGCTGCCATCATTCCAGACGGCGGCCTGGTTCATCTCGGCCTGTGCGGCCGGGCGCGGCATGTGGCGCTGGTTGGTCTGAACAGGCGCATCGGTGCCGATGCCATCGACAACGGGCTCAGCCGTTTCGCCTTCGGCGATCTGCTGCTGTTGCTCCTGGGCAAGGCCGACGACCGGTTCGGCGCCGAGTTCGGAATCCATGTTGACGCCGCCCTCGGGAACCGAAAGCTGGCGCGTGCCACCCCAGTTGCCGGGCTCATTCTGAGAGCGCGGCACCTGTTGCTGGGCAAGCGCCTCGTCACTGTCGATCATCGGCAGCTTGCGGCCGGGCGCCGGAGCGGCATCGCTGGCGGAACGTCCCGCGCCCGCAAGGTTCGGCGTATCGAGGTAATCGACCGATCCGCCGGCGCGTGAGACGGGCGCCGAAGCGGGATAGGATTGCGCCGTTTCCATCGGCGCCATGCGCATAGCGGACTGTCTTGGCGGAGAAATGGAGCTGACTTTGGTGCCGCGATCGACATTGGCAGGCGGCACGAGGCCGTCACTGATGGAACAGGTCGTAAGCGCCGTGGAAACCAGCGTGGTCAGCACAATACGCCGCAGAAGAGAGACAGACACAATACCCTCCATCGCCCCGCAGCCCTGCTTGCAACCTGAAGAATTCCAATCAAATTTAAATAAAACTGGTGAAGGAAAGCTTACCCCTGGTGGAAAAGGCGGTTTCCCGCCTTTTCCGGATGCTCTCAGGCCGCCCGGTTATAGGCGCGCGGCGCCGCCGCCTGGCTCTGTCCGAGGCGGAAGTTGGAGAGCAGGGTGCGCAGCTGGTTGCTCTCGGCGGCCAGCGTTTGGCTGGCTGCGGTCGTCTCCTCGACCATCGCCGCATTCTGCTGCGTCATCTGATCCATGTGATTGACCGAAGTGTTGATCTCCTGCAGCCCGGTTGCCTGCTCGCGCGCCGCAGTGGCGATCGAATTCACGTGGTCATTGACCTTGTTGACCAGCGCCTCGATTTCCACCAGCGCATCGCCGGTCGAGCGAACCAGCGACACGCCGTTGCCGACTTCGGCAGCCGAATTGCTGATCAGCGTCTTGATCTCCTTGGCGGCGTTGGCCGAGCGCTGCGCCAGCTCGCGGACCTCCTGCGCAACGACGGCAAAGCCGCGGCCGGCCTCGCCCGCACGCGCCGCCTCGACACCGGCATTGAGCGCCAGAAGATTGGTCTGGAAGGCGATCTCGTCGATGACGCCGATGATCTGGCCGATACGGCTGGACGAATCCTCGATCCGGCTCATCGCCGCAACGGCATTGCGGACGATCTCGCCCGACTTGCCGGCGCTGGTCTTTGTCTCGGACACCATCTCGCGCGCTTCCGTCGCCCGCTCGGAGGCTGTGCGAACGGTCGCGGTGATCTCATCGAGCGCAGCCGCCGTTTCTTCCAGAGCGGCCGCTTGCTGCTCGGTACGCTTCGAAAGATTGTTGGTCGCTTCGCTGATATTGGCGGCGCTGTCGTTGACGATATGGCTCGATTCCGAAATCGCCTGGATGACGCTGCTGAGCGCACCGGCAGCCGCATTGAAGTCCGAACGCAGCTTGGCATATTCCTCGCCGAGATCGCCGACCGTAACCGTCAGATCGCCGGCCGCGAGCCGCTCCAGCCCCTGGCCGAGCGCCATCATCGCGTGGTTCTGGCGTTCGGCGGAGCTACGCATCCGCTGCTCGCTGCTGCGGCGCTCACCATCCAGCTCGCGCTGACGGGAATCCTCGCGTGATCGCATCTCGCTACGCTCGATCATCGAGTCCCGCAGGACAAGCAGCGCCTTGGCCATGTGGCCGATCTCGTCACGGCGTTCGCTGTCAACCACTGCGGCAGTGGAGTCGTCGGCAGCAATGGCATGCATCGCAGCACCGATCCGCGCAACCGGACCGGTAACACTGCGAACGATCGCATAGGCAATGAGCAGGGTGACGATAGCGCCCGCACCACAGAGCAGCGCGGCCCAGAGTGCGTTCTGGCGGTAAAGCGCGGCAAGGTCGTCGCCATAGACGCCGGTGCCGACAACCCAGCCCCAGGGCTCGAAGCCGGCGACATGCGAGTATTTCAGAACAGGCTGCTCGGCGCCCGGCTTGGGCCAGTAGTAATCGACGAAGCCCTGCCCATGCGCCTTGACCGTATTGACGAACTCGACGAACAGGAACTTGCCGTTCGGATCCTTGTTCTGCGACAGGTCGGTGCCATTGAGCTCCGGCTTGATCGGATGCATCACCATGTTGGGATGCATGTCGTTGATCCAGAAATAGCCGCTGTCGCCATAGCGCATGGAAGCGATGACGTCCTTGACCGCCGTCTGCGCCTGTTCGCGCGTCAGCGTGCCGTCCTGCTCCATCTTGTGGTATTTCTTCATGATATTGATGGCCGTCGCATCCATCTGCGCCAGACCGGCTTTCCGCTCAGCCTCAAGCTCCGAGTAGGAATAGTTCAGGAAGAACGCCATCACGCCGACGAAAATCGCCAGTGTAAGCCCGACAAGCCCGTACAGACGGGTCGAAATCTTTGTATTGCGCACGAAGTCCCCTCGCATTCACGCACTGATGATCGGCGCAAATTCTGCAGGGCATGTCTTACCGGCCAGTGAAGCATTATTAGCTCGACTTCACATAACGTAACGGAAACAACCTCCCTGAACCGCCACGCAAGAGATAAATATATGAATTCTATTATATTTAAGCTCAGCGAATTTTTTGCGGGCTACCAAGAATAAAAATTGCCCGGTCAGACATGGGAGACATGCGGAGCACTGTTCCAGCCGTGGGATCCCAAGATCTTACGATACCGCACCTCCCCCATTTTGAGTATTTCGCTCGCCATCCTAACGCGTCTTGGCGGACACGAAGGGATTGGGGCTCGCGTCTGGGGTCGCGAGCCCCTTTTAACCACGAGGGGGGAGCTCCCATGACGGAACGCGCAATCGGTTTTCTGGTAGCCGCCGAGCTTTCGGCGCTCTTCTGGGCCGCACTCTTCTTCACGCTCGGCCGTCTCTGACAAATCCCGCACGCCTCCCTGCATAACCACCGCATTGCCCTTGCCATCCGGCCGTCAAGCCTGCCATCTTCACCCTCCGTGACATGACAAGGACTTGACAATGAACGACAGCCCGAAGCCGAAAGGTGAACTGACGCTCCGCACGCTCGCCATGCCCGGCGACGCCAATCCGGCGGGGGATATTTTCGGCGGCTGGGTCATGGCGCAGATGGACTTGGCGAGCGGCATCCGCGCCGCCGAGCGCGCCCGCGGCCGCGTCGTCACCGCCGCCGTCAAGGAAATGGCCTTCGAACTGCCGGTCAAGATCGGCGATACGCTCTCCGTCTATACCGATATCGACCGCGTCGGCCGCACCTCGATCACCCTCTGTGTCGAGGCCTGGGCGCACCGATCGCGCTACAACAAGATGGAGAAAGTCACCGCCGGTACCTTCATCATGGTGGCGCTGGACGAGAACGGAGCGCCGAAGCCTGTCCCTGCCGAGTGACTTGGCTCTCATCAGGCTCGCAGGAACTGCGAGCCCTTGTCAAAACTCAACCCCGGAAAGATCTTCGCCGTCAGGTCTTCGGCAGTAACGTCGAACTGCCGGTAGAGCATCGCCGCGGCGATCTCCCGAACATCGGCCGTCGGCATCAGATCACGGTCGTCGAGCAATTGGGCATCGCCGATCCCCGGCCATTTGCCGAGGATACGGCCGCCGTAGATAGCTCCGCCCGCAAGCAGCGCGCAACCGCCCGTTCCATGATCCGTGCCGCCGGAACCATTCTGGCGAACGGTGCGGCCGAACTCGGTCATCGCAAGGACGACCGTCTTCGACCAGATGTCAGGGCCTAGCGTGGTTTTCAGTGTATTGATCGCTTCCGCCAGATCCTGAACCGGCCGCTTGAACTGCGCGGCTTGCCCGACATGCGTATCCCAGCCGGTGATCGAGAAACTGGCGATCCGATAGTCGCCCTTCAGCATGTTGCCGGCAAGTGCGGCGACATCGGCGATCTTCTCGCCTCGCTTGCCGTCGGGTTCGGCGATGATCGCCGCGCCATTGGCCCTGGTCGCCTCCTCCATCGCCTTCGCAAAGGCGGGGTCTCCGGCATAGAGCCGCATCAGAAACTGCATTTCGTCCTTGGCGGTGCCGAGATTGGAATCCGATGCCCACACATCGACATTGTTCGGACCTGAAAGGATCAGCTCCGTCGATGTGTTGACGTCGATCGCCTTGCGCGCATCCGAGCGCGGGATGACGGCAAGCGCCTTGTTGAGCCAGCCCGTCTTTTCTTCGGCCACATGTTCGCCGCCCGATTCCAGCATATCCTGGCCGTCGAAATGGCTGCGCTGGTCGCGATAGGGCGTCGAGACCGCATGAACGAATGCCAGCTCCTTCGATTTCCACAATGGCAGAAGATCCGCGCCCGCCGGATTAAGGCCGAAATGACCGTCGAGATCGATGAGCCCCTTGTCCGGAATTAGCGCCAGGGTCGGGCGAAGCATCGCAAAACCGGCCTCGCCATAAGGCTGGACCAGATCGAGGCCATCCATGGCGCCGCGCAGCACGATGGTGACGAACCTGTTGTCGCCCGGCATGGCGGCGAAGGTGACGGGCGTGAAAACCGGGGCAGCGGCGAGACAGCAGGCGGAGGCCAGAAAACCGCGGCGGGAAAGCAGAAACTCTGTCATGGCCGGTCTCCTTATCGGCGGTTGAATTCGGGTGAGGCAAGAACCAGCGTCAGCCCGCTGACCTTGCTCGGCGCCTGCGAAACAACGCGGATCGTCTCGTCGCGCGCCGCATCGCCAAGCGTTGCCTTGAGGAAGTCGCGAGGATCCCCGTCCCTCCCGAATTGCGCCGAAGCCCGCCGGGCCCACGCGAGCCGCTCGGCAAGCTGGCTTGCGGTGATCCAGGCGCCGAACGTCTCCTCGAAGCCTGCGGGGCTCGGCGGCAACCAGACCGGCTGGCCCATGCGGCGCAACGCACCCTGCCCCAAAGCTCTTGCGGTTTGAGACGCCTTGCGCCGCTTGACCGCCTCTTTACCGGCGGGATCGGCAGGCGCCATGGTCTTCATCGCATCCCCGCCAGCCATCGCCGCAGGCGGTGCGGCCATCGCAGTATTGGCATCGCCGTCATCATCCTGATTGGCTTCCATGAAGCTCCCGGCATTCAGCGCCCGCAGCCCGGCAACCACGAAATCGAAAGGCTGGCGCGCCTTCGAGCCCTCGTCGCGCCAGGCGGCCGGGTGGTCGAGCATCGCGCCATAGACAGCCGTCAGATCGCCGTCTGCGCGCTTCCAGACATCCGCCATCGCCGAGATCATTTCGGACGGCGGCTGATCGGAGATGAAATGGATGCAAAGCTTGCGGCAGATGTGCTCGGCCGTCTTCGGATGCGCCGCGAGGTCATCCAGCATCGCGAGGTAATCCTTGCGCGTTCGCCGTTCGCCGCCGTAGCCAATGCCAAGCACGCTATGCTGTCCGGGTTCGGACAGACGCGGACGAAAGACGGTATCTACATCGTCACGATCCACGGTAAGTCCAGTCAGCACCATGGCGGCGCCCCGCACGTCGGCTTGAGTATAGCCGCTGCCTGCGCCGAGCGTGTGGAGTTCCAGCAATTCGCGCCCGAGATTTTCGTTGAGGCCTTTCTTCTGCTGTATCCCGCCGGGCGAATCAGGCCCCTGCGACTGTGCCTGATCGAGATAGATCAACATCGCCGGATGCTCGGTCGCCGCCCGCAAGAGATCGCGGAACGAGCCGCCGAGATTCGGGCGGATCGCCTCGGCCTCATAGAGCGGCACGATCATCCGCATCGGCAGGCTCTTGTTGGCGCTGGTCGAGAAGTGGTTAGTCCAGAACGCCGCCAGCCGCTCGTAGAAGCCGTTGGGGGAAAGCACCGGCTGCATCAGCCGCTGATTGGCATCGCGCTGGAACCCGCGCTGCACCTGCCGTTGCAGCTCGCGGCGCCGGTCGCGGCGCTCGCCGTCGTCGCCGCCAGCATTGGCATCCTGACGCATCGCTTTCAGCTGATCCTGCAGCGCCGTCAGCCGCTGGCGGCATGCATCAGTGCCGCCGGCCGGAAAAGACGGCGGATTCTGCGCCCCGGTCTTCAGCTGGCCGAGAAGCGCCTGAATATCCTGCGGCCCAGACTCGCCGGGCCTGAAGCCGTAACCGAAACGGATAGCGGCCATCGTCTGAAATGACACGCTCATGGCCGATCACCTCACCATCACCTGATGGTGACAAGGTCTCAACCAAATGCGACTGCATTCAGGCAGATTGCAGACATGGACTATTTGTAATTATTGGGTTTTCGGCCCGCTGAACTGACAGACGCAGCAGCATGCTGCTCCAGCTCCTCGATCGGAATATACACGTCCGTCTCGCCTGCCTTATGATCGGGATGCGAGACCTTGGCGTCGATATCATCGGGCAGAGCCAGCGCCTGCTCCGTGTTCATGATGCCCATCGGCACCTTGCCTTCGGCGGTGGATACGACGACTTCGACGAGTGGTTTGTTCTTCTGCATTATTGATCTCCGGTTCTGGAAACCAACGCAGAACGCCTCCACCCGTTCCCCGCCGGCCGGTCACTCGATGTTACCGGCCGTCATGAGGCCACCACCTCCCCGTTGAAAAACGCCGCTCGTTTTGATGTCGCGGCTGTGTCCGGCGCGATAGGGGCTGCGCGTTTGAAACGCAGATCCAGCCAGCCGACAGTCGATGCCAGATCCCAATCCTCTCAGCGAATATATGCGCGTCGTGCGCACGCTTAACCTCTACAAGCTCCAGCTTCTTGCAATCGAGTCCAAGCTTCGCAAGGGCGGCACGCCGGCGCGCAAGAGTTTGCTGGAACAACGCCACGGCGACATTTCGGCCGAGATGGAAGTGCTGCGGGCAGAAGGCGATGACTGGCTGGACAAGCTCCGCCGCCGCGTCCGCTGAATCACGCCTCGGCGATCCGCAGTCGCAGGGTGGCAAGCGACCGCTCGGTCTCGCTGATCTCGTTGCGGACGAGCGCTTCCCGTCTGTGGTCCATTCCGCCTCCGGCGAGTGCAGCATCGACAAGCTCCAGGATGCCGGTTGCGTCGACAACCACCCGCGTCGCGATGCGCTGGAGGCCGATCGTCTCGGCCGGCTGGCCATCGTGGCCCGCGGCATCAGGCACTGGACGATCGGCAGCCACGAACCCCGTTTCCTTCAGCAGGCAATTGACGAGCCGCACATCCGGTACCGCCCGCACCAGGGCATTGATTTCGTCGGCAGAAAAGCAGGTCCGGTTGATCAGCCTTGAATGCAAGACGGCATAGGTCATGCCGAGCGCCGCGGCCACCGCCTCGATACCCGGCTTTTTCTCGACGACGAGGACGGTATAGGCGATATCTGCAAACTCGCGGCCGCGCTCTGCCATGGTCCACTCCCTCTATGGGTAAGAGTGTCCATGCAGCGAAAGACAATGGCAAGTGGCAACGTGCTGTTGAAAAGACGGCGCCGATTTGATGGAACTCGCATGCGCGGCCGGCTAGGCAACCGGCGCGCTGCGATCACCACCCCGGTCGCGGCGAAGGCCGCCCGTTCGCTTACGCCGCATCGCGGGCGGCCGCTTGCTCATCCGCGGAAGATGAAGGACGCGCCGAGCGCAATGAGCGCAAAGCCGATCGCGTGGTTCCAGGTCAGGTTCTCGCCGAGCCAGAAGATCGAGAAGCCGGCGAAAACGATCAGCGTGATCACCTCCTGCATCGTCTTCAGCTGCGCCGTCGAATAGACTTCCGAGCCCATCCGGTTGGCGGGAACGGCGAGGCAATATTCGAAGAAGGCAATGCCCCAGCTGGCAAGAATGGCCAGGAAAATGGCGCTGCTCTTGTGCTTCAGATGCCCGTACCAGGCAAAGGTCATGAAGATGTTGGAGGCAAAAAGCATGATGACCGGCCAGACGGCGGCGGGGCTCAGCGAAAACGGCATATGAGAATCCTTGGAAGGGTGACTGCTGGCGCCAGCATGTATCCCGAAATTCACGCTCTTCAAGCCCCGCGGAACCCATTGGGTGCATTTGAAGAAAATCGAAGCGGCCTGCCGCAGGCGCGGAACTTTTGATCCGGGCCGCCGTTCATGGCGAGCGCCGGAAGCGGCCCGCAAACCGCGGAGCCACCTTCAGGACACCACCGTCCTGAAGGAAGAGCAGAGATGCCATCGCCGCAACAATCCGCCCTCAGCCGCCGCTCGCTGGTCGCGCTGGCGACGCTCAACTTTTTTCTCGCTGACGCCCGCGACGGACTGGGGCCATTCCTCGACGGTTTCCTCGCCACGCATGGCTGGTCACCGATGACGCTCGGCATTGTCGCAACGCTCGGCGGCATCCTCGGGCTGATCGCCACGCCGTTGTTCGGCGCCTTGGTCGATGCCTCGCCACACAAACGGCTGCTGATCATCATCCCTGTCGTCCTGGTCACCGCAGCTGCGCTCTGGACGCTGGCCAGCCCCGGAAACGCGTCCGTCTTCGGCGGCCAGTCGGCAACCGCAATTGTTGGCGCTGTGATCGGCCCGGCGCTGATGGGCCTGACGCTTGGTCTCGTTGGCGAGGCAGCCTTTCCGGATCAGGTGGCGCGCAACGAATTCTGGAACCATGCCGGCAATGTTGTCTCTCTGGCCGGGGTCTATCTCGCCACTCTGCTTTTCGGGCTCAACGGCATTATCTGGCTAATGATCGCGACGGCCATCGCCACGATCGGCGCCACGCTGGCGATCGATCCGCGCAGTATCGACAACGCCGTCGCGCGCGGTCTGGCCCACGACGACGGCACGCCAGGCCCGTCGGGCTATTCGATCATCGCCAGCTCGCGCGGCCTCATCCGCTTGCTGTAACGCTCCTGATCTTCCATTTCGGCAATGCGCCGATGAGCCGCCTGATCGCCCAGGATTTCTCGATCCAGCTCGGCACACCCTTCCGCACGACGGCAATCGTCACCGGCGTCTCTCAACTGTCGATGATCGCCATGGCGCTGGCCGCACCTTTCCTGATCCGCCGCTTCGGCCTCGCGCTCGTCTTCATCATAGCGCTCTGCGCCCTGCCGCTGCGCGGCGCCATCGCCGGAAGCTTCGGCAATTTCGCAGCCATCTATCCGGTGCAGTTCCTCGACGGCGTCGGCGCCGGACTGATCGGCATCGCCACGCCGCTTGCCGCCGAGCGCATCCTCTCCGGCACCGGGCGCTTCAACGCCGGCCTCGCCGCCGTCATGACGGTCCAGGGTATCGGCGCATCCCTCAGCAATATCGTTGCCGGCTGGTTGACCAAGGAAGGCGGCTATGCGCTCGCCTACTGGGTCCACGGCGCCGCAGCTATCGCAGCCATCGGGGTGTTCTGGTATGGGCGGCGGGCGATCGTGCCAGAGCGCCCGAAGGCCCAGACACCCGCGCCGGCCGCTACCACCGCAGCCCTCTAGATTGCCGCATCTGATTGTACTCAACTCGTTTCAAATGACCCAGCGGCTTCGCAATCGAAAAAGCGCCGGCGTCGTCTCGTACGCCGCATTGGAAACGGTGCAAAAATCGAGATGCCGGCTGGTCTGCAAGAATTCATTGGGAAAGGTAACGGCGAAATTTATCGCCTTCATGATACCGGCCATCGTGTAAACCGGATCATAAAAAGTCGCAGTGGAACGCAATACCTGACCACCGCAGGGGAAGATTAGAAGACGCTGGTTAAGAAAAGACTACAGTCGGCGAAGATCGGCGGCGGACGGCTCGCGTCCGCCGCAGTTACTCAGGCCCGGAATGCGCCTTCTGGCGTCTCGGCCTTCGCCGCGCCAAAGCGCACATCCTTTTTCTCGTACCCGAAGCCCGCAAGCAGCGCGACGACGGCGGCGACAATCGCCGCGACGACGAGCAGCGCTGTGGCATAGTCGCCGTTCCAATGGGCAGCCAGCCCCGCCTGCATCGTCGCATTGCCCGAGGCCAGCAGATTGCCGAGCTGGTAGGCAAAGCCGGGGAATGTGCCGCGCACTTCGTCTGGCGACAGTTCGTTGAGATGCACAGGCACGATGCCCCAGGCGCCCTGCACGAAGAACTGCATCAGGAACGCGCCAATCGCCAGCAGCACTGGCCCGGGCGCGTAGACCCATAGGGGTGCCACGGGGATCGCCAGCAGCGCCGCGATAACGATCGCCTTCTTGCGGCCGATCCGCTGCGACAGCGCACCGAAGAACAATCCGCCGCAGATCGCCCCGATATTGTAGACGATGGCGATCGCCCCGGTCGTGTAGCTGTCATAGCCGCGCTGGGTTTCCATGAAGGTCGGATAGATATCCTGCGTGCCATGGCTGAGGAAATTGAACGCAGTCATCAGCAGCACAGACCAGATGAACAGCGGCACGTTTTCACGCAGGATCGTCAGGAACGGCCTGCGCCCTTCCCGCTGCCTTCGAAGAAAGGCCGGGCTCTCCTCGACGTTACGGCGGATATAGAGCACCAGCAGTGCCGGCAGCGCGCCGACGAAGAACATGCCGCGCCAGCCGATGACCGGAAATAGCAGGAAGAAGACGATCGACGCCAGAAGATAGCCGGAAGGATAGCCTGCCTGCAGGATACCCGAAACGATCCCACGGGATTCGTCTGGCACCGTTTCCATGACGAGCGAGGCGCCGACGCCCCATTCCCCGCCCATGGCGATGCCGTACAGCGCCCGAAGGATCAGGAACATCGTGAGCCCGGTCGAAAAGCCGGTCAGGAACTCGAAGATCGAATAGAGCAGCACATCCGCCATCAGGGTGACGCGGCGGCCGAAACGGTCTGCCGCCAGCCCGAAGACCAGAGCACCAACCGCGCGCATCGCCAGCGTCAGGAAGATTGCCGCCGAGACGGCCGGAACGTCGGTGTGAAATTCTTCGGCAATGTGTTTGAGAACGAAGACGAGAATGAAGAAATCGGAGGCATCGAGGGTCCAGCCGAGATAGCTGGCGATCAGCGTATTGCGCTGCTGCGGTGTAAGTGCACGCAGACTTGCCAATGCGGACATCTGTTGTCCTCCATCCGAAAACGGCGGCGAGGCGGGGCAATTCCGGATGCCGTCGGAAAGAGTGCCCTGGAAGCGGGCGGGAGCGCTGTTTGAAGACAGCGGATCACAACGTCAGCGCTGCTGACATTGTTCCCCCAAGCTGACTGCGGCATTTTGGCAGGCCTCGGAAGGCTTTAGCGGCCGGCTGGCCGGGATGCGACGAGCGCCGGACGGCTCGGCTTTGCGGGCGTGGAATCGATTGCCTGAACCGGCGCCGGGCGGCCGAGATGATAGCCCTGCGCATAGTCGATCCTGAGCTGGCGCAACAGCGACAGCTGATCCGCCGTCTCCACGCCTTCAACGAGGATCTTCGGTCCACGGTTGCGGATCAGCCCGACGATGTCTTCGAGCATCGCCTTGCCGCGCGGCGTGGCGCTGCCATGCAGGAACGAGCGGTCGATCTTGACGGTGTCGAAATCGATGAGGCGCAGCCAGGAGAGGCCGGCAAAACCGGTGCCGAAATCGTCGAGCCAGATCTTGATGCCCAGCGTCTTCAGATCGCTGATGCACTTCAGGACGTCGGCATGCATTTCCATTTCCTGGCCTTCGGTGATTTCGAAGGCAAGGCGGTTACCGGCAACGCCGGTCTCATAGAGCACGGCCGCAACGCTGGCAGCAAAGCCCGGCATACGCAGCTGGATCGGAGAAACATTGACGCTGGCGATCTGTGCCAGATTCGGCGCCAAAACCTCGCGGCAAGCCGTCTGGATGACCCAGCGGCCAAGCTCGAGAATCATGCCGGTGCGCTCGGCAATCGGGATGAACAGACTCGGCGGTATCGAGCTGCCATCCAGCGTCTTCAAACGCATCAGCGCTTCGACCGCATCGCGGCGGCCGGTGCGGATATCCTCAATCGGCTGGTAGACCAGCGAAAGCAGATCCTGCGCCACGGCAATCCGCAGCAGGGCCGCGATATTCTCGCTCTCGTCGCTGCTGAACGGATCGTTCGGATCGAACAGGCGGGCGCAGTTGCGACCAGCAGCCTTGGCACTGTAGAGCGCCCGGTCGGCCTCGTGGATGATCTTTTCAAGCTTGCCGCTCTGATCACGCGTATAGGCCGCGCCGACGCTGACGGTAACGATCGAGGTGCCATCACGGCGCTCCTCGTGGATCAGCCCCATCTGCTCGACAGTATCGCGAATGCATTCGGCCAGATCGGTAACGCGCGCGACCTCGTCGAACTGCGCCAGCACGATGAATTCCTCGCCGCCGTAACGGCCGATCGACGCGCCATAGGGCTCGATCGCGTCCTTGATCGTACGCGCAACATGAATGAGGCAGCGGTCGCCTTCCTGGTGACCGTAGCCGTCATTGAACTTCTTGAAGAAATCGACATCGACGAGGATGGCGGTGAAGCCGACGCCCTTGCGCTGCCATTCCTTCCAGTAGTCGCGCAGCCGCTGATCGACGGCCCGGCGGTTTTCGAGACCGGTCAGATAGTCGGTGTTCGACATGCGAAGCAGCGCCTCGCCGCGATCCGTCGCTTCTTTCTGCTGCATCCTGGCTTCAAGCGCATTGAGGAAGACGTGATAGCGCTCGTGGTTCAGCTTCCAGTTCACATAGGAGGTGAAGACGAAGCACGACACGTAAAACATGCCGAAGGCCATGGCGTAGACGCTCGTCGGCCAGAAGAATACCAGCGAGATCAGGAAGGTCACCAGCACAGCGCTGGAGGCCAGAACCGAAAGGCCGAACCGGAAATTGAAGAACTGGTTGGCGCCCATCATGAAGATGGCGCCGAAGATCATGTAATAGGAAAGGCTGTCGGCGTGGACGGTGCGCACGGCCGGAAAGCACCAGATCGCGAAGCCCAGCACCAGCGCCAGCGCACTGGTGCGGTCGAGCCACTGGATGCTTTTCTTCAGATAGACTTCTGCTTCCAGGAACAGCAGCGCGAAGCTGCCGACGCTGACGCGGGCCAGAATCGTGAAGGCGGCAACATCGGGGATCAGCAGCAGGTCGGTGGCGGAAAACAGGATATAGACGATAACAGCGATCCACAGCCCCTGCCGTGTCGCCATCTTTCGTTCAGCTTCCCCCTCGATGCGATAGAGATCCCGCAGTTCGCCCGGCGTCGGCCGCAGCAACTTCGGTTCAAGATCGATCTCTGCCGCATAGGCAATTTCGTGCTTCATGCACTGTTCCACCGCTCCGTACTACGCTTCGCCAGAGCTCTCCGCTGATACTCTGGGCGGAATTGACTGACGCATTCGTGCGGTTCGCTTAGCCCCTTCTGATGAGGAAGCCACGGCAACACCGGCAATCTAATACCACCAAAATACAGGGGCTCGATTAAAGCTTGCTAAATGAGCGGCAGACCGGCGCCGTTAATCATGTTTATGGATTTCAATGGTTAATGAAAAGTTTCTCGCTAATATACAATTCAAGGTAACGCCCAAAACGGTACAGGTGTGACCCGGTAATATAACCCCAATTGATTAGAGGACGTATCGCGTGACCCAGCCCAAGATGGATTTCGACGGCCATAGCCTTATTACGCCCAAAGCCATAGCGACCGAGCTCGAAGCGCCGAAGAGCGACCGATTCGAAGAGCATCTGGCCATCAGCAAGGGTGAAGTCGCCCTGCTGCTCGAACTGGCCCGCCAGCAGTTTGCCAAATCCGAAGACCCGACGAAGATTATCGATCGCGTCACGATCTCGCTGCATGAGATGCGCGCCCGCATTCATCCGCGCGTCTGGCAGGAACTGGTGCCGCTGATCCAGAATCACGCCGTCACCAGCTATTTCCTTGAGGACCCGCTGACCAAGTGGTCCTGGGACAAGCCGCGCGGCTATTCGGGCGATGCTACCCTGCTCGACTTCATCTACCGCCACGAAAGCGTGATGGATAGGGTCGCGGCCGCCTCCGATCTCGGCAAGGCGCTGTTCGAATATACCAGCACCGCGCCCTCCT
The DNA here is from genome assembly GCF_056396985.1 of Rhizobium sp. 05N430. NCBI lineage: Bacteria > Pseudomonadati > Pseudomonadota > Alphaproteobacteria > Hyphomicrobiales > Rhizobiaceae > Rhizobium > Rhizobium sp. 05N430. The sequence continues at coordinate 520,310 of NZ_JBFTMO010000001.1, read as the reverse complement.
CGCAGGCCAACTGGGACCGCCGCGACATCCTCGCCCGCCAGGTCGACGAAGTTGCCGCCGAACGCGGCCCGGGCACGGAAGTGCTCAGCGTCGCCGCCGGTCACCTGCGCGAAGCCGCCTATTCCGAAGCGATGAAGCAGAAGGCGCTGAAGCGCTGGGTCGCTCTCGACCAGGATCCGATCAGCATCGGCACCATCGCCCGCGATTTTCAGGGCACGGCCGTCGAAGCGATCGATGGTTCGGTGCGCGAACTGCTGATGCGCCGCTCCAACCCCGGCACTTTCGACCTCGTCTATGCCTCCGGCCTCTACGACTATCTGGTCGATCGCGTTGCCATCAAGCTGACGCAGCGTTGCCTGGAGATGGTCAAGCCGGGCGGGACCTTCCTGTTCGCCAACTATTCCTACCCGATCCTCGTCGACGGCTACATCGAGACCTTCATGAACTGGGCACTGCTGCTCCGTTCGGAAGCCGACATGTGGAAGATCATCCACGAGGCGACGGCGGGCCAGGATTGCGAATCCAAGGTCTTCTTCGGCAAGAACCGCAACATCGTCTACGGCGTCATCAAGAAGCGCGGCTGAGACATCTGACAAGCATGACAAAGCCGGCCGGGGCGACCCGGCCGGCTTTCCGTTTGGCGCCATTATTCGCCGAATCCGAACGATTCATTCGTTTCCCTTTTGTACCCTTTGCCTCTTCACTTTCGCGCTGACTCTCTCCATATTCCGGCCATGGCAAAACCGACGAAGAAATCCCCCGCCCCGAATGGTTTCGAGGAAGCTCCCCAGTCGTCTTTCGAAGGCGCCCCGCTCGAGGGTTCCGTCGCCGATTGGGTGAAGCAGCTGGAGGCCGATGCGGAAGCATCCTCCGTCGAGACGCAGCGCCAGATCGCCTCGAAAGCCGGCAAGCACCGCAAGAAGGTGGAGATCGCCGCGTCGAAATCCGCCCGCGGCACGTCAATGGGCGGCTCCACCGACCCGAAGACCCGCGCCGCCGCCGGTCTCAATCCCGTCGCCGGCATGGATACGACGCTGGAAGAGGCCGCCTCGCTGCAGGCAGGCACCGCCGTGACCGCCACCGTCGAGGCGCTGTCGGCGCTGATCGAGTCAGGCAATCCGCTGCACAAGAACGGCAAGATCTGGACGCCGCACCGCCCCGCAAGACCCGACAAGTCGGAAGGCGGCATCACCATCCGCATGGACTCCGAATACAGCCCCGCCGGCGACCAGCCGACGGCGATCCGCGACCTCGTCGAAGGCCTGGAGAATGGCGACCGCAGCCAGGTGCTGCTCGGCGTCACCGGCTCGGGCAAGACCTTCACCATGGCCAAGGTGATCGAGGCGACGCAGCGCCCCGCCGTCATCCTGGCGCCGAACAAGACGCTGGCCGCCCAGCTCTATTCCGAATTCAAGAACTTCTTCCCGGATAACGCGGTCGAATATTTCGTCTCCTACTACGACTATTACCAGCCGGAGGCCTACGTCCCGCGCTCCGACACCTATATCGAGAAGGAATCGTCGATCAACGAGCAGATCGACCGCATGCGCCACTCGGCGACGCGCTCGCTGCTCGAGCGCGACGACTGCATCATCGTCGCCTCGGTTTCCTGCATCTACGGTATCGGCTCGGTCGAGACCTATACGGCGATGACCTTCCAGATGGCGGTCGGCGACCGCCTGGATCAGCGCCAGCTGCTCGCCGACCTCGTCGCCCAGCAATACAAGCGCCGCGACATGGATTTTGTCAGAGGCTCGTTCCGCGTCCGCGGCGACACGATCGAAATCTTCCCTGCCCACCTGGAAGACGCGGCCTGGCGCATCTCGATGTTCGGCGACGAGATCGACGCCATCACCGAGTTCGACCCGCTGACCGGCGCCAAGACCGGCGACCTGAAATCGGTGAAGATCTACGCCAACTCGCACTATGTCACCCCGCGCCCGACGCTGAACGGGGCCATCAAGTCGATCAAGGAGGAGCTGAAGCTCCGCCTCGCCGAGCTCGAAAAGGCCGGCCGCCTGCTGGAGGCCCAGCGCCTGGAGCAGCGCACCCGCTACGATATCGAGATGCTGGAGGCCACCGGCTCCTGCCAGGGCATCGAGAATTATTCGCGCTATCTGACCGGCCGCGACCCCGGCGATCCGCCGCCGACGCTGTTCGAATATATCCCCGATAACGCCATCGTCTTCATCGACGAGAGCCACGTCACCGTGCCGCAGATCGGCGGCATGTACCGGGGCGACTTCCGGCGCAAGGCGACGCTGGCCGAATACGGCTTCCGCCTGCCCTCCTGCATGGACAATCGCCCACTGCGCTTCGAGGAATGGGACGCGATGCGCCCCGACACGATCGCCGTCTCGGCGACCCCGGGCGGCTGGGAAATGGAACAGTCCGGCGGCGTCTTCGCCGAACAGGTGATCCGCCCGACCGGCCTGATCGATCCGCCCGTCGAAGTCCGCTCCGCCCGCTCCCAGGTGGACGACGTGCTCGGCGAAATCCGCGAGACCGCCGCCAAGGGCTACCGCACGCTCTGCACCGTGCTCACCAAGCGCATGGCCGAGGACCTGACCGAGTATCTGCATGAACAGGGCGTGCGCGTCCGCTACATGCACTCCGATATCGACACGCTCGAACGCATCGAGATCATCCGCGATCTGCGCCTCGGCGCCTTCGACGTGCTGGTCGGCATCAACCTCCTGCGCGAAGGCCTCGACATTCCCGAATGCGGCTTCGTCGCCATCCTCGACGCCGACAAGGAAGGCTTCCTGCGCTCTGAGACTTCGCTGGTGCAGACCATCGGCCGTGCCGCGCGTAACGTCGACGGCAAGGTCATCCTCTATGCCGACAACATCACCGGCTCGATGAAGCGGGCGATGGAGGAAACCACCCGCCGCCGCGAAAAGCAGATGGCCTACAATGCGGAACACGGCATCACCCCTGAATCGGTGAAGGCGAAGATTTCCGACATTCTCGACAGCGTCTACGAGCGCGACCACGTCCGCGCCGACATTTCAGGCGTCAACGGCAAGGGCTTCGCCGATGGCGGCAACCTCGTCGGCAACAACCTGCAGGCCCATCTCAACGCGCTGGAAAAAAGCATGCGCGACGCCGCCGCCGACCTCGACTTCGAAAAGGCCGCCCGCCTGCGCGACGAAATCAAACGCCTCAAGGCCGCCGAACTCGCCGTCATGGACGACCCGATGGCCCGCGAGGAAGCCAAGTCGATGGAGGCCGGCAAGCGGGATGCTGCGAGGCTGCGGTCTACGGCGTCAAAGCCCGAAAGTGGAGCGAGCGGCGGCCCCCAGCCAATCTCCCCACCTGTGGGGGAGATGGCCGGCAGGCCAGAGGGGGGCGATCTTGCTCCAACTTCCCTCTTCCGCCGCAACGACCTCGACGAAATGACCGTCGGCCGCACCGAGAAACCGGTCAGCGGCAAGCTGCCGGAAAAGCCGGATGCATCAAAGAGCACCAAGCGCTTCTCGCCCCTGCTTGAGGGGCAAGCGGAGCGCGACGACGTCCGCCCGCTGGTGCGCGGAAAGACGGGTGTCGGGAGCTATGAGGATCCGGGCGAGCAGAAGCGGAAGAGCCGCACGAAGGGGAAGACCGGGCGGCCGGGGCGGTGAAACTACTTTTTCAAAATTCGAACTGAAGTTGGCCTATTCCGAGTTCTTTCATAATAAGCTCTTTAGTTTTTCCAGACCTGAATATTCTATAGAAAGATTGAGACTTATACTTTTCTGCTATCTGAGACATGACACTTCTCGCGCGTTCAAAGTAACTTTCAAACTCAGAAACAGCGGGTACAATTTCGGAATCGTCTACCATAAGCGATATGCAATACATGATATACCATTGCGTATAGGCGATGAATTCCTTATTACTTTCGAAATTTTCTTGCTTGCGTATACCTATTAGCTCGGTTTCTCTGACTGAGTTAACAAACAAATAAAGTCTCGCCAATTTCACAAGATAGTCGCCATTCAATTTCTCAGAGAAGATCTGGCTATACATAGAGCCAAAGATCTCATCGGATGCTGTCTTAGCCAGATGAGGCTCGTGGAGCCGATATGCCAAAATTGCCTGACCAAGCTTCAATGAGTCAATACGATCCCGCTCATCACCGCTTTCAAATTGATTTTTCTTTCGCTCATAAAGTAGGTCGTTGTCCTCGAAAACTGCGGCTATTTTCTTCTGAATTGGATCATTCGCCTTTAGATCCCTAGGCGCGATTCTTGCTTGGCTGTTCGTAGCAATGGCAATGTGCTCTGAGATGTCAGCACGACTTGAAGCGAAGATTTTCACGAGCAAGACTACTTCAGAGACTTTATCAGGGTCTCGCTTATACGCTTCCAGCAAAGAGTAAGACGTTTGAGCGCCATTGACGATCTGGAAATCAGTGAGAAGTATTTTGGAACCCCTGACCTTCTGATGGGTGAAATCTTTTGCGATTACAGTGATGCCGTTATTCAGATACCAAAATAAATGGTTCTCTTCGGAAAGAGCACTTTGATGTATCTGACGATTGTAGCCGCCATCTAGACCCAGAAATCCGCGAATATTCTCGTCAAATAGGTGCCTCTTTATATAGCCTGACTCGCTTGAGATCATTCTGATGTAGGAGCCAGCATCTACGTTTGCCACCAGACCACGGATGTCGCAGTCCGCGCGCTCATATTTCTGAACATCAACCGTATCTAAGACTCCGTTTTCCCTCACCCTTCCGTCAGTGGAAATTAGACTAATGATACTCTCGTAGGACAGCTCCTCGACCGACACGAAATCATATTGCGTGCAGAATGAATCCATTCGATCTCGCTCGTGGGAAACCAATGGAAGCGCATTCGAGACGAGAAAGATCTGGATTTGAATAATCTTTCCCATATCTATGAGGCGCCAAACGTCTACGATTTTCTCCCGCAACAGAGGATTCACAGATTCAAGCAAACCAGGAGAGCGATCAGCAACATCCCGTATCAACGAAATAAGTTTATCTATTTCACTACCGGGAAAATTCTTCTTCGCATTGCGAATGGTAGATGCATACTTGCATTGAACGATACTAACCTGAACGGAATTCCCAATTTCTTGAATATAGACGGCGTCAGCGCCGCGATCATTGCCACCGTCGGTTATAAGCGACGATACTTCTTCTGCAGAACGGGGAAAAAGGGCATCGAGAGCCAAATGAAGAAAGGCTGTTGAACGGTCATCTAACCCAATTTTATCGGCAGCTTTCTTTACTTTACTTTCAATAAGAGAAAATTCTAGATCAGTTATCTGTCGCATAAACGTGCCATAGAATTGAAATCAACCAAGAATAGATCGATTCCATCAACGCACAACTGGTTTTGCTATTGCCGCGATATTTATCGACAGGGAATTTCGCTAGCTGGCCAAAGTTGAGCCGCGCAAGCTACTCCGCAGCCTCCCCCCTTCTCACCACTTGCGGCTCGCTCTCCCGCTCCGCCACCATCACCAACGCCTCCAGCTCATAACTATACCCCTCGAGCATCTGATACGCATGTTCGATCGCCTCGATCTGGCCCTGCGCCTTCTGGATGGCGTCGGTGATCGACTGGCTGCGGGCGCGCAGCATGGAGCCGAGGACGTCGGTTTCGGGGCGGCGACCGAGGCGGTCGATGTGCTGGCGGACGCGGTTGCGGTGGCGCTCCAGTTCCAGGATGTGGAAGCGGTTCTTGACGATGTCGTCGGAGAGTTTGCGGCGGATGGCGGCGACGGGGTCGAAGCTGCCGGGCTCGCGCTCATCGAGGATGATGTCGTTGACCAGCTTTTCCAGCATCAGCACCCCCTCGAGATCCTTGGGATCGGCAAGCTGCGGGTCGTAGCCGGTATCGTCATAGACGCGGCGGCGCACCGGGTCCTTCAGGAGATCGTAGGCGGCCTGCAGCTTGCCGAAATGCTCGGCATCGCCGCCGGAATCGGGATGCGCGGTCTTGGCGGCCTTGCGCCAGGCGCTGCGGATCGCAGGCTCTCCGGCATCGCGGTCAATTCCGAGCATAACATAGGGATCGATCAAACCGCCCACCTGTCCTTCCGCATTCGCATTCCTGTCTCCGGCACCCGTCGAAATCAGCCCGGCGCCGGCCGCCGCGAGGCCGCATTTGCGCCGAAAGCGGCACGCGCGAAAGCGCCTGCCTCTGACCTACGCCCTCACCCTGATTGCATCAAGTCCCGGCATCCGGCACCCACATTATTCCGCCGGTCGGGACGAAATTGTGAACGGCGGGCGATTTTCACAGCCTAAACGCCGCCCCGCATCCGGATTTTGCCGCTCGCCATGCCGGGATTTGTTCTGTATAGGACCTCGTCCCCGGCGGTTGCGCATCGCGCGCCGTATTCCCATCTCTGATGGGCCATTTGATGGCGGGACCACAGCGAAAACAGGATCGGGACGGCATGACGGCGCAGGGCGGCGGCACATTGGTGACGGAAGGCAAGGCTCATTATGCGAATGGGCCGGTGTTCTCCGTGGCACCCATGATCGATTGGACCGATCGTCATTGCCGCTATTTTCACCGCCAGATCAGCCGTAACGCTCTGCTCTATACCGAAATGGTGGTGGCCGATGCGATCATCCATGGCCCGCGCGAGCGGCTGCTGTCCTTCGACACGGCGGAACATCCGGTGGCGCTGCAACTCGGCGGCTCCGATCCGGCCAAGCTTGCCGAGGCCGTGAGGATCGCCGCGCCCTATGGCTATGACGAGATCAATCTGAATGTCGGCTGTCCCTCCGACCGCGTGCAGTCAGGCACCTTCGGCGCCTGCCTGATGCTGACGCCCGAGGTGGTGGCCGATTGCGTGCGTGCCATGAAGGCGGTGTCGGCGGTGCCCGTGACCGTGAAATGCCGCATCGGCGTCGACGACCAGGAGCCCGAGGCCGCCCTGCCCGATCTGATCACCCGCGTGCTCGATGCCGGCGCCGACGCAATCTGGATCCATGCCCGCAAGGCCTGGCTGAAAGGTCTGAGCCCGAAGGAAAACCGCGAGATCCCGCCGCTCGATTACGAGATGGTCTATCGCATGAAGCAGCGCTGGCCCGATGTCTTCATCGGCATCAACGGCGGCATCCACACGCTGGATGAGGCTGAGGCGCATCTCGGGCATGTCGATGGCGTCATGCTCGGCCGCGCCGCCTATCAGAATGCCGCCATTCTCGCTGACGTCGACCAGCGCTTCTATGGCGCCCCGGCCCGTGAGATGGATTGGGATCACCTGCGCGACCGGATGATGGCCTATGCGCAGGCGCATATCGACAATGGCGGCCGCGTCCAGCATATCGCCCGCCACATGGTCGGCCTGTTCACCGGCCTGCCCGGCGCCCGGCGCTACCGGCAGATCCTGTCGACCGATGCCACCAAGCCGGGCGCCGGTCCGGAGGTGATTGCCGCCGCTTTCGCAGCGGTCGATTTCAGCGCCGCACCGGCCGAAGCGCTGAGCGCCTGATCGCAGCATTGCGCACAAACGAAAAACGGCGCCCGAAGGCGCCGTTCTCATCCCTGCCGGATGGCAGAAACTGAATTAGTTGGCCGAGATGTTGACGGCCTTCGGGCCCTTGCCCATGCGATCCGGCTCGGTGTCGAACGTGACCTGCTGGCCTTCGCGCAGCGACTGGATGCCCGAAGCCTGGAGAGCGGAGATGTGGACGAATACGTCCTTAGCGCCGCCTTCCGGAGTGATGAAACCAAAACCCTTGTCCTGGTTGAAGAATTTTACGGTGCCCTTGGTGGCCATGTGGGATAGTCCTTTTCCCTTAGTCTTGTCTTAGTATCCGCCCCCTCGAGAGGAAGCGGACGGCTTTAGCTTTCGTCCCGCGAACCGGGCGCGAAGGGTCAGTCGGAGAAGTCACGTACGGGGAAAGAACGTCTACGAAGCGGTTTTGCCGCTCTGCCACCCTTGCGGGAGAGCTACCAATCTGTCCAGTCACCGGCATGCTAATGCCCGAGTACTGCATGACGTGACAGCATTCGGAATAAAAAGCAAGCGGCAATATTGTGGCACGCCCTCCGCGAAGCCCGGAAATACCAAAGATTCAGATAGTTGACCAAATGTGACAACCCACAGATTCGGCTGTCCCATTTCGGGACTCCGTGCCGGAACGGGACCGTTATACAACCTGCAGAGATATATCAGGCCGCAATCAACAGCATCAGATGGGCGATTACAGTTACCATCGATCCGTGGAAGGCGAGCGTCATGCGACGGTACTTGCCGCGGGCGATCGCAATCGCTTTGTTGCCGGTGTTCGCTGCACGGCACGCGACCGATAATCGCGCCCGCGTCCTTTCATTGCCTGCCGCTTTGCGTCTAAGATCGCCGGACACCAACAGCAAGAGCATGCCATGTCATCCGCCATCAACACCGTCATTCCTGTTCCGCAACCCGTTCTCCTGCCGGTCGAAGGCAGCGCCAGTTTCTTTCCGGTGCGCCGCGTCTATTGCGTCGGGCGCAACTATGCGGACCACGCGATCGAGATGGGCCATGATCCGAGCCGCGAGCCGCCCTTCTTCTTCCAGAAGAACCCGGACAATCTTCTGCCCGCCGGCCAGCCCTTCCCCTACCCACCGCTCTCCGAGGACGTGCATTACGAAGCCGAGTGCGTGATCTTCCTGAAGGAAGGCGGCGAGAACATTCCGGTCGAAAAGGCGCTCGCCTGCATCTACGGCTACGCCATCGGCATCGATTTCACCCGCCGCGACCTGCAGGCGGTTGCCAAGAAGATGGGCCGTCCGTGGGAGGTGGCGAAGGCCTTCGAATATTCGGCACCCGTCTCGCCGATCGTCCCCGCCGATGAGCTCGGTCATCCCGAAAGCGGCCGGATCTGGCTCGATCACAACGGCAAGCGCGTCCAGGAAGGCGATTTGAACCAGATGATCTGGAAAGTGCCGGAGATCATCGCCGAACTCTCCAAGCTCTTCATCCTCGCCCCCGGCGACGTCATTATGACCGGCACGCCGGCCGGTGTCGGCGCTGTCAAGAAGGGCGACACGGTCGAGTGCGGCATCGACGGCGTCGCCACCCTCACCGTTACCGTCGGCTGAGGCGCGCCATGCCCGTCTATGCACTTGCAGGATTGAAACCGAGGCTGCCGGCAGACCGCCTCTATTGGATCGCCCCGGATGCCCATGTGATCGGCGACGTCGCGCTCGGCGAAGGCGTTGGCATTTGGTTCGGCGCGGTGCTGCGTGGCGACAATGAGCCGATCACCATCAGCCGCAACACCAATATCCAGGAAGGCGCCATGCTGCACACCGATCCGGGCGCCCCGGTGACGATCGGCGAAGGCTGCACCATCGGACACCACGCCATCGTCCACGGCTGCACAATCGGCGACAATTCATTGATCGGTATGGGCGCGACGGTGCTGAACGGCGCCAAGATCGGCAACAACTGCCTGGTAGGCGCCAATGCGCTGGTCACCGAAGGCAAGGAATTTCCGGACGGTTCGCTGATCGTCGGCTCACCGGCGCGCGCCATCCGCACGCTGGATGAGAAGGCAATCGAGGGACTGAAGCGCTCGGCGGAAAAGTATGTGTCGAACTGGCAGCGGTTTGCGCGGGATTTGCAGCGGCTGGATTGATCAGAACAGAAGAGTGACGCCGGTGACGTTTTTCACCGCCACCTTGATAAGGCCGAACACCGCGGAGAGGATCTTCTGGGCGGCGTTGTAGAGAAGGAATTCGAACTCCTTCAGAGCGCTGTTGAGATTGATCTCAAGCAGATGAAGCGTCAGGTCGGCGTTCTTGTCGCTAATTTCCCCGGCAGCAAGCTGCGCGATGACCTTGGCGGTTTTCTGGGCGATGAATTCAAGCTGGAAGGTCATCTCCTGCTTGATACCGCTCCATTGGTCTTTTGCCTTGAGGATCGCCACCTCGAGGAGCCCTTCGAAAAGCTCCTTGGCAGACCCCGGTGCGAAACTCGCAGTATCGATCGGCATGAACAACCCCCCTATTATTTCAAGGCGCCTTCCATCGTCTTTGGAATGGCGCAGACGTTTCGAACAACGGAAATATTGTCGGCCTCATTAGGCGCCTGGCCGTCGGCCTTGAATGCTGCGCGCGAGGCCTCGATCGCCCGGCGGCAATTATCGATATTATCGACAAGAAGCTGTGCGGCATTGGCCGCCGGACGCCCACGGAGGTAGGCAGGCCGCTTGCCGGCAATGTCCGCAGCCTCCTTCACACCCGCCAAGGCGTCGATGTAATAGGGCTCCACCTTGCCATAGGGCACACGTGAAGGGCTGCTTGCCTCTATAGACGTTTCGATCTTGGTGAGGCTGGCATGCGCGCCGTCCAGCTTCACATAAATCGCCTCATTGTAACTGGGCGCGAAAATGGTACAGCCGCCGAGCAGCAGCGGTAGCGTCAAGCTCATCAGTTTGCGGATAAGACCCATAGGATGCCCTCCATTCACGGACATCCTAGCGCGTGCAAAATCAAATGCAATCTTAAATTACATACAAAATAAAGTACACCAAATAGATGCATTCGATTGCATGACGTCAGGCCGCGCAGCTCTCGCAAACGCCGCGGATCTCGATCGTCGTCTTCTCCGCCTTGAACTTCTTGCTGCGCATCCAGTTCATCAGCTGATGATCGACAGCGTGGTCGTGGAATTCGATGACCTGACCGCAGCTCTCGCAGATGGCGAAGGCGACGGTGCCGTGGCTGTGGCAATTCTCATCCGGATGAGCGCAGACGACGAAGGAGTTGATGCTCTCCAGCCGATGCACGACGCCATACTCCAAAAGCTTCTCCAGCGCCCGGTACACCTGCAACGGCGCCCGGAACCCATGATCGCGCAATTTGTCGAGGATCGTGTAGGCGCTGAGCGGGCCCTCCGCCTTTTCCAGGACATCGAAGACGAGCGCCTGGTTCTTGGTCAGCTGTGGCGTGTTCATGTGCCTTGTCCTTGCGGTTCCTTGCGCCCCAGCCGCGGCAGCAGGCTGAGGATGAAGAGAATGAGGGCTGCGACGACGATCGACGGGCCTGACGGCGTGTCATAGGTGAGCGAGCCGAAGAGACCGCCGACGACGGCAGCGGCGCCGATCAGCGATGCCAGCACCGCCATGATCTCGGGCGTCGGTGAAAAGCGGCGCGCCGCAGCTGCCGGAATGATCAGCAGCGAGGTGATCAGCATGATGCCGACGATCTTCATGGCTATGGCGATGACGACGGCCATCAACAGCATGAAGAACAGCCGCGCCCGCTCGGGCTGCAGGCCTTCGGCTTCGGCAAGCTCCGGATTGACGGTCGAGGCCAGCAGTGGCCGCCAGAGCCAGGCGATCGCCGCGACGACGAACAGCCCACCGACCCAGATCATCGCGATGTCGGTCTTCGATACGGCAAGGATATCGCCGAACAGGAAGGCGATCAGATCGATCCGCACCCAGCTCATGAAGGCGACCATGACAAGGCCGATGGCGAGCGTGGCATGCGAGAGAATGCCGAGCAGCGCATCGGCCGATAGCGCCTGACGCTTCTGCAAAAAGAGCAGCAGGATCGACACCGTGGCGGCAACGCCGAAGACCGCGAGCGTCAGATTGAGCTGAAAGAGCAGCGACAACGCCACCCCGAGCAGCGCCGAATGGGCGATAGTATCGCCGAAATAGGCCATTCGCCGCCAGATGATGAAGCAGCCGAGCGGCCCTGTCGTCAGCGCCAGACCGACGCCGGCGAGAACGGCACGGACGAAGAAATCGTCAAGCATGGCGCTCTCCCGCATGGTGATGGTGATCGTGATCGTGGCCATCATGATCGTGAGCACTATGATCGTGCCCGTCCCCATGATCGTGGTGATGGCCGTCTTCGGGATGGCAGTGATCGGTCACCGAACCGTCCGAATGCAGGACGCGCCCATCGGGCAGATGCGTATGGTCGTGGTGGTGGCTATAGACGGCAAGCGTCTGCGCCGCACGGCTGCCGAACAGCCGCACATATTCGGGGCTCTGGCTAACGGCCTGCGGCGTACCGCGGCAGCAGACATGGCCGTTCAGGCAGATCACAGTATCGGTCTCGGCCATCACGACATGCAGGTCATGGGAAATCAGCAGAATGCCGCAGCCGGTTTCGTTACGGATCTGCTTGATCAGATCGTAGAGCGCGATCTCGCCGGAAAAATCGACGCCCTGCACAGGCTCGTCGAGAACCAGCAGATCGGGCTTGCGGGCAATGGCGCGCGCCATCAAGGCGCGCTGGAATTCGCCGCCGGAGAGATGCTGAACTTCGGCGTTCAGCATATGCGCCATGCCGGCAGACTCGAGCGCGGCCATCATTTCCTTTTCGGCGAGCGGGCCGGTTAACGTCATCAGCCGGCGCACAGTCAGCGGCAGTGTCCAATCGACGGCAAGCTTCTGCGGCACATAGCCGACCTTCAGTCCAGGCAGCCGTTCGACGCTGCCCTCGTCAGGCTTGAGCACGCCGATAGCAGTCTTGGCACTTGTCGATTTTCCGGAGCCGTTCGGCCCGATCAGCGTCACGATCTCGCCGCGCGAAACGGAAAAATCGACGCCGCGCACCAGCCAGCGGCCATTGCGGCGGATACCGGCATTATTGAGGGAAACCAGTGGCTTCACCCCGGAATTGGCGGGAGATAACATCATTTTTCCTGATGTGCTGTTGCGTCCTGCTATCGCACACGTTATAGCATTACGCAATTGATGTAATAACATAACAAACGCAATTCAAGCGGAGCGTGCACATGAAACTGGCTGCCGGCCTCTCCCTCGCCCTTCCGGCTCTGATGCTGGCAGGAACAGCCAAGGCTGCCGATGCGCCTGTTGTCGTCACCTCGATCAAGCCCATTCATTCACTGGTCGCCTCGATCATGCAGGGCGTCGGCACGCCTGAGCTGATCGTCGATGGCGCCGCCTCCCCGCATACCTACAATCTGAAACCATCCAACGCGCGGGCGCTGCAGGATGCAAAGGTGATCTTCTGGGTCGGCGCCGGGCTGGAAGCATTTCTCCAGAAGCCTCTGGAGGCGCTGGGCAGTGATGCCAGTATTGCTGAACTCGACAATGCGCCCGGCCTCACTAAGCTGAAATTCCGCGAAGGCGGCGCCTTCGAGCCGCATGATGACGGCGACGAGGCCGAAGGCCACGATCATGACCACGATCACCAGGCTGCGGAGGCCACCGGTCACGATGGCGGGCACGACAATGACCACGATCACGGGCATGGCGAATTCGACACGCATCTCTGGCTAGACCCGATGAACGCCAAGGCGATGGCCGCCGAAATCACCACCACGCTGGTCGCCGCCGACCCGGCGAACGCGTTGACCTACCAGGCAAATGCCAAGACGCTCGATGACAAGCTCGATGCACTCGACAAGGAACTGGCGGCGACAGTCGCTCCGGTCAAGGACAAGCCTTTCATCGTCTTCCACGACGCCTACCAGTATTTCGAACATCGCTACGGCATCAAGGTGGCCGGATCGATCACCGTCAGCCCCGAAACCATTCCCGGCGCCGAGCGAGTGTCCGAGATCCACCAGAAGGTCGGCGAACTCGGCGCCACCTGCGTCTTCGCCGAACCGCAATTCGAACCGCGCCTCGTCGATGTCGTCATCGAAGGCACCAAGGCCAAATCGGGCGTGCTCGATCCGGAAGCTGCAACGCTGAAGGCCGGCCCCGATCTCTATTTCACCCTGATGCGCGGCATCGCCGCCAGCATGAAGGATTGCCTCAGCCGCGATAGCTGAGCGCATTCGAGCACCGGCCAGAGAAGGCGAGCGCTTCTGCTCGCCTTTTTTAGGTCATCATATGTAATGGTATAACATTTATAATGGAGATATCCATGGACGGCAGACTTCCGGTCACGGTTCTCTCGGGCTTTCTCGGCGCGGGCAAGACGACGCTTCTCAATCATGTCCTCTCCAACCGGCAGGGCATGCGGGTGGCGGTCATCGTCAACGATATGAGCGAGGTCAATATCGACGCCGCGCTGATCCGTGACGGCGGCGCCAATCTTTCGCGCACCGAGGAGCAGTTGGTCGAAATGACCAATGGCTGCATCTGCTGCACCCTTCGCGACGATCTACTGAGCGAAGTCCGTAAGCTCGCCGCCCAAGGCCGGTTCGACTATCTGTTGATCGAATCGACCGGCATCGCCGAACCCCTACCCGTCGCCACCACCTTCGAGTTCCGCGACGAGAAGGGTGAGAGCCTCTCCGATATCGCCCGGCTGGATACGATGGTCACTGTGGTTGATGCCGCAAATCTCCTGGCCGACTATGGCTCGACCGATTTCCTGGCCGACCGCGGTGAAACGGCGGGCGATGGCGACAACAGGACGATCGTCGATCTTCTCGTCGAACAGATCGAATTCGCCGACGTCGTCGTGCTGAACAAGAGCGCGACGGCAACACCAGAACAACGCCACGCCGCCCGCACCATCATCACCGGGCTGAACCCGGACGCGCGGCTGATCGAAACCGATTTCGGCCGCGTGGACCTTGGCGACGTCCTCGGCACCGGCCGCTTCGATATCGACAAGGCCGAGACCCATCCCCTCTGGTACAAAGAGCTCCACGGCTTCCGCGATCATGTGCCGGAGACTGAGGAGTATGGTATCCGCTCCTTCGTCTATCGCGAGAAGCGTCCCTTTCATCCCGCCAGGCTGCAGGCCTTTCTCGATCAACCGTGGCCGGGCGTGGTGCGTGCCAAGGGCTTCTTTTGGCTGGCCACCCGGCCTCACTATGTCGGGGAGATCAGCCAGGCTGGCGCGATCGTGCGGACCGGCAAGATGGGATTGTGGTGGGCAGCCGTGCCGAACGAACAATGGCCCCGCGATCCGGGCTTCACGGCAGCACTCGCGCCCTATCTTGACCCGATCTGGGGCGATCGGCGTCAGGAGATCGTCTTCATCGGCGCCGATCCGATGGACGAGGCGGCGATCCGCGCCAGCCTCGATGCATGTCTTGTCGAAGCCGACGATTTCACACCGCACCAATGGCGCCACCTGCCGGATCCCTTCGCCAGCTGGGCGCTGCGTGCTGCATGACCGCAAGGCCGATCAAGCCGTTCCGCTGCGTCTGCGAGGAATGCGAACCGCTGCCGCCGATCCCCGGCCTCAGCACTCCGGAAGAAGAGAAGAGCAAGCCAGCAGCGCTTGGAGCGGCACTCCTCACTGCCGCTATCTGGCGCCGTCCATCCGGCACCAGGAACAAATGAAAAGGGCGGCATCGCTGCCGCCCTCCTCATGGATCCCGGCTGCTTAGCGGCCGGAAATGATGCTGGAGATGATGCCGCTTGCCACGCCAACCAGCAGGAAGTCGTTATCGACCTTCACCCAATGGTAGCCACGCGGCGGAGCCGACAGGCGGTAGCGGCGGTAGTCGCGAACGTCAGACATGCGGCGGCGTTCCGCAGCGCTGACGCGGTGACCCTTGGTCCAGCGGTACTTCTTGACGATGACCTGCTTGTGCACGTCCCGCTCGACGACACCGGGGCGGCGGTAATCGTTGGCGCTGGCTTCCGAAGCAACGATCGGCGACAGCAGGAAGGAGGCGGAGAGCAGAGCGGCGAAGATCTTTTTCATTGGGGTTTCCTCGTGTTGAACACGCCCCGAAATTACGTCTGTAAAGATGAACCGAATCTGAAACTTAAATTAAACTTTCGTAATCAAATCTGCATGATAAAGGGAGAAGTTTATAATTTAGTTTTATCTTATTAGCGATTATTACCTTGCATCTCTGGTGGCCAACCTCGTCCTTAGAGGCCCCTGCGGGGCACCTCAGGATGAGGTTGGAGTGGATGTTTTCGCCAGGACCAGGATCAAGGATCTGAGCCACCTGCAAATCCATCAGCGACCAAACCACTCGAAAGCCATCAACCTAGACCGCCCGCAAAGCCATCAACAACCAAGCCCGCAAACGACCAGCCCTCATCCTGAGGTGCCCCGCAAGGGGCCTCGAAGGACGAGGGCGGGTGCAGGGCGGGTGGCCGACACTCCCTCACAACTCCTCGTAATTAAACCAATCGAAATCAGCCATCTTCGCCCTGCCCGACGTGTCGAAGGCAAACACACCGGCAAAGGCACCGGTAAACGAGCCATGCTCGCCGCGCCCACCCTCGTCGGAAACCACACCGGCATCGAGTTCCGGGCCAAGCGGCTGCCAGGCACCCATCCCTTCCGTCTGCCAGAAGAACTGCAACCCGTTCTCGCGGATTTCCATAGATAGCTGCACGCGCCCTGCCGGCAGCAATGCGGCACCGCTTCCCGCCGGAAATGTCATGCGGCCATTCGGATAGTCGCCATCGCAGGAGAAGATCGTCACGCAACGACCAAGCTTCTCGTGCAGCGTCACGACGGCAGCGTGGAATTTGTGACGATTGTAGTAGTGCGTCAGGCCAGCCACCTGCTGATAGGTATCCGGCTGAAACTCCACGACCGTCTCGGCGCGAAAACTGTGGTGCTCTTGGCGGCGCGCCACCAGAGCCTGCTCGAACCACGAGCCGATGCTCTCGCGGCCGATCAGCCGGAGATGGCCGGGGCGGTCCGTGAGATTGAAGATGCGCTGCGGCTCCGGCGTGCGCAACCATTGGAAATCGGCAGGCAGCTTTCCACCGTCGAAACTGTATTCGGTGCGAACCGGCTTTTCGGCGAGCGTCGCGCCATTGAGGCCGGGAACCTCGACATCGGGCACCACGGTGCCGTTGTCGAGATAGAGCCAGCCGTCATCCTTCCAGACGCATTTCTGCAGCGCCGTTTCGCGCCCCAGCGTGCAGCGCCGCTTCGGCGGCATCGGCCGGCCGCAGAGATGCGTGTGATAAACCTGACCATCCGGCGTCTCGACATATTGCCCGTGCCCTGCCCGCTGCAGCACCGCGCCCGGCTGGTCCTTGGAGGTGATCAGATGCATGTTCGGATGCATCTCGTAGGGACCATCGATGTTGCGCGAGCGCGCCATGGTCACCGCATGGTCGTAGCCGGTGCCGCCCTCGGCAGTCGTCAGATAATAGTAGCCGTTCTTCCGGAAGAGATGCGGTCCCTCAACGAGCCCCAGCGGGCTGCCGGCAAAAATGTTCTTGATCGGACCGACAAGCTCGCGCGTTTTCGGATCCCATTCCTGCAGCAGGATGCCGTCGAAGGCAGGCGATTTCGGCGCCCCGCCATAGCTCTCGGTACGATGGTTCCACTGCATGTTGACGAACCATTTGCGGCCATCCTCGTCGTGGAAGAGCGACGGATCGAAGCCCGAAGAATTGACATAAATGGGCTCGGACCATTCGCCCTCAATCGTCGGCGACGTCACGATGTAATTATGCGCATCCTTGAAATTGCCGTCGAAACGCTTGACGTCGGTATAAACAAGCCAGAACAGCCCATCCGCATAGGAAAGACACGGCGCCCAGACGCCGCAGCTGTCGGGGTTGCCGCGCATGTCGAGCTGCGACTTGCGCTCCAGCGGACGCTTCACCAGCGTCCAGTTCACCAGATCGCGGGAATGATGGATCTGTACGCCCGGATACCATTCGAAGGTCGAGGTCGCGATGTAATAATCCTCGCCGACACGGCAGATCGATGGATCCGGATTGAAACCGGGCAGAATGGGATTGCGGATCATGGCGGCTCCTCCGAAATTTGCGGTACGTACGTCAGTATAATAAGAGGTACGGGCGACGTTTCCCCAACTCCCTCATTCCTGTGCTCGTCACAGGAATCCAGCCGGCCCAAGTCCTTGGGCCGGGAAGAGTCTATTCGTCGCGCAGACGCGCGACGGCTGGATCTCTGTGACATCCCGTGGGCGCAGCCCTAAGGGCACAGAGATGAGGAAGCGAGGGATTAGCCCCCAAACTCCCCCAATCGCCCTGCCCTAGTCCAACTCGGCCGACTTGGCCCACAGATTGATATCCGCTTCCTTGGCATAGACATCGATCTGCTTCAGCTCTTCGGCTGTGAACTCCAGATTATCCAGCGCCTTGACGCAATCGACGATCTGCGACGAGCGGCTGGCGCCGATCAGCGCCGAGGTCACGCGGTCGCCGCGCAGCACCCAGGCGATCGCCATCTGCGCCAGCGTCTGGCCGCGCTTTTCGGCGATCTCGTTGAGCTTCCTGATGTTGTCGATGATCGAAGGACGGATGAAATCCTTCTTCAGGAAGTGGTTCTGCGCCGCACGGCTGTCCTGAGGAATGCCGCCGAGATATTTGGTCGTCAGCATGCCCTGTGCCAGCGGCGAGAAAACGATCGAGCCCATGCCGGTTTCATCCAGCGCGTCGAGCAGCTTGTCGTCCTCGACCCAGCGGTTGAGCATCGAATAGCTCGGCTGATGGATCAGGCAGGGCGTACCGAGATCTTTGAGGATCTTCGCCGCTTCGCGGGTGCGCTGCGAATTGTAGGACGAGATCCCGACATAGAGCGCACGTCCCGAGCGGACGATGTGATCGAGCGCACCGCAGGTTTCTTCCAGCGGGGTCTCCGGGTCGAAGCGGTGAGAATAGAAGATATCGACATAGTCGAGGCCCATGCGCTTCAGGCTCTGGTCGCAGGAAGCGATCAGATACTTGCGGCTGCCCCACTCGCCATAAGGACCGGGCCACATGTCGTAACCGGCCTTCGACGAGATGATCAGTTCGTCGCGCAGGCCGGCGAAATCGGTGCGCAGAATTTCGCCGAATGCGAGCTCGGCGCTGCCGGGAGGCGGGCCGTAATTGTTGGCGAGGTCGAAATGGGTGATGCCGAGATCGAAGGCCGTGCGGCACATATCGACCTTGCGGTCATGCGGGGTATCGCCGCCGAAATTGTGCCAGAGGCCGAGAGAGACGGCTGGCAGCTTCAGGCCCGAACGGCCCGTGCGGTTGTACTTCATCTTCGAATAACGGTCGGAAGCCGGTTGCCAGCTCATAATTCTATTCCTTTAAGAAAATCGCGCGGGCAGATTTTGCCCGCGCGGGACAATAGTCGTTTGAAGCCTTACTTCAAGAGCGGCCTTACCGGAGCAGCGCCTGCGCTTCCTCGATGCCGAGGGCGGCCGGCTGGGTGCAGGTCGTCGTCAGTTCGATGAACCGGCCCTCTTCGCCCGACTTCAGGATCGAGGTCATGACATCGACGCCGTGCAGCGTGCGATCGAGCGAGCAGCGCGCGTCCCGCCCCTCGATGATCGCCATCGCCATGTCGGCGAGACCAGCCGTGCGGTAGTTGGCGCGCGGTCCCTGCGGGCTCTCCTGGTTGAAGATGCCGAAAGGATGTTCCCAGCCTTCAACCGGTTTGATGTCCTTGTCCTTGCCGCTCGCCTCGACGACGCCGCCGAAGAAGTTCGGGTCCGGCACGTAGATCGAGCCCTCGGTGCCGTAGAGCTCCATGTTGGCATGACGGTGCGACCAGACATCCCAGCTCGCCGTCAGCGTCACGGTGGCGCCGCTGACGAATTCGAGGATCGCCTGGATCGTCGTCGGGGTCTTCACCGGGATAACTTCGCCGTTGCGCGGGGCGCTGGTGATGGTGCGGGTTTCCGATGCCATGGATGTCATGGCGCCGACGCGCTTCACCGGTCCGATCAGGTTGATCAGGTTGGCGATGTAGTAAGGGCCGAGATCGAGGATCGGGCCGCCGCCCGGCAGGAAGAAGAAGTCCGGGTTCGGATGCCACATCTCCATGCCGGGGCTCATGACATAGCAGGCGCCCGACGTGATGCGGCCGACGCCACCTTCATCGATATATTTGCGGGCAAGCTGATGCGCGCCGCCGAGGAAGGTATCCGGTGCGCAACCGACCGACAGGTTCTTCGCCTTGGCGATGCGGCGAAGCTCTTCGCCCTGCTCAAGCGTCAGAACCAGCGGCTTTTCCGAATAGACATGCTTGCCGGCTTCGAGGATCGACTTCGACACCGGGAAATGCGCGTCGGGGATCGTCAGGTTGACGACAACGTCGATCTCGTCGTTCTTAAGCAGCTCCTCGATCGTCTGCGCCTTGACGCCGTATTCGGCGGCGCGGGCTTCGGCGGCCTGCATGTTGATATCGGCGCAGGCAAGGACCTTCAGGCCCTTGAACAGCGGCGACAGCGAGAAGTAGGTGGTGGAGATGTTGCCGCATCCGATGATGCCGACGCCAAGTTCCTTGGTCATGATAAGCCTCAATAGGTCTTGTAGGATGCGATCGAGCGGGTGATCAGGCGGTCGATATCAGCCGGATTGTCATGTTCGACGACGAAATGCTTGGCCTTGGTGCCCTTGAGAGCAGCGATCAGCTTTGCCCAGGGCAGCGTGCCGTGACCGACATCGGCCCACCCGTCTTCGTTCTTGTTTTCGCCTGCAGGTGCGATGTCCTTGACGTGAACCGCCGTGATCCGCGAGCCGAGCTTTTCGATCCAGGCGAAGGGATCGGCACCGCCCCGGACGACCCAGGCGATATCGGCTTCCCAGGAAATATCAGGCGCGCCTTCGAAGATGCGCTCGATCGGCAGCGAGCCGTCGGCGAGCTTGACGAATTCGAAGTCGTGGTTATGCCAGCCGAACTCGTAACCTGCATCCTTGAAGGGCTTAGCCATCTCATGCAGGCGCTTGCCGAATGTCAGCCAGCCTGCACCATCCGTTGGACGCTGTTCAGCCGCCAGATGCGGCGCATAGATCGAATCCATGCCTAGCGTCTTCGCGATGTTGAGCGACTTCTTGACTTCGCCGTCGAGGAAATCGGGGCTGAAATGGCCGGTCGCCATCGTCAGACCGTTCTTGTCGAGTTCGGCGCGCAGGCTCTTCAGGCCGGCATCGTCGAGATCGGCATAGATGCCGCCGAAGCCTTCGACTTCCTGGTAACCGGCCTTGCCGAGCTTTTCGAAGATCGCCGAATAGGGCTGGAAGTTGCGCGCGCTGTAAAGCTGGAAGCTGAGTTTCGTCATAGTATCCTCCTCGGGCCTCGTGCCCATCTTTCAAATCATTCTGCCGATTGGCAGGAATGCAGATCATAGAAACGGAAGTCCGGCAGCTTGCCCTTCTCGAGCGGGTTTGCCGGGGTGAAGGTGATGCGGCGGGTCTCACCGGCCGCCAGATCGAAGGCGTTGTCGGAATATTTTCCGTCCTCGTCCGTCTCGATCATCACGAAGAGTGCCAGTCCCTTCGCGGTGACATTGAGGCAGACGGAACCGTCCTCTTCCAGATATTCGTGGGTCACCTGCAAGCCGGCGGGTTCGAGCTCCAGCGCCTTGTAGGTGCCGTGGACATAATGCCCCTCGCCGCCCATGCCGTTCGACGCCGTGAAGCGCCAGGCAAGCAGCGTCCCGTCTGGAACGTCGGACAGGTCGATCGAGGCAGCAGTGACCGCCGCATCCGGCGTGCAGATCGCCTGCACATCCCTGAGATGCTTGCGTTCGCCCTTCATCGTCAGGATCGAGATCGAGAGATCGACGCTGACTTCATCGAGCGTATCGTTGACCAGCGAGAAACGGATCGCCTTGCCGTCGTCATTGGGGATTGCGGCGACCGCCACCGGCTGGAAGAAACGCTTGACGAGATAGTGCATCGCCTTCCAGCGGCCGCCGTAGTCGAGGCTCGACCACGAGGCGACCGGCCAGGTGTCGTTGAGCTGCCAGTAGATCGTGCCCATGCAATGCGGCTTCAGCGACCGCCAGTATTCCACCGCCGTCTTGATCGCCAGGCCCTGCTGGATCTGGCTGAGATAGACGAAATTCGGGAAATCCTTCGGGAAGCGGAAATAGCGGAACATCGTGCCGGCAATCCGCTCGTTGCCGCCGGCATTCTTCTGGTGCAGCTCCATCACCGGCGATGCGACGTTCATGTCCTTCGCATCCGCATAGGTCTTGATGACTGTCAGCGACGTATAGGACTGGAAACCGAATTCAGAGCAGAAGCGCGGCCGCACCGTGCGGTAATTGTCGAACGACTTGTTCTCGTGCCAGACCGACCAGTAGTGCATGTCGCCGGAGCCATCGGCATGCCAGGCGTCGCCGAAATCGAGATAGCCGGAAGCCGGGCTGGACGGCCACCACAGCGCGCCCGGAAGCGCCTTCTTCACCGACTGTTCGATGGTCCGGTTCAGCCGGTCGTAGGAGACGAGATACCGGTCGCGATCCTTCTTGGACTCATCGAACCAGGTGAGCGCGCCCACCAGCTCGTTGTCGCCGCACCAGAGCGCGATCGACGGATGCGACGACAGCCGCTTGACCTGGTAATCGACCTCGACGGCGACGTTATCGAGAAAGTCTTCGGTCGAGGGATAGAGGTTGCAGGCGAACATGAAGTCTTGCCAGACCATCAGTCCCAGCCGGTCACAGAGATCGTAGAAATAGTCCTGCTCGTAGAAACCGCCCCCCCAGACGCGGATCATGTTCATGTTGGCGGCTTTGGCTGATTGCAGCAGGTCTTCGGTCTTCTCTGGTGAAGACCGCGAAAACAGCGCATCTGCCGGGATCCAGTTGGCGCCACGGCAGAAGATCTCGCGGCCATTCACCTTGAAGGCAAAGCGGCTGCCAGCGGCGTCGGGCGTGGTGATCAGTTCGATGGTGCGAATGCCGATCTGCTTCGTCACCACGTCCGAAGGCAGGTCAACGGTCAGCTCGTAGAGCGCCTGCTCGCCGCTGCCCGCCGGCCACCAGAGCTTCGGCTTGTCGATCTGGAAGACGTGATTGACGACAGTCTCGCCGCCGCTGACGCCGACATCGAGGCGCACACGCTCGCCATCCAGCGCAAAATGAACGGGAACGATGCCCGGGTTCTTGGAATGGAGCGTGGCCGTCACCAACACCTCGACGCTGCCATCGAGATTGTGCGTCTGGCGCGTCGTCACCTGTTCAATGCGCGCCGTCTCCAGCTTCCGCAGCGCGATGGTGCCGTAGAGGCCGAGCGGTGCGATCGCGATGTTCCAGTCCCAGCCGAAATGGCATTGCGGCTTGCGCAGCAGGTTGCCGTTGGCGATCGGCGAGTTGCCAGGATGGTACGGGATGTAGAACGGTTGCTTGCCCTGCCGGTCGGCGCCCTCGGCGATGCTCGACTTGAAGACGATGCGGATGGTGTTGTCACCGGCCTTCAGCATCGACGAAACATCCGGCCGGTAGCGGCGGAAGCAGTTGTCGGCAGACAGCGCCAGGAAGCCGTTGACGAAGACCGAGGCCACCGTATCGAGATAATCGATATGCAGATACCAGTCGCCCTCCGTCTCCTTCAGCTTGAAGCTGCGCTCGATCGCCCATTCCTGGTGCGCCACCCACTGGATCGTCTCTTCGTTGCGGCCGAAATACGGATCCGGGATGAGCTTGGCGGCATGGAGCGCGGAATGCACATCGCCGGGGATTGCGATCGTGCTTTTGATTTCGCCATCGGCGGAGGCCAGCTGCCAGCTGCCCGCGAGATCGATGGAGGAACCGTTCTTCGGCAAGGACGTCATGATAGTACCCGATCAGGCCGCCTTGGGGGATGCCGGACGAACCGGACCGCGGCCGAATTTGGACGGCCGGAGGGCCGCTATTGAAGATCAGGCGGAGCCATCGCCCCGCCTGTATTGCGATTTAGATACGGTCTTCGCTGGCGGCGTCAAACAGCGATGCAAGCGACATATCGAAGCTGAGCTTGACCGGCGTGCCCGGGGCAAAGCGGCGCGAACCGGCGATGCGCACAGACATCGTATGACCGGCATGTTTCAGCCACAGCAGGTTGTCAGCGCCCATCGGCTCCTCGATATCGACCGTCGCCTCGTGCACCTCGGCGCCGATATTCTCGTTCACCTTGATATGCTCGGGACGGACGCCAAGAACCACCTTGCGGCCGGGCTGCAGCACCTGCTCGGTCTGATAGCCATCGAGCGAGAAGGTCACGCCGTTGGAGACGAAGGCCGTCTTGCCACCGGCATTTGTGAGATCGCCGTGCAGGAAATTCATCGACGGCGAGCCGATGAAGCCCGCGACGAAGAGATTGCGCGGCTTGTTGTAGATCGTCGTCGGATCGGCAAGCTGCTGGATGATGCCGCTCTTCATGATGGCGATACGATCGGCGAGCGTCAGCGCCTCGATCTGGTCATGGGTGACGTAGATCATCGTGTTCTTCAGCGACTGGTGCAGCCGCTTGATTTCGACGCGCAGTTCCGAGCGCAGCTTCGCATCGAGGTTCGAGAGCGGCTCGTCGAACAGGAAGACATCGACATCGCGCACCAGCGCACGGCCGATCGCCACACGCTGACGCTGGCCGCCGGAAAGCTCCGCCGGCTTGCGCTTCAGAAGCGGCTGGATCTGCAGGATCTCGGAAGCACGGGCAACGCGCTTGTCGATCTCGGCCTGCGGGATCTTTGCGACCTTGAGGCCGAAGGACAGGTTTTTCTCGACCGTCATCTGCGGATAGAGCGCGTAGGACTGGAACACCATGCCGATGCCGCGGTCCTTGGGCTCTTCCCAGGTGACGTTCTTGCCCTTGATGTAGATCTGCCCTTCGGACGCGTCGAGCAGCCCGGCGATGCAGTTCAACAGCGTGGACTTGCCGCAGCCCGATGAGCCCAGCAGAACCAGGAACTCGCCGTCGTTGATCTCGAGGTTCAGGTCCTTGAGGACGCTGACGGCACCGAAATTCAGCGACAGATCTTTGATGGAAACGCTTGTGTTCATGATCAACCTTTCACTGCGCCAGCGGCGATACCGCGGACGAAGAGACGCCCGGACACGAAGTAGACGATAAGCGGCACCAGACCCGTCAGGATCGTTGCGGCCATGTTGACGTTGTATTCCTTCACACCCTGCACGGAATTAACGATGTTGTTCAGCTGAACCGTCATCGGATAGGTGTCCGGGCGGGTGAAGACGACGCCGAAGAGGAAGTCGTTCCAGATGCCGGTGACCTGCAGGATCATCGCCACGACGAAGATCGGCAGCGACATCGGCACCATGATGCGCAGGAAGATCTGCCAGAAGCCCGCACCATCGACGCGCGCCGCCTTGAAGAGTTCCTGCGGCAGCGACACGAAGTAGTTGCGGAACAAGAGCGTCAGGATCGGCATGCCGAAGATCGAATGGACGATGACGAGGCCCGTCAGGCTGCCATAGAGGCCGATTTCGCGCAGCACGATAACGATCGGATAGATCATCACCTGATAGGGAATGAAGGCGCCGATGATCAGGATCGAGAAGAACAGTTCCGATCCCTTGAAGCGCCAGTTGGCGAGCGCATAGCCATTGACCGAGGCAATGGCGATCGAGATCACCACCGACGGAACGGTGATGCGCACCGAATTCCAGAAGCCGCGCGAAAGGCCGTCGCAGTTGAGACCCGTGCACGCCTCCGCCCAGGCCTTCACCCAGGGTTCGAAGGTGATCTCCATCGGCGGCGAGAAGATGTTGCCCATGCGGATTTCGGGCATGCCCTTCAGCGAGGTGACGACCATCACATAGAGCGGCAGCAGGTAATAGAGCGCTGCGATCGTCAGCGTGCCGTAGAGCATGATGTTGCGGCCCGACAGCATCGGCTTCGGCCGCGGCCCGCTCGGCCCGGCGCCGAGCTTCGGCTTGACGGCATCGATGCCGGCAGCAGTGGTGTTGAGGGTTCCTGTATCAGCCACGCTTGCGCCCTCCACCGAATTCCAGATAGGCCCAGGGAACGATGATGATCGCGACCGTGATCAGCATCATGGTCGATGCGGCAAAGCCCTGACCGAGGTTCTGCGCCTGGAACATGTAGTCGTAGACATATTTTGCAGGCACTTCCGACGAGATGCCCGGACCGCCCGAGGTCTGCGCCACCACGAGGTCGTAGACCTTGACGATACCGGACGCGATGATGACGAGCGTGGTGATGAAAACGGGGCGCATCATCGGGATGACGATGAAGAGATAGGTCTTCCACATCGGGATGCCGTCGACACGCGAGGCCTTCCAGATGTCTTCGTCGATGCCGCGAAGACCCGCCAGCATCAGGCACATGACCAGCCCCGTGCCCTGCCAGAGGGCGGCGATCAGGATGCCGTAGATGACGATCTCGGGCGTATAGAGCGGATTGAAGGTGAAGCTCGTCCATCCCATCGAACGCACCACGGACTGCACGCCGAAATCGGGGTTCAGGACCCATTGCCAGACGAGACCGGTGACGATGAAGGACAGCGCGAAAGGATAGAGGAAAATGGTGCGGAAGGTGTTTTCGAAACGGATCTTCTGATCCATCAGCGCCGCCAGCACGAAGCCGATCACCAGCGAGAAGATCAGCGAGAGAATGCCGTAGACGGCAAGATTCTCGATCGCCGTCACCCAGCGCGGCGCGGCCCAGAGCCGCTCATATTGATCGAAGCCGACGAAGCTCATGCGCGGCAGAAGCTTCGAATTGGTGAAGGAATAGAATACGGTCCAGACCGTGCCGCCGAGGAAGATAACCACCGCGGTCAGGATCATGGGAATGGATGCAATCTTCGCATTCAGATTGCGCAGTAATTGATTTGGCCGGCCTGCTCGCGCTTGACCCGTCATTGTGGCTCCTCCTGAAATCGCAATCGCGTTTCGTGATCCGGAATGGAAGGCGGCCCGCGGGCGACCTTCCAATCGTCTCCATCTCAGCGCCGCCCTCTCAAGGACGCGTGAGACCTACCCCGCCCGCAGATCCCGAAGATCAGTGCAGATCCGGCCCTGGAAAGCAGGGCCGGACCGCAAGGGCAGATATACGGGATCAGTCAGCGGAGCCGATGATGCCGGCGAAGCGCTTCTGCGCGTCCTCGACAGTCATCGCAGTCGAGAAGAACTCGGAGAAGAGGTCTTCCTTCTGCTTCTGGCTGTCCGCCGAAAGCAGCTGGTCGGTCCATTCGACGACATTGCCCTTTGCAAGGATGTCGAGACCCTTCTTCATGCAGTCGTTGGCAGCGCCGAGATCAACGTCACCACGAACCGGCAGCGAACCCTTCTTCAGGTTGAAGGCAACCTGGGTCTTGGGGTCGAGCAGCGTCTTGGCGAGAACGGCCTGCGCCTTGGACTTTTCTTCGTCCTTCAGCAGCGGGAAGTAGAAGGCATCACCACCCGTTGCGATCATGTCGGTCACGCCGAGGCCCGGAAGGCAGGTATAGTCCACACCGGCCTTCTGGCCAGCGAGCTGGAATTCACCCTGCGCCCAGTCACCCATGATCTGACCGCCGGCCTTGCCGGTGATGACCATGTTGGTTGCCTGGTTCCAATCCTGAACGTTGGTGCCCTTGGACATCTTGCGGGCGTCGTCTGCAGCCTTGAAGACCTTGGCGATCTCGGGGCCAGCGGCAACTTCCGCATCCTTGTCCTTGTAGACCTTGTAGAACGTGTCCTTGCCGGCGAGAGCCAGCAGCAGAACGTCGAATGCGCCTGCGGACTGCCATGCCTGACCGCCGACGGCGAGCGGCACGATACCTGCCTTTTCAAGAGCCGGCGCAGCAGCGACCAATTCATCCCAGTTCTTCGGCACTTCCACGCCGGCCTTCTTGAAGGCGGCATTCGAGAGCCACAGCCACTGCCAGGAGTGGATGTTCACCGGAGCGCAATAGATCTTGCCGTCGATGGTGCAGGAATCGAGCAGGTTCGACGGACGGACGATGTCCTTCCAGTGTTCTGCGGTGGCGACATCGGTCAGGTCGCGCATCAGGCCGGCCTGGACGAGTTCTTCAGCCTGACGGCCGTGGTTGAACTGCGTGGCGCCCATCGGATCGCCACCGGTGATGCGGCTGATCATGATCGGACGAGCGGTACCGCCGGAACCTGCAATGGCACCGTCGACCCACTTGTTGCCGGTGGCGTCGAATGCCTTGGCGAGTTCTGCGACAGCCGCAGCTTCGCCGCCCGAGGTCCACCAATGGGTGACTTCGAGATCGGTCGCCTGCGCGGCGCTAAACGGAATGATGACCGAAGCGGCAAGCATGGCCGCGAACGAACGGATATTCATGAGTTCTCCTCCCTCACTGAAACGTTGCCGGAAAAACTTAGTGCAATCGATTTTTTGACGCAACAGCCTGCACGTAAAATTTTCTTTAGCGCCTGCGATTGCTACCCATACCTGTCAAAAAGCCAGGAAACGTGCATCTATGGCGCCAACTTGTGCGGTCAATACCGCAGCGCACTTCATGACATAAATCATTGTTATAGCTTATATATTTACAATAACTCTCAGAAAAATCCAATTACGGTCCTTCGCAGCCGCAAAAAATCTGTGCCATTTCCATCGATTCAACCTATGCGTCTATCTCTGCCACATAGGCATCAAAAAGTGCTCGACTTTTCTACTGTATCGTTACAGATTTTATGACTTAGGGAGGAGCGGCTTTTCGATGCGGATGCGCTTACGGCGCGTTCAAAAAGCATCTATAAGCAGACGCAAATCGCGTGAGGGTAGCTTAGACCTATGGAAAACAAGGGAAATTTCGCAGGGGCGGCGACGGTCCAGCGCGAGCGTCCGACGCTGAAGACGATTGCCTTCATGACCGGTCTTGGCATCACCACCGTCTCGCGCGCCCTGAAAGACGCACCGGATATCGGCGCTGAAACCAAGGAGCGGGTGCGCATGGTGGCGCGCCAGCTCGGGTACCAGCCGAACCGCGCCGGCGTCCGCCTTCGCACTGGCAAGACTAACGTTATCGCGCTGGTTCTGTCGATCGACGAGGAGATCATGGGCTTTTCAAGCCAGATGGTCTTCGGCATCTCGGAAGTGCTGACCGGAACGCCCTACCACATCGTCGTCACGCCGCATTCCCACAGCCGCGATCCGATGGCGCCGGTGCGCTATATTCTCGATACCGGCTCGGCGGATGGCGTCATCATCTCGCGCATCGAACCGGATGACGCACGCGTGCGCCTGCTCGCCGAGCAGAACATTCCCTTCGCGACCCACGGCCGCACCGATGCCGGCCTCGTTCATCCCTACCACGACTTCGACAACGAGGCCTTCGCCCACGACGCCGTCAAGCGGCTGGTCGAGCGCGGCCGCAAGCACATCGCGCTGCTGCAGCCGCCGAGCAAGCTTACGTACTACACCCACACGCGGATCGGCTTCCAGACCGGCCTGCACGACTACGGCGCCGAGGAAGTGCCGCTCAGGGTCAATATCGATGCGCCGCTCGACGAGATCAGGAATGCTGTGGAGACGATGATGCGCTCGCCTGGCGCACCTGATGGGATCGTCTGTTCCGCCGGAAGCGCTGCCATCGCCGTCAACGCCGGGATCGAGGCCGCGGGTAAGCGCCTCGGCAAGGATGTCGACATGGTCTCGAAGGAATCCGCCCCGATCCTCAACTGGATCCGTCCCGAGATCATCACCGCCTACGAAGACGTCCGCCACGCCGGCCGCGAAATGGCCAAGGCCGTCATCGCCCGCATCGACGGCATCGAACCGGAACTGCTGCAGAGCGTCAGCAAACCGGTGTGGCCGGATGGGCGGCGCCGAGCAGACTGGTAGCCTGACGGCAAGTCCGCCTGGATGGAAGGCACAAAACGGTTCTAGAACCGTTTTGCCGCCCCTACCCTGGCACCGGCCGATGTCTCACCGTCGCCCTCCACATTCAGGAGCAGGCTGGCATCGATCATCCACAGATCGACGGTCTGGATAGACAGGCCGGCCGTGAGCGACCCGAATGCGCCCGATCCGTCCAAACCCGAGAATCCGGCTGTCAGGCCGAGCTTCGGCGTCAGCACCGAACCGCTTTCAACCGTAAACGACCGGGCAATCTCCGCCCCGAGGCTGAGACGGAACTGTTCTTCGTCGAAGCCATCGATCGCGATCATATCGCCGGCGCCGTTGCTGACGGCGTAATCCTCGATCTTTTCGGAGAAGTATACAGCCCGCAGCTTTGGCGTCAGGATGGTGTCGTCATCGATCGCCCATTGCCCCTCGATCGAGGTATCAGCCATCCAGCGCGTCGTATCGAACGTGCCGTCCCAGAAATCCGTATCGATCTCGTTGGACGATCCGCCATAAAGCAGGCTGGTGTTCCAGAACACGTTCTTGCCGATTTCGAAGGAGGCATACGGACCCGCCAGCCAGCCGTTTCCGGTCAGCTCCGCATCGGCATCCGTCGGATCGGTCATACGGTCGTAATGCAGGGAGAAGCCGAGCAGCGCCTTGTCGGAGAGCAGGTAATCCGCTCCCAGGTTGATCATGGCGAAGCTTCCCCACTTTCCGTCATCGGTGGCGCTGTCCCTGTGTGTCAGAAATGCGCCGTCGATCCAGATGTTGAAAGGTGAAAGATCGGCATTTTTACCGTCCGCCGGCGTGCTGCCCGCCGCTTCCATTTGCGCGAGACTGGTCGAGAATCCGACTGTCAGTCCGTTCTCAGACGGCATCATGCGTGCGGTCACAGGATTGCTTTCCTGCCCCATCTGGCGGCGCTCAAGAAGACCCGGCACCTTGATGGTCGAGGAAATCATGTTCTGGCGGCTTTGGACGAAGTCGTGGACCAGATGGTCGATGCTTTCTGCGACCTGGCCTGCAGCGTAGTTGAGGTTGTAGGTCACGGTACCGGTATTTGAATTGCCGAGCGCACTGGTAAGCCGGAAGCCCACTCGAACCTGACCCGAATATGCAGGGTTCGGTGTGAACTGAAGGTACCAGCCGACAGGCGCGAACGATCCCGCTTGCGCCAATTGGCCCTGAATGATCGCCGTGCTGCCGGCATTGGCCGGTTCGACAAAGGTAATGTCAGCTGATGTAAACGGACCGCCCGTCGCCCCGCGGTTGAGATAGACGTCAGGCGGCGAGGAACCAGCCGCTACATTCACCACCTTGTCGGTCACCGAGATATCCTGTGCCTTGACCTTCAGCGTGTAGGCGGCGGTGGCAGTCGCATGGTGGCTGTCCTCCACCTGAATCGTGAAGCTATAGTCTCCTTCGGTATTCGCATGCAGCGGACCGGACAGTGCGCCAGTCGAAATGTTCAGGATCAGGCCGGGCGGCATGGTTCCCGAGTAACTGTAGGTCAACGGCGCCGTCCCGCCGGTGGCGCTGACCGCCTGGCTGTAGTCTTCGCCGGCCATCGCCTCCGGCAGCGCTCCGGCGGCGGGCGTGAAGACAAAATTCGCGCTACCGGCTGCGTTCACCTGCAGCGAATAGGTTGCTGTGCCCGTCGCGCCGTTTGAATCCGTTGCGGTGATGGTGAAGCTGGAGTTTTCGTCTGCTGTCGGTGTGCCGGAGATCGTGCCATCTGTGGCAAGCGACAGACCGGAAGGCAGGGAACCTGCGGTAACGGCGTAGTCGTAGGGAGCGCCGCCACCCGAGGCGGCAATAGTCTTGTTATAAGCGATTCCGACCGTGCCTGTTGTCAATGCGCCGGCAGCTGGCGCGAAAGTGAACGTCGGCGCCGTCACCGTGATGGTCACCGTTGCCGCTGACGATGTGCCGGCAGGATTGGTCGCCGTATAGGTGAAGCTGTCAGTGCCCGAATAGCCGGCAAGAGGCGTATAGGTGATCGCCGTACCAGAAACCGTCGCCGTGCCACGCGTACCCGTCAAGTCGACAGCAACCGAAACAGGCGCGCCGCCGGTGATATCGAGCGTGATCGGATTGGCTGATGAATTCGCCGCCACCGTCGCCGAAACCCCCTTGGCGAAGGGAGCTTGGGCGCCGATGACAAGCGAATAGGATACCGTGCCCGTCGCGCCGTGTGTATCCGTTGCGGTGATGGTGAAGCTGGCGTTTTCGTCAGCTGTCGGCGTGCCGGAGATCGTGCCATCTGTGGCAAGCGACAGACCGGCAGGCAGCGAGCCGGCTGTGACGGTATAAGTATAGGAAATACCGCCACCCGAGGCGACGATCGTCGTGCTGTAAGCGGTTCCGGCCGTGCCTGCCGTCAACGCACCGGCAACCGGCGCGAAAGTAAACGTCGGCGCCGTCACCGTAATGCTGACCGTTGCCGGTGGCGATGTGCCGGCGGGATTGGTCGCAGTATAGGTGAAGCTGTCGCCACCCGAATAGCCAGCAGCGGGTGTATAGGTGATTGCCGTGCCGGAAGCCGTCGCCGTGCCGTGGCTTGCCGCCGAGGCGACCGCAACCGAAGCAGGCGTGCCGCCGCTGATCGCGAGCGTGATCGGATTGGCGGACGAATTCGCCGCAACTGTCGCCGATGCCAAACCGGCGACCGGCTTGGTCAATGCGGCTGCCGGCGTGACGGCAGCGGTCGCAGCCGAAGCAGTCCCTGCCCCCATGCTGTTGCTTGCCGTCACCGTGAACGTGTAGGCCGTGCCGTTGCTCAGGCCGGTGACAGTGATAGGGCTCGCTGCCCCCGTCGCCGTCACATTGCCAGGGCTCGACGTTACCGTATAACCGGTGATCGGCGCGCCGCCGTTGCTCGCCGGCGCAGTGAACGAAATCGTCGCCTGCTCGTCGCCCGCAGTCGCCGAACCAATCACCGGAGCGGTGGGAACAACGGCGCTGACTGAGAAGCTCTGGGAAACCGTAGGCGCAGCAAGATAGACGCCGTCGCCCGTCTGGTCGGCATCGATCGTGCAGGTCCCGGTCGAGATGAAGGTCAGCACCCCGCCGCTGGAGATCGTGCAGATACCGGCCGTCGAAGACGTGAACGTCACTGCCAGTGTCGAGGACGAACTCGCCGTGAGCGTCGGCGAGGTGTCGAAGTTCCGCGTGCCCGGGTTGCTGAAAGTGATCGTCTGAGTGCCCTTCGGCGTCACCGAGTTGGACGCTGCTGACGCCACGCCCGCTCCAACGCTGTTGGTCGCCGTGACATAGAAGGTATAGGCCGTTCCATTGGCCAGACCCGAGACTGTGACCGGGCTGGCAGAGCCGGTTGCGGTGATGCTGCCAGGGTTCGATGTGACGGTATAGCCGGTGATCGTTGCGCCACCATTCGACGCGGGCGCCGTGAAGGTAACCGAGGCCTCCTGATTCCCCGCCGTGGCGGTTCCAACCGTCGGCGCGCCGGGCACCTGTTGAACCGTATGCACGCCACCGGAGGTGTAGCCGGCACCGGGAGTATTGCCGGCACCATCTTTGAGCGCCGCGCCGGACACCAGATCGAGACGAACAGTCCCGGAGCCAGACGTAACCCCGACGGTAACGGTAGCGTTTTGTCCGGAGGCTATAACGTCGCTGATCGCAGAAACCACCGAGCCTGTTGTCGTCAGCTCGAATGCGGACGCGTCGACGCCTGTAACAGATTCCGAGAAGTTCACGGTGAACGTCAGAGTTCCCGCGTTCGGTTCCGGAGTTCCATTCAATGTGATCGAGGACACCGCCGGGCGCACGCCGTCGACAAGAATGCCGGCCGTGGATGCTACACTGTTCAACGTCAGAATAGCGTTCGCGCCGCCGTTGGTAACGGTGCCGCCATTGAGCGACAGCGCGCCGATCGCGATGCCGCTCGGCGCCAGATCCCCTGCAGCGACGACATACCGGAATATCAAATCCGTCGTGCCGCTACCGGAGACGTAGCTTGCCTGCCGCGCGGCCGCTCCGACCGTCAAACTCACTTGCGGCGTTCCCGTCACGCTGACGGCGCTGCTGAATTTAACAGTAAAGTCCACAGCCGCGCCAATGGCGTAGCTGCCATCTGCCGAAACACCAACGCCGGTAACCGCGGCGGCCGCGGCGGCCGAGACGCAATGTACTGAGACCATAAGGCCGCCAGAATTCACACCATTCGCGTAGACCAGATGCAGCCCGTCGCTCGTCAAATCCGCGCCGGATACCGTCGTTGAACTATTCCCTTTGTCATACAGCCCGTTTTGATAGGAAACGTACCAATCCGAAAGATCGGTTTTATAAGCAGTAAAATAATTGTTGGAGGTAGGTGCGCTATCTGAGATCGAGAATGATACCTGGTCCGTAGACAGGAAATCAGACGCCGGATAGTCCAGTTCTTGAGCGCCACTATTTGTCGAGAATGGAATATTGACGCTATTCCAGTTGGCATTGATCGCCTGACATGCAGGTGATGCAGCAAGCGCGTGCGTTGGGGTAACGGACAGGAGCGTAAGCAGGAGTGCTGGAATCAGTAAAAGCCGACTGTGGCCGAGCAATCGCGCTTTTCCTATGGCCCCAGAGAGCAAAGCCCTCGCATTGAAAAGCCGAACGGCTGCGCCAGCATATCTCGCCAGTGAGGCAATCAGCGCAGTGAAAACGGCAAGAACGACCTGCAGTATGTTCGTTGCAGAGAAATAAAGCCTGCAAATATACAGTAACGATGAATTATATTCGCGATCGTTTTGAAGCATACCGAAATTTGCTTCTTTGGCGCCATCGGCGCACTCTGCACGTGAACGCATTTTTCCCCACAGGGCATCTGGATCCCCTTGAGGGAACGCATGCCGCAATCGCCTAAAATAAAATAAGTGCCGTCAATGCCGAAAGTTTATACGAATCGATTAGTCGTTAGGAAAAAATTAAACACATTTAGCGAGCAAAATCCGAAAAATTCTCGCCGTTAAGTCGTAAATTTCACCATTTAAAGGTAACATTGCAAGAAAGACGCAGAGTTGTATCCATGGATACAACCACGCAACTGACTAGCCAAGAAAGAGGGGCGCGCCGGGCAATAAAAAGCCCGGTCGAAACCGGGCTTTTCTCATTCCAGATGGACGGCCTCAGAAGGTAGCGGCACCGCTGCCCCAGGGGCCGTGGTGGAAGTCCTTGCCATCCAGGCGGTCGAAGCCGTGGGCGCCGAAGAAGTCGCGCTGGGCCTGGATCAGGTTGGCCGTGCCACGGCCCTGGCGGTAGGCATCGAAATAGGTGAGCGCCGAGGTGAGCGCCGGAACCGGCAGGCCGGCCTGAAGAGCGGCGGTGACGACGCGGCGCAGCGCCGGGATCGATTCCTTGACCATCTCGGAGAAGGCAGGCGTGACGATCAGGTTGGCCGCATCAGGCGCCTTGGTGAAGGCCGAGGTGATCTCGTCCAGGAACTGCGAACGGATGATGCAGCCATCGCGCCAGATCTTGGCAATCGTCGGCATCGGCAGCGACCACTTGAACTCGCGCGATGCTTCCGCCATCACGGCGAAGCCCTGTGCGTAAGCGCCGATCTTGGCAGCGAAGAGCGCCAGTTCCAGATCGTTGTCGAGTTCCGGACCGTAAGCGATCGGGAACTTGTATTCCGGCTTGCCGAAGATCTTTTCAGCCGCTTCGCGCTCGCCCTTCATCGACGAAATCGAACGCGCAGCAACGGCCGCTTCGATCGCAGTCGCGGGAATGCCCATGTTTTGTGCTTCGATCGCCGACCACTTGCCGGTGCCCTTCTGGCCGGCCTTGTCGAGGATCATGTCGACCATCGAGCCCTTGGAAATCGGGTCGGTGGCGGCAAGCACCTTTTCGGAAATCTCGATCAGGTAGGAATTCAGGCGGCCCTTGTTCCACTGGCCGAAGATCTTGCTGATATCGGTCGAGCTCTTGCCGAGGCCGTCGCGGAAAATGCCGTAGATTTCGGCGATCATCTGCATGTCGGCATATTCGATGCCGTTGTGGATCGTCTTGACGAAGTGACCGGCGCCGTCATTGCCGAGCCAGGCAACGCAGGGGTCGCCCTTGTACTTGGCAGCAATCGAGGTCAGCACCTTCTCGACACGCTTCCAGCTGTCTTCCGTACCGCCGACCATGATCGACGGGCCGTGACGCGCACCTTCCTCACCACCGGAGACACCCATGCCGATGAAGGTCAGGTCGGTATCCTTGAGGCGGTCGAAACGGGCGATGGTGTCGCGGAAGTTGGCGTTGCCGGCATCGATCATGATGTCGCCCTTGGAAAGGTAGGGGCGCAACAGCTCCATCTGCTGGTCGACCGGCTCGCCGGCCTTGATCATGATGATGATTGGGCGCGGCGGGCGGATCGCCTCGACGAATTCCTCGATCGTCTTGCACGGAACGATCTGCTTCTTCAGATCACCGGCGCTCTCGTAGAACTCGTCGGTTTTCTCGGGTGTGCGGTTGAAAACCGCAATCTTGTTGCCCTTTTCGGCAATGTTCAGCGCCAGGTTGGAACCCATGACGGCAAGGCCGATCAGTCCGATTTCTGCCTTTTCCACGACAATCCTCCGATGAGTCAAATTCGACCGGTGTTGTGGCACTCTAAGCCGGAAACGGCAAGTATCGAAGGCGCCAAAATCGGCCCCTCCGGTGGACCCGATCGGCAAGGCGCGATATTGATCGATGGCGATCGCGCGCCATCTCGCATGGGACAGATCAGGCGCAGCCAAGTGCCGGGAGGACTTGATGACAACGATGACCGCAAGGATCGTCCATTGCTCGATCGATCGCGATTGGCAGGATGTCTACGCGTTTGCCGGCGAGCCGGAGAATATGCCGCTCTGGGCATCAGGCCTCGCCTCCGGCCTCGAAAGAGATGGCGACGACTGGATCGCCAAGGGCGTGCTCGGCACCGTCAGGGTCAGCTTCGTGCCGGCCAACAAGTTCGGCATCATCGACCATACGGTGACGATCGAAAGCGGCATGCGCGTCTATAATGCGCTGCGCATCGTTCCTAATGGCGATGGCTGCGAAGTGATGTTCACGCTGCTGAAGCAGCCCGGCATGACGGACGAGCAATTTGCCGCCGATGGCGCCCATGTCGAGAAGGACCTGCATGCGCTGAAGGCGCTGATGGAGAAATAGATGGTCAATGATCAGACGGTGCTTCGCATCGACTATATCGAATTCAACGTTGCCGATATCGAGGCATCGAAGGCTTTCTATGGGGCGGCCTTCGGCTGGAGCTTCAAAGATTATGGCCCTGCCTATTGCGAATTCAGCGACGGCAGGCTGACGGGCGGTTTCACGACGCTGGACAAGCCCCGGCCGGGCGGCCCGCTGGTCATTCTCTATGCCAGCGATCTGGAAGCCGCTTTGGACGCAACCGGCAAAGCTGGCGGCACGATCGTCAAGCCGATCACCGCCTTCCCGGGCGGGCGGCGCTTTCATTTCACCGATCCCGACGGCTACGAGCTCGCGGTCTGGAGCAAGGATTGAGCATGGCGGCGCAAGCAACAAACCCGAAGGTCGATGCCTATTTCGCCCGCAAGGATACCTGGCGCGAGGAAACCGCCAGGCTGAGAACGATTGTCCTCGATTGCGGCCTGACCGAAGAGCTGAAATGGGGCGAACCCTGCTACACGGTTGGCAAGGCCAACATCGTCCTGATCCACGGTTTCAAGGACTATTGCGCATTGCTCTTCTTCAAGGGCGCCTTGATGAAGGACGAGGCGGGCATTCTCATCCAGCAGACGGACAACGTCCAGGCTGCCCGCCAGATCCGCTTTACCAGCGCCGAACAGATCTCCGGCATGGAAAACCTGCTGAAGTCCTACGTGCAGCAGGCGATCGAGGTCGAGAAGGCCGGTCTGAAGGTTGACTACAAGAAGACCACCGAGTTCACGGTGCCGGACGAGTTTCAGACAAGGCTTGATCGGGACGCTGCCTTGAAAGCCGCCTTCACCGCCCTCACCCCGGGCCGCCAGCGCGCCTATCTGCTGCATTTCGCGCAACCAAAGCAATCGAAGACCCGCGAGTCGAGGATCGACAAGGCTATCCCGCAGATATTCGAGGGCAAGGGGCCGAACGATTAGCCATCCCCGGCGCGTCGCGCACAGGCACTGCGCCGATCCTAGACCCTTACCGTTTCAGGCGCCTTGACATTCTCCATCATGATCAGCGCCCCGATCACGCGCCCGCCATTGTCGCGCAGGGGCGACATGCGGCAGCGCATCAGTTTCGCGCCCTCGCCGCTGGTGCGTTCGTAATTGTATTCCACCCGCTCCCCCGCGAAGCAGGCGTCGAAATGTGCCTTGGTTTTCTCGAAGCGCTCGGCTCCGATGAACTCGGCGACGTGCCGGCCGATCATGTCGATCGGCTTGCGGCCGAGATAAGTGCAGTTCGTCGGGTTGGAATAGAGATAGCGATAGTCGCGCGTCAGCACGGCAACGCGATCCGGCAGCGTCTCGAGAATAGCCGAATTCAGGAAATTGCCGTTGTCCATGTTCGGGACATAGCCATCCGGCTTCGGCAACCGTTCCGCCGGTGCCGGGATCTGGCGCGGCTTGCCGGAATTGCCGAAATAGCGGTCCAGCAGATTTGAAAGCGTCGCCGCATAGCCCATCACGCTCGCGCAATCATCGGCATTCTGCTCCAGCAAACAGACGACGAATTGCAGCTGCATGTGAATTTCGACGATATTCGACGCCTGATACGTGACGATAGCGCCGATCAGCGCCTCGAATTCGCTATCAAGAGTTGAAACCTGACGATCGTCGCCCGCGCGGATCGCCGCATCGATTTGTGAGCAACGTGAAGAAAATGCCTGCAGAAGTTCCAGCAATATGCCCCCCAATCCCCTGACACATAGGGGAAACCAGCATATGTCAGTTTTCACGGCAGGTTTCGTCGATTCCCGATCTTCCCCAACCGGCTACTCGCCTTGGTGGCAACCACTAACATGAACGCCGTTCACATTCAACGTGAACGGCGGTCATATTTTCACATACGAAATTTAGGGGTATAAGCTCTAGTTGAGCACGCTTTCCTTGATTTTCCACCGGTCGTGGTACCAGAGCCACTGCTCCGGATATTCCCGGACCCAGCTTTCGACCTTGTCGTTCAGCATCTGCGCCATTGCCGTCAGATCGAGATTGCCGGCTGAGTCGCGGGGGATTTCCAGCTGCGGCTCGATCTCCAGCCGATAGCGATTTCCCGGCAGGCGAATGCAGCGCGCCGGGTAGACCTCGCATCCAAATTGGCGAACGAGCTTGGGAACGAGAGGATTGGTCGTCGTATCGATGCCAAAGAAGCGTGTCTTCAGCCCCTTCTTGAACTTCTGATCGACGAGAACACCGACGCCCTGTCCAGCTTCGAGCTGCCGCGCCAGCGTGAAGGACGAACCGGCATGCGATGGCACGAGCTTACCCATGCGCGCGCTGCGGAAATCGAAAACCTTCTGCGCCACATAGGGATTGTTCGGCGGACGGAAGAGAACCGTCACATTGAGGCCAAAGGCGGCACCAGCCACCGGCAGCAGCTCGAAATTGCCGCTATGCGCGGTAAAGACGATGAACGGCCGAGGATTGTCACGAAGATCGAGAAACAGCGGAATGCCTGTCACCTCGATCCGGCCGGGCTCCGATCGCTGCGGATCGAAGTCGAAAAGCCGGTCAAGAAAGACATACTCGGCGGCAAGCCGGCCCATATTACCCCAGCTGCCAAGCGCAATCGCCTGGATCTCGTCTTCGCTCTTTTCGGGAAAGGCGTTGCGCAGATTGACGAGCATCAGCTTGTGGCGCCGCGTCCGCGGGCCGATCTTGCGGGTCAGCCAGTCGGCAAAGCGGATAGCACCATCAGCCGGAAATATCTTCAGGAAGTTCAGAAAGCCGAACATCAGCTGGGCGATCAGCCACTGGCGAAAATGCTCGAGCTTCAGAACGATCCGGGTGATGAAAAGCTTCACACGCTCAGTCCATCTTCAAGATGATCTTGCCGAAGATCTGGCGCGATTCCATCCGCTCCAGCGCCCGGTCGATATCGTCGAAGCCGACTTCGGTATCGATGACGGGATGAACGAGGCCGCGGCCCATCTTCTGCATGGCGTCCGCCATGTTCTCCATGCGGCAGCCGAAGGAGCCGAGCAGCTTCAGCTGCTGCTGGAAGAGCATCATCAGGTTCATCTCGGTCGAGACACCCGAGGTCGAGCCGCAGGTGACGAGACGCCCGCCGCGCTTCAGGCAGAACATCGAGGCGGCAAAAGTGTCCTTGCCGACATGTTCGAAGACGACATCGACGCCCTTCTTCTTGGTCAGCTTACGCACCACGCCTTCGAAACGGTCGGTGCGGTAATTGATGACGTGATCGGCACCCAGCGCTTTCGCCTTCTCGATCTTGTCGTCGGAGCCAACGGTCGTGATGACGGTACAGCCGATCTTCTTGGCAAGCTGGATCGCCGCCGTGCCGATGCCGGAGCCGCCGGCATGGATGAGGATCGTTTCACCGGGCTCGAGCTTGGCATTGTCAAACAGCATGTGCTCGACGGTGCCGAATGTCACCGGTGCCAGCGCCGCGCCGATCGCATCGACGCCTGGAGGCGCCGGAACGAGAAGGCGCGCCGGAAGATTGACCTTCTCCTGCGCAAAGCCATCGAGATGGAAGCCGTGGACGCCCGAGACATGTTCGCAGAGATTGTCGCGGCCTTCGCGGCACGGACGGCAGAGGCCACAGGTGCGCGCGCCGTAGATCGACACGAGCTGACCCGGCAGCACATTGGCAACACCGGGCCCGATCGCCTCGACCACGCCGGATGCTTCCGCGCCGATCACCAGCGGCATCTTGCGCTTGGCAAACGCCATGCCGCGCCAGCCCCAGACGTCGATATGATTGAGCGCCACCGCCTTGACGCGCAGCGTCACTTCACCGGCAGAAGGGGCTTCCGGCTCCGGCAGGTCGGTGATCTCAAGCTTGCGGTCATCGACCAGTTGCAAAGCGCGCATAGCAAAACCTCTCGCCTTTCAGGCGTTCTTATCTCTGAATTTTGTCGGCAACCGCTTAAGCCGGTTCAAGCGCCATGACAAGGCTTGCGTTCTGTCCGCCGAAGCCGAAGGAATTCGACAGCACGGCCGAAACCTGCTGATCGCGCTTCTTGTTCGGCACGACATCGAGAACGATGGCCGGATCAGGATTGTTGTAGTTGATCGTCGGCGGCAGCGTGCCCGTCAGCATTGTCTGGAACGAGAAGACAGCTTCGACGGCACCGGCAGCCGTCAGCGT
Organism: Rhizobium sp. 05N430; assembly: GCF_056396985.1. NCBI lineage: Bacteria > Pseudomonadati > Pseudomonadota > Alphaproteobacteria > Hyphomicrobiales > Rhizobiaceae > Rhizobium > Rhizobium sp. 05N430. The sequence goes on along the minus strand of NZ_JBFTMO010000001.1, from coordinate 479,680 downwards.
ATGGCCGATCATCGACTTGTTCGACGACAGCGGGATGGACGCCATGCGCTCGCCGAAGACGGCGAGCATCGAGCCATATTCCATCTTGTCATTCTCCGGCGTCGAGGTGCCATGGGCGTTGATATAGCCGATTCCACCTTCATCCAGGCCAGCGTCGGCGAGCGCCGCGCGGATCGTCGCGATCGCCGGACCGCCGTCGGGCGAGGAGCGCGTGCGGTGGAAGCTATCGGCCTTCTCGCCGGCACCCTTCATGATGCCGAGGATCTTCGCGCCGCGGGCGATCGCCGATTCCAGCGATTCCAGCACCAGCGTTGCGGCACCTTCGGCGATGACGAAGCCGTCGCGATCCTTGCTGAACGGCTTGGATGCCTTGGTCGGCGGATCGTTCTGGGTGGAAAGAGCAGACAGAAGCGAAAAGCGGATCAGCGCCTCTGCGCTCAGCGAACCATCGGTCGCAACCGCAAGCGCCCGGTCCGTACGGCCCTGGCGGATCGCCTCGATGCCGAGCTGAATGGCGGTAGCGCCCGAAGCACAGGCTGTCGACAGCGTCACCGGCAGGCCGCGCGTGCCGAAGCGGTCGGAAAGGCGCTCCGAGATCGCACCGAACAGCGCTGCCTCATGGAAGGCCGCATCCGGGCGCTGACGCATCGCCGTCAGAAACCGGTCATAGGCGTCGCCCGGATGATCGGAAGGCGGCGAACGGTCGGCGAGTTCGAAACGGGCACTCCATTCCGGCTCGATCGGTGGCGCTGCCAGAAACAGCGGACCATTGAAATCGCCTGAGATATCGGCATCGGCAAGCGCTTCGATCGTCGTCTCGCGGGCAAACGCATAGGAGCGCTCGACGGCGTTCGGTACGGGAATGTCGATGAAATCGACGGTCCCGGCGATCCGCGTCGACAGGCCATCGGTCGGAAAGCGGGTGATGTCGTGGATACCCGAGGTCCCCGATGTCAGCGCCGCCCAGTTATCCTTCAGACCCTGGCCGAGCGAGGTGATGATGCCCATGCCGGTCACGGCGACGATCGGGCGGCCGAGATGATCCTTGTAAGCCTTGTCTGTCATTTGATCACTCCTCACGCTTCCGCGGAAAGAACGGCGACGCCCTCGCCGCGCTGGTGGCCGACTGTGGTGACGACGGCGGCATCGGCCGCAGCAATCATTGCTTTTTCATGAGCCGGATCGAAGGCCGGAACCTTGGCTTTCGCATCGACGGCAAGGGCTGCGAAGGCGAGACCCAGCGTAAACTGCGCTTCGAGCGCATGGCCCGAAATACCGCCGAAACCGCGGATGGCAGCGCCCGGCAGCGTGTGTTCCAGCACGGCCTTTTCCCGCTCGGCCAAATCATGCATGCCGGTCGAACCAGAAAAGATTGCCGTGCTCTCGGGCGCCAGCTTCGCAGCGGGTTCCAGCAGGCGCTCAAGGCGCTTTTCGAAATTCCCGGCATTGCGGTTGCCGCGGTCGCCTTCGATGGAGGTGATCGTAGCATAGATATGCGCGCCGCGAGCTTCCGCATGCTGGCGCGATTCCAGAACGAGAAACGCACCGGCCGAACCGGTAATCATCCCGCCGCCGTCCTTGTCCTTGCGCGACCAGAGCGGAGCCCACTCGCCGCGCGTATGCGCGCCGATTGCTTCAGTGAGCAGGATCATGTCCTGGCGTTCGGCAGCGAAAGCGCCGCCGACGAGCGCATGCGAGGATTCACCCGACTTGATGCGGTAGAAGGCAGTCTCGACAGCCGAGATACCGGCCGCCTCTTCGCCCATGAAGGTGCGCGAGGAACCGGTGACCTTGTGAACGATGGAGATGTTGCCGGCCAGCAGATTGGACAGCTGCGCCAGAAACAGCGTCGGGCGAAGCTCGGTGGTCAGCTTCTCGTTCAGCAGCACTTCGCGGTCATTGCGCTTCAGGCCTTCATCGACGATCAGCGTATCGACATTGATGTCGCGCTCGCCACCACCGGCCGCAACGATCATGTCCATCGTACCGCAGGCTTCGGCATCGTCCTTGAAGCCGGCGTCATCGAGCGCCAGACCGGCGGCAAAGACGCCGATGCGCTGCCAGTTCTCCATCTGGCGCTGGTCGCCACGCTTGGCGATCTGCTGCGACCAGTCGATCTCGGGTAGCGGATGCACCGGATATGGCTTGAACTTATCGGTCTCGACGATCGCCTTCGGCGCCTCGCCTGCCGTCAGCAGCGCCAGATGCGCGTCCTTGCCGACGCCCTGACAGGTGACGATGCCGATGCCGGAGATAACGACGTCATTCGCAGACTTGCCCATCACTTCACTCCCTGCGCCGCGATCGCGTCCATCAGGCCGACTTCGCTTGCGCGCTTCTTGACGATATCGCCGAGCGGAACTTCGCTGAACGGCATGGTGCGCAGCTTCAGCTGCGCGTCGCAGACCTTCTTGCCGCCACTGGTGATCTTGGCCTTGGTAACCGCGAAGCCCGAACCGTCATGTTCGAGAAAGGCTTCGATGTCGAGCACGGCTTCGGGCTCGACGAAGGTGCGCATCTTGGCGCCATCGACCGACATCAGGAACGGCATGGCGGCGAAATCGGTCGCGGCGAGCACCAGCATGCCCGAGGCCTGCGCCATGGTTTCGATCAGAAGCACGCCCGGAACGAGCGGCATGCCTGGAAAATGCCCCTCGAAGACGGGGCTCTTGGCGGGCACTACGGAACGCGCCTTGAGCACGCCCTTTTCAAGATCGACCATCTCGATGCGGTCGATCATCTGGAAATATTCCAGTAGCATCGGATCCTCCGGCCCGGCAGATCAGAAGCGCCGGTTACGCCTAGTTAGGAACAAAACCGCCCGGCCGCTACGGTTTGCAGAGGCAGGGCGGATAAAAAAGATGGCGGTGTCGCTTAAGCCTTGGCGGCGCGCAGCTCGTCGATCTTGGCGCAGAGGTTCTTGAGCACGAAGTATTCTTCGGTCGTCACCTTGCCTTCGTTGACTTCCTGCGTCCACTTTTCGAGCGGGATCTTGATGCCGAATTCCTTGTCGATCGCAAAGACGATATCGAGGAAGTCGAGGCTGTCGATACCGAGGTCGTCGATCGTATGGCTTTCCGGCGTGATCGTTTCGCGATCGATTTCGCTGGTTTCAGCAATGATGTCGGCAACTTTATCGAATGTAGCGGTCACGCGCTTACCTCTTTGAATAACGGATTTATCCCCCTCATAGGCAAATCCATTTCAAAAGCCAATGCTTTCGAGCGCGCTGCCCTCAAAATTGGGTGGGAACTGTTGCCGAAACAGCAATGCGCAAAAGGCCCGGAAATATGATCTCCGGGCCGCGTATGCGATTGGAAAGCCGGTCAGCGGGTGATGACGACCCGGGTATTGGCAAGCCCCACCTGCTTTGCCATCGAGAAGAATTGCGCGGCATTGTTGGGATGAAGGCGCACGCAGCCGTGCGATGCAGGCATTCCGAGCCGCTTGAGGTCATATGTGGCGTGAACCGCATATCCGCCGTTGAAGAATACGGCGTAAGGCATCGGCGCATTGTCATATTTGCGCGAGCGGTGATTGAGCGACAGCCACTTGGCGCTCCACGAGCCCGTCGGCGTCACATAGCCGCGCCGTGCAGTCGATACCTTCCAGCGGTATTTGACGAAACCGTTCTCCGTCACCGTCATCGTCTGCGCGTCGAGACTGACCCGGGCGACGAGATTGGCCGCGCTGGCGGCAACTGGAGAAAACTGCAGCAACAGGCAAGCGGCAGCCGCCGCCAGAAACGTCTTCATGACTATCCCTCTTCACCGGAACGTTTGTCCGGCATCACGAAGAGCAGTCTACGAATAGACTGATTATTTTGCTTTAAAGCGCTTGGTAATCAGAAAGATAACGGAAGGCGGCAAGATCTTTACTTTGCCGATCGCCAGTAATTCCGTCAAAGCAGGAAAAGGAATGCCACGAAGACGGAAATCGAGAGAATCATGCAGGCGCCGTTGAAGACGAGAACGCCGTCTTCGACATCCTTGACTGTCGCTGTGTCGCGTCCGGCGCCGTTGATCATCGGTTCGCTGACGACGATGCCGGAATAAACGCGCGGACCGGCAAGCTGAACGTCGAGCGCACCCGCCATTGCTGCCTCCGGACGGCCGGAATTCGGCGAACGGTGCAGCCCGCCGTCACGGATCGCAACCTGGACCGCCTCGCGGCAGGCGCGCGCGCCACGGCGCAGCCAGGCGCCCGCAGCGATGAGCAGGATCGACAGCCTTGCCGCCGGCCAGTTGGCGATATCGTCAAGACGGGCCGACGCCCAGCCGAAGTCGATATAGCGATCCGACTTGTGGCCGATCATCGAGTCGGCTGTATTGAGCATCTTGTAGATGAGGAGGCCTGGGAGACCGAGCACCGCATACCAGAGCGCCGGTGCGACCACGCCATCGGAAAAGTTTTCAGCCAGGCTCTCGATCGCCGCGCGGCAAATTCCGGGCTCATCGAGGGTTTCAGGATCACGGCCGACGATGCGCGAGACCGCTCTGCGCCCACCGGCAATTCCTTCCGCCCGAAGCGCGTCCGCGACATCGGAAACGTGATCTGCCAGGCTCTTCTGCGCCATGAAGATGGCAACGCAGACGACTTCGAGGACGATGCCGATCATTCCGAAAAGCTCGAAGAACCAGTGCAGGAGCAGCCCGGCAATGGCGCTGCCGAACAGCAGGGCGGCAATCGACGCCGTTCCGTTCAGGCGCCGCTCGGGCCGGGTCAGCGTCTCGCTGTTATAGGTGCGGTCGAAATAGGAGATCGCCTTGCCGAACAAGACGACCGGATGCGGAACGCGCGACCAGAGCCAATCGGGGTCGCCGGCGATCCGGTCGAGAAGCAGGGCCAGCAGAAGAACCAGAAGATGTTCGTCGATCGTCATGCGTCAAAACTCTCAAGCGCGGCTGCAAGTCTTTGGTCAGCCAGACTGTCCGGCCCAAGTCCGAAGCGCAGCCAACTGGGCGCGTAGTCGAACCTGCGGACCAGAATGTGATGCCGGCAGAGATGCGTATAGAGGGCTGCCGCCCGTTTGTCTTCGACCAGCGTGAACAAGGCTGCGTTACCGGCAATCGTCAGACCGGCACCCTGAAGAACGGCGTTCAGCGCCGCACTGCGCTCGGCGATCCCGGCAGCAATAGGCGCCGGATCGGCGCGCAGCAGCGAAGCGGCCAACGAGAGCGCCGGGCCGGAAACCGCCCAAGGGCCAAGCCAATCCTCGAAGCAGGCCCGAATATCGTCGCGCGCGATCACGAAGCCGAGGCGCAGGCCCGCCAACCCGAAGAATTTCCCGAAGGAGCGGAAGATGATGAGGTTCGAAAGCCCGTTCGCCAACGGCACCAGGCTCGCTTCAGGATCAGCATCGCCGAAGGCCTCATCAACCACGAGATACCCACCCCTCGCCTTCAGTACATCATGAACGGCAATCAGCCGGTCACGATCATGCAGCCTGGCGTCCGGATTGTTCGGATTGACGGCGACGACCAGCCGATGCTCCTCGCCGATCTCTGCAAGCCCGGCGATCTGGTCGACCCGGCACCCGGCATTAGCGAAGGCTTTCTCGTATTCGCCGTAGGTCGGCGAAACGATCGCCACGCGGCTCTCCCGCTCGAGCAGCCGTGGCAGGAGCTGGATGACGGATTGGGTGCCCGGAACCGGCAGCGGCGACAGCCCCCGGCTCCGATAATAATCCCGCGCCGCTTCCACGGCCGATTGCACCAGATGCCTGTCGGGCAGCCGGTGCCAGACGGCAGGCGGGATCACCGGAAGCGGAGCCGGACAAGGGTTGATGCCCGTCGACAGATCCAGCCAGTCCTCCGGCTGCCCGCCGAATTCGGCAGCAGCGGCGGTGATGCCGCCGCCATGCACAATCGGACCACTCATGCCGGCTCCGCGGCAAGATCGATCATGTGCATATAGGAGCCTGCGACCTGACCACGGCGAAGCCCGGCCTGGCCAAGATCGGCGCCAAGCGCATCTGTGACATCGAAAAGCCGCTCGCCCTCGCCCTCCGAAACCACATTCGAATAGTGAAACTCATGGCCCGTCATCGGCTGCTCGAAGAAAGCCTCGCCGATGGGACGGACGCGCCGGTAGCCGAGATGGCGGCTGCGCTGCTCGTAGCTCGTCACCAGCGGCAGCAATCCGAGCATCTCGTGGCGGATGCCTTCGGCATCGATCAGCCCTTCACCGAGCGTCATGTAGCCCCCGCATTCGCCATAAATCCGCGTACCCCGCGCGGCCGCATCGGTCATGCCGCGCTTGAAGTTCGAGGCCGCCGCAATGGCACCGGCATTGAGCTCGGGATAGCCGCCCGGCAGATAGATCGCATCGGCATCATCGGCGGGTGCCTCATCGGCGAGCGGCGAGAAGAATGAAATCTCCGCGCCGCGGCGGCGCCAGCCGAGCAGCATGTGTTCGTAGCAGAAGGCAAAGGCGATATCGCGGGCGACGGCGATCTTGCGTCCCAACGGCGGCAAGCGACGAATATTGGCGGTCGAGGCGACGTTCAGCCCCTGACGGGCGATCCGCAGCAGGAACTCGAAATTGCACTCATCCGAGACGGCTTCGGCCGCATGATCGATAAAGGCTTCCAGACTTGCATGCTCACCTGCCTGCACCAGCCCCAGATGCCGCTCAGGCAATGCCAGCGTCTTGTCGCTGCGAATGACGGCGACCACAGGCATGCGAATGGCATCCAGCGCCTGACGCAACATCATCTCATGCCGCTCGCTGCCGACCTTATTGAGAATGACACCCGCAATGCGGACATCCGCCCGGAAGCTCGCGAAGCCGCTGACCAGAGGCGCGACCGATTGCGACATGCGCGAGGCATCGACAACCAGGATAACGGAGAGCCCGAGCATGGCCGCCAGATCGGCAGCCGTTCCCTTCCCGTCAGCCGCGCCATCGAACAGCCCCATCATCGCTTCGATGATCAGCGTGCGGTCGCCCTGCCGGTGGATCGCGGCATTGGCCGAAATCAGCTCGCGGCGCATCGCCCAAGGGTCGAAATTGAGGCACGGCGTCCCGCTGGCCGCCGCATGAAAGGCCGGATCGATATAATCAGGGCCCGCCTTGCCGGGCGCCACCGCCACGCCGCGATTTCTTAAGGCGCGTAAGAGGCCGAGCGTGATCGTTGTTTTGCCCGAACCGGAGCACGGGGCCGCAATGAGAAGGCCGCTCATGCCGTCTCCTTTCCGCCTTGCCTGAACGGATCCGGCTGCAGGCGACGCCCAGCCAAGGCGCCGAGCCAATCCAGCGAAGACCGCAGCCGCACCACTTCACCGACAACCACGATCGCCGGCGGCTCCAGCCCAGAGGCTTCTACCGCTGCGACAGCTTCACCGAGCGTCGTTTCCAGCACCTGCTGGCCACTGGTGGCTGCATTGCAGACGAAGGCCACCGGCTCGTCTGCCTTGCGCCCTGCGGCCAGCAAGGACGCGCTGATCTGCGCGATATGCTTCATCGCCATATACATGACGATCACAGGCGAGCCGCGGCCGATCGCATCCCAGTTGATCGCGTCCGGAACGATACCCGAAGAATCATGCCCCGTCAGGAATGTGACCGCGTGATTGATATCCCGATGGGTCACCGGAATGCCGGCATAGGCAAGTCCGCCGATCCCCGCGGTAATGCCGGGTACGATGCGGAACGGGACGTTATGCTCGACCAGCGCCAGCGCCTCTTCGCCGCCGCGTCCAAAGACGAAGGGATCACCGCCCTTCAGCCGTAGCACCCGTTTGCCGGAGCGGGCCAGCTCGACGAGGCGCAGCGAGATATCGCGCTGCTTGGCAGACGGCTTGCCGCCGCGCTTTCCGGCATACTCGAGAGCGGCATCCGGCCGCGCCAGCCTCAGACATTCCTCATTGACCAGCGCGTCGTGAACGACGACGTCGGCCTCCGAAAGCCCTTTCGCCGCAAGCAGCGTCAGCAGCCCGGGATCGCCGGGACCGGCGCCGACGAGCCAGACGGTTCCCGGCTCCAATACCGGCAAATGGGCGAATGCATTCTCGATCATAAGGGTGGTCTATGCCCGCCGCTTGGCGAGGTCAACGGCGGCGAAACGCCGGCAATTACCGATTGCCGTTTCACCGCCGATTCAATTGACGAACAACCGGACTCACAATCTGAGGAAATGGCCGGATCGAATTGATAGGACTCAGCAAAGTTGAACCGGGCGGGAGCCGCCCGGTCCCAGGCTGCATCAGGCTCGAAGAAGCGTATCCCGGATCAGATCGACGACCTTGTCCGACTGGATGCCGGTGCAGACGATCTGGCTCGGCAGATTGTCCCAGTCGCCCGGCGGGAAGCGGCGTCCGTCCGGCTTGACGATCGTCTGGCCGTCGGCAATGCCGCCGCAAACGACGCGCACCGCACCCGTCACTGTCGTGAACAGCTCCGGCGCCACGACATAAACCGCGGCGCAGCTGTCATGCACCATCATGCCGTCTTCGACCGCATGCTTGTAGAAATCGATATAGAACTGCGAGAGGTCGTTCAGCAGCTTCACCGCCGCATCGCCCTTCTCGGCGGCAGCCTTCAGATAGCTGCGGCTCATCGTCGTGATCGCCGTGACGTCGAGCCCGATGACCGCGACCTTCCATGGCGCCGTCATCACCACATCGGCGGCTTCCGGATCGCCATGGATATTGGCTTCGGCGACCGGCGAGACATTGCCCGGCACATAGAAATTGCCGCCCATGATGACCACCTGCTTCACCAGCTTGGCAATCTCGGGGTCTTCCTTCAGAGCCAGCGCCAGGTTGGTCATGCGGCCGACGGCAACCAGCGTCACCTCGCCCGGATTGGCCCGCACCGTCTCGATGATGAAGCGATGCGCCGGACGCGGATCGAGGGGAAGATCGATCGTCGCGGGTACGCCGATATTGCCGAGACCGTCATCGCCATGCACGAAGGTCGGCCAGCCGATTTCCTTGCGCGACGGATCGAAGGTGACGTTTGCGCCCTTGGCAACGGGTGCCGTGATGTTCCATTCGCGCTTCAGAAACAGCGCGTTGCGCGTCGTCGTCTCGATCGAGGCATTGCCGAAGATCGTGGTGATGCCGATCAGATCGATGTCGGGGTGGCGGTGCAGGAAGAGGAGCGCCATGGCATCATCGACGCCCGGGTCCGTGTCATAAATGACCTTGTGCATGAAATATCCTTCTCATTCTCGTCGCAGAAATCCGGGGATCCCCGCGAGGTGGCCGACACCATAGCGCCGGCTATTCTTTCTGCAACAGGATGCGCGCGATGGCAGCCGTCGCATGAGCAGATTTGATCTTCGGCACCAGCAACTCTGCCGCCGCTCCCGCAGCAGCCAGCGCCGCCGACTCGGCAACGCCATGGCAGCCGACAAGGGCAAAGACGGCTGCCGAAGGGTTCTTGAGACGCGGCGTCTCCTGCTCCAGGCGCGCGGCGGCAAAGAAGACCGGTGTGATTTGAAATTCCTGCGACAGCGTCAGGATTGCAGGCTCCCCGGAGCGGCTTTCGATCGAGGCAATGGCCGCAAGCACATCCGGCCCGATCCCGACGATCTCCATGGCCTGCTTCGCCAGTGTCCGCACCTCGTCCACAGGCGTTCCCCGCTCGCAGCCAAGGCCGAGCACGTATGATTTCGATCTGTCGGTGGCGAAGGACGGCATCGCATGAACCTGAAAGGGCAGACTGTGTCTCCGCAGACATTGCAGGCGGGTGCGGGAAATGCAACATGGCGCCGCTTTCTCCCGCCTGCCCACAGAGTCCTGCCGTGTCCGATATTGCCCCTCATCTCCTCGCCCTTCTCTGCCTCGCCGCCTTCTGCGCAGGCTTCGTCGATTCGATCGCCGGTGGCGGCGGGCTGATCACCGTGCCCGCCATGCTGATCGCCGGCATTCCGCCGCTACAGACGCTGGGCACCAACAAGGTGCAGTCGATGTTCGGCGCCGCCTCCGCGACGCTCGCCTATTCCCGCAAGGGCCATGTGAACCTGCGCGAACAGCTACCGATGGCGATGATGGCCGTGATGGGCGGCGCGCTTGGCGCGGCGCTGGCAACCATCGTGCCCGGCGACGTGCTGCGCGCCCTGATGCCGGTTCTGCTGGTCGCGATCGCCCTCTACTTCGCCTTCAAGCCCAATCTCAACGACCTTGACACCCACCGCCGCATCACGCCCTTCGCCTTCGGCATGACTTTCGTGCCGCTGATCGGCTTCTACGATGGCGTCTTCGGCCCCGGCACCGGCTCCTTCTTCATGCTCTCCTTCGTCACCCTTGCCGGTTTCGGCATGCTGAAAGCGACGGCGCATACCAAGCTTCTGAACCTCGGCTCGAATGTCGGCGCCCTCATCGTCTTCGCCTCCTTCGGCGCGACGCTCTGGACGATCGGACTGATGATGGGTGTCTGCCAGTTCCTCGGCGCGCAGGTCGGCTCTCGCCTGGCCATGCGCACCGGCGCCAAGCTCATCAAGCCGCTGCTGGTCGTCGTCTGCATCGCCTTCGCGATCAAGCTGATCGCCGACCCGGCCAATCCGTTGCGCGTCTGGCTGGGCGTCTAACCCGGCGCTTTGCCGAATTTGATCGCATCGATCTTCGTCAGCTTCGTTTTCGCCGAAACACCGGGTGCATTGGCGAAATGCCAGGTGACATATTGCTCGGCATAGGGATCGGTGGACGACATGCCATCCACGGGCAGCACCACGTCCATGCCCTTCAGTGCCGCATAAGCAGCCGTATTCAGTACCGCTCCCTCCGAAGCCGTGCCGGTGACGATGACGGTCTTGATATGCCGGTCGGTGAGGATCTTTTCGAGATCGGTATTGATGAACTTGTTGGCGCCTGACTTCACGATGGGATCGCCATCCTTGGGCGCCAGCACCGTTGCGATATCCTCAGGCGCCGCATTCGAGGTAATGCTGTAGACGACAGGCGTGCCGCTATCGCGCGCCTCCTTCATCAGCTTCGCCACATGGGGCAGCTCGGCAATGCAGCGCGGCTTGACCTTGGTATTGCACGGCCCCTTGTCCGGGTTCTGCGCCCCGTTGAAATCGAGCAGCAGCAGCGCCGTGGTCGAGGGATCGACCGTGACATCGCCGAGCTTCGGCGCTGGCGGAACCTTGATCTTCTTCCACTCGTCGACAACGGTTGCCGCATGCGCGGAAGACCAGCCGAGCGCGGATGCCAGAAGCGCCAGTTGCGCCACCCGTGCCGCATATGCCGAAAGCGATGTCATCAGGCTGTCCTCCATCTTCGAAATCGATCGCCAAGCCTCCCGGCGGATGACTGCACTGTCAAATCACCAAGCCGCGAGCTTGATTACCTCTCGCGTAATTGATGAGCCGCCAGCCTTTGCCGATGATCGCGATGCCTGGACGAACCGGGCGGTCAAAGGAGACATGACATGACCGACGCGAGCAACACTGCCGAACGCTACATCGCCATCTGGAACGAGGAGGATGCAGACCGCCGCCGCGCGCTGATCGCCGAAAGCTGGGCCGAAAACGCCACCTATATCGATCCCCTGATGCGCGGCGAAGGTCACGAGCAGATCAACGCGCTGGTGGAAGCCGTACAGACCCGCTTCCCTGGTTTCCGCTTCAATCTGATCGGTTCCGCCGATGGCCACGGCGACAACCTCCGCTTCTCATGGGGCCTCGGACGCGACGGCAGCGAGGCGATTATCAAGGGAACGGACTTCGCCCTGCTTGAAGGCGGACGCCTGAAGGCCGTACACGGTTTCCTCGACCTCGTTCCGGAAGCCTGACGATGATGACTTCAGCCCGCTCCCTCGGTGACCACCTCCGCGACTGGCGCAAGCTTCGCCGCATGAGCCAGCTCGATCTCGCCCTCGAAGCGGAGATTTCGCAGAGACACCTGAGCTTCATCGAGAGCGGGCGCTCGACGCCGAGCCGCGACATGCTGCTGCATCTGGCAGAACGGCTCGGCGTTCCCCTTCGGGAGCGCAATCCGATGCTGCTGGCAGCCGGCTATGCGCCGCTCTTTGCCGAGCGCTCATTGGACGACCCGGCCCTGAAACCGGCAAGGCTGGCTGTCGATATGGTCCTGAAAGCGCAAGAGCCCTTTCCGGCCCTCGCGATCGACAGGCACTGGACGCTGATTGCCGCCAATGCGACGATCGCACCGCTGCTTGCGGATGTCACTGAGAAAAGCCTGCTCGAAGGCCCGGTGAACGTGTTGCGCCTCAGCCTGCATCCAGGAGGATTGGCACCTCATATCGTCAATCTCGCCGAATGGCGCGCACACCTTCTGGAGCGGCTTCGCCAGCAGATCGACACCTCGGGCGACCCGATCCTCGGCGCACTTCTGAAGGAGTTGCAGGAGCTTTCGCCTGGCGGCAACCCGGCGGGTGAGACAAAGCACGATTATGCGGGGATCGCCGTGCCACTACGGCTGCGCACTTTTGCAGGCACGCTATCGCTGATCTCGACCACCACCGTGTTCGGCACGCCTATCGATGTCACGCTCTCGGAACTGGCAATTGAGTCGTTCTTCCCCGCCGACGAGGAAACGGCCGCAATCCTGCGAAAGTTGGCGAACGGCTAGAACAGCGCCAGCAGCAGCGCCCCGCCGGCGATCATCACCACGCCGAGCCAGTTTACCAGCCCGAGCTTTTCGCCGAGGAAGACGACACCGAAGACGGCGACGAGCACGATCGACAGCTTGTCGATCGGTGCCACACGCGCCGCATCGCCGAGTTTCAGCGCCCGGAAATAGGCGAGCCAGGACGCGCCCGTTGCAGCGCCCGAGAGCGCCAGAAACAGCCACGTCTTGCTGGATATGCTGGAAAGCGGCTGCCACTGGCCGGTGGCGGTGACGATACCGGCCAGAATCGCGATGATGACGACGGTGCGGATCAGCGTCGCCAGATCCGAGTTGACGCCAGCCACCCCGATCTTCGCAAAGATCGCCGTCAGCGCCGCAAAAGCCGCCGACAGAAACGCCCAGAATATCCAGCTTTGCGCCATCAGAACTCCACGCCCGGCTGCCCCTTGATGCCGGAGCGGAACGGATGCTTGATCAGCTCCATCTCGGTCACGAGATCGGCGATTTCGATCAGCTCGTCCTTGGCATTGCGGCCGGTCAGCACGACGTGAGTCATATACGGCTTTTCGGCCTTCAGGAATGCGACCACTTCGTTCACATCCAGATAGTCGTAGCGAAGCGCGATATTGATCTCGTCGAGCAGCACCATGGAATTGCGCTCGTCGCGGATCAGCTCCTTGGCCTTTTCCCAGGCGGCTGTTGCCGCCGCCACGTCGCGGGCGCGGTCCTGCGTCTCCCAGGTAAAGCCCTCGCCCATCGTGTAGAACTGGCAGACATCGGAAAAATGCTTCTCGATCAGATCGCGCTCGCCGGTCCACATGGCGCCCTTGATGAACTGCACCACCGCCGATGGCTTGCCATGGGCGATATGGCGGAAAATCATGCCGAAGGCCGAGGACGACTTGCCCTTGCCCTTGCCGGTGTGAACGATGATCAGGCCCTTCTCGTCCGTCTTGGTGGCCATGATCTTGCTGCGCGCGGCCTTCTTCCTGGCCATCTTCTCGTTGTGGCGCGCATCGTCCTTTTCGGCGGTGTCTACTGGTTCTTCGCTCATTGTCTTTCCTGATGAAATGTCATGCTGTCTGTTTATGGTGTGATGGCGCAAGATCGAAGCGCGCCGAATTGCTGCGTGGCGTCCAGAGATGCCGATCGATCGCCTCCATCAGCCGCTCCTTCATCTCCTCAAGGGCCGCCGGGTTCTTCTCCGCCATGAAATCACGCACCTTGGGATCGGCGACGAAGGCCTGATAGACGGCTTCGAAATGATGGTTGCCGACGGCACCCGTCGTTGCCGCAAAGGCAAAGAGATAATCGACCGTAGCAGCGATCTCGAAGGCGCCCTTGTAGCCGTGGCGCATGACGCCATCGATCCATTTCGGATTGACGACGCGCCCGCGCACCACACGGCCGATCTCTTCCTCCAGTGAACGGATCACCGGCTTTTCCGGCCGCGAATGATCGTTGTGATAGATCGACGGCCTGACGCCACCGACATGCTCGGCCGCGGCCGCCATACCTCCCTCGAACTGGTAGTAATCGTCGCTGTCGAGCAGGTCGTGCTCGCGGTTATCCTGGTTCTGCACCACCGCCTGGATGGAGCGCAGCCGCTCCTCGAAGATACCGCGCTCGGCCCGGCCCTCTTCGGCAGCCCCATAAGCATAGCTCCCCCAGACGAGATAGGCTTCGGCCAGATCGGCGCGCCGCTCCCAGCCCTTCTCGTCGATCAGCGCCTGCAGCCCCGCGCCGTAAGCGCCGGGCTTTGAGCCGAAGATGCGATATCCGGCGCGCTTGGCCGCCGACGCTTCATCCAGGCCGGACGCCGCAAGCCGCGCCGCCTCGCCGCGCATCCGCTCGGCAATCGGATTATCCGCAGCATCCTCATCGAGAGCGCCGACCGCACGGATCGCCTTGTCGAACAGCGCGATCTGCTCCGGAAAGGCATCGCGAAAGAAGCCTGATATCCGGAGCGTCACATCGACCCGCGGACGCATCAGCATCGCAGGCGGAATGATTTCATAGCCGGTGACGCGGCGCGAGGTCATGTCCCAGACCGGCTTGACGCCGATCAGCGCCAGCGCCTGGGCGATGTCATCGCCGCCGGTGCGCATGTTGGACGTGCCCCAGGCTGTCAGCCCGAAGGACACCGGCCACTCGCCGTGATCCTGCACATAGCGGCGGACCAGCAGCTCCGCCGATTTCTTGCCGAGTTCATAGGCTGCAGGCGTCGGCACTGCGCGGCTATCAACGGAATAGAAATTCCTCCCCGTCGGCAGCACATCGGGGCGCCCGCGCGTCGGAGCGCCGGAGGGGCCGGGAGCGATGAAACGGCCGTCGAGGCCGGTGAGGAGTGCCGAAATCTCGGCATCTCCGCAGGCGAGGATCGAGGGCTTCAGGCGGGATTCGATTTCGGTGAGGACGGATCTGGTTTGGGACCAGAGGGGTGGGCATTCGGTTTCGCCGGAGACAAACTTGGCGGCGATCAGTTCGATGCGCTCGACGGTGTCGCCATTGGTGCGCCAGGGGGCGTCGAGGATGGCGGCTAGGATGGCGGGGCGTGAGCCGGTCCACGGCGCGGCCATGTTGCAGTCGAGGGGATCGAATTTAGCGCTTGTATGCGGGGTACCCACCTCTGCCTTGCCAGGCATCTCCCCCTCAAGGGGGGAGATTGGCTGGGCGGACCCGCTCGCTTCGACTTCATTTGGCTGCTGGGACACTCGCCACGAGTCGATCTCCCCCCTTGAGGGGGAGATGTCCGGCAGGACAGAGGGGGGTACCGCATCGACCAGGCCCAAATCCCCAGCAATCGCCCGCTGCAAACTCTGATCCCCGCCCTCTCCAAGCCCGCGCGGCACCCGCGCCAGCGCCACGGTCAGATCCGTCAGCAACCGCCCCTGCGGCGACACACCAAACACATGCAACCCGTCGCGGATCTGCATTTCCTTGAGATCGCAGAGATAGGCGTCGAGCTTCTTCAGCGCCTCGTCCTCGGTCTCGCCCTTGGCAATCCCGGCATCGCTGTCGAGGCCGATATCGGCGACCAGATCGAGGATCTGCTTCGACAGCAGCCGGATACGGCGCGGATCGCTGCCGGATGCCTCGTAATATTCGTCGACCAGCGCCTCCAGATCCTTCAGCGGACCATAGCTTTCAGCTCGCGTCAGCGGCGGCGTCAGGTGATCGATGACGACGGCCGCCGTCCGGCGCTTGGCCTGCGTGCCCTCGCCGGGATCGTTGACGATGAAAGGATAGAGGTGCGGAAGCGGCCCGAGGATCGCTTCCGGATAGCACTCCTCCGACAGCGCCAACGCCTTGCCCGGCAGCCATTCGAGATTGCCGTGCTTGCCCATGTGAACAACGGCATCGGCGCAGAACTCCTGGCGCAGGAAGGCATAGAAGGCGATGTATCCGTGCGGCGGCACGAGATCGGGCGAATGGTAGCTTTCCTTCGGATCGATATTGTAGCCGCGGGCTGGCTGGATACCCGCCAGCACATTGCCGAACCGCGTGAACGGCAGAGCGAAATGACCATCCACAACGTAGGGATCACCCTCCGGCACACCCCAGCGCGCCGTCATCTCGTCTTGAATCTTTTTCGGAAGAGACGCGCAGAACGCCTTGTATCGACTCATGGAAAGCGTTTCGCGGATCACCTTTCCGTCGCGTCCGGAATTCGTCGGCCCCTCCGAGAGATGGCGGATCAGCGCATCGCCATCATCAGGGAAATCGGCGGCATCGTAGCCCGCCCCGCGCATCGCTTTCAGCACCTCGACGGTACCTGCAGGCGTATCGAGGCCGACGCCGTTGCCGAGGCGCCCATCGCGGTTCGGGTAGTTGGCGAGCACCAGCGCCACGCGCCGCGCCGCAGCCGGCTTGCGCCGCAGCCGCGCCCAGCCGGCTGCGAGCCTCGCCGTGTAACGCATCCGCCCTTCATCAGGCTGGCTGGTGACGATATTGGCCTCGACAGCCGCATCATAACGCGCCGCCGACTTGAACGAGACCGCACGCGCCAGAACCCGTCCATCGACTTCGGGCAGCGCCACATTCATCCCGAGATCGCGCGCCGACAGCCCCTGCGATGACCCGGCCCATGCCTCGCGCGACGAGGCAGACAGGATTGCCTGCAGCACCACGGCGCCGCTTTTTTCCAGCACGGTCGATTCACGCAGAGCGCCGGGCGCCGACACCGCAAAGCCCGTCGTGTTGACCACGACATCAGGAGGCGCCTGATCGAAAATGCTGTCGATGATGCCCTTGGAGACCGGGTCTTTCAGGCTGTAGGCAAAGACCGGCAGCGGCCTGAGACCTTCCGCCGCCAAGGCCTCGATCATCGCCTCGACCGGTGCGGTCTCGCCGCTCTGGACGAGGGCGCGGTAGAAGCTGATGGCGGCGATGGGGGCGTCGTTAGATGTAGAGGGCGGATTACCCCCCTCTGTCCTGCCGGACATCTCCCCCTCAGGGGGGGAGATTGGCTGGGAGGAGCCGCTCGTTCCAGCTTCGATAATTTGGGGAAACGCCAACCACGAGTCGATCTCCCCCCCTGAGGGGGAGATGTCCGGCAGGACAGAGGGGGGTGCCCCGTTCCGCAGCATCGCCGCAGACAACACTCTCCACTCCTCAACCCCAACGACTCCCCGCCCCGGCCACC
Organism: Rhizobium sp. 05N430; assembly: GCF_056396985.1. Taxonomy (NCBI): domain Bacteria; kingdom Pseudomonadati; phylum Pseudomonadota; class Alphaproteobacteria; order Hyphomicrobiales; family Rhizobiaceae; genus Rhizobium; species Rhizobium sp. 05N430. The sequence goes on along the minus strand of NZ_JBFTMO010000001.1, from coordinate 462,493 downwards.
ATATCCCGGCCTTCATCAACGGCGCTGCCGCACCGGGCTTTTCACCACCCGACAGCATCGCCGCCGCATAATCCAGCAGCCACCGCGAATTCGCGTCACCGCCCTCGATCAGATAAGCCCACAGCGCATTGAGATCATCGAGCGCCACATTGGAAAACGGCGTCAGCCCCGCATCCGGCTTGGAATCCCCGGGCAGAACGGCAATTCGCGCGCCATACCGTGCCGCACAGGCATGCAGAGCCTCCAGCGCATAGTGAAAATAGCTGGCGCCGCCGAGCGCGCGGACAATGATAAGTTTCGCATGCCGCGCCGTCCGCTCGACATAGGCATCGACGGACATCGGATGCTTGAGGCTCATCAGGCTGGCAAGCCTGAGCGTCAGCGGCGAACCGCCGCCCTGTCCGTGGGCGGCGGCGATGGCCACAAGCTCCGTATCCGCCGCAGACAGGAACAGGATATTGCCAGGCGACTGGCCAAGATCGATGGCCTCGTCACCGTCGCTGATCGTTCCTTTCTGGGCGAGAAGCAGATGCATGGATCAGACGAGCGCCTCGATGGCCTTGCGCACGGCCGCCTCGTCCATGTCATGCAGACCGATGACGACGAGACGCGTGCCGCGCGTTTCGCCGGTAGCCCAGGCGCGGTCGAAATACTGGTCGATACGGCTGCCGACAGCCTGGATCTGCAGGCGCATCGGCTTGCCCGCGACATCGGCAAAGCCCTTGAGGCGCAAAACGTCATGCTCGGCAATCACGCCCTTCAGCTTCTCGATGAAACCGGCCGTATCGGCAATCGCACCAAGCTCGACGATGAAGCTGTCGAACTCGTCGTGGTCATGCGGCGTGCCGTCCTCATGCTCGAGCTCGTGATGGGACTTGCGATTGGCGATATCTTCCTCGGTGCCGACGCCGAGGCCGAGCAAGACGCTGGCCGGAACGTCGCCGTTCTTCGCCTCGATCAGCGCAGGCTTCCGCGAAATGCGCGACGCCACTTCGTCACGGACGCGAATAATGCCTGCGGCATCCAGCAGGTCCGTCTTGTTGAGCACAATCAGATCGGCGCAGGTCAGCTGATCCTCGAACAGCTCCTCGATCGGACTCTCGTGGTCGAGCGACTCGTCTTCGGCGCGGCGCGCATCGACGGCATCGTGGTCGTCGGCGAACCGTCCGGCGGCAACGGCAGCGCTGTCGACGACGGTGATGACGCCATCGACGGTCACTTCGCTGCGGATATCGGGCCAGTTGAAGGCGGCGACCAGCGGCTGCGGCAGCGCAAGACCCGAGGTCTCGATGACGATATGATCGGGGCGCTGCTCGCGCTCGAGCAGCTTGGTCATCGTAGGAATGAAATCGTCGGCAACGGTGCAGCAGATGCAGCCGTTCGTCAGTTCGATGATGTCGTCCTCGGTGCAGTTCTCGGCGCCGCAGCCCTTCAGCACGTCTCCATCGACGCCGAGATCGCCGAATTCGTTGATGATCAGCGCGATCTTCTTGCCGCCGGTGTTGGAAAGCAGGTTGCGGATCATCGTCGTCTTGCCGGCACCGAGAAAGCCGGTGATCACGGTTGCGGGGATCTTCTGGTTCATAAACTTCAACCCTTCATTTTCAGCGGCAGCCCTGCCGCGATAAAATACACGTCCGCGGCAGAGGCCGCGATCATCTGGTGCAGCCGCCCGGCATGATCACGGAAATCCCGCGCCATCCGGTTCTCGGGCACGATCCCGAGGCCGACTTCATTGGAAACAAGCACAAGCCGCGCCCTGGCCTTCGGCAGCCAGGCAGCAAGGGCAGCAGATTCCGCCGCCATGTCCCGCTCGCCCATCATCAGATTGGTGACCCAGAGCGTCAGGCAATCGACAAGGATCGCCCGCCCTTCGCCGTCGGCGGCCGACAGGCACTCGACAAGCTGCAGCGGCTCCTCATGCGTCGTCCAGGATGGCCCGCGATCGTTCCTGTGGGCGGCAATCCGCGCCCGCATCTCGTCATCCCAGGCACGCCCAGTGGCGATATAGTGGCGCTCGAGGCCGCTATCGGCGATCAGCTGCTCTGCGAAACGGGATTTTCCCGAACGGGCGCCGCCGAGCACGAAGGTGGTGCTGCTCATGTGAGGATGGCTCCGGCATCAGCGTATTGGCGTCCGCCACACCCACGTCCCTCATTCCTGCGCCTGCCACAGGAATCCAGCCACGGCGCGTCGGCGCCGTGAATGAATCGCAACTGCAGGAAAACGAGTCTCCTGTGCCCAAGGACTTGGGCACGCTGGATTCCTGTGACAAGCACAGGAATGAGGGAAATCCTCAGGGCCGCACGTAACGGCATGCAAATTCGTGTTTCAGCCATGACAACCTCCGTGCTGGCAGCGGACAAGATTGCCCTTGGGTGGGCTCTTCGCCCGGCACGGTTGGCAGGTCTCCTGGCTCGCGGTTTGAGGCCTCGACAGGGATGGCGCAAGGCCATCCCTGATCGTGCCAGCGGATCTTCCTCGCCTTCCCGGCTGCATTCTCGTGAAAAGGCGGACGATTCGTAGAAATGGAGGCGTCCAGCCCCTGCTGATCACGATGCATTCCAGTGGCTTTTCCGGTGTCCTTGAGCCACAGCCCTGCCGCGGAATGCAGCGATCAGCCAGTGGTGCCGGTGCACCGGATGGAAGACCCTGACCGCTCTACAGTCGCGGGGTCGGCTGTGATGAAGACGCCCGGTTTGGGTCCGCCCCGTCACATTCCCTTTTCATCCAGGGCGGCAATCACCGCTCCGGAACCATCCGTTATTGATTTCATCGTTAGGCGCGCGGCAGCGCGAAGTCAATCGAGCCTGGCATGATGGAAAATGCCCCGTATTAACACGACTGAGTCTACCAAACAGATAGTCTATTAAATTCATTGACTTACGACGCGATTTCACTTGCCGTCGCCTCGCTTTTGCTGCAATTGCTCGCGAAATCATGCGGCGCACAACGCGCGCTTCCTTGATCCTGCTCCCCGTCGCCTAGTTCTGTCATCATGCTCACGAAAACCGATATCGGCCGCCTGACGCGGCGCCATCTCAAATTCGATTTGGCGCGGCTGCGCGCGCTGGCGCGCCAGAACGAAATGGGCATGGTTTTCGCCGGTGGCGCGGTCGGCGTCATCTCTGGCTGCGCGGTCACCGGCATGAGCCTGATCTCCCGCGAGATGCACAGCCTCATCTTCGGCATCAGCGATGTCGATCGTCTCAGCTCCTCCGATATCAGCAACAAGCTGCTGCTGCTTTTGGCACCGGTCTGCGGCGGCATGCTTCTCGGCCTGCTGCTCTTCATCCTCAGCAGGACGCGCAAGAAGCCGATGGTCGACCCGATCGAGGCCAATGCGCTGCATGGTGGCCGCCTCTCGCTGACGGACAGCATCATCGTGGCGATCCAGAACCTGATCTCCAACGGTTTTGGCGCGTCCGTGGGCCTCGAGGCCGGCTATACGCAGCTGGCGGCTGGCCTGGCCTCGAAGCTCGGCCTGAAGCTGCAGCTGCGCCGCGCCGATCTGCGCGTCCTCCTCGGCTGCGGTGCGGCAGGCGCTATCGCCGCAGCCTTCAATGCCCCACTAACCGGCGCCTTCTACGCGTTCGAGCTGATCATTGGCACCTACACCATCGTCTCGCTGACACCCGTTGTCGTCTCTGCCCTGCTCTCGACGCTGGTGGCACGGCTGCTGGCAGGCAACGATTTCACCATCGACGTCGGCAGGTTCGGCACTGTGGTGCCGGCCGATTATGTGCCGGCCATTCTGCTTGGCGCCTGCTGCGCCGGAGCCGGCATCCTGATCATGCAGGGCGTTTCCTTTGTCGAGGAACTGGCCCGCAAGAGTTCCGTACCGACGCCGGTACGCCCGGCGCTCGGCGGCATCGTCGTCGGCCTGCTGGCCACAATCTCTCCGCAGGTGCTTTCGGCAGGTCACGGCGCCTTGCATCTCAACCTGGCGCATCAGGTGGCGATCCCGACGCTTGTCGGTATCCTGCTGTTGAAGTCGCTTGCATCCGCGGTGTCGATCGGCTCCGGATTTAGGGGCGGCCTGTTCTTCGCCTCGCTGTTCATGGGTGCGCTGCTCGGCAAGCTCTTTGCCTATGCCGCCCCGCTCTTCGCCCATGCTTCGCTGACACCGGAAGTCTATGCCGTCGTCGGCATGAGTTCGCTCGCCGTCGCCATCATCGGCGGACCGCTGACGATGACGTTCCTGGCGCTGGAAATTACCGGCGACTTTCCGATTACCGCGCTGGTGCTCGCAGCCGTGATCACCTCCTCGCTGGTCGTGCGCACCACCTTTGGCTACTCCTTCGCCACATGGCGTTTTCACCTGCGCGGCGAAAGCATTCGCAGCGCGCATGATGTCGGCTGGATCCGCAATCTGACGGTCGACAAGCTGATGCGCGCCGACGTCAAGACCGCCAATGCCGCAACCACCGTCGAGGAATTCAAGAAGGCCTTTCCCGCCGGCGCCACGCAACGCGTCATCCTCGTCGATGACACAGGCAAATATGCCGGTCTGGTGCTGGTGCCGGAAATTCATGCGAATCCGATCGCCACCGACGATGAGGGCAAGGGGCTGGAGAGTTTCGTTCGCTACAAGAACGATTTCCTGCAGCCGCAGATGAATGCCAAGCAGGCAGCCGCCATCTTCGACAAGAGCGAGAGCGAAGCGCTCGCCGTGCTCAACAATCTGATCGAGCGCAAGGTCGTCGGCCAGCTCAGCGAAAGCCACACGCTGCGCCGCTACAGCGAAGAGCTCGACCGGCGGCGCCGCGAAATGTCCGGGGAAATCTAGCCAAGCAGCCGGTTCAGCCAGTCACGGTCGAGATGCGCCTCCAGTTCGGCCGCAACGGCATCCAGCGCCCGGTCGACGCTCTCCGCGTAATTGCGCCTTTCGCCCTGAAGGCCGAAACTCCGCAGCAACCGGCTGCGATAGGCATCGCTGGAAAACAGCCCGTGCAGATAAGTGCCGACGATACATCCATCCGCCGATATGGCACCATCGGCGGCACCATCCACCACGGCCGACGGCCGGTTGCAATCCGGCCCCTCGGTCACGCCGAGATGGATCTGATAGCCTGACAGCGGCGTACCATATTCGGCAGAAACAGCATGGCTGTTGCGGACCGTCTTCTCCGGCGCCATGACGGTTTCGACGTCGAGCAGCCCGAGCCCGTCAACTTCCGCTGTTCCGCCCTCGATGCCGAGCGGATCGTGAACCTTGCGGCCGAGCATCTGATAACCGCCGCAAATGCCGATCACCCGGCCGCCGCGCCGGACATGGGAGGTCAGATCGCGATCCCATCCTTCGGCGCGAAAATCGGCAAGGTCGCTGATCGTCGATTTGGAGCCCGGCAGCACGACGAGCGCCGCGTCTTCGGGCAGACGCTCCCCGGCGCGCACGAACACCAGCTCGACGTCGTCTTCGGCTCTCAACGGGTCGAGATCGTCGAAATTGGCGATCCGCGGCAGAACCGGGACGGCGATCTTCAATGCGGCCCCGCTTCCACGCGCCAGTTTTTCAAGAACGACTGAATCCTCTGCAGGCAGCCCGCCTGCTGCCTTCAGCCAGGGCACGACGCCGAAGCACGGCCAGCCGGTATAGCGGCCGATCGCGGCAATTCCGTCGTCGAAAAGCGAGACGTCGCCGCGAAACTTGTTGATGATATAGCCGGATATCATCGCCCGATCGGTGTCGTCGAGGATCGCATGGGTCCCAACGAGCGAGGCGATGACGCCGCCGCGATCGATATCGCCGACCAGCACGACCGGCACGTCGGCCCTTGTCGCAAAGCCCATATTGGCGATATCGCCCGGGCGCAGGTTGATCTCCGCCGGCGATCCCGCGCCTTCGACGATCAGGAGATCGGCGCCCTCGGAAACCGTGCCGAAACTCGACAGTACAAATTCAAGCAGTTGCGGCTTCAGACGCTGATAGTCACGCCCCTTTGCCTGCCCCCAGACCTTGCCCTGGACGATGATCTGGCTGCCGTTCTCCGATTGCGGCTTCAAAAGCACCGGATTCATATGAACAGATGACGGTGTGCGCGCAGCAAGGGACTGCAGCCACTGCGCGCGGCCGATCTCGCCGCCATCGTCGGCAACGGCGGCGTTGTTGGACATGTTCTGCGGCTTGAAGGGCCGCACCGTCAGCCCGCGATTGGCCGCCAGCCGGCAGAGACCGGCAACGAGCACCGTCTTGCCGACATCCGATCCTGTTCCCTGCAGCATGATGGCTCTGGTCATGGGACGAGGCCTACAACGCGTTGCCTCGCGCGGTCAACGGCAGGGCCAAAAACACGAAAACCGCGCAGGCAGTAAGCCGCGCGGTTTGCCGTAAACTCTGGCGTATTCGCCCATACACGGCGAAACTCGTCTTCTCCGGGACGCAAAACCTGATCCGGAGAACCGGCGGTTTGTCCCCCGCCGTGGCTACACTGATAACGCGACATCCTTACCGGAGAGTTATTGAGGCCTTAAGCAAACATGAATTTTGACCTTTTTTGAACTTTTGTTGGCAGCGGCTTGTGCACTGCGCATCGGCGCGCCCGGGTGAATGTGACAGGAGTCACTAATATTAGCCTTTATAAATCAATGTTTTAGGCCAAAAAAGTTCAACTGCGGAAAGTTGACCGCAACCTTTTCTGCGCTAGCATTTGCAAAATTAAAAATCCTGAGTGGAAATAAGGATGTGCAGATGAAGACCGCAGGAAAAATGCTGTTATTCGCCGCACTTGTCTGCGCCTTTGCGACCTCGGCCGCGGCATCCGGTTGCGGAAGCGTCTCGATTGCCGAGATGAAGTGGGGCTCGGCCGCCATCGCCGCGAATTTTGACAGGATCATTCTCGAAGCCGGCTATGGCTGTGACGTCAAGATCGTCCCCGGCGACACCATGCCAACCTTCGCCTCGATGAACGGAAAATCGTCGCCGGACGTCGCGCCAGAACTCTGGGTAAAGGGCGTCCAGACCGAACTGGACGATGCCATCACCGCCGGCCGCCTTGTCGAAGGCGCGGAGATCCTCTCAGAAGGTGCAGTTGAAGGTCTGTGGATCCCCAAATTCGTCGCCGACGCCAACCCGTCCATCAAGACGCTGGAAGACGCCCTCGCCCGCCCGGATCTCTTTCCGGGCGACGGATCGACGGACAAGGCTGCGATATTCAATTGCCCAACCGGCTGGGCCTGCAAGATCTCGACGCAGAACATCTACAATGCCTTCCATGCAGAAGAGAAAGGCTTTGATCTCATAGGAGCTGAAACGCCGCGGTCGCTCGATGCATCGATTGCCGATGCCTTTGCCGACAAACGCGGCTGGCTCGGTTATTACTGGGCGCCGACTGCGGTCGCCGGAAAATACGAGATGGTGCGGCTGGCGATGGGTGTCCCCTTCGACCAGGCAGAGTGGGACAACTGCACCTCCGTCCCCGGATGCGCCAAGCCCGAGCGCAACGCTTATCCGACATCCCAGGCGTTCACCGTCACCACAAGGTCGTTCGCAGACCGCGCCGGTCCGGCGATGGATTATCTTCGCAAGCGCAGATGGGACAACGGCACGATCAACGACGTGCTGGCATGGCAGGATGAAAACGGTGAAAGCAGCCGCAACGCCGCCATCTATTTTTTGCAGAATTACCCGGAGCTCTGGACCCTCTGGGTGCCCGAAGAAGTGGCGGCCCGGGTGAAACGAGCGCTTTAGCAAGCTTCGCGAAGGCCAGCGCCGTCATGATATGCCTTCGACAACGAAAACGCAGCCAGGCTGCGCCCATTGATATTGCAGGTGCTTGAAATGACCCCCGCCGCTTCCTTTCCCGATCGCGACACCGTTGTCCAGAAATTTGCCGGCAGCAGCGATGCCGACAAGTCCTACCTCCAGCTCCTGATGGAGAATGCGGCACAGGACGACAATCTGGTCGATGGCCTGCACCGCTACCTCGATCAATCGGCCGAGAGCCGGTTTCTCAATTCGCTGAAGCTTGAAACGACGGGGAAATGGATCGGCTCAGCCGCTCCGGACCGCCTTCAAGTCCGCCTGATGGAAGCCGCCAAGTCCAGCCAGCATCCGGCCTATGAGGCCTTCCGCACTGGACTGGTGCGCTCCGGCGGCCTTGAAAGGGCCTATCCGGCAGCCAAGATCTGATTAGCGGCGTGCGGCCCGGTCGACGGACCGGCCGGCATCCTGCGTCGCATTGACGGCGTTGGCCGTGTCGCGGCCGACGCCGCGGATCGTGTTGCCGCAGGACGAAAGAGCAAGCAGGAGCATGAGGGCAGCGCCGATTTTGGCTGTGGTCGTCATCGTGGAATTCCTTTGAAAATATGACCTCTCCGAAGCGGCGAACGCCGCTCCGGCCGATAAACGCATCAAAGCCAAAAAGGTTCACGCCAGAATGGTTTAGGCAGCCGCGGCCTTCGCTTTTTCAGCAAAGGCAAAGCGGATGCTGTCGGCAACCGCCTGCATCGGGCCAGAGAGCTGCGACGCCGTCAGAAGGCGAATCTCGAAGGAGCCGAGCTCAGGCAACCCCTCCTGCGCGCCGAGGATCACCATATCGTCGCTGACATAGGAGCGCGGTAGCGGCGCAATCGCCAGATCGGAAACCACAGCCGCCCTCTGCGCCATCGTATGGCCGCTGAGATAGGCAACGCGATAGGGCCGCTTGTTGCGCTCAAGCTGCGACAGCGCTTCCTGGCGCCAGATGCAGCCCTCTTCCCAGATCGAGATCGGCAGGGGTTCCTTGCGGTGCGCCGTGCCGCACTTGGCGCCGGCCCAGACAAGCTTCTCGCGGTAGACGATCTCGCCGCCGGTCGGGAATGGCCTGGTCGCAAAATTGACGAGCGCCAGATCCAGGCGCTGCTCTTCCATCCGCTTCTTCAGCCCGATGCTCATATCGATGGTCACATCGACCATGATGCCGGGATAGCTTTCGGCGAAACTCTTGAGAATGCTCGGCAGCAGCCGTTCGCCGATATCTTCGGGCGCGCCGAGGCGCACCACGCCGCTGAGCTCAGGCATGATGAAGCGCGACACGGCTTCGTTCGACAGCGCCAGGATATTGCGCGCATAGGTGAGCAACAGCTCGCCATGCTGCGTTAGAGTCACCGAGCGGGCGTCGCGCAGGAACAATGTCGCGCCGAGCTGTTCTTCGAGCTTCTTGATCTGCATGGAGACGGCAGAGGGAGTTCTGAACACTGCTTCGGCGGCCGTCGAAAAATTGCCGGTTTCCGCGATCGCCACGAAGGTGCGCAGAACATCGTTATCGAGAAGCGGGATTGGCCTGCGAAAGGGCATCGTCATCGGCGCATCTTTCAATTTTTCTGATCTTAAGCACCATATCATTTCGTTTGGCTGAAAGTCAATCGAACCTTATATTTCACTCATGGCTGATAGACAAAGAGGAGGCCATGATGACTGACACCGTCCATTCTGCAATCGACGCCTTCTTCGCGTTCCGTTCGCGGCAGATCCAGCGGGCCGCATGGGAAAAGACCATGCGCCAGATGACGGCTTTGCCGCACCACCTGATCGCCGATGTCGATCCCTACGCTTCCGCATCTGCCGAACGCGAAGTGATGCGAGAGACCTTCAACAAAACTGATGGTATCCATAAAATCTATTCGTTTGATTGATGGATATCAAAGGCCCATATCAGGTAACGGGCGCAAGACGCTCAACGATCAAAGGACAAGGAAAATGACCACCATCACCTATCGGGATAGCAAGAGCTCATCCGGCCTGCATTTCGACGTCGGCAGCCTTCTGCATAAGGCGTCGCACGCATGGCACCAGTGGCAGGCAGCACGCGAAATCGAATCCATGCCGTTCGACATCCGCAAGGACGTGGGCTATCCGTCGGCAGAAGCAGCGGATGACCGCAAGGATATGTAATGAATGCGACATACCTCCCAGCGTGAGGGCGGCGCCCTGCCAATGGCAGCGCCGCCCTCATCGTTTTTGGGCAGGTGAAATTTAATCTTGAATTTCAGACGCATATATTTGAAATCAGTTTCAGCTTGCAACTTTTGACGAAGCCGTCGTGCATTTGGCAGGCCGCTTAGAGCGGCATGTCGCAAAATAGCGCTTATCAGCCGCAGATTTCCATGCGAATGTCGCTTTCAGAACATCTAAGCGACGCATTCCACGCACCAATAGCGCATCGCCCTCCAGCATGGATTTTGCTCATGAACAAGATGCTGACCAAGAAGCGCTCTCTCGTCTTCTTTATGGTTCCCCAGTTCACCATGCTGCCCTTTTCGGCGGCGATCGACACGCTGCGCATCGCCAACCGGATGCTCGGCTATCAGGCCTATACCTGGCGCCTCACCTCGGTTGACGGCAACAAGGTCTATTCTTCCTGCGGCATCGGCGTCGAAGCCAATTCCTCGCTCGCCGAAGAGCGCCGTCATCTCGGCGGCGAGAACCGCCCGAGCATGGTGCTGGTCTGTTCCGGCATCGATGTCGAGGATTTCAACAACAAGTCGGTCAATGCCTGGCTTCGCGAAAGCTACAATCGCGGCGTCGCCGTCGGCAGTCTCTGTACGGGCGCGCATGTGCTTGCTCAGGCCGGGCTCCTGAATGGCAAGCGCTGCGCCATCCACTGGGAAAACCTGCCGGGCTTCTCGGAAGCCTTCCCGCAGGCGGAGGTCTATGCCGACCTCTACGAAGTGGACAGCAATCTCTATACCTGCGCCGGCGGCACCGCCTCGCTGGACATGATGCTGAACCTCGTCGGCCAGGATTTCGGCGAGAGCCTCGTCAACCGTATCTGTGAGCAGCACCTGACGGACCGCGTCCGCAGCCCGCACGACCGCCAGCGCCTGCCGTTGCGCGCCCGTCTCGGCGTCCAGAATGCCAAGGTCCTGTCGATCATCGAGCTGATGGAAGGCAACCTGGCCGAACCGCTGTCGCTGCTGGAAATCGCCGATGGCGCCGGTCTTTCGCGCCGCCAGATCGAGCGCCTGTTCCGTCAGGAAATGGGCCGCTCTCCTGCCCGCTACTATCTTGAGATCCGCCTCGACCGCGCCCGCCATCTTCTGGTGCAGTCGTCGATGCCTGTCGTTGAAGTGGCGGTCGCCTGCGGTTTCGTCTCCGCCTCGCACTTCTCCAAGTGTTATCGCGAACTCTACAACCGCTCGCCCCAGCAGGAGCGCGCCGAGCGCAAGATGACGATGGCCACCGCGCGCCAGGCGCTGGCAGCCTGAAAACCAGACGATTGAGATAGAAAATGCGAAGCGGCGTCTATTGCGCCGCTTCTTGCGTCATGCGGGCATCCGAATAGACCATGTTCCGGCCCTTGTGCTTGGCCATGTAGAGAAACTGGTCGGCAGCATTCAGATAGTTCTCGAAGCTCTCGTAGCCGGCAATCTCGGCAACGCCGATCGACACGGTGACCGACAGCTCCTCGTCATCAGCCGACACTTTCAGCCGCGACAGATCGGATCGAACTTCATCGCAGAGCTTGGTGGCGGCATGCGAATCCATCATCGGAAACAGGATCGCGAATTCCTCGCCGCCGAGCCGCGAGAGAAGATTGTCGCTGCCTTCGAAGATCGTTGCCAGGCGCGCGGCGACAGCGATCAGAACCTTGTCGCCGATCTCATGGCCATAAGTGTCGTTCAGCCGCTTGAAATGGTCGATGTCGAGAATGGCAACCGAGCTTACCGCCTTCTGGCGCAGACACTGGTTCACGACCTTGGGGCCGGAATCATAGAAATAGCGGCGATTGTAGAGGCCGGTGAGATAATCGCAGGCCGCCGCAGCTCTCAACTGCTTCAGCTGCGTCAGCGTCTCGACATTGTTGGCGATCCGGCACTGCAGCTCTTCGGCAACGAAGGGACGGTAGACGAAGTCGCTGGCGCCGGCTTTCAGGAAGCTCGCCGACAGCATCCTGTCATTCGATGACGACACGCCGATCACCCGGATCTTGTCGGAGCCGAACCGGTGCCGGATGCGCCGCGTCAGCTCATAGCCGCTCATATCGGGCATATGATGATCGGTAACCACAAGCTCGATATCGCTGTATGCCTCCAGCGCCGCCAGCGCCTCAAGTCCGGAATTCGCCTCGACCACCATATATTGCTGCGCCGTCAGCAGATCGACCAGGACCTGGCGGGCGGATTGGACGTCATCGACGACGAGAACCCGGGTCTTGCGGTTCAGGATTGCCCTGCGCACGGTGCCGACCAGGTTATCGAGCGCAAACTCGTTGTCCTTGAGCACGTAGTCGATGACGTTGCGCTCCATGATCCGGTTGCGCGTCGCAATGTCGAAGGTGGCGGTGAAGACGATGGCCGGGATCTTGTGCTCGATGGCGCAATCGAGTGCCTCGCCATAAGGCGAATCCGGCAGGTTCAGATCGACGACGGCCATCGTATAGCCATGCGGATCCTGGGCCAGCGCTTCCTGAAGCGCCTTGAGCGAAGGGCACGTCTTGACGTTGAGACCGAGCTCGGTCTGGAAGCGGTGGCACAAAACGGCAGAAAACATCCGGGAATCTTCAACCAGAAGTATTTTGTGCCCGCCAAAACGCGGCACAGAGCTATCCCGATTGAAATCCGCCTGAAAAGCCATCCAGTCCCTTACTCCCCGCGGCGCCTGGAGCAGCCGAATCGGCTGTCCCCATAACAGCTTGGACGATAGCGGACACACCCAATTGGGTGAAGAGGCAGAACAGGCTCAAAATAACCTGAAATTGCAGAAATTCGAAGTCTCTTAACAACGGCGACAGGTCCCCGCGTCGATCGGGGACCTTTCGTACTCCGCGGCTCAGGATCACTCGTCTCAGGCAACCGCCCGTTCCCGTTTCATCGTCTTGATTTGCAGCAATGTGTCGAGGTTCTGATTGACGCGGCAATAGAACTCCTCGTCAATGAACGGACGCAGCATGAAATCGTTCCCGCCGGCCTTCAGGAAGCGCGCCGACAACAGCCGGTTCGACGACGACGAGACGCCGATGATGCGCAGTTCGTGGGAGCCGATGCTGGCGCGAATGCGGCGCGTCAGTTCAAAGCCGTCAATGTCAGGCATGTTGTAGTCAGTGACCATCAGACCGATATCCCGGTTGGCCTTGAGAATCTCGAGCGCCTTCGCGCCGCTTTCGGCAACGCTGACGCGGAAATTATAGCGCTTCAGGCGGCTGGAGAGCAGCGCGCGCGCAGTGGCGCTGTCATCGACGATCAGCACGTGATGACGCTTGTTGGTGAGGAATCGGCAAATGGATTCGGCCAGCAGATCGACGGCGAAAACATTGTCCTTGAGGATGTAGTCGACGATATCCTTGGCCATCAGTTCGTCGCGCAGGCCCTCGTGGAAAGTGCCGGTAAAGACGATCGTCGGGATGCTGAGATCCACCAGATATTCGAGCGCTTCACCCTTTTCGGCGCCCGGAAGATTGATGTTCGAGATTGCTAGCGTGATCGGGTCGGAGGACTTGTCATAGGCCAGCTGGAGGTCTTCGAAATTGCGGCAGACCTCGACATTGATATCGAAAAGCTCCTTGAGCCGGGCGCTGATCATCGACGTGAAGACATTGGAATCTTCTGCGAGAATAATACGCGCACCCGCAAACATTTCGCCGGAATATTGCATTCCCGAAATACCTAAAAACGACATAGCAAAACCTTTGAATGAAAATGTGTCCCTGGATGAGACAGATATATCAATTCATTTGAATAATGATTAATCGAGGCACCCGGAAAACCCGCCCGGAAGTTCTTGCAGATCGCGCCAAATGCTTTCTTATTCTTATGATTAAGAGATCGTGCGCAAGCATACCGGTCAGACTGCGAAATCGCGGCCCTGCACGGCCAAGATGTGAGGCATCGGCGCTACTTGATGACAGCCGAGCCATTGACGATGTCGATCGTCTCTCCGCCATCGAGCCCGATCCGGTCGCCATCAGGTGCGGTCATGAAGCACCCGGACGCACACAGCGTCTCGGAAGCGCCGCTATCGACGACGATCTCGACCTTGTTCCCGCCCTCGGTGATGACAACCACGACGGCGGCGGGATCGGTATTGGTGACGGTTGCCGCCCACGCGTTTGCGGCGGCAAAGAGGGAAAGAAGCAGTCCAACGGCAAGTCTTGCCATTCACAACGGCGCCTGCAGGCGCCCTCCCCAAGGGCTTATCGGCGCTGCTGCCCCCAGCAGCGAAAACCCGATTGCCAGGATCTTATAGCCAGCGGCGCGTGAATGGCCGCTGAATAAGACCCCTTACCCCTTGAGACTGCCATCGGCGGCCTTGCCGCGCAACTGGCGGACGGAGCCACCATCATCCTTCGGCGTTTTATCCTGAAGATTTTCCTCCATCGACGGCTTTGCCGCTGGCGCCGGAGGCAAAGCATTCTCGCGATGATAGGTAATGTCGCTCTGCGGCAGCGGGATCTCTATGCCCTCTTCCCTGAACCGCTTGAGGATGGCGATGCGCAAACCGTTGCGCACCTTCAGGCCGTCGCCCATATCGGCGAGCATGAAGCGCAGTTCGAAATCCAGCGAATAGGTGCCGAAGCGCAGGAACTCGACATGCGGTTCCGGATTGCGCAGCACCTGCGGTACGGCGTTCACCAGTTCCAAGAGGATATCCATCACCTTCTGCGGATCGGCCTCGTAGCTGACGGACACCGGAATTTCCGAACGGCCGACCTTGTTGCGATGCGTCCAGTTGCCAACCGCGGCATTGATCAGCTCCGAATTCGGCACGATGATAGACTGCTTGCGGAAGGTCTCGATCTCTGTGGCGCGCACCGAGATACGCGTGACAATACCCTCGGCCGTGCCTGAGACGACATGGTCGCCGACCTTGAACGGCCGCTCGACCAGCAGGATCAGGCCGGAAACGAAATTCGAGACGATGTTCTGCAGGCCAAAACCGATACCGACCGACAGGGCAGAGGCGACGAGCGCCAGGCTGGAAAGGTCGATGCCAGCAGCCGAGACGCCGACGATCGCCGCAACGCCGACACCGAGATAGCCGATGCCGGTCTTGACCGAGTTGCGCACGCCGATGTCGACATGGCTGCGCGCCATGACATTGCCGTCAAGCCAGCGCTGTACCCAGCGCGTCACAAGATAGCCGCCGGCAAACAGCAGGATGCCTGTGAAGATCCCCACAAGCGAAATGCTGATGCCGCCGAGGCGAACCTCGGTGAACAGCCTGTAGGCGATCTGCTGGAGATCCTGGATATGGAAGCCCCAGAGAAGGAGCACGAGCGGTATGCCGGTCATCAACGCCACGGCATAGATCGCAAGACCTGCCACAAGACCCGCCTGATCGATGGCAACCGCCCCCAGCTTGAAACGCTGGCTGAGGAAGCGGCCGATGAAAGTGTCGCCGAACGTCTCGGTCTTCGAGATCGCCTTGCCCGACAGCAAGCCGATATAAGTGGTGACGACGATCGCGCCCGTGATGATCAACTGGGTTGCGACGAAGCGTGCCAGGCCAACATAGCCCGTCAGCGCGGTGACGATCAGGCCGACGCCAAGCACCCTCAGGATGATCGCCATGCCGCGTGGCCAATGGCGGCCCGGCGCATCCGGATCGCCGCCCCGGGCGAGCATCGGCCGTCCGAAAGAAGCGGCAATCAGGATCAAACCGATGATCATCGCGGCGATCAGGCTGCGCACCACGGTCAGCACCAGCGGCGATCCCATCGCCTCGCTGACGCTGCCGAATAGATAATCGAGCGCGTTGACGACCGCCATGGCCAGCAGGCAGGCGCCGATCGACTGTGCGCCGCGATTGGAAAGCCTGACCAGCCGCCAATGCGGTTCGCGCGGTGCAAACACGGCATTTGTGAAACGCCGGACGAAATAGATGAGCCCGATCGCACCGAACAGCGCGGCAATCACAGGGGCAATATCCGGCCGGAGCACATTGAAACTGTCGAGGAAGAAATAGGACGTGACGAGCAGTGCGGCCAGCGACGAGGTGCGGATAACCGTTGCCCAGAAGGCAATCGACAGGCGGCTGATATAGCTCGGATGCTCGATGCCATCGTCGCGCTTCAGGTAGCCGCCGAAGATCCGGTAGCCCCCCGACAACAGGATCAGCGCGGTCGCCAGCGACAGCAAGAGCGCGGTGAACAGCGGCAACCGCTTGAACTTCCAGACGAACACCATCCAGCCGGTCATGGCGTCGTTGAACTTACCGATCTCGGTGAGGAAGGCGCTGCCGGCATCGTCGAGAACCGACATAGACACATCGGTGCGGCGCAGCAGCGTTGCGGCAAACAGACGGCGGCGGGTTTCGGCAACCTCGTTGATCAGCTTGTTGACCGCCATCGACAGGTTCTCGGCATCACCAGTCACGGCGTTGATCTGCGACCGCTCGGCGGTCAGCGCGTTGCGCTCGTTGGTGACGATCTCCGCTTCCGGCGGCTGCCCTTCCTTCGGCGGCTCGCCGATTTCGGCAAGGCGGTTCTTGATCTGATCGAAGCGCGGACGCAGGCCGACGGATGTAGCGATCACGGCACGGCCGAGCTCGTCGACCTGACCGGAGAGCGTCACCAGCCCATCGTCATTGTCGGAATTGACTTTGGCGCTCTCCTGATAGGCCGCAAGCTTCTTCTTCGCCGCCTCGATATCCTTCAGCGCCTGATCGAGGCCGCTATTGGCAAGCGGCGCATCTGCGGCCGGGGCCGGAGTTGCGGCGGGTGCAGGCTGCTGTTGGGAAACGGCGGGAGCAGCGGGCTGTGTGACCTGTGCCAGCGGCACACCCACGGACTGCACGAGCGTCGCCAGCGTCAGCGCTACGAGTACGAAGTGTCGAAGCAGGAAGTGATTGAGCCGCAAAATAATCCCCGCAGGATTCGCTTTTATCAATGAGGCCGCTTCTTATAGCAAAGAAAGGCGACAGAAAGGCGGAAGTCGAAATCCGCCGTTAGAAGCCTGCGCCGGGCTTTGCCAGATACGCAAGTTCTGCCGCGCTGGAATCGCGCCCGACAATGGGGTTCCGATGCGGGAAGCGTCCGTAAGCAGCAATCACCTCCCGGTGACGCCGGGCATAATCTGCATATTCCTCATCGCCGAGAGCCGCAAACAGCGCCACCGAGCGATCCTGCTCTGCCAGCACCTCGGAATGCTCGAACGGCATGTAGACGAAACAGCGATGCGCCGCGTCGATCGCCATGTCGGCGCCCGCATCGACGGCAAGCTTCGCTTCGCGCAGTGCCAGAGGATCAGTGGCAAAAGCGAGCGGCGTCGCTCTATAGATATTCCGCGGAAACTGGTCGAGCACGATGATTGCCGCCAGCCGCTGCTCCGGGCTCGCCCGCCATGTTTCCACGGCACCTCCTGCCAGAGCCAGATGCGTGTCGCGAAACCGCGCCGTGATTTCCGAGTCCAGCTCCGGGGACGAGCGGAACCATTGATCGCGTCCGCATTCCTCCAGCCAGAAACGCAAAACCTCATCGGGCGTACAGATCGCTGCCAATACGGCCTCCAGCTCAGTTGATCGAAAAGACGAGCGTAGCCCGGGTGCCGCAATGCTGGCGGTCGTAACCGAGCTCGGATTTCAGACTTGCGGCCATTGCCGTCAGGATCTTCGTGCCGAGACCGGTTCCCTTGGCCGGGCTTGCATCGTCGAACCCTGCCCCGTCGTCCTCGACGATCACGGAAAGCTGGCCATCCGTATGGTCGATGATGACGCGAACCTCGCCCTCGACGCCGTCGCCATAGGCATATTTGAAGGCGTTGGTCACCAGCTCGCTAACGATCAAGCCGAGCGTGATCACCTTGTCGGTGGCGAGATTGACTGCCTGGGCCGTCAGCACCACGCGATGCGGCCGCTTGTCGTCACGCATCGACGCTTCGAGCTCGCTGAGCAGGCTGCCGAGATACTCATCGATCTGAACGGTGCCGACCTGCCGGTTGGTATAGAGGCGGCGGTGCACGCTGGCGATCGCGTTGATGCGCATCTGCGTTTCCTGCAGCGCGTCGATCGCCACCTGATCCGTCGTCACCGAAGACTGCATGCGGATCAGCGCGCCGACGAGCCCAAGACTGTTGGCGATACGGTGGTTGACCTCGGCGAGCAGCATTTCCGCGTGGTCGCGCTGCTGGCGGATAACCTCCTGCGCATGCGCCGTGTCGCGGCGGAACCGTGCCCGCTCCAGCCCCTGCTCGAGAGCCGCCGCCAGAAGGTCGAAATAGTCGTGTGAGATTCCCTTCAGCACATAGTCGTCGGCGCCGGCCTTCAGGGCCGCGACGGCAACGCTGGTATCTCCTGAAGCCGTTGCATAAATGACCGGCGGATGATCCGGCAGCTCCATCAGCTTCGGCAAAATGTCGAGCCCGGTCTCGGCCTTCAGGAAATGGTCCAGAATGACGGCATCGATTGCACCTTCGGCGACCCGCTTCAGGCCCGTAGCGCCGTCTTCGGCCCATTCGACGGTGAAGCCGCGCCGCGACAGATTCCGGCGCATGAGCACAGCCAGCGCTTCATCGTCGTCGATGTAGAGGATACGGATCGTCTTCTCCGTATCGCCTTTGACCTCACCCATTCCGCCTCCGGACTCTGCCGCGCAGAAACGTGGCAGCCTGTCGGCCGAATCGTCTGCTCCCGATTGTGGTATTGCATCGATCATCGCGCGTAAACAGCGGCAAATCCTCCGCTTCCCGGCAACTGAATCGACTGTCCGATTTCAAACGAACTCATCCGGCAATAAGACCTCAGCCTCCCGGAAAAACCGGCAGAAGCGCAATATATGAAAGGTAAAACTCAGGAAGACACACTCACCCGCGCTGAAAACGCCTGCGGGCGGAAATGGTTCCATCACTTTTCCAGTTTTTTCACATAACGGCGGTGGCGCGAAACCTCGGCCCCTGCATTATCGGGAAGCTTGATGAAACGCAGGCAGGCGATCACACCGATGATACCAATGGTCAGAAACGCCCAGCGGAAATCCGCAAGCTCGGGACGCAACGCGCCGCGGCTTGCAGCCGAGATGTTGAGGGCGGCAGCAGCGACCGCCACGCCAAGTAGCATCGACACCTGCTGCAGCATGCTCGACAGGGTCGACGCAGAACTGCGCTGCGCTGCATGGATATCGGAGAAAGATAGCGTGTTGAGCGCAGTAAACTCCATCGACCGCGAAAGCCCGGCAATGAAGAGAACCGCATAGATCAGCAGCGTCGATGTATTCTCGCCGAAAAATCCGCAGGCGATGATCGAGCCCGAGGCGATGAGACCGTTGACGACAAGGACGGTACGGAACCCGAAGATCGCCAGCAACGGCGTCGTCACCGTCTTCATGCCGAGATTGCCAAGGAAATAGACCAGCAGATAGGCGCCCGCCGCAATCGAACTCATGCCGAAACCCAATTGAAACAGCAGCGGCAGCAGGAACGGCGTCGCATTGATGGCGACCCGGCAGGCCGTACCCGCCGACAGCGTCGAGAGGGCAAACGTCTGCACTTTGAAGGCCGACAGGTCGAGCAGCGGATTGGGCACTTTCAGGAAATGTCGCGTCGCAAGATAGGAAAACAGCACGCCACCGCCAAACATCGCCGCGACGGGCAGCAGCCCGCCGTTCCATTTCACTGACAACTCAAGTGCCGCCAGCAGCAGCGTCAGCCCTGCAGCACTCAGCACGAAGCCCAGGACATCGAGCCGCCCGGCCTCCTCTTCTCGCTGTTCGGGAACGAAGCGCAGCACCAGCGCGAGACCGATCAGGCCGATCGGAATATTGATGAGAAAATTCCAGTGCCAGCTGGCATAGGTGGTGATGAAGCCGCCAAGCACCGGGCCGACGACCGGTGCCGTCAGCGCCGGCCAGGTGATCAACGCGATCGCCTGGACGAGCTCCGATTTCCGGGCGTTCTTCAGGACGATGATCCGTCCGACAGGCGTCATCAGGGCACTGCCTGCGCCCTGGATCGCCCGGGCAACGATGAATTCGCCCAAGGTGCTCGAAAGACCGCAAAACAGCGACGCCGCAGTGAACACGGCGATCGAGATCAGGAACACCCGCCGGGCGCCAAAGCGGTCGCCGAGCCAGCCGGACAGCGGAATGAAGGCCGACATGGTCAGCATGTAGACGGTGATGCCGATGCTCATCGAGACAGGCTGCACGCCAAAACTCGCCGCCATCTGCGGCAGCGAGGTCGCGACGATGGTGCCGTCGAGGATCTGCATGAAGAAGGACACGGCGACGACGAGCGCCACGATCTTCGCCTGGCGTGCGCTGGCGGCTTCGTTAGTGTCTGTCATGTCCGCCGGGGTCATCGAGTGGCCAATGCGATTGCAATTCCGTAGCACCGGCATGAAGCAGCCGAAAAGGCCAGCCGGCAGGGCGATGACAGTGCATACGCCGGTTATCGGATACCGGAAAGGCCAAATCTTGCATCATCTGACGGTTCGCTTGGCACAAAACGCCTCGCCGCACGTTCTTCGATCGTAAGGGCAATTCGCCACTTTTTTCGATTGAGGACATTTTCATGACGCCGGAAGACAGACGCACCGTTTTCAGCAACCGTAAGATTGAAGCCGTCGTTGAAGGAATGACCCAGGATGACGGCACAGACAATCCGATCACCGGCAAATCGCTTGGGGATGCCATTCTCTTCGTCGTCGAGCAGGCGGCCACCGATGCATCGAGCGTCCATATCATCTATGGCGGCAAGGGCACGCTCAGCTATACGGATTGCCTGAGCATCTATCGCGAATACGGAGCGCAGCTGCGCAGCGAGGCAAGCTGACCGGGTACCGCATGGCAGCTATTCGCGGTCACCCCTGCCCGCGCCTGCTTTTCTTGCGTATGTGAGGGTGCGATCCCTCTCAAACGCGATTCTATATCATGCCCTCTTCTGCCTCGCCGCTCCGCGGCGTTCTCGTCGCGTTCGCGGCTTACGCCGTTTTTGCCTTCAGCGACGCTTCCATCAAGATCCTGCACGGCGCCATCCCCGCCTATCAGATCGCCTTCCTCGGCTGCGCTTTCGGTCTCGTCGTCATGCCGTTCATCAAGTCCAGGGACGACAGCTGGTTCGACATGGTCAAGACGTCGAACCGCACGCTCTGGATGCTGCGTTTCGTCTGCGGTGCCGTCGGCGCCATCGCCTCGATCATCACCTTCACCAAGCTGCCGATGGCCGAGGCCTTCTGCCTGCTCTTCCTGCTTCCTTCCTTCGTCACCATCCTGTCGGTCATCTTCCTCAAGGAAGATGTCCGCTGGCAGCGCTGGACCGCCGTCGTCGTCGGCTTCATCGGCGTGCTGATCGTTCTTCGCCCGGGATTCCGCGAATTGTCGGTCGGTCATCTGGCGGCCGCGATCGGCGGCCTCAGCGCGGCGATCTCGATCGTGATCCTGCGCGCCATGGGGCCGGCCGAAAAGCGGCTCTCCCTCTACGGCGCCGGTCTTCTTGGAACATTGACGGTCAGCGGCCTGCTGATGATCTCCAACATTGCTGTGCCGACCGCGCAGGAATGGTTCTTCATTGCCAGCTACGGCATACTCGGGGCGATCGGCAACGTGCTGCTGATGAGCGCCGCCCGCCTGGCGCCGGCCAGCCTCGTCGCCCCGCCGCAATACAGCCAGATGATCTGGGCAATCGCCTTCGGCTACCTGATCTTCGACGACGCCATAGACCTGCCGATGGCAGGCGGCATCGCGCTGATTATCTGCTCCGGACTGCTGACGCTGATCCGCGAACGCAAGCGCGGCACTCCGCTGCCGACGGCCGTGGTATCGACCGACAATCAGGCGCCCGCCGTCACCACGGCAGCAACCGACTGAGCCGTTTTGAGGCTCCGTAAAGGGAACAATCCCGGCAGCGGCCTGTTCCCCATAAAACAACGGAGGCTTCATGGCTGACACAAAACCAGACGAGGGCCGGCAACCCTCGATTTCCCCGGCAGAGGAAGAACAGCGTATCTACGCGGCGGAGCGCCGCAGCTGGCTGATCTGGACCTTCGGGATCGCCGGCGCCATCGTCGCGGTCATCATCGCCGGAACGGTGGCGATTTCGCCTTGGCCGGATCCGGCAACCACAGGCTCGACGCCGAAACCACAGCATATCGAGGCGCCGGCGCCGTGAACGGCTTTCCCGGCGCGGATTTCGTCTGTATGACCGGCTCAGTTGAAGAGGATAGCAGATGGCCGCACGCGACCGTTTTTCGAAGAAGCTCACTTGCCCGCAATGCGGCAACAGCGGTATCGCGGAAGTCTCGGAAGACGATCACCCGACCCGCAAGCACCCGGCTTTCCTGGTCGATGAAATGCCGCGCGGATTCTTCGAGGAAAAGGCCTCCAATTTTCAGGAGACCTATATCATCCGCTGCGAATGCGCCCGGAAATTCCCCTTCCGGGCATTGACTGAAAAGACTGCCTGACGTCGGAGAAAGCGCTCAGGCAAGCCCGAGCGGCATTTCTGCAACCTTGCGGCCCGGACCGTAGTCGCGCTCATGCGAGGAACGGTAGCGCCCGTCGCGGCGAGTGCTCACATCGATGCGCTGGCTGTCGAAAAGGCCATCCGCATAGGTACCGGTATCCTCGCTCTGGACTTCCGATTTTGCGGCAAAAATTTTAAAGATCATCGTTTCCTCCAGTTCGCTGCCTTAACGGCAAGCAGCTCGCTTCCGTTCCACCCTAACGCCCATATAGTTAAAAAATTAACCATAACCCGGCGAGAAATTTCCACTCCCCAGGGCTGGCCTGTCGCTGGCCGTGCCCTACCTCATTCCTGGCGATGGAGATCGCTTTTACTCTCACTTCCCCAGCTACCCCCGCTTCGGCGGGGTTTCTTTTCCCTCGAAGAAAAAATAGGGCGAGACCACTAACAAAGCATGGATTTTCCCATGCCGGAACAGGTGGTATTCTTGCTGTGGGTTAACAGAGGGAAAATGTCATGCCGCGCTTAGCAGAACTGTACTTCAAGACTGCCGTTATCTTCTTCATCATCGGTATATCGATCGGACTGAAGATGGCGATATCGGAAGATCACACCGTCATCGGCGCCCATGCGCACTGTAATCTCTTGGGTTGGGTCAGCATGGCGCTGTTCGGCGGCTACTATGCGCTCAATCCGAAGAAGGCAGAACGGCGGATCGCGGTGATTCAATATTATGTCTATACACTGGGCGTCGCGATCATGGTCCCGGCGCTCTACATGATGCTCGAAGGCAACATGGCGATGGAGCCGCTGGTGGCGGTCTCCTCGCTGATCGTCTTCGCCGGCGTGCTGCTGTTTGCTTTCGTCATCTTTTCGCCGAAAGACAGCGTCGCCACACCGACGCCGCAGCCGCTGCGCTAGCCGCATCCGGCACCAGCATCAGGCGCCGTTCGCCAGCGGACGGCGCTATTTCTTCGCGCCTGCAGACAGCACGCGATGCGTGGCATTGTCCATCGCGTGGCTCGCGTCCTGGCCGTCACGCTTCAGGCCCCAGGCGGTATTTCCGCAGGATGCAAGCAAGAGAGCGGAAAGGCAGACGAAAGCGAGAGAAAATTTCGGCATTGATATCCCCTGTGTCAAAACTGGCAATGGGATGAAGATGTTACCAAGCTCGCCGAAATCAATAGCCGCGGCAGGCACGCGCCGCTTTATTCAACGCGGCCGTGAAAAGGCCTGTGTCACGGCCATGTCACGCGAAATCCTCAGCGGCGGATGTTACAAGAATAACGAGGCGTCTGTTTTGCGTTATGCCTCCTGTTCGTAGGCCCGCCTCACCCCAAAAGCGGCGGGCCTCTCCACCTTCGGGATCCGACATGTTCAAGAGATTGGCCAAGTTCCTGAATCCGCCACCGCCGAACAGCTATATCTGGCACGAATGCACGCCACCCTACCCGCCGCACAGCACCATCGACGGCGCCTTCACGCGCGACGGCCAGCCGACATGGCGCCGGATCACCGCTGATGGCTGGGAGTACCGCCAGGACGGCGAAACCGCAGCCCTCCACCGCCTCTCCGCCTGAGGCCGCCACCGGCTATTTCTAGCAGCTTGCGCTACAGCGAGACTCACGGCTGACTGCGGCAATCGCAAAGCCGTTCAGCGAGCCGTCTGCACATGCTGGTCCATGAAGGCGAAAGCCGGACATCGAAGATCGATCTGCTTCTTGCAACCGCCCTCGCCTTCGTCGCTGGCGGCGTCAACAGTGCCGGATATCTGGCCTTCGGCTATTTCTCGGCGAACATGACCGGCAACGTCTCGATGATCTCCGATCATCTGTCCATCCGTGAACTCAACGCTGCCATCGCCTTTGCGACCATCGTCGTGATGTTCATCCTCGGCGCCTTCTGCGCCTCGCTGTTTATCGAGATTGGCAGGCAACGGCGGCTTTCGAACATCTATGCGCTGACTCTTTTGGCCGAATCCGCCCTGCTGATGGGCGTCGGCCTCTATACCGCTTCATCGGCCGCCGGCGGCATCACCATTGCCGGCCTGCTCGGCTTCACAATGGGCATCCAGAACGCCGCCTCGACGCGCATATCAGGCAGCCGGGTGCGCACCACCCATGTCTCCGGCATCGCAACCGATATCGGTGTCGGCCTTGCGCTTCTGATCGGCAACAGCGCCGCATCCGACCGGGCGCAGACCGTCCGCCGCCTGAGCCTGCACGGCACCACGATCCTTTCCTTCCTGCTGGGCGGCATCGCTGGCGTGCTTGGCTACAAGCTGGCAGGCGGGATGGTCTTCTGTGTCTTCGCAGTCATCCTGCTGGCTCTGTGTGCCCGCTATCTGCGCAGCCGCACGGCAGCGGGCTTGCCGGGGACGAAAACATAACCATCTGATTGGGATGAGGCTGCTTCAGAGCGATCAGCGGCCCGAACTGGAGGCTAGAATGAAGATCCTGATTGCCGCGCTTGCCGTAGCCGCCCTCTTGCCATCGGCAGCCCTTGCGCTCGACGCGATCGAGGTCAAGGCGCGCGACCATTCTTGCGAGGAACTGGCAAAGATCATCCGCCAGAACCCGGCGGTCTTCGTCCGGATCGGCATCGGCGGCCGCAGTTTCCGCCACCCGCCGTCGCAGTGCCGGCTGGGCGACAAGTGGGCAACCACGAGCCTCAGAGACGCCACGGGCAAGCAATGCGTGCTCGACTATGCCTGCGTCTACGATCCGGAATCTTTCTACAACAAATTCCCGCACTGACAGCCGCAGACGCATGGCCGAAGAAACGAAAAAGCGGCCTTTCGGCCGCCTGCGTCATCAGCGATATATCTAATCTTTTCAAAGAGAAGATGGTGGGTGATGTAGGGCTCGAACCTACGACCCGCTGATTAAGAGTCAGCTGCTCTACCAACTGAGCTAATCACCCGTTCCCTAGCGTTTCCGCCGGTGTCCCGTGCATCTCTGCGCGGTGTGAGGGGGCGTATAAACAGGATATTCGACCTTGTCTAGCGCCCCTGGAAAAATTCTTCGATTAATTCGGAGATTTTTCTGCATGGCTGAAATGCAATGAAATCAAAGGTCGAGCGAACCCGTTGCCAGACGCACTGCCTGGCCGCCGATCCGGGCATTCGAGATCGCCCCGCCCTCCACATCCATGTGAAGATGGATCACCGAGGGCCGCCCCATTTCCACACCCTGCTCGACGGTGATCGGGTGATGGCCATCGGGCAGCCGGTCGAAATGATGGATCGCGCCCGACAATGCGGCGACCGCGGAGCCCGTCGCCGGGTCTTCGGTGATCCCCATTCCGCTCGCAAACATCCGGGCATGGAACCTCGCCGAATGGTTCGGCCCGCCACGGCAATAGATATAGGCGGACGCCAAGGCCCCATCGACGAAGGGCACGGTCTTTTCCCAAAGCTGCGGGTCGAACTCCATGCGCTTGGCCGCGCCGATATCGTGGATCGGCACCAGCAGGAACGGCACGCCGGCGCTCCAGATGCAGGGCACATGATTCTCGAAGCCGATCTCGGTCACCTTCAGCGACAGCGCGTTGGCGATCCCGAGCTTTTCGAGCGGCATGCTGATCTGCTGCGATTTGCGCGGCAGGTCGAACTCGGCGAAGCTCGCCTCGCCCTCGCGCAGCTTCACGGCACAGCGCACCGGGCCGACATTCTCCTCTAGCACGCAGACGAGATCGAGCGCCCCATCCTTGCCATGTGTCCGCTCGGCCAGCGCGATCGCGGTGCCGACGGTCGGGTGACCGGCAAACGGCAGTTCGCGCCCCGGCGTGAAGATGCGGATCCTGGCGCTGTAAGCCGGATTCGTTGCCTTCTGGATGAAGACGGTTTCGGAAAGATTGGTCTCACGGGCGATCGATTGCATCGCCTCATCGCTCAAGTCCTCGCCGTCGAAGATGACGGCCAGCGGATTGCCGGCGAGCTTGCGGTCGGTGAACACGTCATAGACGCTGTAGCTGCGCGCCACATCGGCCTCCTTGAATCGGTCATCGAAGGCTCAACCTGCCCGACCGGCGAAACGAGTGCAAGATATTAGGTTTCGATTGGATTACCGAAATACCAATCGATCACGGGGAACATCGCGACGTTATAGGGAAAGGCGGCGTGATCGGCCGAACGGATGGCGACGGCACCGGCGATTTCCTTGTCCTCGGCAACAAGCATATGGGCCGCGATCCTCTCGACGATTTCGTCGGCGGTCAGATCGAAACGGAACATCCGGAAGATCGTCACCGTACGCCTGAAATGGCTGGCATAGTAGCGTTGGCCCGGCGTCGAATCGGCAAGGTCGAGGCCGGTTTCCTCCAGTACCTCGCGGCGCATGTTGAATTCGACGTCGCAGACACCGGATACGATATCCTCGGGCTCCAGCGAACCGGCGGCGAAATAGACCTGGCCGGGATTGGCGGTATGCGCCCCCATGCGGATCGCCACCAGCGCGCCGTCGGCGCTTTCAAGGACAGGATAGGCGAAGAGATGCATGCCGCCCATGCGATCCTGCTGGCGGCGCCAGTACATGA
Source organism: Rhizobium sp. 05N430 (assembly GCF_056396985.1). Lineage (NCBI taxonomy): Bacteria > Pseudomonadati > Pseudomonadota > Alphaproteobacteria > Hyphomicrobiales > Rhizobiaceae > Rhizobium > Rhizobium sp. 05N430. The sequence goes on along the minus strand of NZ_JBFTMO010000001.1, from coordinate 435,646 downwards.
AGGTCGAGAAGGGTATGATATATCCCTGCCCCTGTAGCCCCTCCTCCCCGAATGCCAACTGGCGCTGAAACACCATTCGCCCGTCGAACAGCGCCGGATTGGCCTCGACTTCAGCCTTCCAGTTCGCGGCGATCTCGTCTCGTCTCGATTCGCGGTAGGGATGCTCGCCATCGAGCACCCGAAGGTTCAGCGCGGCGACGGGAAATACGGTCTGCTCCGGCGGCCAGCCGGCAAAATCCTCGGAAAATATGGAATTCATTTCAGATCCAATGTCATGACTACGGGGCAATGGTCGGATGCTTTCGGCCGGTCCCAGCCGGTGCGCGGATAGCGCTCCACCTCCTGGCCCGGCGGAAACACCGTGCGGAAGGGCTGGCCGTTGCGGATGATCTCGGGCTTCCGCCCGCTATTGGCGGCGGAAAGCGCTGGCGAGAGCCAGATATAGTCGAGCTGGCAAAGCCACTGCTCCTGCGGGCCGCGCGCGTGGTAGAGCGTCCAGCGATCGATCGGGTCGCGGCGGCGCATGACATTTTCGGCAAACCCGTCATGGCTGAAGGCGTCGAGCGCGCTTTCCGTCTCGTCGCGATGCTCGAAACGGTAGCCGGTCCGCCGGCTTCCGATCACATCGACGCGCTCCTGATAATCATTCATGTCGCCGCAGATGGCGAAATTCTTCGAGGCTGTCGCGCCCGCGCCGAATCGATCCTCGATGATCCTCCGCACCGCCCTCACTTCGGCCCGCCGCACCGGCATCGTCGATTGCCGGCCATCGAGGCCATCGCGCGGACTGCCCATCGATTTGAAATGTACGACATAGAGCGTGAAAGGCACGCCGCCGATCAGAAGGTCGAGCTCCAGGCAATCGCGCTTGAACACCTTGTCGTCGATATGTCCATGCGCCGCCAGTGTCTCGTCGAACAGGCCGAGCTCGCGATAGGTCACCATCGCGTGGCTCTTGATCTCGCGGAGCTCGATCTTCTGGCCGTCGCGGGTCTCCTCGCGCATCAGCACGGCGACGTCGATGCCGCGGCTGTCGTTGCCCTCGACAAGATATTTCTGCCGGTAGCCATTGCCGACCATGCGGAACAGATAGCCGTATTCGAAGGCCTGCAGCGCCGCCATGTTGTCGATTTCCTGCAGGCAGAGGATATCGGCGTCGGCATCGGCAATCGCGAGCGCCGTCATCTGCCGCGTGTCATCGGTGGAGGCAATCACGCGCGCCTGCTCCAGCTGCTGGTAGACACCCTCGTTGCGCACTTCGAAGAGCTGGATGACCCGGTCCTGGCGCAGCTGGTTGCGAAAGCCGGTGAAGTCGAAACGCGTCATCAGGTTTTCGACATTGAACGTGGCAAGGCGAAGCGACATCAGGCATTCCCGGTTGGCATCGCAGCCATTAGTAGAGTCGAAAATCGCGTTCGTGAAGGCCGCAAAGCGATCAGAGCCGCCAGGCCGACCGCACTGTCACCGCCAGCCGGTCGCCCGCCGAAACCGGCTGGCGGCTGAAAGCGCGCAGGATTTGCCCATCGGCCAGCGACAGCTTCAGGGCGTAGCGCTCGCCCTCGAACAGCACGGATTCGACCAGCGCAGGGATGCCTTCGCCGCCAACGCTCACATCTTCGGGGCGAACGAGGATGTCGCAGCCGGGGCCATCGGCAGCCGCACCACCAAGCGCCTCGCGCATCGCTTCCCAGTCGAGGTTTCTGGCGTCACCGGAAGGGGACTTCACGCGAAGGATCGCGCCGCGGCCGATCAATCCGCCGACCATGCGGCCCTCCGGGCGGGCATAGATTTCGGCGGGTGGCGCGACCTGCAGCAGCCGCCCTTCGGACATCACGGCGACATCGGTCGCCAGGGCCATCGCCTCGCTCTGATCATGCGTGACATAGATCATCGTCGCGCCCGAACGCTGGTGAAACTCGCGAAAGGTCTCCTCCATCTCCTGCTTCAGGTGGCGGTCGAGATTGGCCAGCGGCTCGTCGAGCAGTACGACATCCGGCGACGTCACCAGGCAGCGTGCCAGCGCCACGCGCTGCCGCTGGCCGCCCGAAAGGTCCGCGGGACGCCGCTCGGCATAGTCGCCAAGCCTGACGGTCGCCAGCGCCTCCTGCACCTTGCGGCGATAGGCATCGCCGGAGATGCCCCTGACCTTGAGTGGATAACCGGTATTGTCGGCAACGCTCATATGCGGCCACAGCGCATAGGACTGGAAGACCATCGCCATGTTGCGCTTCTCGGGCGGCAGCGATTGCGATGCATCGGCAAGGAGCCGCTCGCCGAGATGGATCGAACCGTCCGTCGGCGTCTCGAAACCGGCGATCATCCTCAGAACCGTCGTCTTGCCGCAACCGGAAGGACCGAGCAGCGCCAGGAACCCGCCCTCGCGGACGTCAAGCGACAGACCATCGACCGCCGCTCGGCCGGTGCCGAAATCCTTGCTGACATGATTGAGCGTCAGTTTCGCCACGGCACCACTCCCTTGGGCAGCCGCTTTGCCAGCAATTCCAGAAGCAGCATCATGAAGACGACCATCAGCACGACGAGCACGGACAGCGCCGAAGCGAGGTCCGAGCTGCCGCTGTCGTCGAGATTGTAGATCGCCACGCCGAGCGTCTGCGTCCCCGCCGACCAGAGCAGCGCCGAAATCGTCAGCTCGTTGCAGGCGATCAGGAAGACGAGAATGACCGAGGCACCGGCCGCAGGCGCAATCAGCGGCACGATGATATCGGCAAGCCGGCGGAAAAATCCGGCGCCCGCAAGACGCGCCGCCTCTTCCAGAGCCGGATCCAGCTGATGGAAGGCGCTGACGACGGGCTTCAGGCTGACGGCAAAGAAGCTCGACAGATAGGCGAGCAGAATGATCCAGACCGTGCCGTAAAGCGTGATGTTGAGCACCGGCAGCGGCGCAGCAAAGACGAGGATGAACGAGACGGCGACGACGATGCCGGGCAGCGAATAGGGAATTTCGATCACGCTCGAGACCGCCCGCGCCAGGAGATCGCGGCGGCGGCTCAGCGCATAGGCGGCCAAGACTGTCACCAGCAGCAGACATACCGCGGCACCTGCGGCCAGCGACAGCGAATTGACGAAGGCCGTCCGCGTCACCGCCTGCCGGAACAGGATTTCGTCGAAGGCATGGAAGGTCATGGTCTTGAAGGTCAGTGGCACGCCATAGGCAGGCACCAGCGCACCGGCGACGAGCGCGAAGAACGGCGCTGCCAGCATGAAGAACAGGATGAGCCAGAGAAGCGGCGTGAAAAAAAGTTTCCACGATCCGAGCTCGAAGGCAGCGGTCGCCCCCGACAGGCCGAGTACCCGGTAATCGCGGCCGCGCAGCGCCCGGTCCTGGATCGCCAGACCGGCGACCGAGATCAGCGCGATGATGGCCGAAAGCAGCGCGACGTCGCCGAACGTCCGGCTGGTGAAGGCGGAGAATTTCGAGAAGATCAGCGTCGGCAGCGTATAGATCGATGCCGGAATGCCGAGAATGGCAGGGATGCCGAAATTGCCGGTGCAGGAAACGAAGGATATCGCCGCACCGGCGATGACGCCGGGCAGTGACAGCGGAAGGATGACATCTCGGAACACGCGAAGGCTCGACGCACCCGATAGCCGCGCCGCCTCGACGCCATCGCGCGGCAGGCTCATCAGGCTGGCCCGCAGCGCCAGGTAAACCAGCGGCGCATGCTGGACACCGTAGAGCAGCGCGATGCCGCCAACCGAATAGAGCGGCTGAGGCGTACCGAGCGGCGGCGCGATATGAAGCGCCTTCAGAAGCGGACTGGAGGGGCCGGACATCTGCACCCAGGCAAGTGCCGTCACCTGCGGCGGGATCATCATCGGCAGCACGAAAAGGAAGCTGACGAGCCCCCTGCCGCGGATATCCGTCAGCGTCAGAACGAAGGCAAAGATGCAGCCGATGACCAGAGAAATGATGGTGCCGAGAATGGCGGTCACCAGTGTGTAATAGGTCGCGGACCAGAGCGCCGGATCGGAGAGCACCGCTGCTGCGCCGCCCTCTGCGAATGCCTCAATGCCGGCGGCAGCAAGCCGCATCAGCGGCAGGACGCTGAGAATAAGCACCACCAGAACGATAAAAGGAAACAGCCAGACTGGCTGGCTGTTTCCCGGACGAACGTAACCTTGCATCGGCGATCCGGTTCGATCAATTCGATCCGTAGATGCCCGAGAAGGTCTTCAGATCCTGATCCGTGTTCTTTAGTGCTTCAGCGGCATTGATCGGCAGCACCTTGATGCTGTCGCGTGCCGGAAAGCCTTCCGGAACCTTCATGCCGTTGCGGGCCGGAATATAGCCGAGTTTCAGGAAGCCTTCCTGGCCTTTTTCCGATAGAACGTAGTCGACGAATTTCTTCGCCGCGTCGGCATTTTTGGCACCGGCGAGAATGCCGACCGGTTCGGTCACGGCCGAAACACCCTCTTCCGGGAAGACGAATTCGACGGGCGCGCCCTTGGCCTTTTCGCGGATCGGCATGTAGTCGACGACGACGCCGTAAGCCTTCTCGCCCGAAGCCACCGACTTCAGGATCGCGCCATTGCCACCGGCAGCCGTCGCACCATTGCCGGCAAGCGCCTTGTAGTAATCCCAGCCGAGGCCCGGAACGGCCGCCAACGTCTGTGCATGGATCAGCGCCGCACCGGAGGTCAGCGGGCTCGGCATGGTCACGAGGCCCTTGGCCTCGGGCTTTGCCAGATCCTTCCAGCTCGTCGGCTTCATGCCGGCCGAGGTGTTGTACATGATGCCGGTGGTGATCAGCTTGGTCGAATAGTAGTAGCCGTCGGCGTCGTAGAGCGCAGCGTCGTAGTTGACTGCTTCCGGCGACTTGTAGGCGAGCAGCTTGCCCGCTTCCTTCAGGCGCTCGAGCGTCACGGTGTCGGCGATCAGCAGCACGTCGGCAACCGGATTGCCGGCTTCGATCTCGGCCTGCAGCTTCGCCATGATCTTCGGCGTGCCGTCGCGCACCCAATCGACCTTGATATCGGGATTGGCGGCCATGAAGCCATCGACGGTCGCCTGCGCGTCCTCGTTCGGCTGGCTGGTATAGAGAACCAGATTGCCGGCATGGGCCGAAACGGAGGCAAGACCTGCCGCGATCAGCGCGGCCAGTGCGGAGAGATTCTTGTTCATGGCGATATCCCTGAGCGTGAATGTTAGCCGTTCCATAGACAGGCCGAATAACATGATTGTGACATCCGGCCAAAGATGCCGGACACGTGACATCAGCTCTGCGCTTGACCGCAGCGCGCCGGCGCTATTTTCTTGCGGCGGATTGCGTGTTTCCGTTCAAATTTTGGGAGAGAGAATTATGGAATACCGTCTGCTTGGCCGTTCCGGCCTGAAAATCTCGACAGTTACCATGGGCACCATGACCTTCGGCGGCGTCGGCTGGGCCAAGGCAACCGGCAGCCAGGACGTGGCCGAAGCAAGCCGCCTCGTCGACATGTGCCTTGATGCCGGAGTCAACCTGATCGACACCGCCGACGTCTATTCGTCCGGCGCCTCGGAGGAAATCATCGGCGAAGTGCTCGGCGGCAAGCGCAAGAGCGGCGTGATGCTCGCCACCAAGGCCCGCTTCCGCATGGGCGACGGGCCGAATGACGTCGGCTCCTCGCGCCAGCACCTGATCGAAGCTTGCGAGGCAAGCCTGCGCCGCATGAAGACCGATGTCATCGATCTCTACCAGCTGCATGAATGGGACGGTCAGACGCCGGTCGAGGAAACCATGGAAGCGCTCGATACGCTCGTGCGCCAGGGCAAGGTCCGCTATATCGGCTGCTCGAACTTCTCCGGCTGGCATATCATGAAGGCGCTCGGCGTTTCCCGCGAGCACAATTACCAGCGCTTCGTCAGCCAGCAGATCCACTATACGCTGGAAGCCCGCGATGCCGAATACGAGCTGCTGCCCGTATCCATCGACCAGGGCCTCGGCGTTCTCGTCTGGAGCCCGCTGGCTGCTGGCCTCCTTTCCGGCAAGCACCGCCGCAATCAGGCGACACCCGAGGGCACGCGCCAGTTCGCCGGCTGGCCGGAGCCGCCGATCCGCGACGAGAACCGACTGTGGAATATCGTCGATGTGCTGGTCTCGATTGCCGAAAGCCGCGGCGTCTCGGCAGCCCAGGTGGCCCTCGCCTGGCTCATCGGCCGCCGGGCGGTGACTTCAGTCGTCATCGGCGGACGCACGGAAGCGCAGTTCAAGGACAACCTCGCCGCCGCCGAACTGACGTTGACCGCCGAAGAGCGCAAGCGCCTCGACGATGTCAGCGTCCCGCCGCTGCTCTATCCCTACTGGCACCAGCGCAACACGGCGAGCGACAGGCTGAGTGAGGCCGATCTCGAACTGCTCGCCCCGCATCTCAACCCGTAATCAGAGCATGATCGGCGCCCTCGGGCGCCGATTTCCTTTGCGATCAGCGAGGCGTTTATCCGCCGAGCCCTTCAAGCGTCTTCGTGAATCTCAAGCCGGTATGTTGATACCCGCAACGTTCATAGAGGCGGTGCGCGTCTTCGCGGCGGGAGCTGGGTTTCACTGTCGCGAGGCGGGCGCCACTATCAAAGAGCCAGCGCTCGCCATGAGCAACCAACAGTCCTGCGATACCTTTGCCTCTGAAGCTTGAGGAAACGACCAGCGCTGTGATGGCGCCATCGAGATCGTCTCGATAGAGAGTGGGAATGACGGACAAGGCGATCATTCCCGCCACTGCACCATCGTCATCGGCAACGAAGATCGCATAGTCCTCGCGGTCGCTCAGCCGCTCGATTCGGGCGGCCATTTTGTCCGACATTGTCGGATAGCCCAGCTCAGCCATCAGTTTTGCCAGGTCCTCGACATCCGACGGAGTAGCACTCCTGACTTTGATCCCGCTCATCGTCTTCCCTCAACCTTCCAAATGGGCGGGAAGATGCAGCGCGAGGCGAGTCGATGCAACCGTGTATCCGATTAGGAAGCACGGCAACGAACAGTGTGAGCGGCAGGGGAGCGCTAGCCCTCGCCGTGCGCCCTAAAGTGCACCAATCTCACCGGCGACCAGTTTGCCGAGGCGGCCGATACCCTCCTCGATCATCGTATCGTTGGCGCAGGAGAAACTGAGGCGGATGGTGTTGGCGCCCGAGCCGTCGGCGAAGAAGGCCTTGCCGGGCACGAAGGCGACCCTCGTGGTCTCGATCGACTTGGCAAGTAGCGCCGCGCCATCCATGCCCTCAGGCAGGGTGATCCAGATGAACATCCCGCCCTCGGGCTTCGTCCAGCTGACGCCGGCAGGCATGTGCCGTGCAAGCGCATCAAGCATCGCATCGCGGCGATGGCCGTAGGCCGCCTTGATCTTCGCCACCTGCGCATCGAAACCACGTTCGGCAACCTCGGCAATGGCCATCTGATTGATGGTCGAGGAATGCAGGTCGGCCGCCTGTTTCATCAGCACCAGCTTGCGAATGACCTGGGTATTGGCAACGATGAAGCCGACGCGCAGACCCGGCGCGAGCGTCTTCGAGAAACTGCCGCAATAGATCGTGCGGGTAAGGTTGATATGACCCTTCCTTGCGATCTCGAGCGCCAGGATCGGCGGGATCGCCTGGCCGTCATAGCGGAGATTCTGATAGGCCGCGTCTTCGATAACCGCGACATCCAGTTCTTCGGCCAGTGCCAGTACCTTTTCGCGGCCTTCGCGATCGACGCTCTCGCCGGTCGGATTGGAGAAATCGGCGGAGAGATAGGCGAACTTCACCTTGCCGCCATGCTTTTCGGCCGCGGCGCGATAGCTGTCCGGCGTCCGGTTGCCATTGGGCGTCAGCTGGTCGTAGGCCGGCTCGTAGGCGTTGAACGCCTGCAGCGCGCCGAGATAGGTCGGCCAGGTGACCAACGCGGTATCCTTCGGCGACAGGAACAGCTTGCCGAGATAATCGAGCCCCTGCTGCGAACCCGAGACGATGAAGACGTTTTCGGTCTCGCAGGCAATACCGAGCCCGGCCATCTGCGTCACCAGCCATTCGCGCAGCGGCTTGTAGCCTTCGCTGACGGAATATTGCAGCGCCGAGTTGACCGCCGCGCCGTCGAAGATGCTGGCATAGGCAGCCTTGAATTCCCTGTCTGGAAACAGCGCCGGATCCGGAATGCCGCCGGCAAAGGAGATGATATCGGGCTGGTCGAGCAGTTTCAGCAACTCGCGGATCTCAGACGCACGCATCCGCGACGAACGCGTCGCAAACATTTCATCCCAGTTCAACATGGGGTTTCCTCGCACTGTTTTTATAATATCAGCAGATCATCACGGCCCGGAATTTATGTCAACAATGCTGACCTATTTTCTTGTCGCAGTGACAAGTTCGTACAGATTGGCATCCAGAGGGCCGGCGCACGCGGAAATCGGGCGGCATTCCCCGGACATTCGCCGCGTCCCGCCATGATTCCGCTCAGGAAATGCCGAAACTCGGTGAAACAGACCTTTCCAAAACGGGGGCGGCAGCAGTAGTGTGCCGCGCATTATTCAATGGACTACCAAGGTGCCAGCAATGACCGCGACGTCGCCCTCTCCTGAAATCACAATCGAATTCCACAAATCTCCCGTCTCCGACGCAGACCGCACCAAGGCGATCGAAACGCCGGGCTTCGGAAAGGTCTTTACCGATCACATGGTTCTGGCGAAATGGACGGCCGACAAGGGCTGGCACGACGCAAAGGTCACCGCGCGCCGCCCGCTGGAACTCGACCCGGCGAGCGCCGTGCTGCACTACGCCCAGGAAATCTTCGAGGGCATGAAGGCCTACAAGGCTGATGACGGCCGCGTACTGCTTTTCCGGCCGGAAGAAAATGCCCGCCGTTTTGCCCAGTCGGCCGCCCGCATGGCAATGCCCGCCGTGCCGGAAGAACTGTTCCTGAAGGCAGTCGAGGAGCTTGTCCGCGTCGACAAGAACTGGATCCCCACGGGTGATGCCAGCCTCTACCTTCGCCCCTTCATGTTCGCCAATGAGGCGTTCCTCGGCGTTCGCCCGGCGCAGGAATATATCTTCTGCGTCATCGCCTCACCGGTCGGCGCCTATTTCAAGGGCGGCGCCAAGGCCGTCTCGCTCTGGGTGGAGACGGAATATACCCGCGCAGCGGCCGGCGGCACCGGTGCAGCGAAGTGCGGCGGCAACTATGCAGCCAGCCTCGTGGCACAGGCAGAAGCCTCAAAGAAGGAATGCGACCAGGTCGTCTTCCTCGATGCAGCCGAACACCGCTGGGTCGAAGAACTCGGCGGCATGAACGTCTTCTTCGTCATGAACGACGGATCGGTCGTCACCCCGCCGCTCGGCGGCACGATCCTGCCCGGCATCACCCGCGCTTCTGTCATCGTGCTTGCCGAAGAAAAGGGCCTGCGCGTTGAACAGCGCCCCTATTCCTTCGCTGAATGGCAGGCTGATGCCAAGAGCGGCAAGCTCGTCGAAGCCTTCGCCTGCGGCACTGCTGCCGTTCTCGCCGGTATCGGCCTCGTCCGCCATGCCGGCGGCGAGTTCCTGGTCGGCGACGGCCAGACCGGCAAGCTGACCACCGACCTGCGCCAGCAGCTCGTCGGCCTGCAGAAGGGCACCACCAATGACGAGCGCGGCTGGACCCGCCTCATTCCGGCCTGATCAGCATTTGGCCGAAACACCAAACGTTTTGCGGAAACCGGGCCTCTCGCCCGGTTTCTTGCTTTAGGGAGCAGAGCAAGTGTCCAAAGACGAAACCTCAGCCTTCTATGACGGCAACGCCGAGACCTACGCGTCGCGCGAGCGCCGGCTTCCAACCGCAAGGCTCGACGCTTTGCTTGCAACCCTGCCATCGGGCGCGAAAATCCTCGAACTCGGCTGCGGCGGCGGGCAGGACAGCGCCTACATGCTGGAGAAAGGCTTCGACGTCACGCCGACCGACGGCTCGCCCGAGCTCGCCAGGCAGGCGGAAAAGCTGATCGGCAGGCCTGTGACGGTCATGCGCTTTCAGGATCTGGAGAATGTGAACACGTTCGACGGCGTCTGGGCCGAAGCCAGCCTGCTGCATGTTCCCCGCGCCGAACTCCCTGATGTCTTCACCCGCATTCACCGCGCGTTGAAGCCCGGCGCCCCACTGCATGCGAGCTTCAAGAGCGGCGAGGCCGAAGGCCACGACGATCTGGGCCGCTATTACAACTACCCCTCTGTCGATTGGCTGACCGAATGCCTGTCTTCACGCGGCTGGCGCGACATTGCGCTATCGGAAGCCGATGGCGGCGGATACGACGGCAAGCCGACCCGCTGGCTTTTTGTTACCGCCCGCAAATGAAAAAGGCCGGAGCTTTCGCCCTGGCCTCTCTCGCAAAATCAGTCGCAGAACCGATTAGTTGACCGACTTGTCGACCAGCTTGTTCTTGCCGATCCACGGCATCATGCCGCGCAGCTTGGCGCCGACTTCTTCGATCTGGTGGCTGTCGTTCATGCGGCGGATGCCCTTGAAGCGCGAGCCGCCTGCGCGGTATTCCTGCATCCAATCCGAGGTGAACTTGCCGGTCTGGATGTCGTGCAGAACGCGCTTCATTTCAGCCTTGGTTTCAGCCGTGATGATGCGCGGGCCGGTGACGTATTCGCCCCATTCTGCAGTGTTCGAGATCGAGTAGTTCATGTTGGCGATACCGCCTTCATAGATCAGGTCGACGATCAGCTTCACTTCGTGCAGGCATTCGAAATAAGCCATTTCAGGAGCATAGCCTGCTTCCGTCAGGGTTTCGAAACCGGCGCGGATCAGCTCGACGAGACCGCCGCAGAGAACGACCTGTTCGCCGAAGAGGTCGGTTTCGCACTCTTCGCGGAAGTTGGTTTCGATGATGCCCGAACGGCCGCCGCCGACGCCGCAGGCGTAGGAGAGAGCGAGTTCAAGAGCGTTGCCCGAAGCGTTCTGGTGAACGGCAACGAGGCAGGGAACGCCGCCGCCCTTCTGGTATTCGCCGCGAACCGTGTGACCGGGGCCCTTCGGCGCGATCATGACGATGTCGACGGATGCCTTCGGCTCGATGAGGCCGAAATGGATGTTGAGGCCGTGGGCGAAAGCGATCGCAGCGCCGTCACGGATGTTGGCGGCGATGTCGGCCTTGTAGATGTCGGCCTGGAGTTCGTCCGGGGTTGCCATCATCATCAGGTCGGCCCAGCCGGCAGCTTCGGCAACGGTCATGACCTTGAAGCCGTCGGCTTCGGCCTTCTTGATCGTCGGCGAACCGGCCTTCAGGCCGATGACGACGTTCTGTGCGCCTGAATCCTTCAGGTTCAGCGCATGGGCGCGGCCCTGCGAACCGTAGCCGATAATGGCGACCTTCTTGGACTTGATCAGGTTGAGATCGGCATCACGATCGTAATAGACGCGCATTGTAAAGTTCCTTCCCTTTTGCTTGTCGCATCGTTTGATAGAAGCGGAAAATCAGGCGAGTGCCGGCATTTCCGCGAGAACCTTCTCCGTTCCGTACAGACGCAGGAAGGCGGTGACCGCCCTCTCCGCCTGACGGGCGGTATCCTTGAGGCCCGGTTCGCCGAGCAGCATGCGCACATGCAGATCGGAGACAACAAGGCCGTAAAGCGTGTGATATGCCTCGTCGGCATCATGGAAGCGCAGAAGCCCCGCCCGCTTGCCGGCATCGATCAGCGCCATGGCGCGGCGATCGATCTGACGACGGCCGCGTTCGAGCAGAAGCTTTCCGAGCTTGGAGCCGTCGCGATGCGACTGGCCGATCGCCAGCCGGTTCAGCGCCAGCGACACGTCGCCTGCCAGAACCTCCAGCAGATCGCGCGCAAAGATGACGACGTGATCATGCAGGCTGGCCGACGTCAGGCGTTCGCCGTTGCGCTCGAAGGTTCGTACCTTGCTCGCCTGATAGGCGATCATCGCCGACAGCAGGCCGTCGCGGTCGCCGAACCACTTGTAGAGGCTTTCCTTCGAGCAGTTGGCGGCGCGCGCCACACCCGAGGTCGTCAGTGCTTTTTCTCCGCCATCGACGAGAAGCTGCAACGCCTGCTCCAGAACAGCGTTCTGACGCGGCGAAAATTCGCTGGGCTCCAAGGTTTCGACAGACACGATATGCGCTCCCAAATACGTACCGTACCGTACGGTTCGCGACGTCTTATGCCGGAGCCTATAATCGCCGTCAAGCGAAATTCGTTGCTGCAACGCATCAAAAAACAGCGGCTATTCGGCGGCCATCTGCCCGCGCATGGCGTCGATATCCTTCAGCGGCGGCAGACCGTAGAGGCGGCCATATTCGCGGCTGAATTGCGACGGGCTCTGGTAGCCGACGCGGTAGCCGGCGGTGGCGACATCCACACGCTCGGTCAAAAGCAGGCGCCGCGCCTCGTGCAGCCGCAGCTGCTTCTGATATTGCATCGGCGTCATCGCCGTCACCGCCTTGAAATGGTGATGCAATGACGAGACGCTCATGCTGACATGATCGGCCAGCGCCTCGATCCGCAACGGTTCGGCAAAATTCGTCCGCAGCCAGGCGACGGCGCGGGCAACCTTGTGGCTCTGGCTTTCCGCCAGCGTCATGTCGAGCAGCCGCGAACCGTCGGGTCCCGTCAGCAGCCGGTAGGAAATCTCCTGCTCGATCAGCGGCGCCATGGCGGCGATATCATCGGGATTGTCGAGAAGCCGCAGCAGCCGGGCCGATGCATCAATCAGCTCCGGCGGCGCCGTCTTCACGACCAGGCCGCGCGAATCCTCCGGCGACGGCGTGGCGCGCGAAACCTTGGTTCGCGGCAACAAGTCGCTCAGCTTCTCGCTGTCGATGAACAGCGTGAAGCAGAGATAGGGAAAATCGGCCGTCGCCTGCGTCACATGCGAGGCGACAGGCAGATCGAGCGACGTCAGCACATATTGCCCGGCGCCGTAGACATGCACGTCGGAGCCGACCATCAGCCGCTTGCTGCCCTGCAGGACGAGCGAGAAACTCGGCTTGTAGGCTACATGCTGCAGCCGTGTCGGACAGCTGCCCTTGAACACATGCAGGTTTTCGATCGCCGTTTCGGAATTCCCGTCCTTCTTGGCATAACGGGCAATGATCGATGTCATTTCATCGAAGGGGCCAATATGTAACGTCATAACATTACCGTTTATTTTCTTGATATTACGCCTGCGGCGCTTGCCCAAATGATGGGATGGATCGTGCTCTTGCGCAAGGAGATTTGCAGGATCGTACAAAAAGCTTGCAGGATCGCTATACCGCTTTTGATGCGACCCGGGGCATAGTCCGCCATCCCTTCCACCCTCCCTGAAATGAAGGAAACTACCCATGCCCATCGCAAAAGGCTACGCCGCTACCGATGCATCCAAGCCGCTGACGCCGTTCACCTTCGAACGCCGCGAACCCAATGCCGATGACGTCGTCATCGACATCAAGTTTGCCGGAATTTGCCATTCGGACATTCACACTGTCCGCAACGAGTGGAAGAACGCCGTTTATCCGATCGTTCCGGGCCACGAAATCGCCGGCGTCGTCACCGCCGTCGGATCCGCCGTCACCAAGTTCAAGGTCGGCGACCATGTCGGCGTCGGCTGCTTCGTCGATAGCTGCGTCGGCTGCGCCAGCCGCGATGTCGACAACGAGCAGTACATGCCCGGCCTCGTCGGCACCTACAACAGCGTCGAAGCCGACGGCAAGACGGCGACCCAGGGCGGCTATTCCGACTCGATCGTCGTCAAGGAAGGCTACGTCCTGTCGATCCCGGAAAACCTGCCGCTCGACGCTTCCGCGCCGCTGCTCTGCGCCGGTATTACGCTCTACTCGCCGCTGAAGCACTGGAATGCCGGCCCGGGCAAGAAGGTCGCAATCGTCGGCATGGGCGGTCTCGGCCATATGGGCGTGAAGATCGGCGCCGCCATGGGCGCTGACATCACCGTGCTCTCGCAGTCGCTGTCGAAGAAGGAAGACGGCCTGAAGCTCGGCGCTAAGGAATATTACGCGACGAACGATGCCGAGACTTTCAAGAAGCTTGCCGGCACCTTCGACCTGATCATCTGCACGGTCAGCGCCGAAATCGACTGGAATGCCTATCTCGGCCTGCTCAAGGTCAACGGCTCGATGGTCGTCGTCGGCGCCCCCGAGAACCCGATCCCGGTTCACGCCTTCTCGCTGATCCCGGGCCGCAAGAGCATCTCCGGGTCGATGATCGGCTCGATCAAGGAAACCCAGGAAATGCTGGATTTCTGCGGCGAGCACAACATCGTCTCGGAGATCGAGAAGATCAACATCCAGCAGGTCAACGAAGCCTACGAACGCGTTCTGAAGAGCGACGTCCGCTACCGCTTCGTCATCGACATCGCCTCGCTGGCAGCTTGATGCATGAATAAGGGGGTGGCGCTCGCCGCCGCCCCCAACAAGTCCGTGCGCCATCGCGCCCGGAGCGCCCTCAAAGAGCGCCCCTTAATTCTCCTCCCGCATCGTCTCCTTCTGTGTGATCAGCCGCGCGCTGTGCTGGCCGCTGAGATAGATCCACAGCCAGCTCCAGGCCACCGCGAAGCGCGAGCGGGTGCCGATCAGAAAGTAGATGTGGGCAAGGCCCCAGACCCACCAGGCCAACCAACCCTTCAGCTTGATCCTGCCGAAATCCATGATCGCCGCGCTCTGGCCGATCGTCGCGAGGCTGCCCTGATGCCGGTAGCGGAAATCGCCGGGCGGCTGCCGGCTCGCGATCCGGGCGCGAATGACTTTCGCCGCATAGGCGCCCTGCTGCTTGGCGGCCGGCGCAATGCCCGGCACTGGCTTGCCGCCCTCCTGGATCACCGACGCCGTGTCGCCGATGACGAAGACATCAGGTAGGCCCGGCGCCGTCAGGTTCTTCTCGACCACGGCACGCCCTGCCCGGTCGGCCTCCACGCCCAACCATTTCGCGGCGGCCGACGCCTGGACACCGGCGGCCCAGACGATCGTCCGGCTCGGAATGAACCTCTCGCCGATCGATACGCCCTCGGCACTGCAATTGGTGACGGGTTCGCGAAGATGCACCTCAACGCCGAGCTTTTCGAGCTCGCGCTGCGCATAGGCCGACAGCTCCTCGGCAAAGGCAGGCAGCACGCGCGGCCCGGCCTCGACCAGCACCACCCGCGTCTTGCGGGTATCGATGTTGCGGAACTCGCCGGGCAAGGTCTTGTGCGCCAGCTCAGCAATGATGCCGGCCAGTTCCACGCCTGTCGGACCCGCGCCGACGATGGTGAAGGTCAGGAGCGCCTCGCGGGCAACAGGATCGGTCTCGACCTCGGCACGTTCGAAGGCGATCAGCAGGCGGCGGCGGATGGTCGTCGCGTCCTCCAGCGTTTTCAGCCCGGGCGCCACCGGCTCCCACTCGTCGCGGCCGAAATAGGCATGCGTCGCACCGGTCGCGAGCACCAGCGTGTCGTAAGGTAAGGACATCCCGTTGCGCAAGGTGACGGTCTTTGCCGCGGTATCGACACCGGCAACCTCGCCAAGGAACGTCGTTACGTCAGGCCGGTTGCCATAGAGATGGCGGATCGGCCAGGCGATCTCGGAGGTGGAAAGGATGGTCGTTGCGACTTGGTAGAGCAGCGGCTGGAAAAGGTGATGGTTGCGCCGGTCGACGAGCGTGATCGCAGCGCCGGCGCCCTTCAGATCGTTGACGAGCTGCAGCCCGCCGAAACCGCCGCCGACCACGACGACGCGATGTTCGCTCATGACAACCCCCTTGTGCGCCATTCAGCCAACGCCAATGTCGTCAATTCCGCGGGGCTTTCAATGGATGTTTGCGAATAGCTCCCTTGCACTTACCCGGCATAACCAACGGGAATGGTGGTGCCGCTCTTCAATATCTCCATCGAGATCGATGCCGAGACGTCGAAGAGCTCTATCTTGCGGACGATCTGCTTGTAGATCACGTCGTAATGCTCGACGCGCGGCAGAACGATCTTCAGGATATAGTCGTGATTGCCGGTCAGCCTGTGCGCCTCGACGATCTCAGGAACGCTGCTGATCGCTCTGCGGAAGCTCTCGATCCATTCATCCGAATGATGCGCCGTCTTGATCAGTGCAAAGACCGTGGTCGGCACGCCCATCTTTTCGCGGTCGAGGACAACGATCCGCCGGGCGATATAGCCGCTTTCCTCCAGCCGCTGGATGCGCCGCGAGCAGGCCGAGACCGACAGCGAAACACGCTCCGCAAGATCGCTGACGGATATGCCTGCGTCCGCCTGTAGCAGGTCGAGAATCTTCCGATCGCGATCATCCAGCATTGCCAAACCTTAAATTGACGCCGATTTTTTGCACATTACTGGAAAACGGCGCAAATTCAAAGCCGCTTGCTGCAATATCGCCCGAACAATGCAAACATTCGGCGCCGCACCTGCGGCATGATTTGTCTATCGAAATCAAACAAACGGGAACACGGAAATGCGGACAATCGGCCTGATCGGCGGCATGAGCTTCGAAAGCTCCGCAGTCTACTATCGCCTGGTCAACGAGATGGTGCGCGAGCGCCTCGGCGGCCTCGCCTCGGCCGAAGTGCTGATGCATTCCGTGAATTTCGAAAAGATCGTTTCAATGCAGAAGGCCGGCGATTGGGATGGCGCGGCGCGCCGTCTCGGCGACGTTGCGCTGAAGCTCCAGGTCGGCGGCGCCGACTGCGTGCTGATCTGCACCAACACCATGCACCTGATCGCCGAACAGGTCGCCGCGCGCATCTCCGTGCCGTTGATCCATATCATCGACGAAACGGCCGCGTCGCTGAAGGCTGCCGGGCGCAGGCGGCCCCTGCTGCTCGCCACCCGCTACACCATGGAACACGGCTTCTATGCCGATCGCATGAATAGCCTCGGCGTCGAGATCGCCGTGCCGGAAGCCGAAGATCGCACAGTCGTTCATGACATCATCTTCAGCGAACTCTGCGCCGGCAAAGTACTGGATTCCTCGCGCGAAAAGCTGATGCGGATCATCGAACGCGAGATGGCCAAGGGTGCAGACAGCATCATTCTCGGCTGCACAGAGATCTGCCTGATCCTCGACCCGAACAATCTGCCACTGCCGGGCTTCGACACCACGACGATCCATGCGAAGGCTGCGATTGAATTTTCACTGGGTGCCGATCGCAAGCGGGAAGCCGCCTGATAAATATTTGACTCAGTCAATTAAATATTAGACAAGGTCTCCAATAGGAGATTTTGTCCATGACCGATTCAGCGCTCAT
Source organism: Rhizobium sp. 05N430 (assembly GCF_056396985.1). Taxonomy (NCBI): domain Bacteria; kingdom Pseudomonadati; phylum Pseudomonadota; class Alphaproteobacteria; order Hyphomicrobiales; family Rhizobiaceae; genus Rhizobium; species Rhizobium sp. 05N430. Next base: position 418,470 of record NZ_JBFTMO010000001.1, on the reverse strand, counting down.
CGAAGCCGCCCGCGATTTCAACCGCTTCTATACAAACCTCCTCGGCGTGCTGAACAAGGCCTATCTCGATACGCCCTTCACGCTGACCGATGCCCGGGTGCTGTTCGAAATCGGCTCGCATGACGGCATCGGCGCCACCGCACTTGCCGCCGATCTTCATGTCGACCCTGCCTATCTCAGCCGCATCCTCAAACGCTTCAAAGCCGAAGGCCTGGTCGCGACAGAGGCCGATCAGGCAGACCGGCGCAGCCAGACCATCCGCGTTACCAGTAAGGGACAGACACAGTTCGAGGATTTCGGCCGCCGCTCCAATGCCCAACTGGCCGAGCGTTTCGACCGTCTGGCGGATGGCGAGCCGCAGAGCGTCGTGTCCGCAATGCAGACGATCCGCTCGCTTCTCGATCCCAAGACAAAACTGACCGCCCCCGTCATCCGTGCCCACCGCCCCGGCGACATGGGCTGGATAGTCCAGAGCCAGGGCAAGGCCTATGTCGAGGAATATGGCTGGAACATGCGCTTCGAAGGCCTCGTCGCCGAGGTCGCCGGCAAATTCCTGGCGAATTTCGATCCCGCCATGGAATATTGCTGGATCGCTGAGCGTAACGGCATCAACATCGGCTCGGTGCTGATCACCAATGGCGGCGACGGCATTGCCAAGCTCCGGCTGCTCTATATCGACAAGGCGGCGCGCGGCCTCGGCCTTGGCAGAACGCTGGTCAACGAATGCATTCGCTTCGCCCGCGCAAAGAATTACCGACAGATTTCGCTCTGGACCAACGACATCCTGCATTCGGCGCGGGCAATCTACGTCAAGGCGGGATTCCAGCTTGTCTCCGAAGAGCGACACAGCATGTTCGGCACCGAAGAGAACGGCCAGACCTGGGTGCTCGATCTCTGAAATCAGCCGTCACGAATATTTCGCTTGATTTGGAAACGATCATTTCCTAATTGAGTGAGCCATGACCACGCTCGCCCCCGAAGATATGAGCCGCAGCCGCGGCCGCCCGCGCGAATTCGACATGGACGCCGCCCTCGACAAAGCGCTCGCTGTCTTTTCCGAACGCGGCTACCACGCGACATCTATCAGCGAACTGACCGAGGCGATGGGGCTGACCTCGGGCAGCGTCTACAAGGCGTTCAAGGACAAACGCGGCGTCTTCCTCGCCGCCTTCGACCGCTATCGCAAGATCCGCCGCGGCAAGATCACCGAGAGCATGGCGGGGGCGGAGACCGGACGGCAGAAACTGCGCGCCCTGCTCGGCCTCTACGCCTTCTCGTCGCACGGCGAATCCGGCCGCCGCGGCTGCCTCGTCGTCGGCAGCGCCAATGAGATCGCCACCTTCGATCCGGAAGCCGCCAAGCGCATTGAGGACGCCTTCACCTCGAATGAGGAATTCATCCTCGACCTCATCCTGATCGGACAGGCCGATGGCTCCGTCGCGCCGTCGATCGATGCTGCATCGGCGGCGATCAGCCTGCTCTGCGTGATGAACGGCATGCGCGTCGTCGGCAAGACCGGCAGCACCGCGGCCGAAATGAACGCCGTCGCCGACACCGCCATGAAATTACTGACCTGACGCCGCCCGCCAAAGCAGGTGGTCTGAACCGACTTTTTATACCGATCCTCCCCCAGATCCGCATACTGGAGTTCCCATGAGCATTTCCTCAGCAACGGACGAGACGGCCGCCTCCCCGGTCATCTCGTCCCTGATGACATTTCTATTTGCAGCCACCTGCGGCCTCGTCGCCGCCAATCTCTATTACGGCCAACCGCTGGCAGGCCTGATCAGCGCCGATCTCGGCTTCACGCCTGCCGCCACCGGCCTGATCGTCACCTTGACCCAGATCGGCTACGGCCTTGGCCTGCTGCTGATCGTGCCGCTCGGCGATCTTCTCGAAAACCGCCGGCTGATCCTGCTCCTGATCGGTCTCTCCGCCATCGCCCTCATCGGTGCATCCTTCGCCTCGACGCCGGCGCTCTTCCTGCTGGCCTCGCTCTGTATCGGCCTGTCCTCCGTCGCCGTTCAGGTGGTCGTGCCCTTCGCCGCCCATATGGCGCCGGATGCAAGCCGCGGCCGTGTCGTCGGCAATGTCATGAGCGGCCTGCTCTGCGGCATCATGCTGGCACGTCCCTTCGCCAGCTTCGTCGCCGAAGCCTCCTCATGGCACATGGTCTATTACGTCACCGCCGTCTTCATGGTGCTGCTGGTCCTGTTGCTGCGCGCCACGCTGCCGGTGCGCACACCGCATACGAAACTGAGCTATGGTGCGCTCCTCGCCTCCATGGGCCATCTCGCCATGACCTCAAGGGTCCTGCAGCGCCGTGCGCTCTACCAGGCCGGCATGTTCGGCGCCTTCAGCCTGTTCTGGACGACGACGCCCTTGCTGCTCTCCAGCCCGGCTTTCGGCTTCAGCCAGAACGGCATTGCGCTCTTCGCCCTTGCAGGCGCTGCCGGCGCCATCGCTTCGCCGATCGCCGGACGCCTCGCCGACCGCGGCCTGACGAAGGTGGCATCGACGCTTGCCATGGTGCTTGCGATGGTATCGTTCCTCGTCAGCCATTTCGCCACCGACGGATCGACGCTGGCGATCGGCCTGCTGACGGCTTCCGCCATCATGCTCGACTTCGGTGTCACCACCAATCTCGTCTGCAGCCAGCGCACGATCTTCTCGATCAGCGCCGAGCATCGCAGCCGCCTGAACGGTCTGTTCATGGCAACATTCTTCATGGGTGGTGCTGCGGGCTCGGCGATCGGCGGCTGGGCCTATGCCACGGGCGGATGGACGATGACGGCCTGGATCGGCTTCTGCTTCCCTGCCTTCGCCTTCCTGCTCTTCCTCACCGAGGGACGCGGCAAGTAAGCCGCGTCTCAGCCTTCCTAGAGCGTTTCCTGGTTATATTGAAGCATTCTGTTGGCTCAAACGGAGTCGGATGGTCGACCGGCTGGCGCGCGCCGTAGCCCAGATCTACGGCCAAGCCAGCCGGTCGATCAGGCGGCCCGTTTCAGCCAACCCCGCAGGGGCCGGGCATCTTTCCGCCAGGATCAAAGGCGATCGGCTCGACCATACCTAGGGGTATGCCCTTCGCCAATCGCCTTTGCCCTGTCGAAAACCTGCTCCGGCAGAATGCTTCAATATAACCAGGAAACGCTCTAGGCATCGAAACGAATTCGGGCGGCGCGAACAGCTTCATGGTTCGCTTCCGCCCAATTCAGCAAAAGCGCCAGCGTCGCGTAGAGCGAGACGCCAAGCTCGGTGATCCGGTACTCGACGCTCGGCGGCTTCGTCGCAAACACCTCGCGCTCGATATAGCCTTCACGCTGCAGGTCCCGCAGCGTCTGAGTCAGCATCCGCTGCGAGATATCGGGGATCTTGCGTCTCAGTTCACCGAAACGGTACGGCCGCGCCGCAAGCGCCTCCAGCATCAGCGTCGACCATTTTCCGCCGATCTGCTGCATCATGTCCCTGATCGGGCAATTGCCGAAATCGAGCTGCTCGAAATCGATCTCGCGGCGAACGCCGGGGGCCGGCTTGCTCTTCAGGCTGACGACAGTGCCACTCATGACGGGTGGTTCCCTTTTGGTAACGTAGAGCTAAAAAACTGCCTCCTTTACAGAAGGACGTCAATTCCTATTTTAGTGCTAGTCTCTTTTAGAGACCATAAAAAGGATAGATCCATGAGCGATACAATTCTCGTCACCGGCGCCGCCGGTCAGCTTGGCCAGCGCGTTCTCCACCACCTGCTTGAGACCTACAAGGTGCCTGCTTCACGGATCATCGCCGCGACGCGCGATCCCTCGAAGCTTGCCGATCTCGCCGCCAAGGGCGTTGCCACCCGCAAGGCGGATTTCGACGATGCCGCGGGCCTCGTCTCCGCCTTTGAAGGCGCAGGCACCGTCCTCATCATCAGCACCGATGCACTCGCCGTCCCCGGCCAGCGCCTGAAGCAGCATACGGCTGCCGTCGATGCCGCCAAAAAAGCCGGCGTCAAGCAGCTCGCCTACACCTCCATGCCCTCGCCCGACAAATCGCTCGTCACCTTCGCACCCGATCATCTCGGCACCGAGAACGCCATCAAGGCCAGCGGCATCTCCTACACGATCCTGCGCGACGCCTGGTATTTCGACAATTTCATGCATTCGCTGCCGCATAATCTGCAGGGCGGCAAGTGGTACACCGCCACCAAGGGCGGCAAGGTGCCTTATATCTCGCGCGAAGACTGCGCGCTGGCGATTGCCGCCGCTCTCGCTTCCGGCAAGGCCGAAAACAGGACCTACACGTTGACCGGCTCGACCTCCTATTCGATCGCCGATGTCGCCTCCGCCGTCAGCGCCATCACCGGCCGCTCGCTAGATGTCGTCGAGGTCAGCGATGAACAGCTCTCCGCCGGCATGACAGGTGCCGGCCTGCCTTCTTTCGTGGTCGAGATGCTGGTGTCTGCCGATGCCAATATCCGCGCTGGCAATTTCGATAGCCTGAGCGGCGACTTCACGGCGCTGACAGGCAGGGAGCCGCAGACGCTGCGCAGCTTCATCGAAGAGAACAAGGCAGCGCTCACCGCCTGAGCGAAGCCTGAGAGCCCGCCGTACACCACCGCGGCGGGCTTTTCAGATCAGATCTTCTGGCCGCAGGCGCGGCAAAAGCGGCGCACGGTTTCAGCCATCCCGTATTCCAGCGCATCCGCCGTCAGCCCATGGCCGATCGAGACTTCCGCGAGAGCCGGAATACGCTTCACCAGCGGCGGCAGATTGGCAACCGTCAGATCGTGACCGGCATTGACGCCGAGGCCGATCGCCAGCGCCGCATCCGCCGTCTTTCCAAGCGCTTCGAGAATGGGGCCGACCCGCTCAGGGGCGTCGTAGCAGCCGCCATAGGGGCCGGTATAGAGCTCGATACGGTCGGCGCCGACAGCCTTGGCGATCTTCACCGCTTCCACATCGCCGTCACCATCGGCAAACAGCGACACCCGGGTTCCCATCGCCTTCAGCTTGGCGATCACATCGGTCAGGAAACGCTCGTCCTTGCGGAAATTCCAACCATGATCCGATGTCGCCTGCGTCGGGTCGTCAGGCACCAGCGTCACCTGTTCAGGCGCAGCGCTGCGGCAGAGATCGAGAAACTCTTCGGTCGGATATCCCTCGATGTTGAACTCGGCTTCGGGGAATTCGTCGTCGATCAGGTTGCGGATCACCGGCAGGTCGGAGAAGCGGATATGCCGCTGGTCCGGCCGCGGATGCACTGTCAGCCCGCTCGCCCCCGATTTCAGCGCGATACGGCCAAGGCTTTCGACGCTCGGCCACGGCAGATCGCGGCGATTGCGCAGCATGGCGACGGCGTTGAGGTTCACGGAAAGCGTGGTCGGCATGACGATGATCCATTCGATGGCAGATGCGTGCTCCGCTTTTATGCCAATGGCGCCGCCAAGGCCAACGAGATTCGCAGATGGCAGCATGCAAATTCGTGATGCTTCACGCTGCGTGACGCGATCCGTACCGCAAGGAGTATTTCCCGTTCCGCTGGAAGAAACGCTGACGCTCGCGCAAACGGCATCCGGCTATCTTTTCGCAGCGTTTCAAGCTTTTCCGCCCGCATTGCTATCCTATTTAAAAACGATTATTTTTAGCACTTACAAAAAAGACCGTTCACGCATAACGTGAAGAATATGTATCGAGTTTAGTACGCCGCGTACTGCTTCCTTCCCCAACGACAAGAACGCCTCGAGGAAAACCCCACTCCGCAGCGCCGTCGAAAGCAACTGGCAACCGCATGAGGTGCAACAGTATGCCCTAGGAGGGTTCATGCCAGACGGTTCCAAACGCATGTTTGCTGCCGCCGGCAACGCTTCGGAGGCCCGGTCGAAATACCGGTTCCTGCCTTCTGCCGCGCTGCCGCCGGATCTCCCTGATGGACCGGTGCCGATCGCCGACATGGCGAATGCATTCGGTGTCACCCACAGGACATTACATTTCTACGAGGAGAAGGGCCTGCTTTCGGCCAATCGCATCGGCCTGATGCGAGTCTATGGTCAGGACGACGTGATGCGCATGGCCGTCATCAACGTCTGCCGCGAGACCGGCATGCCGATCGCCGTCATCCAGGATCTGATGGATGAGCTTCGCCACGCGCGATCGCAGGAGGAAGCAGAGACCATGTTTCGCGAGGCGCTGGGTGTGCGCAAGCGCGAACTGACGGCCGAGATGTCGACGCTGCACCGTCAGCTGCAGCAGGTCGGCGACCTGCTCGATCTCGACGCCCATGGGGAGATGCCGCCGCTCAACGACAACGAGGATCCCGACGGGCTCTCGGAGAAGGAACGGCGCTGCCTGTCGCTGATGGCCGAGGGCTATTCGACACAGCGGATCGCCAGGGCGCTCAGCCTTTCCCATGACGAGGCAAAAGCGCTGGAATCGGCAATCATCCTGAAGTTCCGGGCCAACAACCGCTTCCAGGCGATAGCCAAGGCTGTCCTGCTCGGCATCGTCCAGGTCTGAGGACTGTCCACCGCACCGGAACGGCGTCCGCCACGCCTGCCCGCTTATCACATGATCGTCCCGGCCTATCGAACGATGGTCAAAGTCTCGGCTGCACGGGTGATTGCCGTGTAAAGCCAGCGCTCGCGCGTATCGCGGAAGGCCCAGCTTTCATCGAACAGCACGACATTGTTCCACTGCGAGCCCTGCGCCTTGTGAACCGTCAGCGCATAGCCGTAGTCAAATTCGTCGTAGCGCTTGCGGGTGTTCCAGGGAATTTCGCCCTCGACATCCTCGAAGGCCTGCTTCAGCAATTTGATCTTCGCAGCACCACGATCCATGTCGTCGTCTTCCGGACGGATCAACAGGTTGATACCGGGCTTCGTCGTTTCCTTGGAAGACGTCATCACCTGCCACAGCGAGCCGTTGAGCAGTCCCTTGGCCGGATCGTTGCGCAGGCAGACCAGCTTGTCACCGGTCTGGGGATATTCGGCATTGAAGCCCTTCAACTCGCGCAGCCGCTGGTTATAGCGTCGCCGCGTCCGGTTGGTGCCGACGAGCACCTGATCGGCCTTCATGACGAGGTCCTGATTGACCTCGTTTTTCGAGATCACCTGCGCAGCGCCATAATCGCCATACATGATCTCGTTGCCCTCACGCACCTGCATGGCGAGCTTGATGATCGGGTTGTCACGTGCCTGGCGGTGAATATCCGTCAGCAGGTAATCCGGATCTTGATTGGTGAAATAGCCGCCGCCCGAAACCGGAGGCAGCTGGCCGGGATCGCCGAGCACCAGGATCGGCGTGCCGAAACTCATCAGGTCCCTGCCGAGCGCCTCGTCCACCATCGAGCATTCGTCGACGATGATCAGCGCCGCCTTGGCGACCGGGCTCTGGCGGTTGATGGTGAACATCGGCGCGATCGAGGTCTTGCCGGTTTCCTCGTCCTCGACCGCCTCTTCGCCGCGCGGGCGGTAAATCAGCGAGTGGATGGTCTTGGCATTCGATGCGCCGCGCGAGCGCAGCACCTGCGCCGCCTTGCCGGTAAAGGCCGCAAACAGCACGTCGCCATCGACATTCTCGGCAAAATGGCGCGCAAGCGTCGTCTTGCCGGTTCCGGCATAGCCGAAAAGACGGAAGAGCGGCGACCGTCCTTCCTTCAGCCATTTCGAAACGGCCTTCAGGGCTTCATCCTGTTGCGGAGCAAATTGCATGATGCGCGACTTGGCAGGATTCGTGCGCCGGACGCAAGGCGAAAACGCCTCTCAGTTGCGCGATCACCAGATTGAAAGCCGGAGCGCGCGCCTCTAGTCTCGCAGCAGTCCGGCGAAAGGGATTCGTGTGAAGAAAACGGCCGCGTTGTTTCTCCTGACGGTATCGGCATCGATGCCGGTTGCCGCCCATGCCGACTGGCAACCGGTCGAACAGATCAAGACCTATGCAATCTCCGGCACAACAGGCGCCGGTCTCTATCAGTCGATCGGCGAACGCGGCCCGGCGGCCGGCGGTGGTCAGGTCATCGCCCACACGACGTTCAAGCTGACATGGACACGCAAATATGAGGTCCAGCCGGACAAGTCCTGCAAGATCACCGTCGCGCGCCCGAAACTAATCATCACCTACACATTGCCGAAGCCGTCATCGCCGCTTTCCCCCGCCGTCCAGGCAAGCTGGCAGAGCTTCATCGCGGGCGTCGAGACCCACGAACGCTGGCATGGCGGCACGATCAAGGAGATGGTCAAGCAGATCGAGGGCTACAGCCTCGGCCTCAGCGCTGCCGACGATCCGCAATGCAGGAAGATCAGGGTCACCCTGCAGCAGCGGCTGGGCGAACTTTCGGGTTACCAGCGCCAGCAGGGCCGCGACTTCGACAAGGTCGAGATGGGTGACGGCGGCCATATCCAGGGCCTGATCCTGAAGCTGGTGAACGGCCCCTAACCCTCGAAAGCAAGGAGCTGATGTGACGATACCTGACGCAACGCTCCTGACCCGAAGCACCTATTCGGATCGCGCTTGCGCGCCGGAGGAAACACTCGCCCGCATTACCCCACTGCTGTCCCGCTTCGGCATCACCCGGCTTGCCCGCGTCACCGGCCTCGATTGCATCGGCATTCCGGTCTGGAACGCCATCGTTCCCAATGCCCGCTCGATCGTCGTCAATCAGGGCAAGGGCCTGACCGATATCGACGCCAAGGTCTCCGCCGCCATGGAAGCGCTGGAGCGGACCATCGCAGGCGATCCGGCACTGACCCCGCGTCAGTGCAGCGGCCGCGCGCTCACCGCAGACGGCCACGCCTGGCATCCCCTCAACGAGCTGATCGCCGCCGGCGCCGCCGATATCGAGCCGGACGAGGCGATAAGCTGGGTTGCCGGAACAAGCCTCGAAGACGGCAGAACCATTTTCGTCCCGAAGGACGCAATCCTGCTCGACCGGACCATCGGCCATTGCCGCTTCTGGCAATCGTCCGACGGCCTCGCCTCCGGCAACACCATCGACGAGGCACGCCTTCACGCTCTTCTCGAACGGATCGAGCGCGACGCCTTCGCGCTCTGGCAGATGACGCCGCCCGAGCGTATCGAGGCGATTGCCCCGGAAAGCCTCGCCGATCCGGCCATCGGCGCGCTTTGTGCGAAGATTGCCGCTGCCGGTCTCGCCCTTCGGCTCTTCGAGGTGACCAGCGACATCGGCATTCCCTGCATCGCCGCCCTTCTCGGTCCCGGCGATGTCACCGCTGCCAGACATATCCGCTATGTCGACGTCACCCACGGATGCGGCGCCCATCCCAATCCGGTCCGCGCCGCGATCCGCGCCATCACCGAGGCCGCGCAGTCACGCCTGACCTTCATCAGCGGCGCCCGCGACGATATCCTGCCGGAGGTTTTCGAACGTCCGCTTCCGCCGGGAACACGCGCACTCTTCGCCGCCGCCGTTAGGAAGGTGGTGGTCGAGAGGCCCGATCTGGCGGATGGTGCTGCTGCGCTGCTGGCAGGCGTGGTGAGTAGGCTCAGCCATACCGGCCTCGGCCCTGCCATCGCCGTCGAGCTGCACGAACCCGGCCTCGCGATCGCCGTCTCCAAGGTTTTCGTCCCCACGCTGGAAAATCCCGAGGGAGACCGCAAGCACCGTTTCGGCCCGCGCGCTCTCTCGCGGTCGATGGAGTTCCTATGAAGGTCGTCTTCGTTGGCCCCACCCTGCCCGATGCCGCAGCGCTGACCAGCGGCCACCTCGATATCCGGCCACCGGCTGCCCAGGGCGATATCCTGACAGCCGTCAGACAGGGCGCAACGGCGATCGGCCTGATCGACGGCTATTTCGAATATGCCGCCCCCGTCTGGCACAAGGAAATCCTCTTTGCGCTCTCCAACGGAATACCGGTCTTCGGCGCCGCCAGCATGGGCGCGCTGCGCGCCGCCGAGTGCGCCGCCTTCGGCATGACCGGCATCGGCAGGATTTATGCGATGTATGCGAGCGGCGCGCTGGAGGATGACGATGCCGTCGCCCAGCTGCATGCGCCGGGCGAACTGGGCTACAAGGCGCTCAGCGAACCGCTGGTCAATATCATGTCGACGCTCGGTGACATGCTGGCGCGCGGCGTCATCGATGCGGCCGAGAAGCAGGTGCTGCTGGCCGCATCCCGCGCCATCTTCTTCAAGAAACGAACCTGGCGATCGATCCTCGACGGAGCAGCACTTCCCGCCGCACGCTGCAGCGATCTACTGCAATGGGTGGGCGGCAACGCGGTCAATCAGAAGCGCCGCGATGCCGAGGAGCTGATCGCAGTCCTTTCGGCTTTCACGCCCGGAACCGCACCCCTCGCCCGCGACTGGACCTTCGCCCGGACCTCGCTCTGGAACGCCCTCGAAAACGGCATGGAATAAAAGGGCGGGCTCGCGTGTCTCATATCCGGCAAAGCAACAAAGCCTGCCGAACGTGAGGAGAGACCGCATGAAAATCGTATCATTCGCAACCGCATTCGCCGTTGCCGCCATGGCTGCGACCGCCGCATTCGCCGCCGCCCCCGTCCAGACCGTCGAATCCGCCAAGGGCAAGGTTCTTGCCGGCGAAAACGGCATGACGCTCTACACCTTCAAGAAGGACGCGATGGGCACCTCCAATTGCAACGGCGATTGCGCCAAGAACTGGCCGCCGCTCGCCGCCGCTGGCGACGCAAAGGCAGATGGGGCATACTCGGTCATCGATCGCAAGGACGGGACGAAGCAGTGGGCCAAGGACGGCATGCCGCTCTATTTCTGGGTCAAGGACAAGAAGAAGGGCGATGTCACCGGCGATGGCGTCGGCGGCAACTGGGACCTTGCCAAGCCCTGAGTATCCGCGCGTGAAAACACCTGCACCCGAAACCTTCGAGGGCCAGATCCTGGCCCTCCTTCCCTCGCTGCGGCGCTATTCACGAAGCCTGACCCGCTCCGATAGCGAAGGCGAGGATCTGCTCCAGGACTGCGTCGAAAAGGTCCTGGCCCGCCGTTCACAATGGCGCGGGCTGAATCTGCGCGGCTGGGCACTGACGATCATGACCAATCTCTACCGCAACGCCCGCCGCAGCGGCCCGCGCAACATGACCGTGGAGCTCGACGCGGCCGAAAGCCTTCCCTCGCCCGCTGTGCCCTCCGATCCGCTGGAGCGTGCCAGGCTGGAGGATGCGCTGAACGGGCTTTCGGAAGAAAACCGCGCCGTGCTGATGCTTGTGGTCGTCGAGGGCTACACCTACAGCGAGGTCGCCACCGCCCTCGATATCCCCATCGGCACCGTGATGTCGCGCCTGTCGCGCGCCCGCCAGCGGGTCGCCGAGAGAATGAAAGCCGATAATGTGATTACGCTTCGGAGACCGAAATGACCGAACCCAACCCGACCGTCACCGAAGCGGATCTGCATGCCTATGCCGACGGCCAGCTGCCCGAAGCCGAGCAAGCCCGCATCGAGGCATGGCTGAAGGACAATCCCGAGGAAGCGGCAGCCGTCGCCGAATGGAAATCACAGAGCGCCGCCATCCAGAAAATGTTCGGCCCCTATGCCGTTGCCAAGCCCGATGACGCCCTGCTCGTGGCGCCGCGCAACACTCGCCCGTCATGGCCACGCCGCGCCGCGATCGCCGCCTCCATCGCAGCCGTATTCGCGGCAGGCGCGGTCAGCGGCCACTATGGCCCCGCGCTGTTCGAAAAGCCGCAACTGCAGCTCACCGCCTCCGAGACATTGCCGCAGCAAGCGCAGAACGCCTTTCTCGTCTATGCCAGCGAAGTCCGCCATCCCGTCGAAGTCTTTGCCAACGAGGAGGCGCATCTCGCCACCTGGCTCGGCAAGCGGCTGGCGATCCAGAACCTGAAGGTACCTAACCTGCAGACGCTGGGTTTCCACCTCGTCGGCGGCCGTCTGCTGCCTGTCGATGGCAAGCCGGGCGCGATGTTCATGTATGAGGATCAGGGCGGCGAACGCCTGACTGTTTTGGTCGGCCGCAATGCCGGGAACCACACGACCAGCTTCCGCTTCGCCTCGGCGGATAATCTCGAGACCTTCTACTGGATCGACGGCGAGCTCGGCTACGCGGTCACCGGCGAGATCTCCCGCGACCAGCTGCGCCAGGTGGCCGAGGAATGCTACCGGCAATTCCCGTCCTAAATTCAGCGCAGCGGATCGTTGGCAAGCTCGATCGGCCTGCCATGCGGCGTCGCCTCGGCGGCGCGCTGCCAGCTCTGCTGCAGCGACAGGATCGTCTCACCGTCCGTGACGCCCTTGCTGGAGAGGATATGCGAGAGCGCCGCCACCCAGCAGTCGAAATAATCGCTGCCATCGATGGCGCGGCCGGGCTGGTGCAGCTCGGCAGACAGCGTCTTCGCCCATTCGCTCCAGGTGAACAATCCGCGCTGGTGCAGATGCACCGTCATCGCGAAGGCTTCGGCTGCCCAGGGTTCGGGAAAGACCGGATCGCCCTCGGCCGATTTCGGCAACTGCGGCGAGTCCCGCAGCGGTGACATGTGATCACACTGGCTCAAGATAGCTCTCCCAGGCGTCGATCGACACCGTCAGCGACGGATCTGCGCCCTCGCCCCAGATCTCTCTGCCATCGAAAACAACGGTGTAGATCCATTGCGGGTTCTCGCCTTTTCCATGCGCATGATCGTCAGGAAAGACGAAGGAGCCCTGCACCGCCTCGACAACGCCGGTCTTTGCCCGCGCGTAGCGCGGCAGCCGCGTATGGGTCTCGGGATTGAAGTTCCGCGTCCGCACCCGTTGCCCGGCGGCGAATTTCGCGGGCGCTTCGACCGGCCGGTCGCAGGGCGCGCCCTTGGCCAGCACACCCGCGACCATGTCGGCCTTCAGCACCCGCTTCGGCACGGCGCCGTCGTCATGCTTGTGACCTTTTGCGATCTCGTCCTGCGCCACGAAGCCGTGCCGCTCCAGCAGCACTTCGAGCGCCCGGGTCCAAATTTCGTAATAGCTGGCCGACAGGTAATCGGCAGGCGGGATGCGCTCGCGCGCATGGCGGCTTTCGTCGATCGTCCAGGCGCCGAAGGCACCGCAGGAAAGCACGACGCCAAGCGCCCGCTTCTCCCACTCCGCATGGAAATACGGCTCGTTCGGCTCAGGCGCCACTGCCCCGAAGCCCATCTGTCCGCCGAGATCGTGCGGCCCGTTCATGCGGAGCCTCCCGGCGTGGCCGCGATACCCGTACCGATCATCGCGTCGCGGCTGACGAGGTTGGCCAGCGCCTCCTCGCCGAAACCGTCCGTGCCATCGGGACGTTCGGGAATGACGAGGTAGCGCAGCTCCGCGGTCGAATCCCAGACGCGGATCTTCTTGTCTTCGGGCAGTGACACGCCGAATTCGGCCAGCACGCCGCGCGGATCGATGACGGCGCGCGAACGGTAGGCCGGCGCCTTGTACCAGACGGGCGGCAGACCGAGCACCGACCACGGATAGCAGGAGCAAAGCGTGCAGACGACGAGGTTATGCGTCTCCGGCGTATTGAAGACGGCGCGCATATGCTCGCCCTGGCGGCCCGTGTAACCGAGGCTAGCGATCGCCGCCGTTGCATCCTGCTTCAGCCATTCAGCGAAATCAGGATCGCTCCAGGCCTTGGCCACGACCAGCGCCCCGTTGCGAGGACCGATCTTCGTCTCGTAGGTCTCGACGATGGCGTCGATCGCCGCCGGGTCGATCAGCCCCTTCTCGGTCAGCACCGTCTCCAGCGCCCGGACCCGCGCCTGCATGTCGGTGTAGCGGTTGTCGTGATGGTGGTCGTGCCCATGATCGTGGTCATGGTGATGGTCGTGATCATGATCGTGCAAGACGATGCCCTCCGCGATATCGAATCCTGTTTAGGCCTTTGCGATCCACCCGCCAAGCCACATCAGGCAAAACTCATTTCAGCATCGGCCAGAGGCTGAGCACCAGAAGCACGGCCATGGTGATGTTGAACCATTTGAGCCTGACGGGATCAGACAGCCAGTCGCGCAGCGCCGAACCGAAGCCGGCCCAGGTGGAAACGCTGGGCACATTGACCAGCGCGAAAGCCAGGCCGACGATCAGGACGCTGACGACATAAAGATCCGGGTTCGTGTAGGTCGCCATCGCGGTCACGGCCATGACCCAGGCCTTCGGATTGATCCACTGGAAGGCCGCGGCCGACAGGAAGGACATCGGCGTAGCGCTCGTCTTGCCCTCGCTCAGCGAGCGCGACGAACCGATCTTCCAGGCGATCCACAGCAGATAGGCGCCACCGGCGAATTTCAGAACCGTGTAGAGCGCCGGAACCGTATGGAGGACCGCACCGAGCCCCAGCCCGACGGCCAGCAGCAGCGACAGGAAGCCGGCGCCGATTCCGAGCATATGCGGCATCGTCCGGCGGAAGCCGAAATTCACCCCCGAGGTGAATAGCATCATGTTGTTCGGCCCCGGCGTGATCGACGTCGTGAAGGCAAACAGCACCAGCGCTGCGAACGTATCCAATGGCATCGACGTCCTCCCGGAACGGCCGGCTTTTTCGCGGCCCCTTATTTAGGTCAGTGTAACTGTCCTAATTTTCCTGTTCCACCAGATCATTGTCACCGTGACAGGATTGCTTGAAAGATGGACTATCAGCGCAATCTCCTCAACCGCATCAGGAAAGGTAGAGCCATGCAGGAAGACATCATCCCGGCCATCGCGTTCCCGGATGGCACCGAAGTCCCCGCCCTTGGCCAGGGCACCTGGAACATGGGCGAGCGCGCTTCCGAGGCCGACCGTGAGATAGCAAGTCTGAAGGCCGGCATCGAGCTTGGCATGACATTGATCGACACCGCCGAAATGTATGGCGAAGGCGGCGCCGAGCGCATCGTCGGCCGCGCCATCAAGGGGCAGCGCGACAAGGTGTTCATCACCAGCAAGGTCTATCCGCACAATGCCAGCCGCACCGGCACGATCGAGGCCTGCAACCGCAGCCTCTCGCGCCTCGGCATCGACCGCATCGACCTCTATCTGCTGCACTGGCGCGGCGAGTATGCACTCACGGAGACGGTGGAAGCCTTCGAAGAACTGATGGACGCCGGAAAGATCGGCGCCTGGGGCGTTTCGAACTTCGACACGGATGATATGAAGGAGCTCTTCTCGGTGCCGGGCGGCCGCAGATGCGCCGCCAATCAGGTGCTCTTCAATTTGGCGCGCCGCGGCATCGAATACGACCTACTGCCCTGGTGCCAGAAGCACGGCGTCCCCGTCATGGCCTATTCGCCGATCGAGCAGGGCCGCATCCTGCACAATCCGGAGCTGATCCGTATCGCCAAGGCCAATCAGGCGACACCGGCGCAGATCGCGCTTGCCTTCGTGCTGGAACGCGACGGCGTCATCGCCATCCCCAAGACATCGAGCGCCGAGCGCGCTGCCGAGAACCGCGACAGCGTCACGCTCGATCTCAGCGATGAGGACTGGGCAGCGCTCGACAAGGTCTTCCCGCCACCCGGACGCAAATCTTCGCTGGAGATGCTCTGACCGATCGTGGAAAAATGAAAACGCCCGGGCCAAAGACCCGGGCGCTCTAGACTTTCGCCGATCAGCGTCAGGCTTACATGCCCTGCGCACCACGGTTCATCGCTGCGATGCCGGTGCGGCAGACTTCGATGAGGCCGAGCGGCTTCATCACCGAGACGAACTGGTCGATCTTTGAGGACTTGCCGGTGATCTCGAGAATGAAGTGATCGACTGTGGCGTCGACCACCTTGGCATGAAAAGCATCGGCAAGGCGCAGCGTCTCGGCGCGTGCGTCGCCGGAGCCGACGACCTTGATCAGCGCCACTTCACGCTCGATCGGCCGGTCCTGGCCGAGTTCGCGGGCCCGCACCGTCAGATCGACGACACGGTGAACGGGAACGATGCGTTCCAGCTGCGCCTTGATCTGCTCCAGCACCTGCGGCGTGCCGCGCGTCACAACTGTGATGCGCGACAGATGCGCCTGATGCTCGGTCTCCGAGACCGTCAGGCTCTCGATGTTGTAGCCGCGGCCAGAAAACAGGCCGATGACCCGAGCTAGGACGCCGGGCTCGTTGTCGACGAGGACCGAAAGCGTGTGGCTCTCGGCTGCGGCGGTTTCCGGCGAAATGAAGTAGGCGGAACCGGTCGGCTGTAGGTGTGCGTTCATTGTCTTCTTCCTCTACTTCAGATCAAACGAGCGCACGGCCCTTGGCATCGATGGCATTGGCGACCGCTTCGTCTGTCGCTTCATCCGGCAGCAGCATCTCGTTGTGAGCCTTGCCCGATGGGATCATCGGGAAGCAGTTGGCGAGATTGGCAACGCGGCAATCGAAGATGACAGGCTTCTTGACGTCGATCATTTCCTGGATCGTCGCATCGAGCTCGCTGGGCTTCTCGCACCGCAGGCCGACAGCGCCGTAGGCTTCCGCCAGCTTGACGAAATCAGGCATAGCTTCGGTATAGGAGTTGGACAGGCGGTTGCCATGCAGCAACTGCTGCCACTGGCGGACCATGCCCATATACTGGTTGTTCATGATGAAGATCTTGATCGGCGCCTCATACTGGATCGCCGCCGACATTTCCTGGATGCACATCTGGATAGAGGCATCACCGGCGATGTCGATGACCAGGCTCTCCGGATGGGCGATCTGGACGCCGAGTGCTGCCGGCAGGCCGTAGCCCATCGTGCCCAGGCCGCCCGAGGTCATCCAGCGGTTCGGCTTCTCGAAACCGTAGAACTGCGCTGCCCACATCTGGTGCTGACCGACTTCGGTGGTGATGTAGGTGTCGCGATCCTTGGTCAGCTCATAGAGCCGCTCCAGCGCATATTGCGGCATGATCACGTCGTTGCTCTTGGTGTAAGCGAACGAGTTGCGGGCGCGCCAGCGGTTGATGTCAGCCCACCAATCGGCGGTCTGGCTCTTTGCCGGCTTGTTCGGCAGCGCCCGCCACAGGCGAACCATATCCTCGAGGATGCTGCCGACGTCGCCACGAACAGGGATATCGGCGCGGACGTTCTTGTTGATCGACGACGGATCGATGTCGATATGGATCTTCTTAGAGTTCGGCGAGAAGGCGTTGAGGCGGCCGGTGATGCGGTCGTCGAAACGCGCGCCGATGCAGACCATGACGTCGCAATCATGCATCGCCATGTTGGCTTCGTAGGAGCCATGCATGCCGAGCATCTTCAGCCAGTTCTTGCCCGATGCCGGGTAAGCGCCGAGGCCCATCAGCGTCGAGGTGATCGGGAAATCGGTGAGCTCGACCAATTCGCGCAGCAGCTTGGAGGCTTCCGGACCGGAATTGATGACGCCGCCGCCGCTATAGATGATCGGACGGCGCGCCGTCGCCATCAGCTCGATAGCGGCGTGGATCTGGTTCAGATCGCCTTCGAGCTTCGGCTGATAGCTCTTCTGAATGATATGCGCGGATGGCGGCGTGTAGGTGCCGGTCGCAAACTGGATGTCCTTCGGAATATCGACCAGAACCGGACCCGGACGGCCCGACTGCGCGATGCGGAACGCCTCGTGGATGATCGCCGCCAGCTGGTTGACGTCCTTGACCAGCCAGTTGTGCTTCGTGCACGGCCGGGTGATGCCGACGGTATCAGCTTCCTGGAAGGCGTCGGAGCCGATCAGCGAGGTCGGAACCTGGCCGCTGAGGCAAACGAGTGGAACCGAATCCATCAGCGCGTCCTGCAGCGGCGTGACGGCGTTCGTCGCACCCGGACCCGAGGTGACCAGCATGACGCCGACCTTGCCGGTGGAACGCGCATAGCCTTCGGCCGCGTGGCCGGCGCCCTGCTCGTGGCGCACCAGGATGTGCTTGATCTCGTCCTGTTGGAAGATCTCGTCATAGATCGGAAGCACGGCGCCACCCGGATATCCGAAGATATGCTCGACGCCATTGTCCTTCAGCGCCCGGAGTACGATCTCCGCTCCCGTCATCCGATTGCTGTCTGCCGTCTGGTTGTCCGTGCCCGTCATTTTTCTGTTCCGTTTTGACTGCTGGGATTGAAGTTTGTGGTCGGCAAGCCTGAATTTCAGGCATAAAAAAAGGCCCCTGAGGGAGCCTGTCATCTAGCGCATGGGTGGCTACCGCCGGATGGTTACACCATCCTGCCCATGCGCTTTCCCACCACAATAAGAATTGCTGCTATTTTCATGGGCGCAATTGATAGACAGAAAATTTCGTAGCGTCAACGCCAGCCGAAATAAAAAACCGTCTTGCTGGAAAGCCTCTCATACAGGTTCTCACCCTCCAGAATTAAGGGCCGGAACCATTTGTTAAAAGATAAATCATATCTTTGTCCGCTAACGCAGGGAGTAGGCCGTTGCGCAACAACGACTTGCAGACGTCAGGTAAAGCCGGCGAGCATGACCGCCGCGATATGGGGAAACGGGGAAACCGCTTTCTCGGCCGTGTCGTCGCGTGCAGCGGATCCCGCACAACAATCGCCGCCGTCGCCGAAGCCGGCGGCACTGATCTCACCGAACTCTGGTCTGTTGGACGATTGATTTCGATCAGCGTCGGACGCAATCGCGTCGTCGCCCTCGTCTATCAGATGAATACCGGCTCCCACATGTGGGGTGAAGGCGAGGATAACGGCTTCAGCATCGAGGCCGAACTGCTGGGCGAAGTGCGCGTCGAGGAAGACGGACGCGAGGAGTTTTCCACCGGCATCTCGCGCTACCCGTATCTTGGCGCCGTAGCACACCGCATACGCTCGGCCGACCTGATGCGGATCTACGATGCAGGCGTAGGTACCACCGCTGTCATCGGCAATCTGACCCAGGACGAAAGCATCGACGCAGCGATCCACGTGCCCTCGATGCTATCGAAGCATTTCGCCGTCGTCGGCTCGACAGGCGTCGGCAAGTCGACCGCCGTTTCGCTGCTGCTCAACAAGGCGATCGAAGCCGATCCGAAGCTGCGCGTGCTGATCCTCGACCCGCATAACGAGTTCGCAGCCGCCTTCCCCAAACATTCCGTGGTCATCGACACCGATACGCTCGACCTGCCCTTTTGGCTGATGCGGCTGGAGGAATTCGCCGAAGTGGTCTTCCGCGGCCGTCCGCCGGTACCCGAAGAGCTGGACATGCTGCGCGACATCATGCCGGACGCCAAGCGCGCCTTCCGCGGCAGCGACAGCTCGCTGGTGCGCCGCACGACGGAAAAGAGCTCGATCACCGCCGATACGCCGGTTCCCTATCGCATGGCCGATCTGCTGGCGCTGATCGACGAACGCATCGGCCGCCTGGAAGGCCGCGCTGAAAAGCCGTTCCTGCGATCCTTGAAGATGCGCATCATCGCGGCGATCAACGATCCGCGCTATCACTTCATGTTCTCCAACAACACGATCTCCGACACGATCACCGAGACCGTGGCGCAGATCTTCCGCATTCCGGGCGAAGGCCGCCCGATCTGCACCTTCCAGCTTTCCGGCATTCCCTCCGAAGTCGTGAACTCGGTCGCCTCGGTACTCTGCCGCATGGCCTTCGAAGTCGGCCTCTGGAGCGAAGGCGCGATCCACATGCTCGTCGTCTGCGAAGAGGCGCACCGCTACATTCCGGCAGACCCGACGCTAGGCTTCGTTCCGACAAGACAGGCCATTGCCCGTATCGCCAAGGAAGGCCGCAAATACGGCGTGTCGCTCGGCATCATCACCCAGCGCCCCGGCGAACTCGACCAGACGATCCTGTCGCAGTGCTCGACGCTGTTTGCCATGCGTCTTGCCAACGACCGCGACCAGGAAATCATCCGCTCGGCGATCCCGAATTCGTCGATCTCGACGACAAGCTTCATCTCCTCGATCGGCAATGGCGAGGCCATCGCCTTCGGCGAGGCGATCAGCGTTCCGATGCGCATGCGCTTCTCGCGGGTGCCGGAACACCTGCTGCCGAAAGCCAATGGCGCCACGGCCAAACATTCGGACGACGATCCGGATACCGTCGATCTGCGCAAGATCGTCAGCCGCATGCGTGCCGTCAGCGGCGCTGCAGGACCTGACATCTCGTCGTTCCAGAATAGCTTCAGCGCCGCGATGCAGAGCGACATGTTATTCGACGACGAGGAGCCGCCGGAAGGGCAACCCTATCCGCAGCCGGTCACAGCACCTCCGATGTCGCCGTCCGATCCTTACCGGCCGGATATGCTGCCGCGAGCCTACGCATCTCAGGATCAGCAACCGGCAGCCGCCGGATCGATCGACAGCCGCCTTGAAGCGCTGCGGCGCGAGATACGCCGGGAAGAGGCCAGCCAGCCCCGCGTATTCGGCAACCAGGAACCGGCCCCGTCGATCCGCCGGGAGCCAGGAACATCGCCACTGCGCGAAAGCATTCTCAAGAAGCCGCTGAGCAGCCTCTACAAGAAGGACTGATTGCTTAGGTGGTCCGCGAAAGCCGCGTCCAGCTCTCGTCCATCTGATTGCGAAACCAGGTCATCTGGCGCTTCGCATATTGGCGCGTCGCAGCCGAGCCCTTTTCGATCACCTCGGCGCGGGTCATCTGGCCTTCGAACATCGCGGCGATCTGAGAAACGCCGATCGCCTTCGTGACGGGCATGTCGGCCGTAAGCGCTAATGCCAGCAGCGCCCTCACCTCGTCCTCTGCACCCTGCTCCAGCATCTTCTCGAAACGGCCGTTGATGCGCTCATGCAGGACCGCACGATCCGGCAGCACGACGATCTTCTCTGCGGCATCAGGATCGACGATGACTGGTCCGGCCTTTCCCTGGAACTCAGCGATCGACCGTCCAGTCGCCTCAAGCACTTCGAGCGCCCGGACAATCCTCTGGCCATCGACCGGATTGAGGCTCTCGGCCATCGGCGGATCCCTGGATTGCAAGGCCGCGTAGAGTGCTGCTGGCCCCTCCTCGGTCAATTGCTGCCTGAGCCGCGCCCGGATCGCATCGGGAATTTCGGGCATGTCGGACAGACCGCCGGTCAGCGCCTTGAAGTACAGCCCCGTGCCTCCGACGAAGACTGGCAATTGCCCCCTGCTCTGCAGCTCGGGAAGCAGCGCCGTGACATCGCGCAGCCAGGCACCGGTCGAATATGCCGCGCCCGCCGGCACATGCCCGTAGAGATGATGCGGTACGCCCTCCATATCCTCGCCGGAAGGACGGGCGGTCAGCACCCGCAGCGTGTCATAGACCTGCATGCTGTCGGCATTGATCACGACGCCGCCATGCTGCTTTGCCAGCTTCACGGCAAGCGCGGACTTGCCGCTGGCGGTCGGCCCGGTTATCAGGATCGCACTCGTTGTGCTCAGAAGGTTTTCCATATGGCTCTCGTTGCCACGCTTGTTGCCAATCCGTCAAATCCCGTTCTGTCGCCGGCGCTTGCCGAGAAGGCACATGACGGCGTCAACGCCGCCGGTCTCTACTGGCTGGCAGACGGAATTGCCTGCGATATCGCCCTTCGCGACGGCACGCACGCCTCGAATGCGGAGGCCGCGATCCGCGCCGTCATCGGCAGTGAGCCCGTGGATGTGGTGGTGCAGGAAGCCGAGACCCGCCGCAAGAAACTGCTGATCGCCGATATGGATTCGACGATGATCGGCCAGGAATGCATCGACGAGCTCGCCGCCGAAGTCGGCCTCAAGGACAAGGTTGCAGCCATCACCGCCCGCGCCATGAACGGCGAGATCGCCTTCGAACCGGCACTGCGCGAACGCGTGGCGCTGCTGAAAGGCCTGCCGATCTCTGTCGTCGATGATGTCATCGCCAAGCGGATCACGCTGACGCCGGGCGGCCCGGAACTGATCGCTACGATGAAGGCTAAGGGCTTCTACACCGCTCTGGTCTCCGGCGGCTTTACCGTCTTCACCAGCCGCATCGCCGCCACCCTCGGCTTCGACGAGAACCGCGCCAACCTGCTGCTCGAAGAGAACGGCACCCTGTCAGGCTTCGTCGCCGAACCGATTCTCGGCAAGCAGGCGAAGGTCGACGCGCTGAACGACATCGCCGAAAAGCTCGGCATTTCGCCCGAAGAGGCGATGGCGGTCGGCGACGGCGCCAACGATCTCGGCATGATCCATCTCGCAGGCTCCGGCGTTGCGCTCCACGCCAAGCCGGCCGTCGCCGCCGAGGCGAAGATGCGCATCAACCACGGTGACCTCACCGCCCTGCTCTACATCCAGGGTT
Source organism: Rhizobium sp. 05N430 (assembly GCF_056396985.1). Lineage (NCBI taxonomy): Bacteria > Pseudomonadati > Pseudomonadota > Alphaproteobacteria > Hyphomicrobiales > Rhizobiaceae > Rhizobium > Rhizobium sp. 05N430. Next base: position 396,396 of record NZ_JBFTMO010000001.1, on the reverse strand, counting down.
ACCGCAAGACGGATTTCGTTACGCCATGACCGAGACCATCCTCACGACAGAGCGCCTGATCATCCGCAACTGGCGTGAGGAGGATCGCGACCTCTTCCACGAGATCAATTCCGATCTTGAAGTCATGGAATTCTTTCCGCGGCGGCGCAACCGCGCGGAATCGGACGAATTTTTCGACTATGCTCAAAGAATGATCGCCGAAACCGGCCTCGGCTTTTACGCTCTGGAACTGACGGCCACCGGCGAAACGCTCGGTTTCTGCGGCATCGTGCGGACCTCGCATGAGCCGGCGATCCCCGACGGTACCGTCGAAATCGGCTGGCGGCTGGCAAAGCGCCATTGGGGTTTCGGCTATGTCAGCGAAGCCGCAACGGCGCTACTGCATCACGGCTTCGAAACCCACGGCCTTACCGAGATCGTCGCCTTCACCGTCCCGCAAAATCGCCGCTCCCGCGCCGTCATGCAGCGCATCGGCATGATCCACAGGCCCGAGCGCGATTTCGATCACCCAAAGGTCCCGGACACGGCGCCGCAATTCCTGCGCCATGTCCTCTACGCCATCAGCGCGCCCGAGCGCGGCTAGGCTCTTACTCCATCGGTACCGCGATAAAGCGCAGGTCGCCGTTGGAAGCGGCGATCATCATCTGGGCGTTGCGGCGGCCTTCCTGCTTCAGCGACTGAACCTTGGCGGCCACCGCATCCGGCGACTTCATGAATTCCTGCGCTACCTCGACGATCACGTCGCCGGGCTTCAGGCCCTTTTCGGCAGCAGCCGATCCGGGCGTCACTTCGGTCACAACGACGCCATCGACGCTCTCGGCGATGTTGAAGGTCTTGCGGATATCCGGGTTGAGCAGTGACAGCGACAGACCGAGCACGTTCTTCGGCAATGCCGCATCAGGCGCCACCTGGCCCTGCTGGTCGGTCTGGCCCTGATTGCCCTTGGCATCCGGTGCCTTGTTCTCCGTGCCCCTGTTGTCGGGCGACGGTTGAGCCTGACCGCTATCCGGCTCGTCCATATCGTCGTTCTCGCCGGGATCGGGGTTGATCACGCCGCCATCCGAAGAGCCGCCGCTATCGCCGCTCGCCGCGGCAGCCTGATCGCTATCCTCGAGACGCCCGAGCGTCACCTTGACGGTCTGCTCCTTGCCGTCGCGGAGCACGAGGACATCGACTTCCTTGCCGACAGGGCTTTCGGCAACGACGCGCGGCAGATCGCGCATCTCGTTGACCGCCTTGCCGTCGAATTTGAGGATCACGTCGCCGGCCTTGATCGAGCCGTTATCGACTGGTCCACCCTTGATGACGCCTGCGACAAGCGCGCCCTTGGCGGCATCGAGGCCGAGGCTGTCGGCGACATCATCGGTCACCGGCTGGATGCGAACGCCGAGCCAGCCGCGCCGCGTCTCGCCATATTCGCGCAGCTGCGCCACGACACCCGAAGCGAGCTCCGACGGCACCGAGAAGCCGATGCCGATCGAGCCGCCGCTTGGCGAAATGATCGCCGTGTTGATGCCGATGACTTCGCCCTTCATGTTGAACAGCGGACCACCGGAATTGCCCTTGTTGATCGCTGCATCCGTCTGGATGAAGTTGTCATAGGGACCGGCATTGATGTTGCGGCCGCGGCCGGAAATGATACCGACGGTGACGGAGCCGCCGAAGCCGAACGGATTGCCTATCGCCATCACCCAGTCGCCGATGCGCATGCCACTGGAATCGCCGAACTTGACGAATTTGAGTGGCGCCTTCGGCTCGACCTTCAAGACGGAAAGGTCGGTCTTGGTATCCGTACCGATCAGCTTGGCCTTCAGCTTCGTGCCGTTGGCGAAGTTGATTTCGATGTCGTCCGCGCCTTCGATGACGTGATTGTTGGTGACGATATAGCCAGCCGGATCGATGACGAAGCCGGAGCCGAGCGAGCTGACATTGTGGTTGCCGCCGCCCTTGCCGCCCTGCTGCTTGTTGAAGAAGTCGTTGAAGAATTCCTGAAACGGCGAGCCATCGGGCGCACGCGGCGCCGGGCCCGCCCCTTCGTCGTCCTTCACGTTCTGCGATGTCGAGATGTTCACGACGGCGTCGAGAAGGCCTTCAGCAAGATCGGCGACGGAAGCCGGGCCATTCACCGGCGGCGTTCCCTGGGCTGTAGCGGAGCCGGCAAGACCGATATTGGCAAGAAGGGCAGCGCCGGCCAGGAGAGCGAGCGATCGTCTGAAGGTCGGGCGTGTCGTGGGGGCCATCAAGCTTCCTCATGTCGGGTCAAAGCGGCAGTCTGACCACCAACATAGGGCGGAATGATGGAGCGTGAAATCACCTTTTCGCGAAATCCCGCGCAATCTCAACTTAGCGTCTCAGAAGCCAGACGAAGCCGACACCTAGGCCAATCGCGGCCAGCCCGAAGGCACGAATCTGCTGCTCGGGTATCGAGGGCAGAAGCTTGGACATGCGCACAAGAAAACGAGGGGCCAGTGCATAGACCAGCCCCTCGATGATGAGAAAGAATGCAAGTCCCGTCAGGAAATCCTGCATTCTTCTATTGTCAGTTTGCCGGTGCGGCAGGTGCTGCCGGAGCCGGAGCGGCCGGCGGTACCGACGGCACACCGGTCGAGCTGTCGAAGTAACGGAAGAACTCCGAATTCGGCGACAGAACCAGCGTCGTATCCTGCGACGAGAGTGCCGAGGAATAGGCCGACATCGAGCGGTAGAACTCGAAGAACGACGGATCCTTGCCGAAGGATTCGGCGAAGATCCGGTTGCGTTCCGCATCGCCCTGACCGCGCAGGATTTCGGAATCACGCTGCGCTTCCGCAGTGATCTCGACGACCTGACGGTCGGCAACGGCACGGCGGCGCTGACCTTCTTCGTTACCCGATGCGCGGATACGCTCGGCTTCCGCCAGACGCTCGGAGCGCATGGCGTTGTAGGTGTTCGGCGCAACCTCCGGCGAAAGATCGGTACGGCGGATGCGGACGTCGTCGATGTTGAGGCCGAGGTTTTCGGCATCGATCCGGAGATCGTCACGGATCTCCAGCATCATCGCAACGCGCTCTTCGGAAAGAGCGGCATTGTAGTCACGCAGACCGTAGACGCGGCGTAGCGACGAATCGAGCTGGGCGCGAAGGCGTGCTTCGGCAGCTTCGCGGTCACCCGAAACCGTTTCGCGGAAGCGGCGGACGTCGGCGATGTTGTAGATGACGAAGGCATCGACATCGAAGGTCTGGCCATCCTGCACCTGTACGCGGATGTTATCGAGGTCGAGGCGAAGGGCCTGCTTCTCGACATACTGGACGCGGTCCGCATCCATGAAGGCGAACGGCAGCTTGAAATAGAGGCCCGGCTCGGTCTTGACCGACTGGATCTGACCGAAGCGGACGACGATCGCCTGCTCGCGTGCATTGACCACGAAGACCGACGAATAGACGATGAAGAGGATGACCGCGAGCGCGATCAGCACCGCGGGAAGTTTATTGGATGTCATGGCTCAACCTCCCTGCTGTGCCGGTTTGCCGATTTCGTTGAGCGGCAGGTAGGGTACGACCCCCTGCTTCTCGTCGATGATGACCTTCTTCGAATTCTTCAGCACCTGTTCCATGGTTTCCAGGAACAGACGCTTGCGCGTCACATCAGGGGCCTTCGCATATTCGTCGTTGATCGAAGTAAAGCGCTGCGCTTCACCTTCGGCTTCCTTGACAACACGGTCCTTGTAGGCGGCGGCGTCTTCGCGGATTTGAGCCGCCTCGCCTCGCGCCTGGCCGAGCCGCTGGTTGGTGTAGCGGTTTGCCTCTTCGATCGTGCTGTCGCGGTCGCGGCCTGCACGCTGCACTTCTTCGAAGGCATCGGAGACTTCACGCGGCGGAGCAACGTTCTGGATGGTCACGCCGGTGACGGTGATACCCGCCTTGTAGCGGTCCATCGTTCCCTGCACGATATTGAGAACATCGGTCTCGATCGGCTGACGGTTGCTGCGGAATGCGTCCTGGGCCGGACGGCGTCCGACGATTTCGCGCATCGCACTGTCGGAAACCTGTTGCAGCGTCTCTGCCGGGTTCTCGACGTTAAAGAGATAGGCCTTCGGATCGCTGACCGTGAAGAACACGGCGAACTGCACGTTGATGACACTGCGGTCACCCGAGAGCATCAGGCCGCTCGAGGATGCAGAGGACGTGGCCCCGATATTCTGCTGCTGCACGGTAACCTTGACCGTTTCGACCGTTTCAAGCGGCCAGAAATGGAAGTGCAGGCCCGGCATCGAAACTTCCTGCTTCGGCTGGCCGAAACGCAGTTCCACGCCCCGCTCATCCGGCTGGACGATATAGATGCACTGGAAAATCCAGAACGCCACAAGGATCGCAACAACGATCAGTGCCACGCCGCCGTTAAAGCCGCCAGGTACGATCTTGCCGAGCTGATCCTGCCCGCGGCGAATGATGTCTTCGAGATCGGGCGGACCGCCCTTGCCCCCACCACCGCCTTTTGGACGGTTCGGGCCCTGCCCCCATGGTCCCTGATTATTGTTGTTACCGCCGCCGCCGCCCCATGGGCCGCCGCCGCCATTCTGATTGCTCCAGGGCATCAAAACCTCTTTGTTCGTTGAACTCCCGATCGCATAATGCCCGCGGGGGCGGCAGACGGTAAGCGATTGTGACCGTTATAGGTATCGCCGCCCCTGCTTTCAACGCGACATGCAGGACTTGGTGTTCTTTCTTGGAAAATAATTCGTTATCAGCCGTTACGGCGCTCGTAGACGACGTAACGCGTCGGATAGTTGTCCTTTTCGCCGGCGGGCACGTCGAGTGTCTCGACCGGCTTCCACAATGACGCGTCGATCGCAGGAAAGGACGTGTCGCCCTCGACCTCGGTCTCGACATGCGTGATGCACAGGCGATCGGCAATCGCCATCGACTGCGCATAGATCTCGCCACCGCCGGCGATGATGATCTCGCTGCCGCCGCTGGCCCGCGCCAAGTCTTCGGCAATAGTGACAGCCTCGGCAAGCGACTGCGCCATCGTCACGTCAGGGTGGTCGATCTGCGCCTGTCTGGAGATCACCACATGCGGACGACCCGGCAGCGGCTTGCCGCCAATAGACTCATAGGTCTTGCGGCCCATGACCAGCGGCTTTCCCGAGGTCAGCGCCTTGAAGCGTTTCAGATCGGTTGACAGCCGCCATGGCATATCGCCGTCCCGGCCGATGATACCGTTTTCGGAAACCGCAACAACGATTGTCTTCACGATGCCAGACATAGCCGCCCCTCTGCACTGATTGCCGAGCGCGACACCTAACCGCTTCTCAAAAGGAAAGATAGCCGACCGCCCGCCCGGCTATCGCCTGCTGCGGATGCGGATTGCCGAGCCAGATGACGGCGACGCGGTCGCCCGTCTGCTTGGCAAGATACATGTAGTTGTCAGCCCGCTTGACGAAGGAAGCCGGCGTATCCGACGGCTCGAGCAGCGCGACGCCAACGGCCGCGCCGACTTCGGTAATGGCGCCGTCGATGGCAATCGGCTTGAAGATACGCTCCGCGGCGTCGTTGACCGTATGGCGCACATCATGAATGAGCACCGGATCGACCTCGATCAGCACCACGAATTCGTCGCCGCCGATGCGGGCGATGAAGTCGTTGGCCCTGAAACTGTCGCGGAAACGGCTGGCGAGCGTGCGGATCACCTCGTCTCCGGCTCCATGTCCGAGTCGGTCGTTGACCGCCTTGAAACCGTTGAGATCGATGAAAGCGAGCGCCATCGCCTTGTCGGCAGCACGCGCTGCTGCGATCTGCTCGGCAAGCGTCTCGTCGAAACAGGCCCGGTTCGGGAGCCCTGAAAGCGCATCGGTGCGCGCCGACGCCCGGAGCGCCAGTTCGATCTCGCGCTGATGGCGCACGCGGGCCGAGACATCCATGATCACCTCGACATCGAAGGAGACACCGTCGACGATCGTTCTCTGTGCGGAAATCAACGTCGGGATGATCGTGCCGTCGGAATGGCGGATATCGACCTCTTCGAGAACATAGGCGCCCTCTTCGGCCAGCATGCGGTGGCGCCGGTCGCGTGCCGGGTTGTCGATCGCAGCCCCATCCGAGGTCAGCTTCTTGCCGCTGATCTCTTCCCACTTCAGTCCGGTCAACTTCAGATAGGCATCATTGACCTTCGCGTAGCTCGACGTCCTCGTGTCGCTGGTGGTGATTGCCATGGCAATCGGCGCGAACTCGAACATGCGCATCAGCATCGACGAAAGAACGTCTGGAGGAAGGAGGTCAGTATCGTCCATAAAAGCCCCGGGAGCTTCACCTAAGCGGGCGAAAATAACCGAGATCTATTAAGATCTTACTGATGGAATGCCGCCGATTTTCAGACATTGCTGCAAAGTGACGTTTTCCGTCGCAGATGCGGCCTGTTCTTGCCTGAAGTTGCGAAGCCTCAAACGGCGATCGGGGCCTTGATGTTGGCATCGGCGTCATAGCCGACGAGTTCAAAGTCCTCGAACCTGAAGTCGAAGATATCTTTCACATCGCGCTTGATCAGCATCCGCGGCAGCGGCTTCGGATCCCGCGTCAGCTGCAGCTTGGCCTGCTCGAAATGGTTGTGATAAATGTGAGTGTCGCCGAGCGTGTGAACGAACTCGCCGTATTTCAGCCCGGTCACCTGCGCCACCATCATCGTCAGCAGCGCGTAGGAGGCGATGTTGAAGGGTACGCCGAGAAAGACGTCCGCGGAGCGTTGATAGAGCTGGCAGGAAAGCTTGCCGTCGGCGACATAGAACTGAAAGAGGCAGTGGCACGGCGGTAGCGCCATGTTGTCCACCTCGGCCGGGTTCCAGGCCGAAACGATATGCCGGCGCGAATTCGGGTTCTTGATGATGCCGTTCACCAGATTGACGATCTGATCGATGTGGCCGCCGTCGGGCGCCGGCCAGGAGCGCCACTGGGCGCCATAGACAGGCCCGAGGTCACCGTTCTCATCGGCCCATTCGTCCCAGATCGAGACGCCGTTTTCCTTGAGGTAGCGGATATTGGTCTCACCCTTCAGGAACCACAGAAGCTCGTGGATGATCGAGCGCAGATGCAGTTTCTTCGTGGTCAGGACAGGAAAGCCGTCGTCGAGATCGAAGCGCATCTGATATCCGAAGACGGAGCGCGTACCGGTACCGGTCCGGTCGCCCCTGTCGGTGCCCTTGTCCATCACATGGGTCAAAAGATCGAGATATTGCTTCATGGCCGCCGGCGACTCCGTTTGTGCCAATATTTAAGCTCTTCCGGGCGTGAAACCAACCGCCGCCGCTCAATTATCCAGCCATTTCCGCACCGTCTGCGATGGTTCTGTGACGAAGCCTCTTCCCATGCTGTCAGGAAAACACTATATCAACCCTTGCCGGTCTTCGGACCGGATATGGCGATAAATGAGCGGTGTAATAAACCTATTGGACCCGGGGGCGGTACCCGGCGCCTCCACCAAAAACAGCCGGTTGGCGACTGCTTTTGATGGGGGCGAAATAGGATCGACAAGGGTGTAAAGATCGTCTTTTTGCTCGGCATGATACCGCCGTTATCGGGTCACAAGTGTAGTTGCAAACGACAACAACGCTAAGGAATACGCTCTCGCTGCCTAACGGCGGTGCGGGAATTCCGCTCCAAGTCCTCTAGGTTAGCCCCTTGAGGCGGGGTCCGAAGGCACCTGGCAACAGAAGCCTTCACCTTCTCCCTGCTATTGAAATCATGTATGCTTCTCATCAAGCATGACTCGGAGCGAGACTTTCGCAGGGCGGCCAGACATGGCATATATCCCTGAGAAAAGACTCCCGAACCAACGAAAGACAGGAAAAGCATGGGGCAGGACCACATCCGCTACGACATTCTGGCACAGGACGCGCTTCGTGGCGTCATCCGTAAGGTTCTGTCTGAAGTCGGAACGACGGGCCGCCTCCCCGGCGACCATCACTTTTTCATCACCTTCCTGACCGGCGCTCCCGGCGTGCGCATTTCGCAGCACCTGAAGAGCAAATATCCTGAACAGATGACCATCGTCATCCAGCACCAGTTCTGGGACCTGAAGATCACCGAATCGCTGTTCGAGATCGGCCTGTCTTTCTCCGACGTTCCGGAAAAGCTGGTTATCCCGTTCAATGCCATCCGCGGCTTCTACGATCCCTCGGTGAATTTCGAGCTGGAATTCGATGTGCCGCTGGCCGATGGTGAAGAGCTGCCCGAAGCCGAAATCACCGCCTATCCGGTTGCAGCCGAAAAGAGCGAGGAAACCCCGGCGGCGGCCCCTGCCGAAGGCGGCGAGGAAAAGAAGCCCGGTTCCGTCGTCTCGCTCGACGCATTCCGCAAGAAGCAGTAATCCGAAGGGAAGCAATCGCTTCCCTTTTTTTATTCCGGCCCATTTCCTTTACAGATGGAGGCACGCCGTGAGCGCCGAAATCGTCAATCTCCGCCAGTTCAAGAAAACGCAGGCCCGTTCCGAAAAGGACAGGCAGGCCGAGCAGAACCGTATCAGCTTCGGCCGAACCAAGGCCGAGAAGCAGCTGACGAAGGCGCTGAACGACAAGGCCGAAAAGACGCATAGTGACGGCCGGATCGAAAAGGACGGCGGCGAAGAGCGCTGAAAAGCCGTCTCAAGCCAGCCATTTATCCCGGTCTCCTGAATCAATCTCTCAAGCAAGCACCGAAACCGGACGATGATCCGCAAGCATTCCGCAACGCTTCATGGCCACCGCACCAGCTTCTCGCTGGAAGACGAATTCTGGTCTGAATTGAGAATGATCGCCGCGGCCCGCTCGATACCGCTTGCCACCCTGATCTCCGAAATTGACGACGGCCGCGATTCCGAGAGCAACCTCTCCTCGGCATTGCGGCTACATGTCCTGGCCTGGCTGAAGGCGCGGTAGATTTGGCGAGGTCGTTGCCGCACCCGTGGGCGCCCGGCAACGACCCCTTGATGGCTAGGTTAGTGGTAACCATCCAAGTTCATCTTATGCAATCTGCAGCCACATAAAACTTGGCCGTTTGTGCGAAGGGCACATCCTTCCAGCCAGCAGCATCGCTGAAAAGGAGAAGCTACTCCCGCCAATGCTTCTTCACCCACGGCGTAGGGCGTATGAAGTGCCGGAGGTGGGAGAACACACTCTCGCCGCCACGAGACGTCCTGTTGACGATCCGTGAAAGATGCTCGCGCGCATTGTCGGCAGCGCCGTCCCGATATTGGCCGGCTATCGCGTGTTCAGGCCGAAGCCCACGCGGAAAGATCACCACTTTGGCTCCGGATGGCAGCCGAGGACCGAAGAAATAATTGAGCGGTGTCGGCCACCGGCAGTCCTGCCGGAAATGCAGCACCCAGCTCCGCGGGAAGAACTTCGGACCTCCCGGCACGTTCTTGGTAACGAACCGCTGCTCGAAACGATATTCGTCGGCGATCTTTTGCGGATTGGCAAAAAACTTGTCCTGCAGAGAAACCAGCTTGCCGACCGGAAACCGGAAAAGCGACGTCTGGCCAAGTCTCTCGAACGGGGTCGTCTGATTTCGGGTCATGACCACGTCATCTGGGCCGCCAACTTCGAAGAAGGCATCGAGCGAGCCGACAATCACCAGATCGAGATCCAGGAAGAGGACGCTGCCCTTCAGGCTCCCAAGCGTCGGTCCCCAGAGGCGCGACTTGTTCCAGATCCCGGGCGTATTGACCGGCAGGCTCGGGATGTTGAGCGGCGGCAGGTCCTCGCAGAGGATCTCGGGATGCAGTCCCTCGCGGCTATCCGTGAAGCAGGTGAAGGTAAAGGGCGGCGTGATGTTACGCGCAACCATCGCATAGAGACGGTTGATATAGGCCGGGCCGAACATCGTGCCCCAGCTGATGCAGATGACCTGCTTCACGCCATTGCTGCCATCCAAGACGCCTGTCATTCCTGCTCCATAAGTCATCGCGCGAGTTTCCCCGGTGCGTATCAACCTATCAGCATCCTGTGAAGACCGGTGAGAGCGAATTTAGGCATCCGCGTGGAACGGTAATCCCGATCCGCTCTGATCATTGCTGCACCGGCACACCCGGCAGCGTGTCGAAATTCAGCTTGTTGCCGCTGACGGGCGGTGCCGGATCGACCAGTTGCCCTTCGGCACGGCGCTGCGCTTCCGCGGCAGCGGCCGCCTTGGCGTCTGCAGCGGCTTTCGCATCCGCCTCGGCCTTTGCCTTGGCGTCAGCTTCTGCTTTGGCTCTCGCATCGGCTTCCGCCTTCTGCCGGGCAGCCTCCTCCGCAAGCGCTCTCAGGCGGTCTTCCTCGGCCTTCCGTTCAGCCTCTATCGCCGCTGCCCTGGCGCGCTCGGCGTCGTTGAACTTGTAGAGGGCCACTTCGCGGCGCAGCCGCTGCTTTTCCAGTACGTTGGCCTGCAGCCGCTCGACGCGGCGTCGTTCGCGCTCAAAAGCCCGCAGCGACAGGTAACCGGTGATGTCCGTGACATCCATCGTCCGGCCGGGCGATGCCAGAAGGCCGGAGAAATCAAGCCGCAATGCCGGGTCGGCACCGGACAGCGCCTCGTTGCCGGGGTTGAGGCCGATATCGAGCGAGGCGTTCACCCGCTCCTGCGGCAGATCGATCTGCGCATTGCCGGTGACCTTGGCAAGATCATTGGCGACGGTGACGTTCTGCACGCGCAGCACGCCGTCGGTAATGTTGAAGGGAATACCCAGCGGCGGCAGCTTTGCCTCACCGTTGTTCAGCAGCGTTTCGACGATCGGATGCACCTTGCCGGCGTTCAGCTGGTCCTTCATCGGATCGGTGGCCGACAGCAGTGGCGCAAGGATCGCAAGGTTCAGACCGCGCACGCTGGTGTCGCCAAGCCGAAGTTCGCCAGAGCCGGTCAGCGAACTCGCAAGCTCCGTCATCGTCTTGCCCGAGGCTTCCGAACTCATCGACAGGCCGAACTTGCCGCTGGCAACCGGCGTTCCGTCACGCGCCCAGATCACACCGCCGAGATCGGCATCGGCGAGCGCCAGCTTGGTCTGGAAGAACCCGGTTCCGTCGGCATTGGTGAAGAGCATATTGCCGGAAAGCTTGCCGCCGTCCCAGTTGCCCTGCATGCCGTTCAGCTGCAGCTCGTCGCCCTTGTAGGCAATGGTGCTCGAAAAATCGTTGATCGCGCCGGACCAGCCCGGCCAGAACTGTTTCGCCGAAAACTTCAGATTGACGTCGGTGTCCTTGAACACCGGCTGTCCGAGCCCCTGTGTCGTCAGATTGCCGGTCGCGGCATCGGTCATCGGTCCATAGACGGTCTCACCGAGCCAGATCGCATCGGCACGGTCGAGCGACAGGTCGCCTGTCGCCGTGGTCTTGTCAGCCTTGCGGTCAACGGTCAGCCCGCCGGAAAACTTGTTGTCGGCGGCGTGGCCCTTCAGATCAGCAAAGACGATCTTTCCGCCATCGATGGTCGCCGTCGTCTGCAGCCCGAACGGCAGGCCGGTTCCGAGCTGCGGCAACGCAATACCGTTCATAATCAGGTACGGGTCGAGATCGGCGCTCTCAAGCGATATGCCGATCTGGCCGTTCATGAAGTTTTCCGGGCGGACATCGACCTTGCCACTGGCAGTGAACGACGTCCGGTCGGTCGCAAAGGCCAGCGATGCATCGGCGGGATCCGAGTCGGTAACTTGAACCTTGAGCGACAGCCTGCCATTGGCATCAGCCTCGACAGGCAGCGGGTCGAGCCCGGCCTGGCCGAAGAGCACGGCCGTGGTCGCATTCTCAAGCGTCCCCTCCAGGCTGGTCGTTCCCTTGCCTGTCAGCGCCAGAAGATCGGACATCCGGTAATCGAGATTGACCCGGCTGCCGTTCGAAACGCCGGCGAGCGTCAGCGTCAGCCCGTCGCCCTGATCGCCACCAAGCGTCAGCGCTCCGCGCAGCGCCGTGTTGGTGTACCAGGCGGCATTGCGCACCAGCCGGTCCATCACGGGATGACCAGGCAGATGCTCCTTCAGCATGGTGAAGAACGGGCCGGGGTCGGCCGATTTGAAGGTGATCTCGCCGGAGCCCTTGTAGTCGAGCAGTGAGCCTTCGGCGCGGCCGGTGGCAGTCAATTCCGCACCAGCAAAATTCTTCACCGCCAGCTTTTCGATCGCCAGTGCGCCATCGGCAATCGTGAAATTGGTCTCGACATTGGCAGCCTCGACGCCGAAAGCGGTAAACTTGTCGGCCTTCAGCTGCGCGGTGATCTTGTGATCGAGCACGTTGTCACCAGCGTCCTGGCCGGTGAACAGCCCGGTCAGCGCCCGCAGCGCATCGAGATCGAGCGCATCGCCGCCGAGCGCCACGTTCAGCGACGGCGTCTGGTCCTTCGGTGCCAGCCGCTCCAGCCTGCCCTTCAGCGTTGCCGGACCAACAGCGATCTCCAGATTGTCGAAAGCCTGCCTATGGTGGGTCAGACTGACATCCGCCGAGAAGCCGGCCTGCCGCAGCTGACGGATCGACGGATCGACAGAACCGGCGAGCCATGATGCAAGCCCGCTCGGCTGGTTGGATGCCACCGTCACGTGCCCGTTGAAGGACGGCTGACCACGCAACGCAAGGCGCCCCGTGCCTTCCACCTGCGTGCGGCCGGGCAGCGTTCCGACGGCATCGTCGATCGTCCAGCCATCGCCGGCCGGCTGCAGGTCGAGCTGCACATCGCGGATCGTCGTATCGCCGGCAACGATCGCCGGCAGCCGGACGCTCGCCTTTCCGGGCACCTGCGGGATCGGGACCTGGGCAACGATATTGATCAGCGAGTTGAGACGCTGCCGCGCCGAGAGCCCAGGGTCACGCGCCGTCTTGCCGCCGGCGCCCTGATTGCCGATCCTGTTGACGTCGATCTGCTGGCCATTGGCGATCAGCAGGAATTCCGGCGCGCTGCCGGTATCGAGTGTCGCTTCGCCTGTTATCACATAGGGATCGTCCGTCGAGCCGATTTCCAGCCGGTAATCAGGCACGCGGATGCGCTCGTTGGTCAGCTCGAAGCGACCTTTGACGCGAGGGGGCGGCGCGGTCTTGTCGCTCTTCGCCTGCCCGCGGTTCTCGATCGCCGCCGACATCGTGCCCTGATAATTCGGCTTGCGATCGACGAGCTTCAACTCGCCATCGAGATCGACGCTAACGGGGTGCTGATCCGGAACCAGCCGGGTGCGGACCTTCAGCGCGCCGTTTTCATCCGGCTGACCGCTGGCGATCACGAAACTGCCATGCTCACCATCAAGCGTCGCATCACCATCGATCCGCCAGGGACCGGCAAGCGATTTTGCCGACATCTCGGCATTGAGGCCGGTAATATGGCGTGAACGGCCGGACTGATCGTCGATGAATTGCACGTCGCCGCCACTGACATGAACGTTTTCGAGTACGACTGTCTTGGCAGGGATCTCAGACTGACTGCCGCGCGTCCAGTCCAGCGTTCCATCCTTCTGCAGCCGCAAGCGCACCTTCGGATTGACGACCCGCATGTCGAAAATCAGCGCTTCGCCCGACAGGAAAGGCGCCAGCTCGGCATCCATCGAAAACTGCTCGACCTGCACGATCGGCTGTCCATCGGGCTCCTGGCCGACACGCACGTCATGCAGCGTCACCGACGGAAACGGCAGAAGCCGCGCATCGACGGTGCCGTGCACGGTGACTTTCTTGCCGATGATGCGGCTTGCCTGATCCTCGAAATTCTTGCGGAAATCGGTCCAGTCTATGAATAGCGGTGCGAATAGCGCCACAACGAGCACTACGACGATCACTCCCCCTAGAAAGACGAGGAACCGGCCTATCAAATCAAGGATTCTCCATTCGGAATTCTGTTGCCGACACTACTGTTATTCATGCCGGTAGCAAGACCGAAGATCATGAGATTGTTCCGTTTTCAGCCGAGATGGAAAATCTTGCCGGGGTTGAAGATATTGTCCGGATCGAGCGAGCGCTTGACCTGCCGCATCAGATCGACGGTGCCGCCGAGTTCCTGTTCCAGAAATGACATCTTCCCCTGCCCGATCCCATGTTCGCCGGTGCATGTTCCATCCATCTCGAGCGCCCGGGCATTCAATCGCGCCACGAAATTCTCGACGGCCGAAATGCCCTCGCTGGTCTTGTCGTCGAAAAGCACAAGCACATGAAAATTCCCGTCGCCGGCATGCCCGACGATCATCGCCAGCAATCCGTTCGCTTCGATATCTGCCTGCGTCTCGGTGATGCAATCCGCCAGCCGTGAGATAGGAACACAGACATCCGTCGAAAGTGCGGCAAGCTCGGGCGCCAGCGCCCGCGAAGCCCAGTAGGCGTTATGGCGGGCCTTCCAGAGCTTGGCGCGCTCTTCGGCATTGACGGTCCACAGGAATTCGCCGCCGCCGCATTCGGTAGCGATCTCGGCAAACTGCTGCGATTGCAGCGCGACGGTCTCGTCGGTACCGTGGAATTCCAGAAACAGCGTCGGCGTTTCCTCATAGTCGAGGTTCGAATAGGCGTTGCAGCACCTGATCTGCAGCGCATCGAGAAGCTCGATGCGGGCGACCGGAATGCCCATCTGAATGGTCATGATGACAGCGTCACAGGCTGCCTTGATCGTGGGGAAAGAGCAGACACCGCCGCCGATCTTCTGCGGAATGCCCTGCAGCCTCAGCGTCACGGATGTCAGGATGCCGAGCGTCCCCTCGGACCCGACAAAGAGCCGCGTCATGTCGTATCCCGCCGAAGACTTGCGCGCGCGGCGCGCGGTGCGGATTTCCTCGCCATTCGCGGTGACGGCTGTCACCGACAGCACGTTGTCCTTCATCGTTCCGTAGCGCACGGCGTTGGTGCCTGAGGCGCGCGTCGAGGCCATGCCGCCGATCGAGGCATTTGCACCCGGATCGATCGGAAAGAACAGGCCTGTATCGCGCAGATAGACGTTGAGTTCTTCGCGGGTGATACCAGGCTCGACGGTGCAGTCGAGATCCTCGGCATTGACTTCGAGAACACGGTTCATCCGGCTGAAATCGATCGAGATGCCGCCATTCGGCGCGTTCACCTGCCCCTCCAGCGACGAGCCGGTGCCGAAGCCGATCAGAGGTACTTTGTGCTCCGCGCAAACCCTGACGGCGGCTTTCACATCATCGGCGGTCTCGGCAAAGAGAACGCCATCAGGTAGCTGCGCCGGAATATAGGTGGTCGTGTGGGCGTGCTGGGCGCGAAAGGATTCGCCGGTCTGGAAGCGCTCGCCGAAGCTCTGTTTGAGGATGCCGAGAACCGCGGCGATCCCCGCCTCGTTGCGCAATCCGGATTTCGCGTCCTTGAGAGCCATCCCGTTGATCTCCAATACATTCCACCATCGACAGGCAGGCTGGTATGAGACAACTGGGAAGACATGTCCAGTCAAGATTGACCTTAGTCAGGATGATGAAGGGGCGGCCTTTTGCATGAGGCCTCCCCTGCTATCAACGGTCAGACGATCGGCGGATTGAGCCGGGCAAAGCCTTCCTGCCTACGGTAAGGGAAGTAGGGATAGGGCGCCGTCTGCGCGCTGACGCTGTCAAGCCTGCCGATCTGCTCCTTGGTCAATGACCAGCCGACGGCTTCGAGGTTCTGGCGAAGCTGGGCTTCGTTGCGGGCGCCGATGATGACGCTCGAGACGGTCGGACGGCTGGTCAGCCAGTTGATGGCGATCTGCGGCACCGTGCGGCCGGTTTCCGCTGCGATCGCTTCGAGCACATCGACAATGTCATAGAGCTTCTCGTCGTCAACCGGCGGGCCGAATTCCGCCGTCTGATGCAGGCGGCTGCCTTCAGGCAGCGGCTGGCCGCGGCGGATCTTGCCGGTCAGACGGCCCCAGGCAAGCGGGCTCCAGACCAGCGCGCCGACGCCCTGATCGGCACCGAGCGACATCAGTTCCCATTCATAGTCGCGGCCTGCCAGCGAGTAATAGACCTGGTGCGCGACATAGCGCGGATGGCCGTTGGCATCGGCGGCGGCGAGCGATTTCATCAGCTCCCAGCCGGCGAAATTGGAGACACCAGTGTAGCGCAGCTTTCCGGCCGCGACGAGACCGTCGAGGGTGGCCAGAACTTCCTCAACCGGCGTGGAAGCATCGAAGGCGTGCAATTGCAGCAGATCGATATAGTCGGTGCCAAGACGGCGGAGCGCGTCGTCGACAGAGCGGATCAGACGCGACCGCGAAGTCCCCCAGTCTGCCGGTCCGTCGCCGGTGGGCAGCCCCGTCTTGGTCGAGATCAGCACCTGATCGCGCTTGCCGCGGATCGCCTGCCCCAACACCTCTTCCGAAGCACCGGCAGAATAGACGTCGGCGGTGTCAAACAGATTGACGCCGGCCTCGAGACAGATATCCACCAGCCGCCTTGCCTCAGTGGCGTCGGTATTGCCCCAGGCGCCAAACAGCGGCCCGGATCCACCAAAGGTGCCGGCACCGAAGCTGAGCACCGGAACGCGCAGGCCAGATCTGCCGAGATTTCTGTATTCCATGGTCTTTCTCCTGTTGCTCCAGCAGAGATAGACACTGCGAATACCGCGATATAGATTGCTGCAAGGAAACTCATCTATGACTTGAATTCATCATGAGCAGACAGGACATCAACCGCTCGGGCGAAATGGAAGTCTTCGTCCGGGCCGTCGAACTCGGCGGATTCTCGGCGGCCGCCGCGGCCTGCCGCATGACGCCGTCCGCCGTCAGCAAACTGATGACCCGCCTCGAAGCGCGGCTCGGCACACGCCTGATCAACCGCTCGACCCGCAAGCTGCAACTGACGCCCGAGGGAACCGCCTTCTACCAGCGCAGCGTCACCATCCTCGCCGATATCGCCGAGGCCGAACGCTATGCCTCGGCTGGCGAGCAGGCGACCGGCCCTATCCGCATCAATACCAGCGGCTCGTTCGGCAATCATATCCTCGCACCGCTGGTGCCGCAGTTCATGGCGCTGCATCCCGGCATCACCCTCGACATCACCCAGACAGACCGGATCGTCGATCTGATGGAAGAGCGAGCCGACGTCGCGATCCGCGCCGGTCCGATGAAGAGCTCCAGCCTCGTCGCCCGCAAGCTTGGCAGCACGCGCAATTTCATTGTCGCCTCGCCGGACTATCTCGCCCGGCACGGCGAGCCCAAATCCATCGCCGATCTCGAAAAGCACTGCCGCGTCGGCTTTTCCTATTCGCGCGCCATTCAGGGCTGGCCGCTCATCAGCGATGGCCAGACGGTCAACGTACCGGTAACGCCCGGCGTGCAGGTCAGCGATGGCGAAGCGATGCGCCATATGGCGCTCGCCGGCGCAGGCATGGCCCGGCTCGCGGCCTTCACGCTACGGCAGGACATTGCCGCAGGGAGACTTGCCGTCGTCATGGAAGCCTTCAATCCTGGCGATATCGAGGATTTCTATGCCGTCTATATCGGCCAGGGCGGCCCGCTTCCCGCCCGCGTTCGCGCCCTCCTCGATTTTCTGGCTACCCACGCCAAGCTATGAGCCCCTCGCGGCTAGCTCGAAAAGGCGAATTGGCAGAGGCCGCAAAGCATAGTTGTGTTCTTCCCGGCAACGGAGGGACACCGAGATGCAAGCCAAGGCCAACCCGAAAATGAGAGGAATGACCGTTCTGTCGTCGGCAGGAGCGGTCCTTGCGATGCTGACATCCCCGGCAGACGCCGAGATCAAGACGGTGACGACAAAGCCGACCGCGGCGACGATGACGCCGGGTGAGCCGGTGCTGTTCGACGACAAGACCTGCCCCGCCGGGATGATCGCGAAGTTCACCAAAGCGAAAAGAAACAACAACATCAGCAAGAAATGCGTTCATAAGTGAACGGACACGCCGCTCGTCTCACACGCATCGCATGCCACCGGTGATGGTGGCGCGCAATGCCAGATTTTGCAGTTGACCCTGACGCGCGCTGACAAATATACCGGCACTGCGCCCCGGCATCCCCCGCCGGTCTGAGAAGTCATGCCGATCCCCGCCTTCGATCGCCCTGCGCGGTAAATCAGATCGGCCAACAAGATCGCGTCGATGCCTTTCAAAGCCCTTGCCAGCGTCCTGCCTTCGAGAGCAAGCCTGCCCCGCTGGGCGATCCTGCTCGCGTTTTCGACGCTTCTGGTTCTCGGGCTGGAAATGCTTGGCCTGCCGGCATCGCTGCTGATCGGACCGATGGTCGCCGCGATCGTTCTCGCATTGACCGCCTCGAAATCGCAGCTCCGCGTCCCGCGCTGGCCGCTGCTCTTCGGCCAGGCACTCGTGGGCTTCCTGATGGCCCGCGCCATCACCGTCGACATCGTCCAGACAATGGCCGACGACGCCCTGCTCTTCCTGTCGATGATCTTCT
This sequence comes from Rhizobium sp. 05N430, assembly GCF_056396985.1. Taxonomy (NCBI): domain Bacteria; kingdom Pseudomonadati; phylum Pseudomonadota; class Alphaproteobacteria; order Hyphomicrobiales; family Rhizobiaceae; genus Rhizobium; species Rhizobium sp. 05N430. Next base: position 378,109 of record NZ_JBFTMO010000001.1, on the reverse strand, counting down.
CGATCATCGCTGCCGCGGGCTTGCTCGGCTATGTCCTGACCAGATGGCAGGTCCTGCCAGGCACGACCGCCGTTTGGGGCTCGTCGCCCGGTGCCGCCTCGGCGATGACCATCATGTCGGAAGCCTATGGCGCCGATGCCCGTCTCGTCGCCTTCATGCAATATCTGCGCGTCGTCTTCGTTGCCGTCGCCGCCTCGGTGGTCTCGACACTCTGGGCAAGTGCGGAAGGCACTGAGCCGCCGCCACTGATTTTCTTCCCGCCGATCGACTGGCCGGCTTTTGCCGCAACAATGGCGCTGACCTGCCTCTGCACCTATGCCGCGGCCCGCTTCCGCATTCAGGGCGGCACGATCATCCTGCCGCTGATCGCCGGGTCGACGCTGCAGGGCCTCGGCCTGCTCACCATCGAGCTGCCGCTCTGGCTGCTCGCCATCAGCTACGCCCTGATCGGCTGGAGCATCGGCCTGCGCTTCACGCCTTCGATCATCGCCCATGCCGCCCGCGCCCTGCCGCGCGTGGCCGCCTCGATCCTGACGCTGATGTCGATCTGCGGATTGATGGCCTTCGCGCTTCACAAGCTCGCCGGCGTCGATCCCCTCACGGCCTATCTGGCGACCAGTCCCGGAGGCGCGGATTCCGTCGCCATCATCGCTGCATCGAGCGATGTCGACGTGCCCTTCGTCATGGCGATGCAGGTCGGGCGTTTCCTGGTGATCCTGTTGACCGGCCCCATGCTCGCCCGCTTCATTGCGCGAAAGAGCGGACTGGCGATGAGCCGCGTCTGAGCGAGGCCCACTGCCCCGGCGTCATGCCATAGGCCTTCTTGAAATGCCGGTTGAGATGGCTCTGGTCGGCAAAGCCGGTCGCAAAGGCAACCTCCGGCAGTTTCTCGCCTGCAATGATCAGCGCCTTTGCCTGCTGCAGCCGCCGCATCAGCAGATAGCGGTGCGGACTGGTGGCGAAGGCGGCACGGAAATGCCGGGACAGCGTGAACCGGTCGAGGCCGGTCACCGTCTCCAGTTCGCTGGAATGAACGGCGCGCGTCGCATGCGCCTCGAGATAGTCCCGTGCCCGCCGCGCCTGCCGCCAGGCGATCTTGCCGATCGGGCGAACCGATGCACCAGCGTGCCGCACCAGGCCTCCCGCCACGTCGGTCAGAAAATCGTCGACGAACAATCCGTCCAGCTCACCATCGAGATCGGCAAGCGCGCCGAGCAGCACACCAGCCAGAGCCGCATCGCCGAAAACGGGTTCATCGACGAACGGAAGCCCCACCTTCTCCATCTCCAGACAGTCGGCGACCAGCGCCGGCTCGATATAGAGCATGCGGTATTGCAGCCCATCCTCGGTTCCCGCACCGCCGTCATGTTCCTCGTCCGGATGCAGCACGATCACCTGCCCCGGCATGCTGAAACGCCTCTCGCCACGATAGCTAAAGGTCTGCACACCCTTCAGCGTCACGCCGATCGCATAGGTGTCGTGCCGGTGCGGCTCGAAGGCATTGCCTGAAAACTGCGCCTCGATGCGCTCGATCCCCGGAAATGCCGGCGCGGTCAGGATTCCGTCGCCCGCAAGAGGGGCGCACAAATGTTCAAGACCCGCAAAGACCGTTGAATTTACATCCTCGCTCAAGGCTACCTCGAAACGCATCTGAAAGACTGGAACATGTTTGATACCAAAATTGCGATCGTCCTGCGAAACAATCTTGCATCCTGGCAGACACTGAATGTCACAGCCTTCCTGATGAGCGGTATCGCCGGACGGCACCCGGAGATCCTCGGCGAAGCCTACAGGGATCGCCGAGGAAATCTCTACAACCCGCTTTCCATACAGCCGATCATCGTGCTGTCGGCCGACGACGCGACAATATCAGCCGTCCACCGCCGGTCTCTGGAGCGCGGCGTCGCGACGTCGATTTTCATCGAGGAAATGTTTGCCACCGGCCACGATGCCGCCAACCGCGCCGTCTTTGCAGAATTCGCGCCCGATGACGCCAAGGTCGTCGGCATCGCGCTGCGCGCCGACAAGAAGATTGTCGACAAGATCACCAAGGGCGCATCCATGCATGCCTGAACGAAAACGGCCGGGCGATGACCCGGCCGTCTGCAATCGAGAAAGACGAAATCAGCCCTGGGTAACCGGAGCGATCTGGATTTCGACGCGGCGGTTCTGCGCACGGCCCGCTTCCGTCGCGTTCGATGCGACAGGCTGCGACGGACCGAAGCCCACGGCCGAAACGCGCCGCTGATCGATGCCTTGGCCGCCGAGATAATCGGCAACCGAAAGGGCGCGGCGCTGCGACAGATCCTGGTTATGCTGCAGGCTGCCGGTCGAATCCGTGTGGCCGTTGACGTCGATGAGCGTGCGGTTGAACTTGCGCAGCACGATCGCGACCGAATTCAGCGTCTGATAGAAACCCGGCTTTACCGCGTCCTGATCGACGTCGAAGGTGATGTTCGATGGCATGTTGAGAATGATGCTATCGCCGTTGCGGGTCACCGAGATGCCCGTGCCTTCAAGCTGCTGGCGAAGGTCCGCTTCCTGCTGGTCCATGTAGTTGCCGATGGCACCACCGGCAAGCGCACCGACGCCGGCCCCGATCAGCGCCGCGTTGCGCGCACCATGGCCGCGTCCGCCGAGCGCTGCCCCTGCCAACGCGCCGCCAACGGCACCCAGCATCGCACCACCCGCGGTGTTCGACATCTTCTGCTCGCCCGTATAGGGGTCGGTCGTGGTGCAGGCGCTCAGATAGCTGGCGGCAAGCGCCAGAAGAAGGAATTTCTTGATCATGGGCAGAAGGCTCTCCGTTCGAAGCTGACCCGAGCAAATATTAAGGAATGCGGCAACAAGATGAATGCGATCATCCGATAGCCCAAAATTCTGGAAATGCACACGCAGGACTGCCAACTGTCCCCGGATATCACCAGTTTTACGAAGTGGCCAAACGCAAATCGCCCGGGATGGTCCGGGCGATTCGATTTCAGCTTATAGAACTCAGATACCCTGGAAGAGCTGGGTGATCGTGTTGTAGCTCGCATTGGCGATTTGCAAAGCCTGGAGACCGAGCTGTTTCTGCGTCTGCAGGGCCGCCAGCCGGCCGCTCTCCTCTTCCATATTGGCGTCCACGAGGCGGCCGATGCCGGACGTGTAGGAATCGGTCAGCGACTTGGCGAAATCGTTCTGCAGGTCGATACGCTTTTCCAGCGCCCCGAATGACGAACCAACAGTCGTCATCTGCTTCAGCGCCGCATCGGTCACGCCGATCATATCCTTGATGTCGTCAGCTGAGCTATTGGCGTCGAGGCCGATCTCGACCTGACCGGCCGTATTTCCCTCTTTGCTGAACATCATCACGTAATTCTTCGCGGCACCAAGCTCGGTCGCAAAATGATCCGTGGTCAGCGCCCCATATTCACCGGTGCCGCCAGCGCGGTCGTCGACCATATAGCGGGCGTCCTGAGAGGTTGTCACACCAGTGGACGGCATGTCGATGTGATAGGTGAGCGTCGAGACCTTGACCGAACCGTCGTCACCACGAATGAACGCCGCCGGGATCTCCTTCGGCTTCGTCGGATCGTCTTCGTCGGTCAGAACCACCCAGTTGTCGCCGTTGAAGCTCGCAGCTTCGGACACCGAGCGCAGCTGCGCCTTCAGCTGGGTGATCTCATCGTTGATCTTGGTCTTGTCGACACCGTTCTCGGTCGCCGCAACCAGCTTCGATTTGATCGTGGAGACGATCTCGATGGCGCTGGAAACCGCGGTATACGCAACCCCCATGGTTGCCGCCGCCATGCCCAGGGCGTACTGGATCGCGCCGTTCGCCTTGTTGTCGGTGCGGACGGTCGTGGCAATCGCCCAATAGGCACCGTTGTCCTTCGCCTTTTCGACGCGAAGGCCCGAGGAAACATGATTTTGTGTCGTGGTCAAATTGCGGTTGGTATCGCGCAGGATATGAAGCGCCGCATCAACCGATGTGCGTTGAAAGATACTCACAGAACTAGAACTCCGAACACAACTATACGCAACTAACTGACATGACCGGGTCCGCGAAACGTCATGTTCGGGCGCTGAAAATCAGCGGAGAATGCACCTCCAAAAACGCTGGAGGCATTGATCGGTCACGAGGCGATCATTGCCGCTTATACTTAAAAAACGGCTAACATTCGCAATTGATTCACGCTGTTTTGCAATTGCTCGTTGACTATAAAAAGGTGCCGCGGACGAGCCGCGGCACCTTCTCGAAATAGAGTTGCAATGCGTTACTCGGCGGCCTGGAGCTGCTGTGGATCCGGCACCGGTTTCGGGCGCGCCGCATCCGACATTTCCTCGTGCAGCCGGGCCTCTTCATGGGCATGCGGCTTGGCGAAGCGGGCGATCAGAAGGTAAGCGACGGGGGTGATGAACAGCGTCACCAGCGTTGCGAAACCCAGCCCGCCGACGATCACCCAGCCAAGCGCGACGCGGGCTTCGGCACCGGCACCATGCGCAAAGACCAGCGGAACGCCCCCAAGAATAGTCGCGATCATTGTCATCATCACGGGACGTAGACGAAGCTCGCAGGCCCGCTCGATCGCCTCGCGCACCGCTACGCCATGATCGCGCAGCTGGTTGGCGAACTCGACGATCAGGATACCGTTTTTCGCCATGACGCCGACGAGCAGCACCAGGCCGATCTGGCTGTAGATGTTCAGGCTCGACCCAGTGATAATCAGCGCGAAGACCGCACAGGCAAGGCCAAGCGGCACCGTAGACATGATGATCAGCGACGACAGTACGCTTTCGAACTGCGCCGCCAGCACCAGGAAGATGATGACGATCGCGAAGCCGAAGGTCAGCGCCATGCCGCTGGAATTTTCCTCCAGCGTCGCCGCTTCCGCCAGCGGCAGCAACCGGGCACCCGGCGGCAGCAGCGGCGTTGCAATCTCGGTGACCTGCTTGACGGCATCGCCGAGCGACATGCCATCCTTCAGACCCGCGGTGATCGCCACCGAGGCCAACTGCGATTCGCGGTTCAGCTGCGGCGCCACCGAACCTTCCTTCAGCGAGGCGATGACCGACATCGGCACGATCTTGCCGTCCCCGGTTTTCAGGAAGACGTTTTCGAGATCGGTCGGATCATCGATCGGCCGTGTCGTCGAGGTCAGAAGCACCGGATAGGACTCACCATCAACGAACACATCGACTACCGAACGCCCCTCCAGCAGCGACTGGATCGCCGTCGAAAGACCGGTGATATCGATGCCGAGGTCGGACGCCCGCTCGCGGTCGATCGCCACGGAAACCTGCGCCTGTGACGGCTCGTTGGTCAGGCGCGGCGTGTCATACTGGCCAGTGGCATCGAGTGCCTGAACGAGCTTCAGCGCTGAAGCGGTGAGATCGTCGTAATTGTTGCCGATCAGCGCCAGCTGTAGCCCGTTGCCGGCCCCGCGGATGCGCAGGCTGTTCGAGGAGATCGCGTTGCCGCGCAGCGCCGGAACGCGCGATGCCGCCTGGTTGATATCCTGGACGATCTCCGCCTGCGTCCGCTCGCGCTCGCCCCAGGGCGCAAGGGTCAGCACTATGAAGCCGCTATTGGCCTGGCCGCCCTGTCCCGAAATCGAGAAAACGTTGCGGATATCACCGCTATCGACCAGCGGCTGCAGATATTCCTCGACGCGCTGCATCTTGTCGCGCGTATATTCGAGGCTGGAGCCCTGCGGCGCCGTCAGCCGCATCATTACCATGGCGCGGTCTTCGTTCGGCGTCAGCTCGCTCTTGACCGTCGAAAAGGCGATCAGCGCCGCGCAGCCGAACAGCAGCGAAGCGACGATGACCACGAAAGGCGCATTCAGGCAGCGCTGCAGACCCCATTTATAGGTGTCGGCAAACAGCGTTCCGAAGCGGCCGAGCAGGCCATGATCTTCCTTCATCGGCTTGGTCAGCATCCGCGACGCCAGCATCGGGCAGAGCGTCAGCGCCACCAGCGATGAAAGGCCGACCGAAAAGGCGAGCACGAAGCCGAATTCGCGGAACAGACCACCCACCTGCCCCGGCAGGAATGACAGCGGAATGAACACGGCGGCCAGCGTTGCGGTTGTCGCGATAACTGCGAAGAACACTTCGCGGGTGCCGAGAACGGCCGCCGCGCGCGGCCCCATGCCCTCCGAGCGCCGCCTGACGATGTTTTCGAGCACGACGATCGCATCGTCCACGACGAGGCCTGTCGCCAGCACGATCGCCAGCAGCGTCAGGATGTTGATCGAGAAGCCGACCATATAGATCGCCGCCAGCGTGCCGATCAACGCCACCGGCATGCTGACCGCCGGGATCAGCGTTGCCCGCCAGTCACGCAGGAAGAGATAGATGACGGCGGTGACGATGACGGCAGCCAGAATCAGCGCCAGCTCGACCTCATGGATCGCGCCGTCGATGAACACGGCATCGTCGCTGGTAATGGCGATCTTGGTCCCCTCCGGCAGCGTCTTCGACAGCTGCTCGACGGCGGCATGGATGCCGGTCGAGATATTCAGCGTATTCGACTGCGCCTGGCGGATGATGCCGAGGCCGATGCCCGGATTGCCGTTGGAGCGCAGCGCCGTTTCGCCGTCGCGCGGCCCGAGCGTGACCGTGGCGACATCGCCGAGGCGGACGCGATCCTGCAGGATGACGTTTTGGAAATCCTCCGGCGTCTGCAGATTGGCCGTGGCACGTACGACGATATCCTGCGTCGTGCTTTTGAGCGAGCCGGCGGGCACGTCGAGCGCCGAGTTGGCGAGCGCCTGTGTCAGATCCCCGACCGTCAGGCCGCGGCTAGCCAGTGCGCTCTGATCGACATCGACACGGAACACCTTTTCCTGGTCGCCATATTCCTCGACATCGGCAACGCCATCGACAGAAGCGAGCCGGTCGACGATCTCGTTTTCGACGAGCAGCGTCAGGTCGTCCATGTTGAGCGTGCTTGATGTCACCGCGAGGCGCATGATCGCCTGCGAATCCGAATCCGCCTTGACGATCTGCGGCGCATCCGCGTCATCGGGCAGGTTCTGGGTGATGCGGCCGATCGCGTCACGCACGTCATTGGCGGCAACTGCCAGATCGATGGAATCGGAAAACTCTAGGGTCACCCGGCTCTGGCCGAACTGCGACTGCGAGGAGATCGACTTGAGGCCGCTGACGCGAGCAACAGCGCCCTCGATCACCTTCGTCAACTCCTGATCGATGGTCTGCGGCGAGGCGCCGTCAAATGTCGTGCGCACGGTGACGACCGGACGATCGACATCAGGCAGTTCGCGCACCTCGACGCCGACATAGGCGGCAAGGCCCGCGACGACCATCAATGTATTGAACACCAGCGCCAGGATCGGCCGGCGCACGAAGAGCGCAGTGAAACTCTGCTTGCCGGAGGCGCGCTCGGGAATCTCGGTCACGCTCATTGGGTTGCCACTCCGTTGCTGGAGGCAACCTCGTTGCTGACGCGCACCGCTCCGCCCTCACGTACCCGCTGCAGGCCCTGGGTGACGATCGCGTCGCCATCCTTGATATCGGCCTTGACGAGAACGAAGTCCGGATTGCGCTGGACGATGCTGACGCGCACCTTGTGCGACTTGCCATCGCTTACCTGCCAGACGAAGGAACCCTGCGAATCCCACTGGACCGACAGCGGATCGACCGCCGGATATCTGTCGCCCGCAAACTTCATGCCGACATTGAAGGACATGCCGGCGCGAAGCTCGTCAGATGTATTGTCGATACGCGCCCGGATCCGCAGCGTGCGGCTGGCGGCATCGATACGGTTGTCGACCGCTTCGACTGCGCCCGAGAACACCTGTCCCGGACGCGCGACCGACGTCGCATCGACCGGCTGGCCGACGGACACCGTGTTGGCGAACCGCTCCGGCACCCAGAAATCGACAAGGATCTCGCTACGGTCGTCGAGCGTCACGATCGGCGTGCTTGTCGTGACGTTGTCGCCGATATTCACAGGCACAATACCGACGATGCCGTCGATCGGTGCGACGATATTGCGGCGTGTCAGGTTGAGATCGGCGGCCTGCAGCTGCAGCCGCGCGCCCTGCTCGGCGATCTCCGCATCGAACACATCCATGCGCGACACGCTGGATTTGATGTTGTGGTAGAGATTGGACTTCTCGAGCGCGGCCTTCAGCGCCACTTCGGCCTGGCCCTTCGCGATCACCTGCTCTTCGCTGTCGAGCGTCGCCAGAACCTGCCCAGCCTTCACCTTGTCGCCGGACTTGATCTGAATTTCGCGTAACGTGCCCGTCGCCTGCGGTGTCACCGCAACGGAGCGGATTGCATCACCGGTACCGATGGCGCTCAGCTGATCGTTGACCACACCCTGCACCACGGCTTGCGTCACCACCAGAACAGCACCGTTGCGTCCGCCGCCATTGCGCCGGTTGCCGCCCTCGCCTCGGCTCTGGCCTTCGCCGGCCGCTGGCGCTGCTGCATCCATCTTTGAAACCAGACTTTCGGGAACCCCAGCATTTCTCAAACTGTCAGCCGAACCCGGCACAAAAAATATCCATCCGGCAAAACCGGCCGCAATCACGATAATAGAAAGAATAAACTGCTTCCAGAAAGCCATTCACGTCTCCAGAGGGACTCGAGGTTGGACCAGGGTCGGTCGAAAGAGGCGTATGGGGCAAGATTCCCGCCTGTCTGCGGCAATATCACCCCTTTACAAACCGGCTTCAAGCGTATCCGTCCGTCATTACAGAATTGTAATCTGGACGAGGTCCGGAAAGAGGCGCTGCAAGTCACTTTTGCTTGAAAATGAGCGATTATTGAGGGAATTTTACCGTTCACTTCTTTAGCGGCACCAGAAAAGCGCAATAAAACCGGCGACACTCCTCCACAGACTAAGGCAGAACCATGCGCCGCGCCCTTCCCTTCCTGCTGAGTTTCACCGGCGGCTATGTCGATACCGCCGGCTTCCTGGCGCTCGGCGGATTGTTTACTGCCCACGTCACCGGCAACTTCGTGACGCTGGGCGCGGCGCTGATATCGGGGACATCGGGCATCATCGCCAAGCTTCTGGCGCTGCCGGTCTTCTGCCTGACGATTTTTCTGCTGCGCTATGTGACGCGCCTGACAGCCACGGTTGAAGACCGCAGCCTGCGGCTGATGCTGATCCTGAAGCTCCTGTTCCTGATCGCCGCCGCTGTCATGGCGATCCGCCTTGGTCCATTCGCCAATCCGGATGGCCTGCCGCTGGTGGCAACAGGCATGCTGCTGGTGGTCGCCATGGCTATCCAGAATGCCGTGCACCGCATCCACCTTGCCAGCGCGCCGCCGACGACATTGATGACTGGCACGACGACGCAGATGATGATCGATCTCGCCGACCTGGCGCAGGAAGCGCCCGTTGACGCTGCTGCACCGGTAAAAACCCGGCTCTCGAAGATGGCGCTCGCCGTCGCCTCCTTCGCGCTTGGCTGCGGACTGGCGGCACTGGCTTATGTCCTCTTGGGCATCTGGTGTTTCGCCCTTCCGCCGCTCCTGGCGCTGGTTTCAGTGACGCTGGCCTTCCAGCCACAGCAAACCCCATAAAAGCCTGGGGGTACGGAAGCAGAACATCTTTTCTGGTCTTTCGATACCGAATCACTACATTACGCGGCATGAGCAATAGTTTCGACGATATTCCCTTCTTCGACGAAGAGCCGCAGGCACCGCGCAAGCCGGTCCCCGCCGCGCAAGGCGGCGGCCTCGCGGCTCGCGCCATGGCGGCGCGAAATGGCGCAAACCAGAAGCCGGACTATCTCTCGGGCCTCAACCCGGAACAGACCGAAGCCGTCGAAACGCTTCAAGGCCCCGTCCTGGTGCTCGCCGGCGCCGGCACCGGCAAGACGCGTGTGCTGACCACTCGCATCGCCCACATCTTGAACACCAACAGCGCCTTCCCCTCGCAGATCCTCGCCGTCACCTTCACCAACAAGGCGGCCCGCGAGATGAAGGAGCGTATCGCCCATCTGGTCGGCGGCGCCGTAGAGGGCATGCCCTGGCTCGGCACCTTCCACTCGATCGGCGTCAAGCTGCTCCGCCGCCACGCCGAGCTGGTCGGACTGCGCTCCGATTTCACCATTCTCGATACCGACGACGTCGTGCGCCTCATCAAGCAGCTGATCCAGGCCGAAGGCCTTGATGACAAGCGCTGGCCGGCCAAACAGTTCGCCGGGATGATAGACACCTGGAAGAACAAGGGCCTCAGCCCCGCCGATATTCCGGAAGGTGATGCCCGCGCCTTTGCTAATGGCCGTGGCCGTGAGCTCTATTTCGCCTACCAGAACCGCCTGTCGACGCTGAACGCCTGCGATTTCGGCGACCTGCTGATGCATCCGATTGCGATCTTCCGCAAGAACCCGGATCTGCTCAAGGAATATCACGGCCGCTTCCGCTACATCCTCGTCGACGAGTATCAGGACACCAACACCGCCCAATATATGTGGCTGCGGCTGCTGGCGCAGCGTCCCAAGGGCGAGCCGCAGAATGTCTGCTGCGTCGGCGACGACGACCAGTCGATCTATGGCTGGCGCGGCGCCGAGGTGGATAATATCCTGCGCTTCGAAAAGGATTTCCCGGGCGCCAAGGTCATCAAGCTGGAGCGCAACTACCGCTCGACCGCCCATATTCTGGGCGCCGCCGCCCACCTGATCACCCATAACGAGGGCCGCCTCGGCAAGACGCTGTTCACCGATCGCTCCGACCCTGACGACGTCAAGGTGCAGGTGCACGCCTCCTGGGACTCGGAAGAGGAAGCCCGCGCCATCGGCGAAGAGATCGAGCAGCTCCAGCGCGACAAGCACAATCTGAACGACATGGCGATCCTGGTGCGCGCCTCCTTCCAGATGCGCGAGTTCGAAGATCGCTTCGTGACGCTCGGTCTGAACTACCGCGTCATCGGCGGCCCGCGCTTCTACGAGCGCCTCGAAATCCGCGACGCCATGGCCTATTTCCGCCTCGTCGCGCAGCCTTCCGACGACCTGGCTTTCGAGCGCATCATCAACACGCCGAAGCGCGGCCTCGGCGACACCACGGTGCGCGCCCTTCACGACTATGCCCGCGCCCGCGACATCCCGATGCTGGCGGCAGCCGCCGACATCATCGAGACCGATGAGCTGAAGCCCAAGGCCCGCAAAGCGCTGTTCGACGTGATTCAATCTTTCCGCCGATGGCAGGAAATGCTTGAAAGAACTCCGCATACCGATCTCGCCGAGCAGATCCTCGAAGAGTCGGGCTATACCGACATGTGGAAGAACGACAAGAGTGCCGAAGCGCCCGGACGCCTCGACAACCTGAAGGAACTGATCCGCTCGATGGACAGTTTCGAATCGATGCGCGGCTTCCTCGAGCACGTCTCGCTGGTCATGGATGTCGAGCAGAACGAGAACCTCGACGCCGTCTCAATCATGACGCTGCACTCCGCCAAGGGTCTGGAATTCGAGACCGTCTTCCTGCCCGGCTGGGAGGAAGGCCTCTTCCCGCATCAGCGCTCGCTCGACGAAAGCGGCCGCGCCGGCCTCGAGGAAGAACGCCGCCTGGCCTATGTCGGCATCACCCGCGCCAAGCGACGTTGCCACATCTGGTTCGTCTCCAACCGCCGCATCCACGGCCTCTGGCAATCGACGATCCCCTCGCGTTTCCTCGACGAATTGCCGGAAAGCCACGTCGAAGTGGCCGAAGTCGAGCAGAGCTACGGCGGTTATGGCCGCGGCGGCTACGGCCAGTCGCGCTTCGACAAGTCGGACCCCTTCTCCAATTCCTATTCGACCCCCGGCTGGAAGCGCGCCCAGCAGAACAAGACCGAAGCCACCCGCGACAACTGGGGCAGCCGCTCCGGCCACGCCGTCGAGCGCATCGGCTATGGCGAAAGCGGCCCCAAAGGCCGCACCATCGAAGGCGAACTCGTCGCCAAATCGACCTCCGCCGAGCCCTCGAAATTCCAGACCGGCGACCGCGTCTTCCACATCAAGTTCGGCAACGGCAACATCACCGGCATCGAAGGCAACAAGCTGACGATCGAGTTCGACCGGGCGGGGCAAAAGCGGGTGCTGGATGGGTTTGTGGAGCGGGTTTGATAACACCCGCGCCTAACAAAGTTTGTTAGACCTTGATTGCCGTGATATACGGGAACGCATGAAAAGCACAAACATGCGAACACTCACCGTATCCCTCACGCCCCAACAAGCAGCGCGGCTGCAGAGCGCAGTCGACAGCGGCAGCTATGCCTCCAACAGTGAAGTCGTTCGCGACGCATTGCGGCTTTGGGAACAGCGCGAAGACGTCCGCACACTTGAACTTGACATGCTTAGGCAAGCCTATCACGAAGGCAAGAACAGTGGCGAAGGCGAAGAGGTTGATCCAGCCGCCTTTTTGAAGCGCTTGAAGGCGGAACGATCCACACGTGGCTAGCTATAGGCTTACGCCGCGGGCGCAGCAGGATTTGAGCGAGATCTGGCATCATATCGCGGCGGATAACGAAGCCGCAGCCGATAGATTCATTACGCGCCTCTTCGACAAATTCGAATTGGCAGCAATACATCCGGAAATCGGCCCGTCCCGTCCTGAACTTAGCGAGACCGCACGGCTTCTGATCGAAGGCCGGTATCTGGCAATCTACGAACCGGCCCCGTACGGCGTTCTGATCATCACCATCGTCCACGGGATGCGTGATCCAACACAGTGGTTGAGCGAAACCTAGGCCTCACCCCAACATCTGCATAGACCCCAGCCCAAGAATATCATTCAGCAGCGCGATCCCCATCCCCAGCGCCACGATCACCAGTCCGATCAGAAACAGCCGGCGTGAACGGTCGTATTTGGCGGCGATCAGCGAGTCGCGGGCGAGAAGGTCGGCGAAGACCTTGACCTGGATGGCGATGCCGATGGTCAGGAAGACCATTGGGACGATGTCGATGCGGCTCCAGTCGTTGGGATTCGAGACCCAGCGGCCGATGAAATTCAGCGAGAAGCCGAGGATGATCCCGGCCGCGGTCAGCGAACCGTTGCGGAACGTCGAATCGATCTTCTCCTCAGGGTCCGGCTCGGCCATCGCTCTCCTCCCGATGACGGTCATCGAAAGAAAGGCAGAAATGGGCGGGATCGGCAAGAGCCCGTCTGCAGGTGCCGCGCGCGACGAAGCTTCGGTGGCCCGGGCATCGGCCATGTCACCCATTCGTGACTTCGTCTACGGCACCTCTTCCCGCATACTGCGCGCGGGCTGGCAAAGGAGGATGCAGATGAAACGCTACTCGCTGCCGATGATCGCCTTCGCGCTCCTGGTCGCCGTGCTCGGCAATCCGGGCATCGCCATGGCCTGCAACAAGATCATCGGAACTTGAGCCCTTGATGAGAACGAAGCGGAGGCGCGGGCCGGGGTTCGCGCCTTCATTGTTTTCGGCGAACGGAAACGAGCGCGCTGATTCTTCCGCCGCGCGGGAAGCACGAAATCGCCCGACAATTTGCCGCAGCAGCACAAGCCGCGTCAAACAGCGTATTGCACCCGCTGGCTGCCGAGACGGCTGGCCATGCGCAACCGGCGGACGCCAACAGCACATGGATTCCGCCGCGGCAGGCAAAAATTCAATAACGATTTCAATGAAATAAATACGGTAAACGAAAGATTAAACTGCGTCGCCGCCATCCGTCAATCGCAGTTATCCCCTGTCAAAACGTCGCTTTGACCACTTCCGCAAATCGGCTTAGCCCGGCTCCTGTCCGGCCATGAAGACCGGGCTTCACGAAGAACTCGCAAAGGAGGTTCCAGTGACCAGCGTTTCATCCTTGGGCAGCGCCCTCACCCAGTATCAGTCCCCGATTTCGAGCCTCGACAAGAACGGCGACGGCATTATCTCCGCCGACGAGCTTGCAGCGGCAAACATTTCCACCGGTGCTTCGACGACCGCCAGCAGTACTGCGAAGGCGTCCTCCACCAGCAGCGACGACGACAGCGGTTCCACCACCGACGTCGTGCAGCGCATCACCGCCGATATCCTCAACATGATGCTGCAGATGCAGCAGCAGTCCGATAGCGGCGCCAGCGATGACGGCAGTGACGCCGGCAGCGATGCAAGCGGCCCGCAGGGCATTCTCGCCTCGCTCGACGCCAATGGCGACGGCAAGCTGACGACAGACGAAATCCTCTCCGGCGATACGCAGGCCCTTTCAGGCGATGCCTCCGGCGGCGAAGACGATCAGTTCCTGACCAATATGCTGACCGATATCCAGAAGTCGCAGCAGGCTTACCAGAGTACCTACGGTTCTTCGCCGGCCGCCGCCGATGCGGCAGACCATCAGGGCGAAATCCAGGCTATCTGACCCGTGCCGGGCTCCGCCGGGGGAGCCTTGCCGGGGAAGACCATTGTTTGAAGAAGGCCGCAGCATTTCGCGGCGCCGTCAGATTGGCGGAACTGCTTAAAGTACCGCACCATCAATCGAAATACCCGAAAAATAGGGCTTGCATGCTGAGCGCCAGCCCCCCACTAATCGGTATATACTCACGATCCCGATTGCGGACGGCACGCTTCGACGGAGTCCTTGCATGAGAGCTCTTCTGCTCGTCGATATCCAGAATGGCTTTTGTCCCGGCGGCAATCTTCCTGTTCCCGAAGGCGACAAGGTGGTGGCGGTCGCAAACCGCCTGATCGACAGCGGAAAATACCAGCTCATCGTTGCCTCGCAGGACTGGCATCCACCGGGTCACGGCAGCTTCGCCTCCTCGCATCCGGGAAAGCAGCCCTTCGAAATGGGCGAGCTTGCAGGCAAGCCGCAGATGATGTGGCCCGATCACTGTGTCCAGTACACCGTCGATTCCGAGCTGCATCCGGAACTGAAGGCCGAAGAGATCGACCTGATCCAGCAGAAGGGCGAAGATCCGCGCGTCGACAGCTACTCCGCCTTCCGCGACAACGATCACGACGCCTCGACAGGCCTTTCCGATTTCCTTGAGGACCAAGGCGTCACCGATCTCGACGTCTGCGGCCTGGCGACCGACTACTGCGTCAAGTTCTCGGCCATCGATGCGCTGGACATGATCCCCGGGGTCCGTGTGCGCTTCATCGAGGATGCCAGCCGCGGCATCACGCCCGAGGGTGTCGCGACCGCAATCGCCGAGATGAAATTCCGCGGCATTGCCATTATCGACAGCCGCGACGTGCTCGAAGGCTGAGCCTCAGTCGGTCGCCGCCCGCTCCAACCCGTAAATATCGTCGGCCAGATCCTCGGCGCGCTTGGCGAAAGCCGCATGCGCATCCTGCAGCCCCTTCTTGTAGTAGGCTGCCCCGACCTCCTTGGCGAAGAAATCCATCACCAGCTCCGCCTTGATGATACCGATGGATTGATCGAGTTCGGCATCGAAGAAATGCTGGATACTCGCCATCAGCTGCGCCTTCTCATCCTTTGAAAACTCGATCGCGACCATCTGCTGTCTCCGTGGTTTGCAGCCCACCGTTCAGCGAAATCAATCGTCCAATCAAGGAAATTCGATTGCGGCAGCGGCCTTTGCCTCCTAGAGGAAGCCTATTCGAGAAAAAGGAAGCATGCATGCCGATGAGTCGATCGGAATTCGTTGATGGCTTGCGGGGCGGCTCTGCCGTGGCCCTTGCCTCCGCCCCCTTCGGCGCACTGTTCGGGGCGCTTGCCGCCGATCACGGCATGTCGCTGGCCGAGCTCACCTTCATGAGCGCCACGGTCTATGCCGGCGCCAGCCAGATGGTCGGCATCGAGCTTTTCGGCGGCAACGTCCCTGCCTGGGTGATCATCGCCTCGATCCTCGCCGTCAATTTCCGGCACGTTCTCTATTCGGCGGCGATCGCCAAGCACATCCGCCATTTCACGGCGCTGCAGAAGTTCTTCACCTTCTTCCTGCTGGTCGATCCGCAGTTTGCCGAGACCGTCAAGCGCAGCGAATCCGGGAGGCAGGTCACCTTTGCATGGTACTTCGGCTTCGGCATCATCATCTACGTTCCCTGGGTGCTGATCAGCCTGCTCGGCGGCGTGCTCGGCAGCTTCATCGGTGATCCCAAGACGCTCGGCCTTGATATCCTGCTACCAGCCTATTTCCTCGGCATCGTTCTCGGCTTCCGCAGCCGCGACAACTTCCTGCCAGTAGCAGCCGTCAGCGCCGTCGCCTCCGTCATCGCCTATCACCTGGTCGGCTCGCCCTGGCATGTCAGCCTCGGTGCGGCCGCCGGCATCGTGCTTGCCGCCGTACTGCCGCTTCCCGCCGTCCACCAGCCGGAACCGGCCAACGAACCGCACGAGGTCTGATCATGGAATTCGATCTTCACATGGTCCTGGTCATCATCGCGGCCGCCATCGCCACCTATGCGACGCGTATTGGCGGCTACGTGCTGATCACCACGATGAAGCGCATCCCGCCGCGCATGGAAGCCGCACTCAATGCCGTCCCGGCAGCGGTCCTGACCACGCTCGTCGCCCCCGCCTTCTTCGACGGCGGCTGGGATTCGAAGCTGGCACTCGCCGCAGCGCTGGTCATCGGCCTGCGCTATTCGCATATGTGGATGCTGGGCGTTGCCTGGGTCATCGTCATGGCCTGGCGCCACACGATCGGCATGTAATGAAAAAGGGCGGCCAGACCGCCCTTTCCTTTATCCGCTCGTTGAGCCACTCAATATTCCAGCGGCAGCGTCGCATTCTCCAGCCACGCCTGGATATCCTTGTCATGGATCAGCGGCATCAGCGCCTCGCGGGTGCGGGCGTGATAGTCGTTGAACCAGTGCAGCTCGTCATGGGTCAGCAGTTCAGGGATAACGATCGAGCGATCGATCGGGCAGAAAGTCAGCGTCTCGAAGCTGCGCATCGGCGTATCGCCGCCCTCGACCTCCTCGGCCTCGCGCACATAGATCAGGTTCTCGATGCGGATGCCGAAACTGCCCGGTCGGTAGTAGCCGGGTTCGTTGGAGAGGATCATGCCGGGCAGCAGTTCCTGCGTCGAAAGCTTGGAGATGCGCTGCGGCCCCTCATGCACCGAAAGATAGGAACCGACGCCATGGCCGGTGCCATGGCCGAAATCGGCCCCTGCCCGCCAGAGCGCAATACGCGCCAGCGGATCGAGGTCGCAGCCGCGCGTCCCCTTCGGGAAGAGCGCCGTGCTGATCTGGATCATCCCCTTCAGCACCAGCGTGAAGAAGCGCTTGTGCTCCTCGGTGACAACGCCGATCCCGACTGTGCGGGTAATATCGGTGGTGCCGTTGATATATTGCGCCCCTGAGTCGATCAGGAACAGTTCGCCCGCCTGGATCGGCCGGTCGGTATCGACGGTAACGCGGTAATGCATGATCGCCGCATGCTCGCCGGCACCGGAGATCGTATCGAAGGATACATCCTTCAGCGGGTTCTGCATGCTCTGGCCGACGCTCGCGCGCACCGCCTCGAGCTTTTCGGCCGCCTGGATCTCGGTGATACCGCCGGGCCTCTGCGTCGAAAGCCAGTAGAGGAACTCGACCATCGCCGCGCCATCCTGCAGATGGGCGGCAGCCGAGCCATTGATCTCGACATCGTTCTTGATGGCCCGCGGCAGCTTTGCCGGATCGGCGCCCTCCACCACTTCACCGCCCGCCTTACGAATGATGTCGGCCAGCGCATAGGAGGCGATCTCGGGATCGATCATCACCCGGCCACCGTCCCTTGAAACGGCAGCAAGCCGCTCATCCAGCGAAGACGGTGGCAGCTGGGTGGAGATCTGCGCCAGATAGGCTTCCTGCTCGATACTGGTCTTGCGCTTGTCGAGGAAAAGCTCGGCTTTGCCGTCGGCATGGATAATGGCGCGCGCCAGCGGATGCGGCGTATGCGGCACGTCGGCGCCGCGGATATTGAAGATCCAGGCGATCGACGACGGATCGGCGATCAGCACCGCCGCCACCTTCTTCTTCGCAAGGTCGGCGGCAACGGTGGCGATCTTGTCGCGCGCCAGCACGCCGGCCTGCGCAATATTCTGGATCGCCACGGCGCCGAGCGGTTCGGCGGGGCGGTCGCTCCACAGCTTGTCGAGCGGATTGTGCGGCAGGAACACCAGGCTGCCGCCGATCTCCGACAGCGCCTGCTGCAGCTTGCGGACGTCCGAACCGGAATGCAGCCACGGATCGATGCCGAGGCGCATGCCTTCCTTGCCATGCTTTGGCAACCAAAGATGCGGCGGCTCGTTGACGAGATCACCGCCGGTGAAGACCGAACCGTCCACCTGCTCGGCAAGCTGCGTCACGTAACGGCCATCGACAAAGACGACGGCCTGAGTGCGGGCGATCAGCGCGATACCGGCCGAACCGGTGAAGCCGGTCAGCCATGCAAGCCGCTCGGCGCATTTCGGCACATATTCGCCGTTGAACTCGTCGCCGCGCGGCACGAGGAAGCCATCGATCCCGAGCGCATCGAAACTCTCACGCAAGGCGCCGACGCGATCGCGGCCGAATTGCGGCGTGGAGGTCACTTCGAAAGACTGAAACATGCTGAAAACCCAATGCTGAAGGCCGAATCCGCTCAGAGCGGTTGGCGCTATGTTACCGGAATTCCTATGGAAGTGGAGAAAAACGAGATCACCTCCCCTTAAGGCAAGCCGCCCATTATTTTGGCAGAAATGTGACACAAAAAACGAAACTGGCACGCTTTATGCATTCCATGCATGGCTCCCATGACGCAAACCCTCTGCCAGAGTTTTTTCGGATGGTTATATAGAGCGCATCAAACGGGTTCGAGATGAACCTCAAACGAAAAAGGAATTATGAAATGACTGCCTCTCTGTCGCGCTTCGCTTACAGCAGCCCGGTGCAGGCTGGCGAGCGCCAGACTGTCCGTCACGTCATCGGCGCGCGCCGCCCGCTCAACGAGGATAGCCTCAAGATGCTCGGCACCAGCCACAAGTCTACGCGCCACAAGGGCGCACCCAGCTACGCGTTCTGAGCTATTTGCCGCTTCGTCTCTCCTCCTCCCTCGACGGACCGGCAATCAGAACTGTAGAGCCCACTCGAGCGCTCCTCCTCCTTTAGCTCGTGGGCACGACCGTTTGACGGTCAAAAGGCGGTGCCACTGGCACCGCCTTTTCTTTTTCCCGGTATTGCTTTCCCTGACCTTACGGACGATCGAGGTGGATCGTCACCCAGCCATTGCGCCAGATGGTGCGCACATGGCGAAGCTTCTGGCCGTTATAGGCCGACAGCACCTTCCAGCGCTGCGATGCCAGAATGCCAGACAGGATCACCGTACCGCCGGCCGCCAGATTGTCGGTCAGCTTCGGCGCCATGCGGATCAGCGGCCGTGCCAGAATATTGGCGATGATCAGGTCGAAAGGCCCGTGTTCGGAAAAGGCCGTCGAATGAAAACCCGGCGCCGTCTTGGTGACGACGCCGTTGGCAATGCCGTTGGTGCGCACATTCTCCGCGGCAACGCGCGTGGCGATCGGATCGATGTCGGTGGCGAGAACCGGAATGTTCTTCAGCTTGCGCACGGCAATCGCCAGCACGCCGCTACCAGTGCCGAGATCGAGCGCGTTCCGGATGGTACGCGAACGCATCACGCTGTCGATGACTTCGAGGCAGCCCGCCGTCGTCCCGTGATGGCCGGTGCCGAAAGCCTGGCCGGCATCGATCTCGATGCCGATATCGCTGGAGCGCACCTTGTCGCGGTCATGCGAGCCATGCACCAGGAAACGCCCAGCCCGGACAGGCTTCAGACCTTCCAGCGACTTCGCCACCCAATCGACATCCGGGATCACTTCGCGCTGGATGGAAAGTTCGGGATAGGCGGCCGCCAGTGCCTCGCCGACGCGCTGACGCACCTCGTCCTCGTCCTCGCGCATCATGTAAACGGAGGCTTCCCAGATGTCCTTCTTCTCGTCGATCTCGGTCGTCGCAATGGCGAAATCCTCTTCGCCGAAAACTTCGCTCAAGAGGTCGAGAACCTGCTCGGCCTGCTTCTCGGTGGTCGAGACGTAGAGGCGGATTTCACTCACGAATTCGTCTTTCTTTATTTGGCGCCGTCGATCCAGGGCGGAGGCGGCGTATCGTAACCTGCAATGCCGCGCAGAAGGCGGTCTGCAACGAATGGGATGCGGACGGCGATCGGCATCAGCGCGTTTCGCAGTCCTGTCACCACCGGATTACGCATCGTCACCAGCGACGTCAAACCATAGGTTTGCTTCAGCACCATTTTCACGGCGGGAAGGCGCAGCCCGGAATACTCCTGCTCGCGCCCTTCGGAGATCAGGTAGGCGAGCCAGCAGGCATCCTCGATGCCGAGATTCATGCCACGCGCACCGGCAGGCGAATGAATATGCGCCGCATCGCCCGCGAGAAAGATTTTACCGGATGACATGCGCTCGACATGGCGGAAATGGATGCGGAAATTCGAAACCCAGACAGCCTGGCCTCCCGCAACCGGATGCCGGATCCGTTTTTCGAAATCCGAAAGCGTCGAGAGATAGCGCACCGTATCCGAAGACACCGGCAGACGGCCGATCATGCCCGGATTGAACAGATCGATTTCGACATAATGCGGATCGATCGGCTCAGGATAGCGGAAGTCGGCAATGTAGAAGCTCTCTTCCAGCGCCTGCCCGGGAAAGCCGAGACCAGCCCCCTTGCGCACCGCCGAATGCGCTCCGTCGGCACCGATCAGGATATCAGGCGCCAGCTGTTCCGCCGAACCATCGGGGCGCCGAAGCACGACATGCGGCTTGCCGCCGGCGTTCTCGACACGCTCCAGAACCGTCTGCCATTCCGGTACCACTTCATAGTCGGAGAGCTTGCTGAGCAGTAGCCGCTCGGTCTGCCCCTGCGCCAGCATCTGGATGGCAGGGAATCGTCCAGTGACCCGGCCGGGATCGAGTTCGAAAAGCAGCTTTCCGCCGGAACGGGCCCGAAACCGGTCGATGCGGTACGCATCCTGCAGTACGACATCGCTCACCCGGGAGGGCGAAAGCAGCGTCAGCGTCCGGGCATTGATACCAAGCGCCCGGCTTTCCACCATCGGCACCGGCCCCTCATCGCTGTCGATGATGCGCGGCCGGTGACCCCGCCGCACAAGTTCCAATGCTGCCGTAAGCCCGGTGGCACCTGCCCCGGCAATCAGAATGTCACGATGTCCCCCCGGCATGTGTCACCCCTTGGTAACCAGGTTCTCCAGCTTCTTTACAGCCGTATCGGGATTTTCGCCATAGGCGATGGTTCCGGCAAAGCGGCCCTGCCCGTCGAGTAGGAAAACGGACGCCGTATGGTCCATCGTGTAGTCGCCATTCGGGTTGTTCTCATCAACTGGAACCTTCTTGGCGTAAACGCGAAAACCCTTGACGACATCGGCGATCTTGTCCGGCGGGCCGGAGATGCCGGTGATGCGCTTCGAGACGTTCGAGACATATTGGTTCATGATCTCCGGCGTATCACGCTCCGGATCGACGGTAACGAAATAGGCGTTCAGCTTGTCACCTGCCGGATCGACCTTCTCCATCCAGCCGTTGAGCTCGAACAGCGTCGTCGGGCAGACCTCCGGGCAATGGGTAAAGCCGAAGAACAGTGCGCTCGGCTTGCCGCGCAGCGCCTGCTCGGTGATCGGCTTGCCGTCCTGGGCGACCAGCGTGAACGGAACGCCATAGGGACCCTCGGCCGCCAGCGGCAGGTCCTTGGTCTTGGTAATATTGAGCGTCAACCAGCCCAACACACCGGCAACGAGCAGCACGGCAATCCACACGGCAATACGAAAATTCTTCATCATCCAACCCCTAGCGGCGCCAAAGCGCCCATCTACAGCGGGATATAACCTCCCGCCCGTCCACGCAATTCAACAACCCGTTTTCTTACCCGTGATTAATTGCCTCACCTTGCAAGATCCGAAATGTTGAAAACCGGCAAGGCAAGTTTCCGAAATTGCATATCCGGCAAGCATTTAGATGGTATTTCTGTATCACCTCCAAGAAATACATCGTTATCGAACGCTTAATTTCTGAAAGCTATATTTGACACTGCGTCCGGCGCTATTGGTGCCGTACTGACATGATGTCTGCGCGGGCGGAAAGCTCCAGCGATCGCATAGTGAAAACCGTATTTTATCCGGCGTTTTCAGGCGGGGGACATCATTTCATGAGCAGCAATACCATACGTAAGACTTTTTCCGTCAGCCAAAGGCTGTGGACACTCGCCGGCGCGGCACTCATCGGCTTCGGATCGATGGTCGCCGTTGGCTGGTATGAAAATATCCGGATCGACCGCGCCCTCAATCGTGCGAACGACATTCAGCTGAGTGTCGATCGCATCAACGAGATGCGCATGGCCAACCTGACATTGGTCCTTGCCGCCATGGACACGATTGTTGACCGCGGCGACAAGAAGGTCGATCCGGCCCGCCTCACTTCAATGTCGAAATCGATCGAACAGTTGAAGAACGGATCGAAGGAAATGGCGCTCCTCGCCGACGAGCTCAAAGCCGGCAGCCTGGTCGCCAGCTATGACGCTGACGTCGCAGCACTGCAGAAGGCGATCCTCGTCGATCTCAAGGCCGCCGTTGAAGCGAGTGCAGCAGACGATGCCTTCGACAAGCTGGACGATGCGATTGATGGCGGCGGCGAGAAGCTGACGGCGACGCTCGACAAGCTTGCGCAGGATGGCAGCGCCGTCGCACAGCGGCGGATCGACCAGGCCAACGAGATATCGGCCGGCGCGCTCTGGATCCAGATCGGCCTCGGCGCCTTCGCCATTCTGTCCATGTCCCTTCTCCAATACGTTCACGACGGTTCCATCCGCAACGGCATCGAAGCCGTTCGCTCAAGCATGGCGCGCATCATGCAGGGCGATCTCTCCAGCGAAGTTCCGGCGACGGAGCGCGGCGACGAGATCGGCGAAATGGCCCGTGCGGCCGAGAGCTTTCGTCAGTCGGCAATCGACAAGCGCAATCTCGAAAGCCAGACGGAGACCGAGCGCCGGAAGAGCGATACGGAACGCCGCGAACGCGAAGCCCTGAAGCTTGCCGACACCGAGGCGCTGAACAGCGCGGTCAACGCTCTCGGCCAGGGCCTGAACCGCCTTGCCGGCGGCGACGTCACGACGACGATCGATCAGCCGTTCAAGGCCGAGCTCGAACGCCTGCGCAGCGACTTCAACCAGACGACCATCAACCTGCGCCGGGCGATGTCCGATATCACCTCCAACAGCAGCTCCATCCAGGCAAACAGCCGTCAGATGAGCTCTGCCGCCGACGACCTTGCAAAGCGCACAGAGCAGCAGGCAGCCTCGCTGGAGCAGACATCCGCAGCACTCGACGAAATCACGGCAACCGTGCGCAGCGCCACCAGCCGCGCTGAAGAAGTCGGCCACATGGTCGCGCATACGCGCCAGAACACCGAAAAGTCGGATCTGGTCGTCACCCAGGCGATGGCCGCCATGGAACGCATCGAAGGCGCCTCGCGCGAAATCGGCCAGATCATCAACGTCATCGACGAGATCGCCTTCCAGACCAACCTGCTGGCGCTGAATGCCGGTGTCGAGGCTGCTCGCGCCGGTGAAGCAGGCAAGGGATTTGCCGTCGTCGCCCAGGAAGTCCGCGAACTCGCCGGACGCGCTGCAGGTGCCGCCAAGGATATCAAGGCGCTGATCACCAAGTCAGGCGCCGAAGTGAAGACCGGCGGCGAACTGGTGACGGCTGCAGGCGAGGCTTTGCGGCAGATCGGCGAAGATGTTTTGCGGATCGATGAACATGTTAAATCAATCGTAACCTCTGCACGCGAACAATCCACCGGACTGCACGAGATCAATACAGCCATCAGCCAGATGGACCAGATGACGCAGAAGAATGCGGCAATGGTCGAGGAAACGAACGCTGCGAGCCATACGCTCGCCTCGGACGCCGACAATCTGATCAGGCTGGTTGGACAGTTCCAGATCGGCGAAGGCATGAATGCCCGTTCCACGCCGCGAGAAGCATCCGCCGCCTCGCATCCTAAACCTTCACCCGCACGGAGCTTGATCGGCAAGGTCGCGGGCGCATTCAGTGGCGGCGCCGCCGCCAGAGCCATGGCCGCTCCGGCCGGAGACAATTGGGAAGAATTTTGATGACCAACGCCATTATCACACAGGCCGGTTCCCACCTGGAAATCGTCTCGTTCCATCTCGGTGAGCAGGAATTCTGCATCGACATCATGGCGATTCGCGAAATCCGCGGCTGGGCGCCGGTAACCCCGATGCCGCATACACCGCCTTACGTTCTCGGCCTCATCAACCTTCGCGGTGCGGTGATCCCGGTCATCGACATGGCCTGCCGCCTCGGCATGAAGATGACCGAGCCGTCCGAGCGCTCGGCGATCATCGTCACCGACATCGCCGGCAAGCTGGTCGGCCTTCTGGTCGAGCAGGTTTCCGACATGATGACCATCAAGAGCGAAGACCTGCAGCCGGCGCCGGAGATCATTCCGGAACAGCAGCGCGCCTTCTGCCGCGGCATCGTCGCGCTGGAAAAGACCATGGTCTGCTTCCTCAACCTCGACACCGTCATCGCCGACGAGCTGGCACGCGAAGCAGCCTGATCGGCAACATATCTCAGATACAGAAAGGCCCGGTCATCGCCGGGCCTTTCTGCTTATTGCGGCTTGCCGTTCTTCCAGACCGGGTTCTGCCCATAGAGCGGCACGGTCGAGATCGACATCTTCGCCGAACCATCCGTCAGCTCGCGCGAATGGGCGAGATAGATCAGCGTGTCGTTGGTCTTGTCGTAGATCCGGTTGACGACCAGCTTCTTCCAGATCAGCGACATGCCCGCCTTGAACACCTCGTCGCCATCCTTCGAAAGGTTGATGTCGCCGATCTCGATCGGCCCCGTCTGGCGGCAGGAAATCGAATTGTTGGACGGGTCCTCGAACCAGTTGCCGTTCTTCACCCGGTCGATCAGGCTGCGGTCGAAATAGGTGACATGGCAGGTGACGCCCTTCACCTCCGGATCGGGAATGGCATCGACGATGATATCATTGCCGATCCAGTCGACCCCGACCTTGCCGACCACTTCGGCAGAAGCCGCGCCCGCACAAAGCGTGGCAGCGGAGGCAGCGGCAAGAACGATCTTACGAAACATGGATGGAAGCTCCCTGGTTGACCCGCTTTGTAGATAAGCAGCACGAGGGACAATGCAAGAAACCGCTGATAAATCAGGCGCGCTTGCAAGTGCAGGGTTCGTAGCCGGTGGCGAGCAGCCGCCCGGGCTTCATGCCGATCGCAGCCGGGATCGCATGCACCGCCGCCGCCTTCACCGCCTTGGCCATCTCGATCGCCGCCTGGGCGCAGACGACGGCATCCTCGGCTGCGTTGTGATGGACGAACCGCAGGCCGAGATGCTCGGCGATGATGTTCAGCCGGTGCGACAGGAACTGCGGCCAGATGCGCTGCGCCATCTTCAGGCTGCAGAGATAGGTGAGTTCGGGATAGGCCTGCCGGTAGAGATCGAGCGAGGCCCGCCAGACGCTGAAATCGAAGGCCGCATTATGGGCGATCATCGTCGCGCCCCTGAAGTCATCATGAAACTCGTCCATAACCTCGGGAAACTCCGGCGCATCCTCGACATGTTCAGGGCGGATGCCGTGGATCGCGATGTTCATGCCCGAAAAGCGCATATCCTTCGGACGGATCAACCGCTCCTCGACGCGGGTCACCTTGCCGTCCTCGATCCAGGCAAGCCCGACCGAGCAGGCGCTGCCGCGCTGTTCGTTGGCCGTTTCGAAATCGATGGCAATGGTCTTCAAGGTAGGCCCGTGATTCGCTGGTGATGACTCAGGCTTAGCGGCGCCGGCAGGCGCAGGCAAACGCACCAGTTGACTTCGCACCTGTGATCAACGACTTTTCCCGTCATGATCGTATCGAACGCGCATCTTGCCACCATGCATCTCACCACGGCCCCTGCAGGGCTCGGGGAGGCATTGGCGCGCTGAGCGTACGATCTGTCCCGAAGACCCTGCCGAGGTGAGCAGGGTTTTCAAACCGGCTCTCCTCCATCATTTTAAAGGAGAGCATTTTGAGAATCCCGGAAGACAATCCACCCAAGCGATCGGCCGCCGCAGGTCTCACCATCCGCGCCATGCGCGTCAGCGATGCCGAGGCCGTCACCACCCTCGTCAATCTGCCTGCCTTTCGCCACGGCACGCTTCGCGTTCCCTTCCAGACGCTCGAGGAAACGCGAAAGCGCATCGAGACCATGCCGCAGGGCAATATCAGCATCGTCGCCGAACTTGACGGCATACTGGTTGGCGACGCCCACCTGATGCGCAACCAGGGCCGCCGCGCCCACGCCGCCAGCATCGGCATGGGTGTTCACGACGACTATGCCGGCAGGGGCATCGGCAGCGCGCTGATGGCGGCCCTTGTCGATACCGCCGACAACTGGCTCGATATCAGGCGGCTGGAACTGACCGTCTATACCGACAACCCGGCCGCCCTTGCCCTCTACCGGAAATTCGGCTTCGAACAGGAAGGCCTGCTGAAAGCCTTCGCCTATCGCGCCGGCGACTATGTCGATGCCTATACGATGGCGCGGGTCAGGGTTTAGGCGTTGAAATCACCCACCGATCAACGCCAGCCACTCGTCCTCATCCATCGTCTGGACGCCGAGTTCTTTGGCCTTGTCGAGCTTGGAGCCGGCGCCCGGGCCGGCGACGAGGATGTCGGTCTTCTTGGAGACGGAGCCGGCAACCTTGGCGCCGAGGCTTTCGGCGCGGGCTTTGGCTTCGTCGCGGGTGAATTTTTCCAGCGAGCCGGTGAAGACCACGGTCTTCCCGGCGACCGGGCTTCCCGATGTTACCGGCTGCTCGGCCTTCTCAGGCACAACCTCTTCCAGCAGACGGCTGATGACCTCGACGTTGCGCGGCTCCTTGTAGAACTCGACGATGGCGCGGGCCACGATCTCGCCGATGCCGTCGATCGCGTTCAGCTCGTTCCAGCCATCACCGGACAAGGGCGCCGCATCCTGCATGGCGGCGGCAAAGGCCTCATAGGTGCCGTAGGAGCGGGCAAGCAGCTTGGCGGTGGTCTCACCGACATGGCGGATGCCGAGCGCATAGATGAAGCGGTGCAGCGCGATGTTGCGGCGCTCGTTGATCGCCGTGTAGAGCTTGCCGACACTGACCTTGCCGAAGCCGTCGATATTCTCGAGCTTCGTCAGCGTCGAGGCCTGCTGGCGTTTCTCCAGCGTGAAGATATCGGGCGCCGTCCGGATCTGCAGCGATGCGTCGTCGCTCTCGAAGAAGAAATCGACCTGTTTGGTACCGAAGCCTTCGATATCGAAGGCGTTGCGCGAGACGAAATGCTTCAGATGCTCGGTTGCCTGGGCGCGGCAGATGAAGCCGCCCGTGCAGCGCGTCACGGCATCGACCTTACCGGTCTTCTCGTTGACTTCCCGAACGGCATGCGAACCGCAGACCGGACATGTCTTCGGGAATGTATAGGCCGCAGCCCCCTCCGGCCGCTTTTCCATCACCACGTCGAGCACCTGCGGGATGACATCGCCTGCCCGCTGGACGATCACGGTGTCGCCGATGCGGATATCGTGTTCTTCCTCGCGGATGCGCTCGCCGGAATTGCCGATGCCCTTGATATAATCCGCGTTATGCAGCGTCGCATTGGTGACGACGACGCCGCCGACGGTGACGGGGGTCAGACGCGCCACCGGCGTGAGCGCGCCGGTGCGGCCGACCTGGATGTCGATATTCTCGACAACGGTGAACGCCTGCTCGGCCGGGAACTTGTGTGCCGTCGCCCAGCGCGGGCTGCGCGAGCGGAAGCCGAGGCGCTGCTGCAGTTCGAGGCTGTTGACCTTGTAGACGACACCGTCGATGTCGTAGTCGAGATCAGGGCGCTTGAGACCGATATCGTCGTAATGCGCCAGGATATCGGCCACCGAGTTCAGCCTCTTCATCAGCGGATTGACCGGGAAACCCCATTCCTTGAAGGTCTGCACCATGTCGAACTGGGTCTTCGGCAGATCGTTGGGCTCGGAGATTTCGCCCCAGGCATAGGCGAAGAACTTCAGCTTGCGGCTCTCCGTCACCTTGGCATCGAGCTGGCGCAGCGATCCCGCCGCCGTGTTGCGCGGGTTGACATAGGTCTGCTTTCCCTCGGCCTCCATCTGCTTGTTCAGCGCCAGGAAGTCGCTCTTGGCCATATAGACCTCGCCGCGTACCTCGACGATCTCAGGAACGCCCTTCGGCAGTACCTGCGGGATTTCCTTGATGGTGCGGATATTGGCCGTGACATTCTCGCCGGTCGTACCGTCGCCGCGCGTTGCGGCACTGACGAGCTTGCCGTTCTGGTAGCGGATCGACATCGACAGGCCGTCGATCTTCGGCTCGGCGGTAAACGCGATCGACTGATCCGGCAGGCGCCCCAGGAAGCGGTAGACGCTACCGACGAAATCCTGCACGTCGTCCTGCGAAAAAGTATTGTCGAGCGAGAGCATCGGCCGGGCATGGGTGATCTGCGCAAAGGTGACGGACGGCTCGGCACCCACGCGCCGCGACGGGCTGTCCTCGCGAACGAGCTCGGGAAACCGCGCCTCGATCGCATCGTTCCGCCGCTTCAGCGCGTCGTAGTCGGCATCGGAAATTTCTGGCTGGTCCTTGCCGTGGTAGAGCGCGTCGTGATGGGCGATCTCTTTCGCCAGACGCTCCAGCTCAGCTGCGGCCTCTTCGATCGTCAGGGTTTCAACTTCGCTCGACATGCATGATCACTCCGGAGAATCTGTGATCGTTTTTAGCGCAAATTGTCCGGATGGGAAGTGGCGGGGTGGTGGCCACCCTCGTCCGTCGAGGCTCCCTGCGGCCACACCTCAGGATGAGGGTGGAGGGAGCGTGCTCGGAGTGGTCGGCCTTGATGATTGCTAGTCGCAGCCCCCCGGGAGCCCTCATGGTTCGAAGCTAAGCAAGGTGGCCACCCTCGTCCTTCGAGGCTCCCTTCGGTCGCACCTCAGGATGAGGGTGGAGGGAGCGCGCTTGGAATGGTCAGCCTTGATGACTGCCAATCGCAGCCGTCTTTAGAGCCCTCATCCTGAGGTGCGAAGCCGAAGGCGTAGCCTCGAAGGACGAGGGCGGCGCCCTCAACAGTCCCCTACCCGTTTCCCGACAGCAGCTTGGCGGCCGCGGCACGCGCCTCGTCGGTGACCGAAGCACCGGCCAGCATCCGGGCAATCTCCTCGGTGCGGTCCTTGGGCGCCATGGCGGCCACCCGGGTGGCGATCTTTTCGGATCCGGCATCGACCGGTCCCTTGGAGATAAGCAGATGCGTCGCCGCCCTCGCCGCCACCTGCGGCGCGTGGGTGACGGAGAGAACCTGCACCTTGTCCGACAGCCGCTTCAGCCGCTGGCCGATGGCATCAGCCACCGCCCCGCCGACACCGGTATCGATCTCGTCAAAAACAAGCGTCGGCGCCGAACCGCGATCGGCAAGCGCCACTTTCAGTGCCAGAAGGAAGCGCGAGAGTTCGCCACCCGAGGCGACTTTCATGATCGAGCCCGGACGCGTGCCCGGATTGGTCTGCACATGGAATTCGACGACGTCGGTGCCTTCTGCGGCTGCCTGCTCCGCATCCGTGGTGATTTCCACCATGAAACGGGCGCGCTCCAGCTTCAGCGCCGGAAGCTCGGTCATCACGGCCTCCGCCAACGCATTGCCGGCATGGTGACGCTTTTCGGACAGCGAACGGGCAGCTTCGCCATAGGCCGCCTTCGCGCGGCCAACCTCGGCGTCGAGCTTGACGAGCTTCTCCTCGCCCGCATCGACATCGGCGAGATCGGCGATCATCCTGACGGCAAGGGCCGGAAGCTCGACGACGGGCACCGAATATTTGCGGGACGCGGCGCGCAGCGCAAACAGCCGCTCCTCGACGCGCTCCAGCTCCTTCGGATCGTATTCGGTCTTGCGCAGCGCCGCCTCGACTTCCATTTGCGCGTTGGAAAGCTGGTCCAGCGCAGCGTCCAGAAGCGCAACCGTGTCTTCCAGCAATCCGGGCGCCTCGTGGCTCTTGCGCTCCAGGCGGCGCACCAGCGAGGCGATATGAGGCACCGGAGAGGCATTGCCGTTCAGGAACTCGGATGCCTCCGCAATATCGCCGGCGATCCGCTCCGCCTTCATCATCTTCTGGCGGCGGTCGGCAAGCTCCTCCTCCTCGCCGTCACGCGGCGACAGCTTTTCTAGCTCTTCGACGGAGGCGCGCAGATAATCGGCCTCGCGGGCAGCGTTCTCCACCTTCTCGCGGTGCTTCTTCAGCGTCCTCTCGGCATCGCGCCAGATCCTGTAGAGCTCGGACACGCCTGAGACATCCTCGGTGATGCCGGCAAAGGCGTCGAGCAGGATGCGGTGGGCATTGGTATCGACAAGTGCCCGGTCGTCGTGCTGGCCGTGGATTTCGACCAGCATCTGGCCTGCCTGGCGCATCAATTGCACGCTGACGGGCTGGTCGTTGACATAGGCCTTGGTGCGGCCGTCGGAGGATTGCTGGCGGCGGAAGATCAGGTCGCCATCGTCGTCGATGCCGTTCTCACGCAGCAGTTTGCGGGCGCCGTGATCCATCGGCACGTCGAAGGCCGCAGTCACCTGCCCCTTGTCTTCGCCGTGGCGCACAAGCCCGCCATCGCCGCGCCCGCCGAGCGCCAGCGACAGACTGTCGAGAAGGATGGATTTGCCTGCACCCGTTTCCCCGGTCAGAACCGAGAGTCCGGCCTCGAACGAGAGATCCAGCCGCTCGATCAGAACGATATCGCGGATCGAAAGCTGGATCAGCATTGCTTTACTGGCCTCACGAGCCGAGGAGCAGCTTCTTGCCCGCTTCGGAGAGCCAGGAACCCTTGTTCTCCCGAGGCTCTGCGCCGCCGCTCTTCAGCAGCTTGTAGGAATCGGCGTACCACTGGCTATCCGGATAGTTATGGCCGAGAACGGCAGCGGCGGTCTGTGCCTCTTCGACGATACCCATCGCGTAGTAGGCTTCGACCAGACGCGAGAGCGCTTCCTCGACCTGATTCGTATTCGGGTACTTTTCAACCACGATACGGAAACGGGAGATAGCCGCAAGATACTCCTTGCGCTCCAGATAGTAGCGGCCGATCTGCATTTCCTTGCCGGCGAGCTGATCGCGGGCGAAGCGGATCTTGGCCTGCGCGTCGTCGACATATTCGGAGTCCGGATACTTGTCGATGACGGCCTGCATCGCATCGATGGTCTTCGATGAAGCACGCTGGTCCTGCGTCACGTCGGAAATCTGCTTCGAATAGCTGAGGCCGACGAGATACTGGACATAGGCCGCGTCCTTGGACTGCGGATACTGCGCCATGTAGCGGTTGCCCGATGCCAGCGCTTCGTCGATCTTGCCTTGGCGGTATTTGACGAAGGTGCTCATGACCAGCGCCTTGCGGGCCCATTCCGAGAACGGGTTCTCACGGTCGATGGCGTCGAACTTGCGCGCCGCCTCGGCCATGTTGCCTGCCTTCATGTTGGCAAGCGCCTGATTGTAGAGAACATCCGGCGGGTCATTGTCGAGGCCGAGTTTGGTGATGTCGATGTCCGGATCCGACTGGCAACCGGAAATCAAGGCGCCTGCGCTCAGCACCACGAGCGATGCGAGCAAAGCGCGCGCTGTCTTCATCATACCTTCAGACCTTGCATAACCCATAGATTAATCCCGACTCCCGCTACCCACTCTTAACGGCAGCCACACCTCGCTGGCGTTTCTAGCCACAAATGCGAGGCGAGAGCAACGCAATGATGACGCATTAACGCATTTTTGTGGCATAGGCCCAGAGAATATCCGGGTTTTCATCTTTGATTTGCCGTGTTGCAGCTAAGCATCTGCGCCGAAAACACTATCGGCCGGAAAATCCGCATAAAAAAACCGCCTCCCGAAAGAGGCGGTCCTGGTCTAGGAAATCGTTCTGGAGGTCACGCCGACCAGGGGGCGAATCCGGGAGCATTCACGGCAATGAAATCACGCGCGGCAACGCGCGGACGGGCGGCAGAGGTCTCGACGACCTCATAGGCGCTGGGATCGCTGAGCAGTGCCTTGAGCGCATTGGCATTCATCTTGTGACCGCCGCGATAAGAACGGTAGCAACCGATGAACGGTGCGCCGGCCAGCGACAGGTCGCCGACGGCATCGAGCGTCTTGTGACGCACGAACTCGTCCTTGGCGTAACGCAGGCCTTCGACATTGATCACGGTGTTGTCGTCGGAGATGACGACAGAGTTCTCGAGCGAGGAACCGAGAGCGTGGCCGGACGCCCAGAGACGCTCGACGTCGCGCATGAAGCCGAAGGTGCGGGCCCGCGACAGTTCGGTCTTGAAGGTCTGGGCTGTCAGGTCGCCTTCCCACTTCTGGCGGCCGATCAGCGGGCAGTCGAAATCGATCTCGACTTCGAAGCGCGTGCCGTCATAGGGGCGGAATTCGCTCCACGAACCGCCATGCTCGATACGAACAGGCTTGGTGATGCGGATATAGCGGCGCTTGACGCCGAGAGAAACCAGACCGACCTGCTCGATCGCATCGATGAACGGAGCAGAGCTGCCATCCATGATCGGCATTTCGGCGCCGTGAACTTCGATCAGCACGTTGTCGAGGCCAAGCGCGTAAACGGCGGCCATCACATGCTCGATCGTCGCGACCGAATGTGCAGGAGAGAAACCGAGAACGGTGCAGAGATCTGTATTGCCGACCTGCGAGGAAACCGCGCGCAGCTCGGTGACGGAACCGTTGTCATGCATGCGATGGAAAACAACGCCCGTATCGGTCTCGGCCGGATTGAAGGTGATCGAGACTTCCGCGCCAGAATGTACGCCGGTACCCGAAAGCGTTACCGGGCGAGAAACCGTCGTCTGGAAGCCAAGCATGCCAATAACCATAAAATCTGCCTTCATTGCCCTTCAAGGTTCGTAGCGCTCAAGGCACAGGAATCAAACCACGAAGTTCTTTTGTCCACACCGCTGAATTGTCGTCAAAATGCGTCAAAGTGCGGTCATTTGACCTCATACATACGTGTGCCCGCTCTGCATTCCAAATCACTGTTCGTTTCGGATTGTTACGAAACCATGCAATTGAAATGACTTGTTAATTTAGCCTTCACGCAAGGCTTTGAAACAGAAGCGCCCGGGACTGTGATCCCGGGCGCGGAGCGTGGCGATTCTGTGTCGCTTCAGTTCGACTGGCGGCGCAGGAATGCGGGGATTTCCAGCTGGTCGTCTTCCTGCATCATACGGGCCTGCGGAACGGCGCGGCCCTGGTCGTCGAGGTTGCCGCGGCGCGGAGCGTAGAGGCTGGCTTCCGGCGACAGCGGACGGCGCTGCTGCGAAGCGGCTGCCGGAGCAGACGTCATCTCAGGAGCAACTTCCTCTTCGCGGCGGTTCAGCGAGTTCGTGATCCGCTTGAGCAGGCCCATCGGGCCGCGCTCTTCGTGAGCCTGTGCTGCGACGGGCTGCGAGCGGTGGTCGATCTCGGCCTGAACGACCGGCGGGAAGTCCTCGACCTTCGGCATGCGCGTCGGCTGCTGCATGGCAGGTTCCTGGCGGACCGGCTGTGGCGCCACCGGAGCAGGCTGCTGCATCATGACAGGCTGCGGAGCAGGCTGGCTCATGACCGGAGCCGGAGCGGGCTGAATCTGCATCGGTGCCGGACGGGCAACAGGAGCTTCCGGTGCTGCTGCGAAGATGCGGCTCTGCGGACGGAAGGTTTCCTGTGCGACAGGCTGCTGGACCGGAGCCGGAGCGCGCGGAGCAACGATGTCGAGTTCACGTTCCATCTGGGCTTCTGCCATGCGGATCGTCTGCGCAACGGTATCAACCGGCTTCGGTGCCTGCATGACCGGAGCAGGCTGAACTGCGGCCGGAGCCGGAGCAACGGCCGCCGAAGGACGGATGATCGGCTTTGCGGCCGGCTGGAAGGTCTTGGTGGAGGCTTCGGCGGCAGCGCGATCGATACCGGTCGCAACGACCGATACGCGGATGATGCCTTCGAGCGATTCGTCGAACGTGGCGCCGAGGATAATGTTGGCGTCCGGATCGACTTCTTCGCGGATGCGGGTTGCGGCTTCGTCGACTTCGAAGAGCGTCAGGTCACGGCCACCGGTGATCGAGATCAGCAGGCCCTGCGCACCGCGCATCGAGGTTTCGTCGAGCAGCGGGTTGGCGATTGCAGCTTCAGCAGCCTGCATTGCACGGCCCTGGCCCGAAGCCTCGCCGGTGCCCATCATCGCGCGGCCCATTTCGCGCATGACCGAACGGACGTCGGCGAAGTCGAGGTTGATGAGACCTTCCTTCACCATCAGGTCGGTGATGCAGGCAACGCCCGAGTAGAGAACCTGGTCGGCCATCGCGAAAGCGTCGGCAAAGGTCGTCTTGTCGTTGGCGATCCGGAAGAGGTTCTGGTTCGGAATGACGATCAGCGTATCGACCGACTTCTGCAGCTCTTCGATACCGGCTTCGGCCAGACGCATGCGGCGGCCGCCTTCGAACTGGAACGGCTTGGTGACGACGCCGACGGTCAGGATGCCCTTGTTGCGGGCGGCCTGCGCGACGACAGGAGCAGCACCGGTACCGGTACCGCCGCCCATGCCGGCGGTGACGAAGCACATATGCGTGCCGTTCAGGTGATCGATGATCTCATCGATGCACTCTTCGGCAGCCGCACGGCCGACTTCCGGCTGCGAACCTGCACCGAGGCCTTCGGTGACGTTGGCGCCGAGCTGGATGATCCGCTCTGCCTTGGTCATCGTCAGAGCCTGCGCATCCGTGTTGGCAACGACGAAGTCGACGCCCTGGAGGCCGGCGGAGATCATGTTGTTGACAGCATTGCCGCCGCCGCCGCCGACACCGAATACGGTGATACGCGGCTTCAGCTCTGTGATGTCAGGCTTTTGCAGCTTGATAGTCATGGTACCCGTTCCTTCTCTTTATGGCCGCATCGCCACGCCGGCCAATTCACTCAATGTTCAGAAGCTTTCCTTCAGCCACTGGCCCATCCGGGCTATGCGGCTGTTATTTCCCCCAAGCGACAAGAGCAGCCCGCTCTGTGACGCATGTGTTTCCATGTCTGCGACCTGCGGATAGATCATCAGGCCGACCGCCGTCGAAAAGGCTGGGCCCTTGGCTGCCGTCGGCAGACCCGAGACGCCCATCGGGCGGCCGATACGAACGTTGCGGGCAAGTATCTTGCGGGCAACGTCTGCAAGGCCGGTGAGCTGGCTTGCGCCACCCGTCAGCACGACGCGCTTGCCGACGATCGGGCTGAAGCCCGAGCGCTGGATCCGGTCGCGGATCAGTTCCATCGTTTCCTCGATACGGGCGCCGACGATGCGCGAAACCAGCGCGCGCGGCACCTGCGTCGGCAGATCGCGCTCGTCTTCGCCGATCGGCGGGATCGAGATCAGTTCGCGTTCGTCGGACGAATTCGCCATAGCTGAAGCGTGAACCACCTTCAGGCGCTCCGCATCCTCGATGCGGGTCGAAAGGCCGCGGGCCAGATCGGTGGTCACGTGATGACCGCCAAGACCGACGGCGTCGGTATGGACAAGCTTGCCTTCGGCAAAGACCGAGATCGTCGTCGTGCCGCCGCCCATGTCGATCGCCGCACAGCCGAGCTCGACTTCGTCATCGACGAGAGCCGCAAGGCCGGAAGCGTAAGGCGTCGCGACGATGCCTTCGACGGAGAGATGCGCGCGGTTGACGCTGAGCTCGAGGTTCTTGAGCGCAGCGCGCTCGGCGGTGACGACATGCATGTCGACGCCGAGCATGTCACCGTACATGGACAAGGGATCGCGGATACCGCGTTCGCCATCCAGCGAAAAGCCGGTTGCCAGCGAGTGAAGCACGGCACGATCCTGGCGCAGCGACTGCTGGCAGGCTGCAGAAAGAACCTTCTTCAGGTCGTTGAGTTCGACTTCCTGACCACCGAGATCGATCGTCGCCGTATAGACGTCGCTGCCGAGACGGCCGGCCGTCAGGTTGACGATCAGGCTTTCGACGGTGAGGCCCGCCATGCGCTCGGCGGCATCGACCGCGAGACGGATGACGCTTTCCAGCGCATCGAGATCGGCAATGACGCCGGTCTTGATACCGCGAGAACGCTGATGGCCGATACCGATGATCTCGATGTCATGCGTGCGGCCCGGGAGAATCTCGCTCTCCTCGCGCGGCGTCAGCCGGCCGATCATGCAGACGACCTTGGTCGATCCGATGTCGAGCACTGAAACGATATGCGACCGCTTCGACGAAAGCGGCTTCAGGCGCGGCAATCCGAAATGGGATGAACCGAACAAGCTCATATATTTTGCCCCGCCTTTTTCAAATCCTTCGTCCGCTGGTCGAGCACCACCTGCCGCCGGGCCATCGCCTCGGGAGTGAGCTGGATTGCGGTCCGGTCTGCCAATCTGAGATCGACGGCTGCGATGTCGCGCGCCAGAAGATCCTGTTCCTTGTTGAGCTTCGACAGCGTCGCCAGCGCCTGATCGACATCGTCGGCCGGCAGCTTCACGACGACACCGTTGTCGAGATGCAGATCCCAGCGGCGGCTGGAAACCCAGACATAGGCCTTCACCCGCGCCTTGATGTCGGGCCAGTTGGCGAATTCGCCTTCAAGCGCAACAGCAGCCGTCTCGGCATCGCGGCCGACGACGAGCGGAAGGTTGGAAAACTTGTTGTCGCGCAGCGGCGCGATGACGCTGCCATTGCGCTCGATCAGCGAAAGCTCCTGGCCGTGCTGCCAGATCGCATAAGCCTGGCGCTCCTTGAGCTTCACTTCGATCGTCTTCGGATAGATCTTGCGAACTTCGGCGCTCTCGACCCAAGGAAGCTTGGCGATCTTCTGGCGCGCCGTATCCACATCGAGAGCAACCAGCGAGGTCGTACCGTCGAGACCGAGGAGATCCAGGATCTCGATTTCCGAGGTCGCCAAATTGCCAGACACTTTCACGTCTTCGATGGCAAAGCCTGCAGCCGTGGTCGTCGCCTGAGCGACCGCTTCCGTGTGACCGCCGAGCGACATGCCGTAGAGGCCGGTCGCAGCCAGAAACGCCAGAGCCGAAACAGTGCCGGTATGCGCAGGAATGTAGATGCGGCCAGTGCCGAGACTGACGAGAAAGCGAACGGCGCGGCGCAACGGACGCGGCAGCACCATGCGGCTATCGCCTTCCGGGAAGGCGATATCGTCGCGATGGCTCGGGCGCCCCATCCTTTTGACCGTCAACGAGAACAAGAAGCGTCCTCCACCATCCAGCGCAGAAACTCACCAAAGGAATAACCGGCATAACCGGCCATTTCGGGCACCAGAGAGGTTGGAGTCATTCCCGGCTGAGTATTGACCTCGAGCCAGATGATTTCGCCATCTTCGGAGAAGCGATCGTCGTAGCGAAAGTCAGACCGGCTGACGCCACGGCAACCAATTGCTTGATGCGCCCTTAGTGCCAATGATTGTATTTTTTGGTAAATTTTCGGTGAAATTTTCGCCGGAATGACGTGTTTTGAACCGCCAGCCGCATACTTGGCGTCATAGTCATAAAAGTTGTGGCCCTGCGGCACCACTTCCGTGACACCCAGCGCCGTATCGCCCATCACGCCGCATGTCAGCTCGCGGCCATGGATATAGCGCTCGACGAGAACCTCTTCCCCATAGCGCCACTCCGAAGAACTGATCACCTGCGGCGGATGCGACTGATCCTCTTGCACGATCAACACACCGAAGCTCGACCCCTCGCGAACCGGCTTCACCACATAAGGCGGCTTCATCGGATGCTCGGCCGGAAAGGCGAAACGGTTGATGACTTCGGATTGCGCCACCGGAATACCGGCAGCAGCGGCAACGCCCTTGGCCTTGCTCTTGTCCATCGCGAGAGCCGAGGCAAGAACGCCGGAATGCGTGTAGGGAATTTCGAGATATTCGAGAATGCCCTGGATCGTACCATCCTCGCCGAACGGGCCATGCAGAGCATTGAACGCGACATCCGGGCGGGCAGCAACGAGCTTGGCCGACACATCACGGTCGACATCAATACGGGTGACCTGAAAGCCTTCGGCTTCCAGCGCGTCGGCACATGCCTTCCCCGAAGACAGGCTTACCGGCCTCTCCGAGGAAAATCCGCCCATCAGGACAGCGACATGCTTGCGACTCATACGTACCCCCAAAATAACTTACGGCATGAATTCCGACGCTTGCGCGAGGCTTTCGCCCACCGAATCTTGCCCACTCAGGCTTGATGGCAGTTTGACAACAATATGGTTAACGAAGCGTTTACTTTTGTTAACCTGCCGCCTCCAGGCCACCGAACAGCGCGGCAAACCTGTGCCGTTTCGACTCGAAATCAGTGGCTTGCACCGGCATCCGGAAGTTCGTTCGGAGGATGAAAAAACCCGCACAGACGAGCTGTGCGGGTTGGCATGCGCAGCGTGATTACGACGGCGCTTAGTCGTCTTTCTCAAGCAGTTTCCAGACCGTCCCGCCGAGCGCGCCGCCCACGATCGGCGCCAGCCAGAAGAGCCAAAGCTGCTGCAGAGCCCAGCCGCCGGCAAAGAGCGCCTGCCCTGTCGAACGCGCCGGATTGACCGATGTGTTGGTAACCGGGATCGAGATCAGATGTATGAGTGTCAGTGCTAGGCCGATCGCCAGCGGCGCGAACCCGGCAGGTACGCGCCCATGCGTGGAGCCCAGGATGACGATCAGGAAGAACATCGTCAGCAGGACCTCGATGATCAGCGCGGACGTCAGCGAATAACCACCGGGCGAATGCTCGCCATAACCGTTCGAGGCAAAGCCGCCCAGTTCGAAACCGGCTTTTCCGCTGGCAACCAGATAGAGAAGTGCCGCTGCCGCGACGGCACCGATGACCTGCACGATGATATAGGGAATGACGCGGCCCGCCGGAAACCGCCCGGCAACCGCGAGACCCACGGACACCGCCGGATTGAAATGCCCGCCGGAAATGCCGCCGACCGCATAGGC
Organism: Rhizobium sp. 05N430; assembly: GCF_056396985.1. Lineage (NCBI taxonomy): Bacteria > Pseudomonadati > Pseudomonadota > Alphaproteobacteria > Hyphomicrobiales > Rhizobiaceae > Rhizobium > Rhizobium sp. 05N430. The sequence continues at coordinate 339,172 of NZ_JBFTMO010000001.1, read as the reverse complement.
CATCGTCAGCACCGTCAGTCCGAATGCCAGGGCGACACCGGCAAAGCCAATTCCGAGCGCCGGAAATGCTGCCGCCAGCACAGCACTGCCGCATCCGCCGAAAACGAGCCAGAACGTACCAAAAAATTCTGCAATAAGATTTCTTTGCATGATTTCCCCTCCGAGGCTCTCAACCAGAGCGAGAACAGCAAGCCGCCTCAAATCGAGTCCCGTCAATCTGGTAATTTTGCTAGAAACGCGGATTGGCCCGTCCGGAAACGCCCCCAACACCGGCCAGGGATTTCATCAGTTTATTGCTCATTTAGCGTTTGCTGAGACCGAAAATTGCGCTATGAGCCGATTGCCTCCCAAGGCAAACAGCAATCCTGATTGGAATGACAATGTCTGACGCGATATCTCCGGTATCGCCGACGCCCTCCTCATCGAACAATGCGCAAGTCAATTCGCCGGCGCGTGTTCTGATCGCGAGCCTCGTCGGCACGACCATCGAATTCTTCGACTTCTACGTCTACGCGACGGCCGCCGTGCTGGTCTTCCCGCACCTCTTCTTCCCGACGAGCGATCCGGCGTCTGCACAGCTGCAGTCCTTCGCCACGTTCTCGATCGCCTTCTTCGCCCGCCCGCTTGGCGGCATTCTGTTCGGCCATTTCGGTGACCGTATCGGCCGCAAGGCAACACTCGTCGCAGCGCTGATGACCATGGGCCTGTCGACCGTGGCGATCGGGATGCTGCCGGGCTATGATTCGATCGGCATCGTCGCGCCTCTGCTTCTCGCACTGTGCCGTTTCGGCCAGGGCCTCGGCCTCGGCGGAGAATGGGGCGGCGCCGTGCTGCTCGCCACCGAAAACGCCCCTCCCGGCAAGCGCAGCTGGTACGCGATGTTCCCGCAGCTTGGCGCGCCGATCGGCTTCATCCTCTCTTCCGGCTTCTTCCTGATCCTGACCGAGACGATGACTAACGAGGACTTCCTGGCCTTCGGCTGGCGCATTCCCTTCGTCGCCAGCCTGGCACTCGTCGCTGTCGGCCTCTATGTCCGCCTGAAGATCGCCGAAACGCCGGAGTTCCAGAAGGCCGTCGAGAAGCACGAGCGCGTCGCCGTTCCGGTTGCCGTCGTCTTCCGCAAGCATTTCCGCAGCCTGGTTCTCGGCACCTTCATCGCCGTCGCCACCTTCGTTCTGTTCTACCTGATGACGGTGTTCACGCTGTCCTGGGGCACCTCGAAGCTCGGCTATTCGCGTGAACAGTTCCTGGTCATTCAGCTCGTCGGCGTCGTGTTCTTCGGCCTGACGATCCCGATCTCCGGCCTGCTTTCGGACCGCTATTCGCGCCGCCTGATCCTGATCCTGGTGACAATCGGCATCGCGATCTTCGGCTTCTTCTACGCGTCGCTGTTGACCTCAGGCTTGATGGGCGCCTTCCTGTGCTCGATCATTGGCCTCGCGCTGATGGGCTTCACCTATGGTCCGATCGGTGCAGCACTTGCAGCCCCCTTCCCGACCACGGTGCGCTATACCGGCGCCTCGATGACCTTCAACCTCGGCGGCATCTTCGGCGCCTCGCTGGCGCCGAATATCGCCAGCTGGCTGGCAACGACCTACGACCTTTCCTATGTCGGCTACTATCTTTCCGGCGCAGCAGTGATCTCGCTGGTCTGCATCCTGCTGTCGGGCCGCGAAGAGGTCTGAGGACTTCGGGGTCAATTGATCGAAGGCCGCAGCGGCAACGCTGCGGCCTTTTTTTGATTCTTGTCTGTTAACGGCTTGCTCCTACTCTTCCATTTCAAAGAGACGGGAGACGACAATGCTGACAAGACGATCGCTGCTGACACAGAGCCTCGGCGCCGGAATGGCCCTTTCACTGCCCTCGCTGTCGCGCGCCGCCGTCCCTGATGTCAACGTCACCTTCCTCGTCATCAACGACGTCCATGCCTGCCGCATCGGCGATGGGCTCAGCCCCAATTGCCAGCAGGAAGGCAAGACCGACGCCAATCTGCTGCGCCATATCCTGGCGCTCAACAACATCCACCACCAGACATGGCCGGAAGAGGTCGCTGGCAAACCGAGCGGCCTCAGCGTTGCCGGCCAGACGATTGCCCGGCCTCAAGGCATCATCGTCTGCGGCGACGTCACCGACGACGGCGGCGGACAGATGGCGGAGTTTGCCGAGGGATCACAGCTCCTGCAGTTCTCGCACCGCTACCAGGAGGGCCGCGGCCCTGACCATGTGCATTTCCCTGTCTATGTCGGCCTCGGCAATCACGATCTCGATCAGGACGGCCGTCCGCCGCAGGTCGACTGGTATCGCGACGAGCTGCGCGACTACGTGCAGATGAACCACAAGCCAAGCGTCTTCTTCAAACCGGCCGTCCCCGTCGACAATTACGACGAGGCTTCCGACAATTATTCCTGGAACTGGGGCGGGTTGCATCTGATCCAGGCACAGCGCTATGGCGGCGATAACAGCAAGGGAACCGCCAGCAGCCTCGACTGGATGAAACAGGACCTGAAGACCTATGCGTCCGACGGGCGCCCAGTGGTGATCTTCCAGCACTATGGCTGGGACCATTTCTCCACCGAACGCTGGGATCCGGCCAAGAGCACCTTCGACGACACGGGCACCGGAACGCCGCATTGGTGGGATGAATCAGAACGTCAGGATCTGCTTGCAACCCTCAGCGGCTACAACGTAATCGGCATTTTCCACGGCCACGAACACGACACGGCGATGGCCTACAAGGTCAACGGTATCGACGTCTTCAAGGCCAAGGCCGCCTTCATGGGCGGCTTCACGCTGGTGCGCGTTGCCAACGGCCGCATGGACGTGGCGATCGGCGAGGCCGCAGACGACAAAGGCGGCGTCATCTTCGACACCGCCTTCAGCAAAGCTCTCAAATTGTAGGTTTAAACGTCAGTCGCTGGTCACGCCCTGGAACGGGCGGACTTCGCGGCCCGGCATGAACACGCCGAGACGCTTGATCTCCCATTCCAGCTTGACGCCGGAATTTTCGAACACTTCGCGGCGAACCTGTTCACCGAGATATTCCAGATCGTAGCCGGTCGCCTGCCCCATATTGATCATGAAGTTGCAATGCAGCGACGACATCTGCGCCCCGCCGATGACCAGACCGCGGCAGCCCGCTTCGTCGATCAGCTTCCAGGCTGAATGTCCCTCGGGATTCTTGAAGGTCGAGCCGCCGGTCTTCTCGCGGATCGGCTGCACCGTCTCGCGATGGTTGCGCACAGCATCCATATCGGCGCGGATCTTGGCGCGGTCTTCCGCATAGCCTTCGAACAGCACCGAGGTGAAGATCAGGTCCGATGCGGCCGAGGAATGACGGTAGGAATAACCCATCTCGGCATTCGAGAGCACGACCTTGTTGCCCTTGCGGTCGATCGCCGTCAGTTCAACGAGACGCTCGCGGGTCTCGCCGCCATTGGCACCGGCATTCATGCGTGCCGCACCACCGATGCTGCCGGGAATGCCGTAGTAGAAATGGAAGCCACCGATACCATTGTCCATCGCCATGGCCGCAACATGCTTGTCCGGGCAGATCGCACCGGCGCGGATGCGGTTTTCACCGGCAATCTCCAGCCCGCCAAAACCCTTGGCCGACAGGCGCAGAACCACGCCCGGAATGCCGCCGTCGCGCACTAGGAGGTTGGAACCGACGCCAACGACGGTGACAGGCACGTCCTCGGGCAGAAGCTTCATGAAAGCGATGAGATCGTCTTCGTCATGCGGCTGGAACATCAGCTCGGCGAGGCCGCCGGCACGGAACCAGGTCACGCGGTCCATGGGGGCATCCGGCGTGATACGGCCGCGGATGTCCTTGACGCCTTCTCCGAGAGTTTCGAGAAGCTTTTCCCCATTTACCTGTTTCATGCCGACTTTCCCGAAAGGCCTTCCAGTTGTTTTGGCAGGGCCGCTGCCCAGTAGGTGATACTTCCAGCCCCCAAGAGAACCACAAAGTCGCCCGGCTTTGCAATCTCTCCAACCATCTCCGGTAGTACGTCTTGCGACGGAAGATAGCGTGCGTCGCGATGGCCGCCAGCCTTGATACGCGAGACCAGAGTCTCGGAATCGGCACCCTCGATCGGGTCTTCACCAGCGGCATAGACAGGCGCCAGGAAGATGCTGTCGGCATCGTTGAAGCAGTTGGCGAATTCCTCGAAGAGGCTCGAAAGGCGCGAATAGCGGTGCGGCTGGTGAACCGCGATGACGCGGCCCTTGCAGGCCTCGCGCGCAGCCCTGAGCACGGCCTTGATCTCGACTGGATGGTGACCGTAGTCGTCGAACACCTGCACGCCGTTCCATTCGCCGGTCAGCGTGAAGCGCCGCTTGACGCCACCGAAGGAGGCCAGCCCCTTGGCGATGTCCTCGTTGGAAATGCCGAGACGATTGGCAACGGCGATCGCCGCGGTCGCATTGGAAATGTTGTGACGGCCAGGCATCGGCATGACGAGATTGTCGAGCTTGAAGACCTTGCCGGTGCGGCGGCGGCGGATCTCGACGTCGAAGATCGAGCGCGGCCCGTCGATGCGCACATTGGTGAAGCGCACGTCGGCCTGCGGATTTTCTCCGTAAGTGACGACCTTGCGGTCCTCGATACGGCCGACTAGCGCCTGCACTTCGGGATGATCGAGGCACATGACGCCGAAGCCGTAGAACGGCACGTTCTCGACGAACTGCCGGAACGCAGCGCGCACGGCATCGAAATTGCCATAATGGTCGAGATGTTCGGGGTCGATATTGGTGACGACGGCAACGTCGGCAGGCAGCTTCAGGAAGGTACCGTCGGACTCGTCGGCCTCGACCACCATCCACTCGCCCTCGCCCATGCGGGCGTTGGTGCCGTAGGCATTGATGATACCGCCATTGATGACGGTCGGATCGAGCCCGCCGGCCTCGAGCAGCGTCGCCACCAGCGAGGTGGTGGTCGTCTTGCCGTGCGTGCCGCCGATGGCGATCGCATTGCGGAAGCGCATCAGCTCGGCCAGCATCTCGGCGCGGCGAACGACGGGCAGCAGCTTCTCGCGCGCCGCGATCAGTTCCGGATTGCTCTTCTTGATCGCCGTCGAAACGACGACGACTTCGGCATCACCGAGGTTTTCGGCCTTGTGACCAACGAAGACCTCAATGCCCTTTTCGCGCAGACGCTGAACGTTTGCACTGTCGGACTGATCGGATCCCTGGACCTTGTGGCCGAGATTGTGCAGCACTTCGGCAATGCCGCTCATGCCGATGCCGCCGATGCCGATGAAATGGACGAGGCCTATAGCCTTCGGCAGTTTCATGACTGTGCCCCCTTGAACTCTGCAATTGTACGTCCGGCGGCAATAGCCTCTACCATGCCGGCAAGCAAGTTCGCAGCATCCGGTTTCCCGGTCTGCTTTGCCGCCGCCGCCATGCGCGCCAGCTTTTCCGGGTCGTTCATCGCATGTGTCAGGATCGCGGCGATCTTCTCGGAGGAAAGCTCCGCCTGGACTATGACCTTGGCGCCACCGGTCGCGGCAAGCGCTGCGGCATTGGCCGCCTGGTCATGATCCAGCGCATGCGGATAGGGCACGAGAACGGCCGGACGGCCGATCACCGCGATCTCCGAAACCGTCGAAGCGCCCGAACGGCAGATAACCAGATGCGCTTTTGCGAGACGTTCGGCCATATCAGTGAAGAACGGCGCGATATCCGCCCCCATCTTCAGCTGCGCGACACAGCCGCCGACCATCTCCATATCCTCAGGCCGCACCTGCTGGGTGATCCGCAGCCGCGCCCGGAGATCGTCGTCAAGCAGGCTGATCGCCGTCGGCATGGCCTTGGAGAAATACTGCGCGCCCTGGCTGCCGCCGAAGACCACGAGATTGAAGGGTTCGCCGGGATGCGACGGCGCATAGGGAACCTTGGCGGCCTCGATGATCGCCGGACGCACCGGATTGCCGGTTGTGATAGTCTTTTCGGGATAGACGCCGCCATTCTCCGGTAGGAATCCGCCGGCAATCGCCTGGACACGCGCCGCCAGCGCCTTGTTGGCGCGGCCCATCACCGCGTTCTGCTCGTGGATCATGGCAGGCACGCCGAGGCGCGTTGCGGCCAGCAGCGGCGGCACGGTCGGATAGCCACCGAAACCGACGACGACGGCAGGCTTCAGCTTCTGGATCAGCTTCTTCGCCGCCCGCATGCCGCTCCACAGCGTCCAGAGCGAACGGGCGACCGCGATCGGGTTCTTCGAACCGATCGTTGCCGACGGCACGACATGGATCTGCTCGGCCGGGAACTTGCCGGCATAGCGCTCGGCCCGGCTGTCGGTGACCAGATGAACGGAATAACCGCGGGCCTTCAGCTCATAGGCCAAGGCTTCCGCGGGAAAGACGTGGCCGCCGGTTCCCCCGGCGGCAAGAAGCACGATGCCTTTACCCATAGTTCTTTTACTCCGCCGGCATTCCGTGCGGCACGCGGAAGAGGCTCCGATCCTGTGCACGTTTTTCCGGGCGATGGCGCGTCAGCGCGAGAATGAAACCGGCAGTGACGCAGATCGCCACCATCGACGAACCGCCGTAGGAGATCAGCGGCAGCGTCATGCCCTTTGCCGGCAGCAGTTCGAGATTGACGCCGATATTAATGATCGACTGGATGCCCATCTGCAGCACGAGGCCGGCAACGGCAAACCGGTTGAAATCGTTCTTCTCCTTATATGCGTGCGACAAGCCCCTCAAAACAAGGGCCGTGAACAGCGCAACAAGGGCGATGCAGAAGATGATGCCGAACTCTTCGGCGGCAACCGAGAAGATGAAGTCGGTATGGGCGTCGGGGATGATGCGCTTGACGATACCCTCGCCCGGCCCCTGACCGAACCAGTCGCCGCGAATGATCGCCTCGCGGGCGGTATCGATCTGGAACGTGTCGCCCTCGCCGGTCATGAACTTGTCTATTCGTCCCGCCACGTGCGGGAAGACATAGTAGGCCGAGACGAGGCCGCCTGCCCCGCCGACGCCGAGCACGATGATCCACAGCCACGGCATGCCGGCCATGAAGAACATGCCGCCCCAGACGGCGGTGGTCAGGATCGTCTGGCCAAGGTCGGGCTGGGCCACGAGCAGCGAGGCGACCATGCCGAACAGGATGATGGCGAAAAGATTGCCCGGAATTTCAGGTTGGCGCGCATGCTCGGCAAACAGCCAGGCGCAGACGACGACGAAAGCAGGCTTCATGAATTCCGACGGCTGGATCGAGATGCCGGCCAGCGTCACCCAGCGCCGGGAGCCCTTGACCTCGACGCCGAAGAACAGTGCCAGCAGCATCATCGCTATCGCGACGATCAAAAGCAGGATCGCCGTGCGCCTCACCTGGCGCGGCGTCAGGAACGAAAGCCCGATCATGACCATCAGCGACGGGATCATGAAGGCCGCGTGGCGCTTGACGAAATGGAAGGGTTCAAGCCCGATGCGCTCCGCCACCGCGGGCGATGCGGCGAACGACAGCATGAAGCCGATGCCCATCAGGAAGACGAACATCGCCAAGAAAAAGCGGTCGATGGTCCAAAACCAATCGGCCAAAGGCCCACGTTCCGCACGGCTTACCATGTCACTTATCTCCTGTTGCCGAACCGATCAGCATGGTGATTCCGTCGAGCGCTGCCACATGGCTGACAAATGCATCGCCCCTGACTTCAAAGTTCTTATATTGGTCGAAGCTTGCGCAAGCCGGGGATAGCATCACCGCGACAGGCCCAGTTTCATCTTTTTTCGCATCGGCAGCCGCATGTGCGACGGCGCGCTCCAGCGTGCCCGAGATCTCGTAGGGCACCGCCTCGCCAAGCGTTGCCGCAAACTCCGCTGCCGCCTCGCCGATCAGATAGGCTTTGGCGATGCGTGGAAAGAACGGCGCAAGCGTCGTGATGCCGCCGGACTTCGGCAGGCCGCCGGCAATCCAGTAGATACGGTCGTAGCTCGACAGTGCCGGTGCCGCCGCATCCGCATTGGTCGCCTTCGAATCGTTGACGAAGACGGCATTGCCGCGCTTGCCGACCGGCTGCATGCGATGCTTCAGCCCAGGGAACGAGGCAAGCCCCGCACGGATCTCATCGGCAGAGACGCCGACAGCAAGGCAGGCCGCGACGGCAGCCGCGGCGTTCTGCGCGTTGTGGCTGCCGCGCAGCGTCTGGATGCCGTCGAGATCGGCCAGCGGAAGCGCCGCGCCATTGGTTGCGTGAATGAGTTTCGTGCCCTCGGCATAGATGCCATCGGCCAGCGGATGGCGGCGCGAAATGCGCACCACCTTGGTGCCGGCCCGCTCGACGCGGTCGGCAATCATTTCGCAATGGCTGTCATCGACACCGACGATCGCCGTATCGCTGCCCGCCACCAGCCGCTCCTTGACGTCGGCATAGTGCTGCATCGTTCCATGGCGATCGAGATGGTCGGGCGTCAGGTTGAGCAGGATACCGGCTGACGGGTTCAGCGTCGGTGCCAGATCGATCTGGTAGGACGAGCATTCGACGACGTAGAAACGCTGCGCCTTCGGCGGATCGAGGGTCAGCACCGCCGTACCGATATTGCCGCCGAGCTGCGTGTCGCGGCCGCTGGTCTTCAGGATATGGGCGATCAGCGCCGTGGTGGTCGATTTGCCGTTGGTGCCGGTGATGGCGATGAACGGGCAATCCGGCGCATGCGCCCGGCGCTCGCGGACGAAGAGCTCGACGTCTCCGACGATGTCGACACCGGCGCCACGCGCCAGATCGACGGTCCAGTGCGGCTTCGGATGGGTCAGCGGCACGCCGGGAGAGAGCACGAAAAGCGATTGCGACGCCCAGTCGATGCTACGCAGGTCCGCGGTGGCAATCCCCTCGGCGCCGGCTTTTGCAACGCTGTCAGGATTGTCGTCCCAGGCAATGACATCGGCCCCGCCCGCGACCAGCGCCCTCGCCGTCGCAAGACCGGAGCCGCCGAGCCCAAAGAGCGCGACCTTTTTGCCAGCAAGTGTGGTGACCGGGATCATCGTCCGCTTACCGCAGCTTGAGGGTCGAGAGGCCGAGCATGGCAAGGCCGACCGCGACGATCCAGAAACGGATGACCACCTGGCTTTCCGTCCAACCCTTCTTTTCGAAATGGTGGTGGATCGGCGCCATCAGGAAGACGCGCCGTCCGGTCATCTTGAAGAAACCGACCTGGATGATGACAGACAGCGTTTCCATGACGAACAGACCGCCGATGATCGCCATAACGATCTCGTGCTTGGTGGCAACGGCAACGGTGCCGATCGTGCCGCCGAGCGCCAGCGAACCGGTGTCGCCCATGAAGATTGCGGCGGGCGGTGCGTTGAACCAGAGGAAGCCGAGACCGGCGCCGATGACGGCACCGAGAACGACCGCAAGCTCACCCGTGCCCGGCACGAAATTGATCTGCAGATAGCCCGCGAACACCGCGTTACCGGCAAGATAGGAGATGATGCCGAAGGAGGCGGCTGCGATCATCACCGGCACAATCGCCAGGCCGTCCAGGCCATCCGTCAGGTTCACGGCATTGCCGGCGGCCACGATGACGAAACCGCCGAACACCACGAACATGATGCCGAGATTGATCAGGAAATCCTTGAAGAAGGGGAATGCGACCGACGAACCGAAGGTCGAGCCTGCAGGGCCTGACGCCAGCGACGTGCGCATCATGAAATAGACGGCGATACCGGCGATGATGAATTCGATGCCGAGGCGCGCTTTGCCGGAAAAGCCCTTGTCGCTCTGCTTCGTCACCTTGAGATAATCGTCATAGAAGCCGATCGCGCCGAAGCCGAGCGTCACCAGCAGCGTCGCCACGACATAGACGTTCGAAAGGTCGGCCCAGAGCAGCGATGCCCCGACGATACCCGCCAGGATCATCAGACCGCCCATGGTCGGCGTCCCGGCCTTCTTGAAATGCGTCTGCGGCCCGTCTGCACGGATCGGCTGACCCTTGCCCTGGCGGATGCGCAGCGAACGGATGATCACCGGCCCGAACAGGAAGACGATCAGCGCGGAGGTAAAGAGGGAGGCCCCTGTGCGGAAGGTAATGTATCTGAACAGGTTCAGAAATTTAAAATGTTCCGACAGTTCGACTAGCCAAATCAGCATTCAGGGCCCCTTGTTTACCCGGTCAAATCTCGCGCTGCGTGTCCGCAAATGGCGCAAACTTGTCAAGGAGCGCGGCAACGATCTTGCCGAAACCTATCCCCAATGACGATTTGACCATCAAGACATCGCCCGGCTCGACCGAGTTCAGTACAAAATCTTTGAGTTCTGCCGTCGTCTCGCGATACTCGACGGCGACGCTGTCAGGAAGCGATTCCCTCAGCGCCTGCATATCCTTGCCTGCCAGCCAGACATGCTCGATGCCAGCAGCAAGAAGCGGACCGGCGAGATCGGCATGCACGCGCTCGGCAAATTCGCCCATCTCCAGCATGTCGCCGAGAACGGCGATCCGGCGGCCGTAGCCCGAGGGTACGGCAGCCGCGAGCAGCGCGATCGCCGCGCGCATAGAAGCCGGATTGGCATTGTAGCTTTCGTCGATCAGCGTCAGGCTGCCCGCGCCGAGCCGCAGCTTGTGGCGCTGCCCCCTGCCCTTTTCGGGCTGCAGGGTCGCCAGCGCATCGATCGCCTTGTCAAGATCGGCACCGACGAGCGTCACGACGCCGAGGGCGGCAAGCGCGTTTTCTGCAATGTGGCGGCCAGGCGCGCCGATCGCCACTTCCAGCGTGTCGCCATCGATCGTCAGCCACAGCGCCGAGCTCTCGTCCGAGCCGTTGAATTCGGCGAGACGGTACTCGGCCTTGGCGTGCTGGCCGAAGGAATGGATGTTGCTGATGCCGAGTGCCTGCGCCGTGCGCTCCAGGAAATTATACTGGTCGTTGTCGCGGTTGAGAACGACATGGCCTCCCGGCACCAGACCTTCGTAGATCTCGGCCTTGGCGGTGGCGATTTCCTTGATGCTTTTGAAGTTGCCGAGATGCGCCGGTGCGATCGTGGTGATGACGGCGACATGCGGGCGGATCATCTGCACCAGCGGACGGATTTCGCCGGGATGGTTCATGCCGACTTCGAAGACGCCGAAATGCGTATCGAGCGGCATGCGCGCCAAAGTCAGCGGCACGCCCCAGTGATTGTTGAAGGATGCGACGGACGCATGCACCTTGCCCGATGGCGACAGCACATGGCGCAGCATTTCCTTGGTCGTCGTCTTGCCGACCGAACCGGTGACGGCAATGATCTGCGCCCGCGACCGCTGGCGCGATGCGACGGCCAGACGCTCGAGCGCCGCCAGCACATCCTCGACGATGATCATCGGCACCGTCAGACGGCCGAGACCGGCAAGCCGCGCTTCGCTGACGACAAGCAAAGACGCACCGTTGGCCATCGCCATCGAGGCGAAGTCGTGACCATCGACGCGATCGCCCTTGATGGCGAAAAAGGCCTCGCCGGCGCGGATCGAGCGGCTGTCGATGGAAATACCGGTGATGCCCTGGGGGAGCGTCCCGAACGGGCGCCCCGCCATGGCGGCGATCATGTCTTCAGTGGTCCAAAGCCAGTTCAAGGTTTCGCCTCCTCCAAGGCTTCACGCACTTCGGCGTGGTCGGAGAAAGGCAGCGTCACACTCCCGATGGTCTGCCCCTCTTCATGTCCCTTGCCCGCAACGATCAGCGTGTCGCCAGCCTTCAGCATCGCCACCGCCTTGCTGATCGCCAGCGAACGGTCGGCGATCTCGGTGGCGCAGGTCGCAGCCGCCATGATCTCGGCGCGGATCGTCGCCGGGTCTTCCGAGCGCGGATTGTCGTCGGTGACGATCACCACATCGGCCAGACGGCAGGCGATCTCGCCCATGATCGGCCGCTTGCCCTTGTCCCGGTCGCCGCCGCAGCCGAACACCACGACGACACGGCCGGTGGTGAACGGGCGGACGGAATTCAGAACGTTTTCAAGCGCATCCGGCTTGTGGGCGTAATCGACATAGGCGAGCGCGCCATCATGGGTATGGCCGACTAGCTCCAGACGCCCGGAAGCGCCCTGCAGCTTTTCGAGAGCAGCCATCGCCACCTTGGCCGGCACGCCCGTCGACATCGCAAGACCCGCGGCAACCAGCGCATTGGCAATCTGGAAATCGCCCGCCAGCGGAATATCGACCTCGAAGATTTCGCCGCCGACATGCACTTCGGCCACCTGCTTGTGACGGAAATGCTCGACGCGCTTCAGAGTGAGGTAATCGCCCTTGCGGCCGACGGTACGGACGTCGTGACCGGCATCGCTTGCCGCCTTGATCGCCTGCGCCGACCAGGCATCGTCGGCGAAGATGATCGCCGGTGCGCCCTTCGGCAGCAGCGTATCGAACAGCCGCATCTTGGCAGCCATGTAATCCTCGATCGTCGGATGATAATCCATGTGATCGCGGCCGAGATTGGTGAAAGCGGCGGCGGCAAGCTTCACACCGTCGAGACGGCTCTGGTCGAGGCCGTGGCTCGAGGCTTCCATCGAGGCATGGGTGACGCCTTCATCAGCAAGTTCCGCCAGCAGCTTGTGCAGCGAAACCGGATCCGGCGTGGTCAGCGAACCGTAATCGTTGCGCGTGGGCGAGACGACGCCCGTCGTACCGATCATCGCTGCCGGGTGACCGGCATGGGCCCAGATTTGGCGCGTGAAGGAGGCGACCGAAGTCTTTCCCGCAGTGCCCGTCACGGCAACCATGGTGGCAGGCTGCTTGCCATAGAAATTGGCGGCAGCGAGCGACAGGAAGCGGCGCGGCTCCTTGACGGCAAGAACGGGAATGGAGGATTCGACCGGCTGCGAGGTGATGGCGACGGCGGCACCGTTCTTCGCCGCATCGGCGATGAAGCTCGCACCGTCGGCTTTGGTGCCGGCGACGGCGACGAAGGCCGTGCCGTGTCCGGCCTTGCGGCTGTCAGCCGTGAGGTCCGATATCTCCAGCGTGCCCACCGGTCCGTCGAGTTGATCCTTGATTTCCGGAAATGCGCTTCCGGCAATGTCCCGCAGTTTCATCGAACGTCTTTTCTCTCTGGCGCCGTTCACCCCACGCGAATCGGCGCCGTATTCATTCAGACTCAATAAGACACCAACAAGGCCGATCCGTCTTCGCCGAATTGCGGCTCGACGCCGAGAATGGGGGCAGCGCGGCGGATAATGTTCTTGACCATCGGCGCGGCAGTATAGGCCGCGATGTTCTGGCCCTTTTCACCGTTATGCGGCTCGTCGCAGAAGGTCAGCACCACATAGCGTGGATTGTCGATCGGGAAGGCCGCCAGGAAGGCGTTGAAATTGAGGTTATGGGCGTAGCGGCCGTTGACGACCTTGTCGGCCGTTCCCGTCTTGCCGCCGACATTGAAGCCCGCCACATCGGCGTTACGGCCCGAGCCCTTCAGGCCGTTCAGCTTGAAGAGATAGCGGATCGCGTCGCTGGTGCTTTTCTTGACGACGACTTCGGCGGTTTCGTCAGCCTGCTCGCGGGTACGCGGCAGGAAGGTCGGCTCGATCAGCTTGCCGCCGTTGACGAGCGCGGCACCGGCAACCGCCGTCTGCATCGGCGTCGTCGAGACACCGTGGCCGAAGGAGATCGTGATCGAGTTGATCTTCTTCCAGACCTTCGGTTGGCTCGGCATCTTCACTTCGGGAAGCTCGGTCTTCATCCGCGTCAGCAGGCCGAAGCGCTTCAGGTAATCCTTCTGCATCTCCATGCCGACGATATCGATCATCTTTGCCGTACCGATATTCGACGAATATTCGAAGATTTCAGGCACGGTCAGCCAGCGGCGCTGGCCGTGGAAGTCGTTGATGGTGAAACCGCCGATGCGGATCGGGCGGCTGGCATCGAAGCTGTCATTGATGCTGACCTTGCCGCTGTCGAGCGCCATGGCTGTCGAGAAGGTCTTGAAGGTCGAACCCATCTCGAACGTGCCGTTCGACATGCGGTTCAGCCAGCCTTCCTTGGCGCCCTCTTCCGGATTGTTCGGATCGAAATCGGGCGCGGAGGCCATGCCGAGTACTTCGCCGGTATGGATGTCGAGAACGACGGCACCGGCACCCTTGGCTTCGTAATTGGTGACGGCGCTGGTGACGACATCGCGAACGATGTTCTGGACACGGATATCGATCGACAGCTTCACCGGCTCAAGCGGCTGGTCGCTGGTCATGCCGACGGAGGCGAGATCGGCAAGCCCCTGGTCGTCGATATATTTCTCCATGCCGGAGACGCCGCGGTTGTCGATGTTGACGTAACCGAGAATGTGAGAAGCGGTCGGGCCACCCGGATAGAAGCGGCGCTTTTCCGGACGGAAGCCGATGCCGGGAATGCCGAGCGCCAGGATCTGGCTCTGCTGCTTCGGCGTCAGCTGACGGCGCAGCCAGGCGAAGTGCGAGGTCTTTACCGACAGTTTCTTGTAGGTGCCCTTGGCGTCGAGATCCGGCAGCACCGTCGCCAGCTTCTCGATCGCTTCGTCAACGTCGACAATCTTGTTCGGCTCGGCAAACAGCGAGACGGTGCGAATGTCGGTGGCCAGCACCTCGCCGTTGCGGTCGAGAATATCGGGACGCGAGGCCATGAGACGATCGGGCGGCAGGATCGAGGAAACGATCTCCTGATCCTTCATCGCGTACTCGACCAGACGGCCACCGATGACGCCGTAAAGCGCTGTGAAGCAGAGGATCAGCAGACCGACCCGGCTTTTCGCCTGCCCGGCCTTCTTCTTGCGCGAGCCCTCGAGCGGAATGCTGCCCGACGGGCCGCCGAAGCGGTTATAGACGCCGGAGGAGAAATGCGCCTGGCTCTTCAACACCATGATGCGGGAGAGAAACGACATGGCCTACTCCACCGATCCGGTTGCGATCTGATCCGTATCGTCCTCAGGCTCTTCGACCCGCGGCACCGGCTTCGGCGTTACCTTTGCGGCAACCTTGGCACCGGCGGCAGGCTTTGCGGCGGACGCCACAGCACCCGTCGCATGCTTCTGGTCCGCCTTGGCCTCCGTCACATCCGGAACCGGAACCTCCGCCTTCAGCATCGGCAATTCGCGGGCATGAACGAGAGCGGTGGAATCGGTCGGCTGCAGCTTGAGTTCGTCATTATAGGTGTTGACGAGGCGCTCCAGCCGGTTCGGCTGCGATTGCAGCGCCCAGTCGGCCTTCAACAGCTCGATCGTATCCTTCTCGAGCTTGATCTCGGACTCGAGGCGATGAACCTCCTCGAGCTTCAGCTCGGCGCGATGCTTGATCGTGTAGGTCACGGCGGCCGCGGCCGTCATCACACCGATCAAGACGAAGTCGAACGTTCTCAGCACATCAACCCCCAAGTTTTCCGAGACTGGCCAGACTAGGCAGACCGAAGATGGACATGTCCGCCGCTTCGGCCGGAGCCGATGTGCGCTCCCCAGCGCGCAGTTTGGCGGAACGTGCCCGTGGATTCACTTCGGCTTCCGCTTGACTGGCAGCAACCATAGACTTCCCGACTGCAGTAAAGGTCGCGGCGCGCTCATGCGCCACCGGCAGGTGACGCGAGCCCGAGGCCTTGCCTGCGCGGTCGGAGAAGAATTTCTTGACGATCCGGTCTTCCAGCGAGTGGAAAGTGACGACGACGAGCCGCCCCCCGGGCTTCAGCGCCCGCTCGGCGGCAAACAGCGCCTGCGCCAGTTCGCCAAGCTCGTCGTTGACGAAGATGCGCAGCGCCTGGAACACCTGCGTTGCCGGATGGATCTTGTCCTTCATCTTGCGCGGCGTCACCAGCTCGATGAGACCGGCGAGATCGCGGGTCGTCTCGAACGGCTTCTCAGCACGGCGCTTCTCGATCGCGTGCGCGATGCGCGGCGCCTGATCTTCTTCGCCGAGGAAATGAAAGATACGGATCAGTTCGGCCACCTTGGCGCGATTGACGACATCGGCAGCAGAGACACCGGCAGCCGACATGCGCATATCGAGCGGGCCGTTCTTCGAGAACGAAAAGCCGCGCTCGGCCTCGTCGATCTGCATCGAGGAGACGCCGATATCGAGCACGACACCGTCGAGCCCGGCATCGGGCGCATGATCGGCAAGATGGGAAAATTGCGAATGAACGAGCCGCAGATGACCGGCATGTTCCGCGACCAACGCCTGACCGGCAGCGATTGCCGTCGGGTCGCGATCGAGCGCGATCACATCGGCGCCAGCCGCAAGGATCGCCGACGTATAGCCGCCAGCCCCGAACGTGCCATCGAGAACAATCTTGCCGGATGAAGGTGCAAGCGCATCAAGGACTTCGCGCAGAAGAACCGGAATGTGACGAACCGGTCCGCCACTGGCATCAGAAGAATCTCCGCCAGGATTCGTCACCATTCCGCGCCCTCGCTTGTTCAGGAGCGCTTGCCCGCCAGCGCGCGCTCCCCTCGTGCCTGAAGCTGTGCCGCCTGAAATGCCTGCGGCTGCCACAGCTGAAAATGATCTGCCCGACCAACGAAAGTCACTTCGTCCGAGATCCCCGTGAAATCCCGCATGAAATCCGTGACCATCAAACGCCCCTCGGCGTCGAGCTTCATGAAGACCCCGCCCCCATGAATGAGAAGCGACATCTCGTTCGCAACCGGCGAAAACGGATCCTCCGCAGCAATCTGCCGCTCGAACCTTTCGAGAAGATCCGGACCGCCGACGCTGATCGCCGGAAACACAAAATCCTGGAAGCAATACAGCTCCTGGATATTGCGCTGCGCCAGCACGGAACGAAACACCGCCGGCACGGAAACCCTGCCCTTGGAATCGATCCTGTTGGTCGCATTTGAGAGGAAGCGGCTCATGACACGAAACATCCGTTCCCGAAAGAGCCCGGACAAAAACAACGCGCCCAAAACTCCCAAAATCAGACACAGCTTCGCTAGCCGGATGAATGGAATTCCATCCGACGCTTCCGGAGCGGAAGGCGCCTTGGCTTTGCGATTGATGGGCAGATGATTGCCCTTGTGCAGTGCTCTTATGGGATACCATGGGACCATATGGGCGTCAATGGGAAACGCCCTTCTCGCGATGAGCGCAGTATCGAAAATTTATAAGCTGTTAAGTTTAACAAAGGGTTAGGATCGGCATTTTCCGGCACCCGGAAAAGCATCCGTAAGAAAATGGAAATATAGACTGGAGGCCCGATTTCGCTCCGCGAAAATCACGCGATAACAACACCTTCGGCTTTTACGCCGAATGTGCTGAGAGACAGAAAGTGTAATCGCCAGTTGGCCTGTAAGCCGGGTTCTGTATGGCTCCGGTTTGACCCGGAACGTGGCAGCCATTCCTCTGGGACGGCGTTTGCACGCCGCCTCTCGCAACCCACCCGGATGACTGGCCTGGAAACCGGCCGGAAGGCTTGCGCCAACCACGTCATCCCTATTCGGTCTTGCTCCCGGTGGGGTTTACCTTGCCATCGCCGTTGCCGGAGACGCGGTGGGCTCTTACCCCACCCTTTCACCCTTACCTGCGCAGGCGCAGGCGGTTTGCTTTCTGTGGCACTTTCCCTGAGGTCGCCCTCGCCGGACGTTATCCGGCACCGTATTTCCGTGGAGCCCGGACTTTCCTCACCTTACCACCTTTCGGCATTGTAAAGCGCGGCTGCCCGGCCAACTGGCAGCGCTCCCTTAGCGGAGCCGTCAGCGAATTGCCACAGCAAATATCGGTGCAGGTTACCGGAAAGACGGTTTGAAATCCGTCCGATAGCCTTGGGGAGCAATCTGGCCGGTCAGCAACAGCTCCGCCCCGAGCCGACCGATCTCGTCCGAGCTCTTTGCCGAGGTCCCGGCGCAACCGGTCAGGACGGCAATATTGGGCGACGAGGTGAGGCCGATCATCGGATGCTTGCTGGATGTCTTCGACACCACGCAGGAGGTCGTGGAAACCGAAAGCGGCGTCAGTTCCGGAATCAGACGTCTGGTAATCAGCATCAGGTGATCGCGCGCTCGCGGCCTGCCATCCGTGCGAAACCACGCCCGCAGCTCGGCATTGGTCTTCAGCTGATAATCATCAGGGTCGCCACCGATCTTCAGGTAGAGCTTGCCATCAGGGTAGCGGATCGGCGGCAGCAAGTAGATGTCGATACCAGGCGCATCCAGAATGAGCGACGGCATGCCGGCAAAAGCTGCTGCCTGCTCCTCGCTGACTTCGAACAGCGTCACCGTCCGCCCGTAAACCGACATGTCAACGGTTTCGGCCAAGAGATTCTCGCTGATAGAAAAACCGCCTGCGGCGAGCAGGACTTTTTCGGCCGTGATGGTCTCGCCTGATGCGGTGATTACGGCGACCGTATCGCCCCGCTCCCGGATCGCCGTGACATAGTCACGGATCACGGTGGCACCACGTTTTTCAGCGATGATCGACTGCGCCTTCACCAGCCGGCGCGGGCTGATATAGCCAGCATCCTTTGCCTGGAAGACACCCTCGCAGCCCTGCGGCAGCGAGAAATACGGAAAGGTCTGCGCGAGCGCTGCAGCATCCAGCGTCTGGACATCGACTTTGAGCGAATCCGCCGCCGCCCTGGTATCGCCGACATAATCACCACCGGCGGGAGCGACCACGACACAGCCTGCTTCGGTATAGAAATCTACACCGCTCTCTGAAGCAATCTCGGCGTAACGAGCGATCGAGCGGTTGGCGAGAAGCGCCCAGTCCCGGTCCGGATCGACCGTGCGGGTGATGCGGCCCTCGTCGTAATGGCTGGCAAAGACGCCTTGATGCGCCTTGCGATTCTCCGGTTCGTCGGGGCCGATGACAGCCACACCATCCGCCTGCATCGCAAGATGCTTGGCCGCAGCCGCACCCATCATGCCCCGGCCGACGACGATATATTTGAAATCTGCTGCCATCGCTGCCTTCCCTGCCTGCCGGAATACGATTCCAGAAAATTCGGGGATAGGGATAGCCGCCTGCAAGGTGAGCGGCAAGGTGGCTGAACCGTCTTCAACCCGGCCATGCCTCACCTCGCTTCGCGACGTCAGACACTCAGGCCGGCAGGTTGAATCATTTTCTGAAGTGCAGGCGGAAAGGGATTCCGCATCAACAGGTTACGGGCGCCCTTAGAGAAGCGCCAGAACCTTGCCGCAATAGGCCTTGGAGACCGGGTTCATGCGCTTGGCGGCATGACCGGCATTGTATTTCAGGATCGTGCCGCAGGTTTCGCCGCCGCCGAGTTCATGCGCCATGGAGAGATACTTCATGCCGTATTTGATGTTGGTCTCGGGATCGAAGAGACCCTTCTTTGTACCGGCATAGCCCATCATCCGTGCGGTTGCCGGCTTGATCTGCATCAGGCCGACTTCGCCTGCGCTGCCGCGGGCATTCGGATTGAAGTTGCTTTCAACCCGCACCACGGCGGATGCCAACGCTACGGGGACATCGTACTGCTTTGCGTATTTTGCGATCAGCACCGAATATTTGTTGGTCGCAAAGTCTGGCATGGCGTAGCCGCTACCACGATCGACGGTCTTGAATTTAACGGTCTCAGTCTTATCAGTTTTATTATCTGCTTCGCCTGCGAAGGCACAGTTATACCCTGCCAGCAGCACGCCCACGCATGCCGCAGCACCAATAATCGCATTTCTCATGTAGTCTTGACACTCCGACCCAAAGAATTGCCGGACTGCGCGCCTCGCCGTCACACGGTAACACGCAGCCAAGGAATGACTGCGTGCCGCAGCAATTCTTATCGTTTCAGTTGGCGCCCTTCCGCTACACTATACCCAAGGCGGCGGACGCTGTTCAGCGGCAGGGGTTAGACCATCGCAATGAGGAGATAATAGGGAAATGATGTGGCACTGCACAATTCAAGTGTGAATCAGCAAATTCGCCGGTGAAGGCACCGGCACGCCGCTTAGGAATAGTAGGGCAGCGCGGCAAGCAGGCGATGCAGCGTGTCGATCGTCGAGAAATCGGCTATCCCATCCACCCGCTCAGGGCGGAAATGACGCTGGAAAGCCTCCAGTTCGCCGGCCATCTTGTCGGAGAATTCACCCGTGATTTCCGTGCCGTAACCATAAAGCGACAGCATCGATTGCAGTGCCTCGATCGGCTGCCCCCGGTCGCCTCGCTGAAAGAACCGCCCGCCGGTGATCGGCGCCGGTTCGACCCAGTGCCCGACCCCTGCTTTATGCAGCTCTCCCCAGGGGAATCTCTCGCCCGGATCGACCTTGCGGACCGGTGCCACATCGGAATGCCCGAGCACCCTTTCGGGCACGATGGACCAACGTTCGCCACAATCCCGACACAGTTCGATCACTGCCGCAATCTGCTCTTTCGGGAATTCGGGCAGCCCGCCGGGATGGCCGGCATTGGCGATTTCGATGCCGATCGACGCCGAATTTACGTCGTCCTGGCCGTGCCAGCTGCTCTTGCCCGCATGCCAGGCACGGCGCGTCTCCGGCACCATCTGCACGACCTCGCCATTCTCGTGCACGAAGTAGTGCGACGAGACCTGGCTTTCCTCGCGACAGAGCCAGTCGAGAGCCGAGTCTGGCGTCGACATGCCCGTATAATGGAGAAGAATGATATCCGGCTTGCGTCCATCCGCACGTTCGCCATGGTTCGGCGATGGCTTGACAGTGGCCTTTCGGTAATCGGCCTCGAAGGAGGTCATGCTGCCCGGCGTTCCTTTTCGATCGCCGCATAGGCGTCGTTGAGGGCTGCCATCCGCTCGTTGGCGATGGCATGAAACTCTTCTGGCACACCGCGCGACACCAGCCGGTCAGGATGGTTTTCGCTGACCAGCGCCAGATAACGGCGGCGGATCGTCGGGAAATCATCGGCCGAGGAAACACCGAGAACCTTATAGGGGTCACGGCCGATCGAGACATGACGAGCGGCGATCTGCTCGAAGCGCTGCTCGCTCATCTGGAAGATTTCGGCGATGTGGCGAAGGAAGTTCATTTCCTTCTCATGGATCAGCCCGTCAGCCTTGGCGATGTGGAAGAGACCATCGAGCACATCTTCCAGCACCGGGCAGTTGGCCGCGCATGTGACGCAGAGCGAAGACAGCTTCTCGGCATAGGCCTCGTAACCGGCCACGTCCTGACGCGCCAGATTATAGAGACGGGCGACATTCTTCGCCTGATCCTGCGGAAATTCGAAGATGTCGCGGAAAGCCTGGACTTCCTTCTCGCTGACGATGCCGTCGGCTTTCGCCATCTTGGCGGAAAGCGCGATCACCGCCACAGAGAAAGCCACCTTCCGGCGCGTCTCCGGATCGCCTTCGAAAACCGTCCGCACGGCCTCGACAACCGCGGAGAGCACGTTGCCCGCGGTATTGCCAATGGCGTTCAGCAGTTTTTCCCAGAAGGACATCGAAGTTTCTCGCATCGCAATATCTGACAACACCATGACCAAATAATCGTTGCTAATGCAAGGCAGCGATTAGTCGTAGGGTTGAAAACACTTTTCACAATTCGGTAATTGTGCGCCAATCTGGCGCCGCAATTTGCGTCTCGTCTGAGACAGTTTCCACAGATCTCGGCGATACAGTTTCGCCGCCTGAACCGATTATATCGCCGCTTCCGCCGACCCTTCGCCTGGAGCGCTGATTTTTCGTCAATTCTCTACTTTACAGGCCTCTTTCCCTGCCGCATGCATGCATAAGCTAAGCGCGTGCAATCGCGCATCGAAGCCGTCTAGGAGGGATTATGGCCAAACAGAAAGTCGCAATGCTGACCGCCGGAGGCCTCGCCCCCTGTCTGTCATCAGCCGTCGGCGGCCTCATCGAACGCTATAGCGATGTCGCTCCCGATATCGAGCTGATCGCCTACAAATCCGGCTATCAGGGCGTACTCCTCGGCGACAGCATCAAGATCACCAAGGACATGCGCGAGAAGGCGCCGCTGCTCCACCGCTATGGCGGCTCGCCGATCGGCAATAGCCGTGTCAAGCTGACCAATGCTGCCGACTGCGTCAAGCGCGGCCTCGTCAAAGAAGGCGAAAACCCGCTGCGCGTCGCGGCCGAACGGCTCGCCGCTGACGGCATCACTATCCTTCACACGATCGGCGGCGACGACACCAATACGACGGCAGCCGATCTCGCGGCCTATCTCGCAGCCAACAACTATAACCTGACCGTCATCGGCCTGCCGAAGACCGTCGATAATGACGTCGTGCCGATCCGCCAGTCGCTCGGCGCCTGGACGGCTGCCGAAGTCGGCGCGCATTTCTTCGACAACGTCAGCAACGAGCAGAGTGCGGCACCGCGCACCCTCGTCATCCACGAGGTCATGGGCCGCCACTGCGGCTGGCTGACGGCCGCGACCGCCGATGCCTATCTGCGCCGCACGAAGCACAATGAATATGTCGATGGCATGCTGATGAATGCCGGCATGAAGAGCATCGACGCCGTCTACCTGCCCGAGATGGCCTTCGACCTGCAGGCCGAAGCCGCCCGTCTTAAGGAAGTGATGGACCGCACCGGCCACGCCACCGTCTTCGTCTCGGAAGGCGCCTGCCTCGATGCCATCGTCGCCGAGCGCGAAGCCGCCGGCGAGACCATCAAGCGTGACGCCTTCGGCCATGTGAAGATCGACACGATCAATGTCGGCGGCTGGTTCCAGAAGCAGTTTGCGAGCCTTTTGAATGCCGAACGCTCGCTCGTTCAGAAGTCCGGCTATTTCGCCCGCTCGGCGCCTGCCAATACCGACGACCTCAGGCTGATTCAAAGCATGACCGATCTTGCGGTCGAAAGCGCGCTGAACAGGATCTCCGGCGTCACCGGTCACGACGAGGACCAGAACGGCAAGCTGCGCACCATCGAATTCCCCCGCATCAAGGGCGGCAAGGCCTTCGACACCTCGACCAAGTGGTTCGCCGAACTGATGAATAAGATCGGCCAAAAATACCGCGCCGCATGATTGACGCAGGGTTGATATGGTGTCTTTGCTTGTTTCCTGGGGAATAGGAGGAGATTCCATGTCGCTCGAAGCCTGGCTCGCTTTTGCCGCTGCTTCCGCCATTATGCTGGCCATTCCGGGTCCGACGATCCTGCTCGTCGTCTCCTATGCGCTCGGCCATGGCCGCAAGACGGCACTGGCGACCGTATCGGGCGTGGCGCTCGGCGATTTCACCGCCATGACCGCCTCTCTCTTCGGTCTCGGCGCCCTGCTCGCGGCATCGGCGACGCTGTTCACCGTTTTGAAATGGGTGGGCGGCGCCTATCTGATCTGGCTCGGCATCAAGCTCTGGCGCGCGCCGATCATCCCCGGCCCTGTTGCCGACAACGACAATCTGCCGGAAGAAAAGTCGCTGAAGATCTTTCTCCACGCCTATGTGGTGACCGCTCTCAATCCGAAGAGCATCGTCTTTTTCGTCGCCTTCGTCCCTCAGTTCCTCAACCCTGCCGCTCCCTTCTTCGAGCAGATGCTGATCATGGAGATCACCTTCCTGGTGCTGGCCACGATCAACGCCTCCAGCTATGCCCTGCTTGCCCACGCCGCCCGCGGCCTGATCCGCAAGGCAAGCGTTCAGCGCGCCGTCAACCGCACGGGCGGAACGCTGCTGATTGCCGCCGGCGCGGTCACTGCCGGCTACCGCCGCATCGCGGCCTGAACGCAATCGCAATTTTCAGCGGGTTGCGACGCCCAGTCGAATAGGTTAATGGGAAAAATCAGTGCTTAGCTTCTCAGTAACTTTTTAAACGCTGCCTGGGCGGCGCGATTCCCGAAAGTGACAGAATGGTAGCGAACGGATTTTCCGGCCTGAAACGCAGTCTGGTCGTTTCGACGATGCTCTGCGGGATCATGACCGGATGCTCGACCGTCGAGTACACCTCCCAGGCTGAGTTGAGCGCGGTGCAGACCGTCGTTCCGACGCCGAAGCCGGGTGAAGACGCGATGATGATGGCCGCCGTTCCGGCTGCCGACGGCTCCGCTCCGCAGACCCCGATGGCATTCGCCTCCGCCAATCCACAGGCAACGCCTGCCCTTTCGGCGCAGGCAGCCGTCCTGCCGATGGCCGTTTCCCCTGCCGATGCAGCGTTCCAGCCTGTGGCCGGCGCCAGCATTGCGACCGAAATTCCGCTGACGCCAGAGATGACCGCGATGCAGTCGGTGATCCCGACGCCGCGTCCGGCAACCCCGGCCTCGCCCTCGACGCAGCTTGCTTTCGCGGCAACGACGCCGCAGAACGGCGCGCTTGCAGCGCTCGCCGTTCAGGCCAGCGCGCCGCGCTCGATGTCGGACTTCTCCTTCGACGAATCGGCGCCGATGGATCCGCCGACGGCACCCCCGATGTTCAGCGACAACGACGCCGACGATGCGCCGACCGCAGAAAAGGGCTTCGTCAGCAAGCTGATCGCCAAATACGCAAAGCTCTACGAGATGCCGGAATCGCTGCTGCATCGCGTCGTCCACCGCGAAAGCCGCTACAATCCGCGCGCCTATAACAAGCGCGGCTATTTCGGCCTGATGCAGATCAAGTACAACACGGCAAAATCGATGGGTTATGACGGCCAGCCGTCCGGCCTGCTCGATGCCGAGACCAACATCAAATATGCCGCGAAATATCTGCGCGGCGCTTGGCTCGTTTCCGACAGCAAGGAAGACGATGCCGTTCGCCTCTATGCTCGCGGCTATTATTACGATGCCAAGCGCAAGGGCATGGACGACGTTGCGCAGGGCAACTACTGAGCCTCACCATCCGTGAACCGAATGGTCAGGGCGCCGACAGCGCCCCGACGATATGCTTGACCAGCACCTGCGGCCTGTAACCGAGCCGGCTCGGCGTCAGCCCCATGCGGACAACGATGAGACCGGCGGATGGCACGATTGCCACGCTCTGCCCGTCATGCCCCTCCAGCCAGAACGTATCGCCCGGAAGCCCCGCAGCCGCGCTCAGATCGCCGCCTGGGGCCGCAAGCCAGGCCTGCGCCTGCGTATATTTCCCGCCCGACGACTGCGTCGGCGTCCGCATTGTCGCCACGAACCCTTCCGGCAACAGCCGCTGGCCGTTCCAGACGCCATCCTGGATCAGGAACTGCCCGAAGCGCGCCCAGTCGCGCGCCGTCGCGTAGAGATAGGAGCTTCCGGCGAAGGTGCCGCGCGCATCGACCTCCAGCACGGCGCTGGACATGCCGAGCGGCCCGAACAGCGCATCGCGCGGATAGTCGAAAGCGCTCTGCGGATCGCCGAGCCGGTCCATCCAGATGCGGGACAGAAGCACCGCCGTACCGCTCGAATAGCGGAAGCGCTGGCCGGGCTTGTCTTCCAGCGCCGCATTTACCGGCAGTGTCACCATATCGGGGTCGAGATAGAGCATGCGCGTCACATCGGCGACGGCGCCGTAATCCTCATTGAATGCCAACCCGCTTTCCATGCCGAGCAGATCGGCAAGGGTAATCGCCGCCCGCCCATCGCCATGCCAGGCGGCAAACAGCTTGGCGTCGTCGAAATTGAGCTTGCCCGACAGCATCACCCGGCCGACTAGCGCCGCATTGACGGTCTTGGTCATCGACCAGCCGAGCAGCGGTGTGCGCGCATCAAATCCGTCGCCATAGCGCTCGGCGACGATCCGGCCATTGTGGACGACGACGATCGCTCGCATCTCCGGCCCGGCCAGCGCCTCGTCGGCAAGCAGCGGCGCAAGCTTTCCGTTATTGGCGGCAGCGACCCGCTCGCGCTCGGGCCACAGATCGTCGCTCGGCGGCGGCGCAGCGAGATCCTCTTCGGGCGCAGCGTTCATCGCAGCGTTGAAGTCGCCATCAGGAACGCTCGTGCAGCCAAAGGCGCCGCGGTAGAGCGCATGGCCCGGCGCAAACAGGCCGAGGATGCGGGCCGATACTTTCCCCTCCTCACGGTTGACGGATACGCGGATCAGCCGCAGCAGCGGGTTTCCGGGCGCCTGAACGTCCTCGGCAAGAATGGCATCCGGATCGCGCCCGGCCATGAACACATTCGAGCAGACGATCTTTGCCGCATAGCCATCGCCGACGCGCAGCAGCTCCGGTGGGCGAATATAGAGCCACAGCGCCCCGCCGATGACCGCGACGATCACCAGCGCCAGAAGCACCTTCAGGATACGCAGAACTACTCGCATGTTTCTTCCTCCACAGGTGGAGAGAAGCAGCAAACGCCACCATAGAAAAGGGCACAAAAGCGAGAGTGCCGTTTCATCCACGCTATTGCCCGCAAAAGGCTGCCCACAGCCCGCGTCATCAAACTGTAGCAGCGCCGCGTTAAACGCCCTGAACGCTAAAAACGGTGATGGAATCAGATGACCGAATTTGCACCGGATGCCGGCTTCCGCAAGAACCGGAAACTCAAGGACGCACTCCTCCGCCATAAGGCATTCTCCAAGGAAGGCCTTTCCGAGCGGCTTTTTGGCTTGCTTTTCTCCGGCCTCGTCTATCCGCAGATCTGGGAAGATCCGGATCTCGACATGCAGGCCATGGAGCTGCAGCCGCACCACCGTATCGTCACCATCGGCTCAGGCGGCTGCAACATGCTGGCCTACCTTTCCAAGGCACCGGCCTCGATCGACGTCGTCGATCTGAACCCGCATCACATCGCCCTGAACCGCCTGAAGCTTGCCGCCTTCAAGCATCTGCCTGGTCATGCCGATCTCGTTCGCTTCCTCGCCATGCCGAACGAAGCATCGAACAGCCGCGCCTTCGACCGTTACCTCTCTCCGGTTCTCGATGATGCGACGCGCAGCTATTGGAACGGCCGCAAGTTCGGCCGCCGCCGCGTCACCGTCTTCGATCGCAACATCTATGAGACGGGCCTGCTTGGACGCTTCATCGGCGCCGCCCATCTGCTAGCCCGCCTGCACGGCGTCGATCTGAAGCAGATCACCAAGACGCAGTCGCTGGAAGAGCAGCGCGCCTTCTTCGACCAACAGGTCGCTCCCCTCTTCGAAAAGCCCGTCGTGCGCTGGATCACCGGCCGCAAGAGCTCGCTGTTCGGCCTCGGCATCCCGCCGCAGCAATATGACGAGCTGGCAAGCCTGGCTGCCGATCACTCGATCGCCCCGGTCCTCCGCCACCGTCTTGAGAAGCTCGCCTGCCACTTCCCGATGCGCGACAACTATTTCGCCTGGCAGGCCTTCGCACGCCGCTACGCCGCCAGCGACGAAGGTCCGCTGCCGACCTATCTGAAGCCGGAGCACCATGAGGTGATCCGCGCCAATGTCGATCGCGTCACGGTTCATCATGCGAACTTCACCGAGCTGCTCGCTCGGGAGCCTGCCGCCTCGCGCGACCGCTATATCCTGCTCGATGCGCAGGATTGGATGACCGACGAGCAGCTGAACGGTCTCTGGGCCGAGATCAGCCGCACCGCCCGCCCCGGCGCCCGCGTCATCTTCCGCACGGCTGCGGAGAAGAGCATCATCGAGGGACGTCTGTCGCCGGCGATCCGCGATCAGTGGGACTACTTCGAAGACAAGTCGCGCGATATGACGGCACTCGATCGCTCGGCGATCTACGGCGGCTTCCACATCTACGGGAAGAAGGCGTGACAGAGATCCGCACACTTCCGGACGATCGCTCCGAGGCACATGCCGGCCTGATGGACGGGATGTACCGTTACCAGCGCCATATCTACGATCTGACGCGCAAATACTATCTGCTTGGCCGCGACAAGACGATCCGCGGCCTCGACGTGCCCAAGGGCGGCACGCTGCTCGAAGTCGGCTGCGGCACAGGCCGCAACCTGGCGCTCGCCCACAAGCGCTTTCCGGATGCCCGGCTCTACGGCCTCGACATCTCGCAGGAGATGCTGATCTCCGCCCGCAAGACCTTCGCGACGAAGGCCACCCTGCCCGACTTCCGCGTCGCCGACGCCACCGCCTTTACCCCGCGCGAATTCGGTGCCGCCGGTTTCGATCGCATCCTCATCTCCTATGCCCTGTCGATGATCCCCGACTGGGAACGCGCCATCGACGCAGCGATCGCCGCGCTCAACCCGGGCGGCCAGCTGCATATCGTCGATTTCGGCCAGCAGGAGGGTCTTCCCGGCTGGTTCAGAGCCCTGCTCCGGGGATGGCTGACAAAATTCCACGTCACCCCGCGCGCCAATCTGCGTGAGGTTCTGGAAGCCCAAGCCCATGAAAACGGTGCAGGATTGGCTTTCGAGACGATCGGCGGCGGCTATGCCTGGCAGGCCGTCATATCCGCCAAGCGCGCATAATTCGCTTGAAACTAACCGATTTTTTACGTTGATATGGTGAAAAGAGGATTATTCCTCGGCTGCATTCGTCTTCGAAGGTCATGCTGTGGGGCAAGTAGATCATTCGTTACATGACGGGATAACCATGCGCAGGCTGTTGTTTTGCGTTTTGCCGCTGGCTCTTATGCTCGCCGGTTGCAGCTCCACGGGCTATGACTATCTCGAAACCGCCTCGATAAAGAAGAGCCGTTTCCAGGACACCGATCCGCAGGATTTCGGCGCAAAGACCCCGCATCAGAACGATATCCACGGCATCGACATCTCCAAGTGGCAGGGCGATATCGACTGGCAGACGGTGAAATCCTCCGGCGTGTCCTTCGCCTTCATCAAGGCGACCGAAGGCAAGGATCGCGTCGATCCGCGCTTCAGCGAATACTGGCAGCGCGCCCGCGCCGTCGGCATTCCGCATGCACCCTATCACTTCTACTATTTCTGCTCGTCCGCCGACGAACAGGCCGACTGGTTCATCCAGAATGTGCCGAAGGAGGCGATGCGCCTGCCGCCGGTTCTCGACGTCGAGTGGAACGGCGAATCCAAGACCTGCCGCCTTCGCCCGGATCCGGCCACCGTGCGCTCCGAGATGAAGCGCTTCATGGACCGCCTGGAAGGCTATTACGGCAAGCGGCCGATCATCTACACCTCCGTCGATTTCCACCGCGAAAATCTGCAGGGCTATTTCCAGGACTACCATTTCTGGGTCCGTTCCACCGCAAAACACCCCGAAGTCACCTATGCCGACCGCCGCTGGGCCTTCTGGCAATACACCTCAACGGGCGTCATTCCGGGCATCCAGGGGCCGACCGACATCAATGTGTTCGCAGGCAATCAGAAGAACTGGAACAATTGGGTCGCTGCGGTTTCCAAGGATAGAAATTCTTAGTAACGTCCACCGAACTTTCTTGCTTCCGTCACATTCATCTGTGAAAGCGGCGGACATATTTCGGATATAAGGACGAACCCATGCACCGCTCGCTCGCAAGCCGCTCTGCACTTGCTCTTCTGTTTGCCGTCACCTCAGCAACCACGGTATTTGCGCAGCAGGCGGCAGCCCCTGCCCCGGCGGCTCCGGCCGCCGCCCCGCAGGCGCCGGCTGTTGCCTGCGACGGTGATCTCGCGCAGTTCCTGGCAGGCGTGAAAGCCGATGCAATCGCTGCGGGTGCCACCGCCGAAGCCGCCGATCAGGCGCTTGCAGGCGCCGAGATCGACCCCAAGGTTCTGAGCCGCGACCGCGCCCAGGGCGTCTTCAAGCAGACCTTCCTCGAATTCTCGCAGCGCACCGTCAGCCAGGCCCGCCTCGACATCGGCCGCCAGAAGATGAAGCAATATGCCGACGTCTTCGCCAAGGCCGAGCAGGATTACGGCGTACCGGCCGGTGTGATCACCGCCTTCTGGGCGATGGAGACCGACTTCGGCGCCGTACAGGGCGATTTCAACACCCGCAACGCGCTGGTGACGCTCGCCCATGATTGCCGCCGCCCCGAACTTTTCCGTCCGCAGCTGATCGCGCTGATCGAGATGGTCCAGCACGGCGACCTAGACCCGGCCACCAACACCGGCGCATGGGCCGGCGAAATCGGCCAGGTGCAGATGCTGCCGCGCGACATCATCGCCTACGGCATGGACGGCGATGGCGATGGCCACGTCCGCCTGAAGCAGAGCGGTCCGGACGCCATCCTGACGGCCGCCAAGTTCATCCAGCATCTCGGCTTCGAGCGCGGCCAGCCCTGGCTGCAGGAAGTCACCCTTCCCGACAATCTCCCTTGGGAAAAGTCTGGCCTCGGCGGCACGATGAAGGCTGGCGACTGGTTTGCTCTCGGCGTCAAGCCGCGTGATGGCAACACGAACTTCGGCGAGCTCGAAGGCGATCTCGTTCTGCCGCAGGGCCGGCTCGGACCGGCATTCATCGCGTATCCGAACTTCAAGATCTATCTCGAGTGGAACAAGTCCTTCATCTACACGACGTCGGCAGCCTATTTCGGTACCCGTCTCTCCGGCGCCCAGCCCTATCAGAAGGGCACGCCGGAACAGGGCCTTGCCAACGACGAGATGAAGCAGCTGCAGACCAAGCTGCAGTCGCTCGGCCACGATGTCGGCGAGATCGACGGCATCCTCGGATCAGGCACGCGCGTTGCCATCCAGAAGGAACAGCAGCGCCTAGGCATGCCGGCCGACGGCTGGGCGACCCCCGGTCTTCTCGGCGCGCTCTGAGTCGCCAGAACCGGCCGTTCACAAGCAATCCCATCGCGTCCGTCCTTCTGGCCGGGCGCGATTTTCGTTTTAGCTCAGGATTTCAGCAGCTTCCGGCGAAGCCTTGATATCGGCGCAGGCCTTAACGCCCAATCGCCGACTTTAACGCGCCGTTAAAATGTGTGAATAAAATTTCACCGCGCTTTTTCGAATGATTTCAATGCCGTGGTTACGTTGTATAGCAGTTATCCACTGGCTGTTGCTGCAATGCAACATTGATTTCGCTTTTCAGCCGACACATTTCGGACATAGTATCGGCTTGTTAACGCAAGGAGGCAGACATGGGTATCACACGATCCTTGAATGTCCTGTTGGTCAGTGCAGCGTTCGCGTTCGTCTTGTCTATGCTCTTCATCTGAGCAGCAAACGGACCCTATGACTGGAATACCGGACTCCTGAGTAACTAACAGTTCAGCCAATTAGAAAAGCGCATGTCCCGCCTGACATGCGCTTTTTTATTGCGTTCGAAGAGTTGCCTGATCAGGCCGCCGCACCGGCTGCTGCTGCCTTCGTCTCGCCGCGGCGCAGGCCGAGATTGGTGAGCACGGCCGAGACTAGCGGCGAACGGTTCATCGTATAGAGATGGAATTCGTGGAGCCCGCGGGCCACCAGATCCTCGATCTGTTCGGCTGCGACATCCGCCGCCACCTTGGCGCGCTCTTCCGGCTTGTCGTCGAGACCAGCGAAGCGCTCGTCGAGGAAAGCGGGGATGACGGTACCGCAGGCGCCGGCAAAGCGCTTCAGCTGCGTCAGATTGAGGATTGGCATGATGCCGGGCACGATCGGCATCGTGACACCAGCAGCCCGCACCTTCTCCAGGTAGCGCTCGAAATTGTCGTTATCGAAGAAGAACTGCGTCAGCGCACGGTTGGCGCCGTTATCGGCCTTGCGCTTCAGCATGTCGATATCGGCGGTGACATCCTTGCTCTCCGGGTGCTTCTCCGGATAGGCCGACACGGAAATCTCGAAATCGCCGATTTCGCGTAGCCCCGCCACCAGCTCGGAGGCGTTGGCATAGCCGCCCGGATGCGGCTGGTAGGGCGCACCGGCACCGCCAGGCGCGTCGCCGCGTAGCGCCACGAAATGCTTCACGCCCGCCTTGCGGAAATTGTCGATCACCTGATACGTCTCTTCCTTCGTCGCGCCGACGCAGGTGAGATGCGAGGCGGTGGCAAGCGGCGTCTCGTTCAGAAACCGCGTGACGGCCGTCAGCGTCGGCGCTTTGGTCGTGCCGCCGGCGCCATAGGTGACGGAGACGAAATCCGGATTCCAGTCCTGCAGCTCGCTGACGGCCTTCCAGAGCTGGCCTTCCATCTCTTCCGACTTGGGCGGGAAGAATTCGAAGGAAATGCCGATATCGCGGCGGCCACTAGTGTTCAAAGTCATAAATCAAACCTCCGCTGCCAATATTGTTCCGGCGCCTTCGGATGCCATCAGGCGCCGCGGGTCGCGGGCGAGCCAGATGGTGACCGTGAGGCCCTGCTCGCCGGCCTGACCCGGATGAAGATCGACGGCATGCTCGACATCGAGCCCCGCCTTGCGCAGCCAGTCGGACATCGACTGGTGCGAGAAACCGAGACGGACATGGGCATGCTCGTCCCTGAGATATTCGAGCCCATGCGGGGCCAGATCGATGACCAGCAGCCGCCCGCCGGGCGCCAGCATGCGCGCCGCCTCATTGATGGCGATCTCGGGTTGGTCGAAGAAATGCAGCACCTGATGGATGGTCACCAGGTCGAAATCCTGCCCGTCGAACGGCAGGTTCAGGATATCGGCATGGCGCACCGACGCCTTGTTGATCCCTGACTTGTCGAGATTGGAGCGCGCCACGCTCAGCATGTCGCGGCTGGCATCGACGCCGATTGCCCGGCGGTAGAGCCCTGATAACAACTGCAGGATGCGGCCGGTCCCGGTGCCGAGATCGAGAAGCGAATAGACCGGCTGGCTGCCGAGAAGCTTGATGACGGCCGCATCGACCTCTTCGTCGGCGGCATGCAGGCGGCGCAACTCGTCCCACTCAGCCGCATTGCGGCTGAAATAGGCCTGTGCCCGCTCGGCGCGCTGGCGCTTGACCGAAGACAGGCGCTCGCCGTCACGCTGGACGACCGGATCGTTTTCGGAGGAATGCTGCAGGAGCACGCGCACCAGCGATGCCGCCTTGCCTTCCTGCTTCAGCCGGAAATAGGCCCAGGCGCCTTCCTGGTAGCGATCGATGAGATCGGCCTCGCCGAGCAGCTTCAGGTGACGGGAAATGCGGGGTTGGGACTGACCGAGAATTTCGGTAAGATCGGTAACGGTCAGATCGCCCGCCGCCAGGAGCGCCAGCAATCGCAGACGGGTCGGCTCGCCAGCCGCCTTCAAGACGTCCACGATCGCATCCAATCCAAGCTTTACCGGTTCAGCCATATTCTGCCCAATCAAGATATAAAGATATCTTTATGTGATTTGCGTAGAGGTAGCAAGCTTCAATTCAGATAATCGCGAAATTCCTTGGCCAGATCACGACGCCGCAGACATGCAAAAGCCCCGGCCATGACCGGGGCTTTCCAAAGGCATAAAGGCAGATATCAGCGCGTCAGGCGCTTGTAGGCCTGGCTGCCCGGGTTGAGGGCGTCGGGGCCGAGGCGGCGGACCTTGTCCTGCTCGTAGTCTTCGAAGTTGCCTTCGAACCACTCGACATGGCCGTCACCTTCAAAGGCGAGGATATGCGTCGCCAGACGGTCGAGGAACATGCGATCGTGGCTGATGATGATGGCGCAGCCGGCGAAGTTTTCGAGCGCCGTTTCCAGCGCGCCCAGCGTTTCCGTATCGAGGTCGTTGGTCGGTTCGTCGAGCAGCAACACGTTGCCGCCGGCCTTCAGCATCTTGGCAAGGTGAACGCGGTTGCGCTGACCACCCGAGAGATTACCGACCTTCTGCTGCTGGTCGCCACCCTTGAAGTTGAAGGCACCGCAATAGGCGCGGGAGTTCATGTCGAACTTGCCGAGCTTGATGACTTCGGCGCCGCCCGAGATTTCTTCCCAGACCGTCTTGTTGCCATCCAGCGCATCGCGGCTCTGGTCGACATAGCCGAGATGCACGGTGTCACCGATGCGCACCGAACCGGCATCCGGCTTTTCCTGACCGGTGATCATCTTGAACAGCGTCGTCTTGCCGGCGCCGTTCGGGCCGATGATGCCGACGATGCCGCCCGGTGGCAGCTTGATCGACAGGTCGTTGATCAGCGTGCGGCCTTCGAAGCCCTTGGTGATGCCTTCCATCTCGATGACGACATTGCCGAGACGCTCGGAGACCGGGATAATGATCTGCGCATCGCCGGGACGGATGCCTTCTGCGGCATCGACCAGCTGTTCGTAGGCCTTGATACGGGCCTTCGACTTCGCCTGGCGGGCCTTCGGACTAGAGGCGATCCATTCCTGTTCGCGCGACAGCGCCTTCTGGCGGCCGGCTTCTTCGCGGTTTTCCTGCAGCATGCGCTTTGCCTTGGCCGTCAGGTAGGCAGAGTAGTTGCCTTCGTACGGAATGCCGCGGCCGCGGTCGAGCTCAAGGATCCAGCCCGTCACGTTGTCGAGGAAGTAGCGGTCGTGGGTGATCATCATCACGGCGCCCGGATAATCGCGCAGGTGCTTTTCGAGCCAGGCGATGGTTTCGGCGTCGAGGTGGTTGGTCGGTTCGTCGAGCAGCAGCAGGTCCGGCTGCGACAGGAGCAGGCGGCAGAGTGCGATACGGCGGCGTTCACCGCCCGAGAGAATGGTGACGTCGGAGTCCTTCGGCGGGCAGCGCAGCGCTTCCATAGCCATTTCGACCTGCTGTTCCAGATCCCAGAGGTTCTGGCTGTCGATGATGTCCTGAAGCTTGGCGCCCTCGTCCGCCGTCTCGTCGGAATAGTTCATCATCAGCTCGTTGTAGCGATCGATGATTGCCGTCTTGTCGGCAACGCCCATCATGACGTTCTCGAAGGCGGTCTTTGTCGGATCGAGATGCGGCTCCTGCTCAAGGTAGCCAACGGTCGCGCCGTCGGCGAGCCAGGCTTCGCCTGTGTATTCCTTGTCCTGACCGGCGATGATGCGCAGCACCGTCGACTTACCGGCGCCGTTCGGGCCAAGAATACCGATCTTGGCATCCGGGTAGAACGACAGGTTGACGTTCTCAAGAATTTTCTTGGCGCCGTAAGACTTGTTGAGTCCCGACATGTGATAAATGAACTGACGTGCCATCTTTAAACTGCTCCGCGCGCAAACGTGTAAATCCGTGGCCGCTATGTAGGCGAAACCCGGCTCCCGGGCAACGCCGAAACCGGCCTCTCTTGCGCTTTGCAGCAGTCTTTGCGTCAGAAACCGGCCGCGTCGACCACGCCCTGGTCGCATCCGAACGAGGTTCGTCCCGCCCCCTGGATCAGCGTGCCGAGATTATCGGCAGAGCCTGGTGCCACCGCATCCTCAGACAAGCCGATCGTCAGCTCGCTGATAACCCGCACACCGCCGGCCCTGCGGCAACTCATCTTGACCCGGTCGGCAGCGCCTGCTCCAAAACTCTTGTCGAAGGCGGCCTTGATCTGATCGGCGCTGACAGACTTGCCGACATTGGCAGCAAACAGCTCGCGCACCGCCGATGCATTGAGATCGCCGATCAGCCGCACAGCCGTGCCGAAATAGGCGTCAGCCGAGAGTTTCGTGCAGGTGCCGTGCTTGGTCCACTCGTGACGCTCGAGCGCCGATTGCGTGCCCGGCATCGCTTTTGCCAGCGCTGCCGCATTCTCCGGCGTCAGCTTGACCTCAGGCAGAGACCGCCAGTCGCCATCCTTGTCGGCCGCCTGCTCTTCCTTCGAGACACCGCAGTAATTCTGCCGCATCGGCCAGAGGCCATGGAGGGTAAAATTGGTCGCGTCGAAGCGATCCCGCGTCTGGCTGGCGCATTCAGGCTTCTTCTGGTTCGTCTGGCAGAAGGCCGGTTGCCAGCTTGCGGCGAGGATGAAGCGCGTGCGCCCCTGCCCTTCCTGTGCGAAAGCCGAAGCCGCCAACAGGCCCGACAAAGCCACGATTGCCGCATTCAGAAAGAACCTGCTCATCTCCATCCCCTAGATAGAACAATACAAGAACAAGTAAGCACGAAGCGCAACGTTCCGCAACCCTGAATCGCAGCATTTTCCCCTGCAAATCGCCGCAGGCCCGCTTGCATTTGACGGCCGATCTGATCTTCTGCGCGCCGGGAGGATCGGATGTTTTCGCAAACACAATGGCTTAACGTGACAGGCGCCTCGCTCGCCTTTCACAGCGAGATGGCCGCGGGCGCGCCACGCGGTATCCTCGTCGTTTGCCACGGCCTTGCCGAGCATTCGAAACGCTATCAGCGCTTTGCGGAAGCCATGGCCGCGCGCGGCTATCATGTCTTTGTGCACGATCATCGCGGCCACGGCGAGACCAAGGCGCCGGATGCGCCGGTCGGGCAGTTCGCGAGGCGCGACGGTGTATCCCGCGTCATCGATGACGTCGCCGCCATGCGCGATCATGCAGCGAGGCTACACCCGGGGCTCCCCGTTATCCTCTTCGGCCATTCGATGGGCGGGCTGATCGCGCTCAATGCGGCGGAGACCCGTCCGGAAAAATTCGATGCGGTCGCCGTCTGGAACTCGAACTTCGCCGTTGGCCTCTCCGGCCGCGCCGCGCAAATGATCCTGCGTGCCGAAAAGGCGCTGAAGGGCTCGGACGTGCCGAGCGGCATGCTGCCGAGATTGACCTTCGCCGCCTGGGGCAAGTCCATTCCCGGCCACACGACGGAATTCGACTGGCTGTCGTGCGATCCGGCGGAGGTCGCGAAATATATCGCCGACCCGCTCTGCGGCTTCGATGCCTCTGTATCGATGTGGCTCGACGTTTTCGAACTGACATTCCGGGCGACGAAAAAGGATCAGCTAGACCGTCTTCCGAAGGATCGCCCGATCCATCTCGTTGGCGGCGGGCAGGATCCGGCAACGGAGCGCGGAAAAGCCGTTCTGTGGCTCTCAAACCATTTGAAACGCCAGGGTTTCTCCCGTATCACCACTGAAATATATCAGGACTTCAGGCACGAGACCTTGAACGAGACCGGCGCAGCAGGCGCCATCTCGGCCTTCGCCGATTGGTGCGACGGCGCGGTCATGCGGTCCTGACGGGAACATTCCACATGGCAGGCGCGGCAATGAAGACGAACACCTCCTCCGAAGTCACCATGGGCCTGGCGCTCATGCTTCTGTCGGTGCTGTTTTCACCGCTGATCGACATCTTCGCCAAGCTGGCGATCGCCACCGTCCCGTCGGCGGAGATCACCGCCGCCCGTTTCGCCGTCCAGGCGCTCTGCATGCTGCCTGTCGTCATCTGGCGCAAGAACCTCGCCGACCTGTCGTGGAAGCAGACCTTCTATCACGCGATCCGCGGGATCATCATGACCATCTCGATGATCTCCTTCGTCGCGACGCTGAAATATATGTCGGTCGCCGATGCCATCGCCATCTTCTTTGTCGAGCCGATCATCCTGACGATCCTCAGCAGCATCTTCCTCGGCGAAGCCATCGGCTGGCGGCGCTACACCGCCTGCGGCGTCGGCTTCTTCGGCGCCATCCTGATCATCCAGCCGAGCTTCCAGGAAGTCGGCTTCGTCGCACTGCTGCCCGTCGTCAGCGCCGTCTGCATCGCCATTTCGGCGATGATGAACCGGGCCCTGGCGCAGCGCGAGGACCCCTGGGTCATGCAGTTCCAGATGGGCCTCTGGGGCCTGCTGTTCTGCGCCATCATTCTCTATGTCGGCGAAGGAAGCGGCTCCGATGTCTTCGATCCGGTCATGCCCTCCACTATCGCCTTCGGCTACCTCGCAGGCGTCGGCGTTATGGCAGCGATCGCCGGCATTCTCGGCGTCTATGCCTATCGCGCCGCTCCGGCATCGACGCTGGCGCCGCTGCAATATTTCGAGATCGTCTCGGCGACGATCTTCGCCTGGCTGGTCTTTGGCGACTTCCCGGATGCAATCAAATGGCTCGGTATCCTGATCATCATCGCTTCGGGCCTCTACATCATCTGGCGCGAGCGGCGCTTTGCATCCAAGCCCGTATCCGATACATCTGAGGCAACACGGGCGCCGTAATCCGCCCGCGGGAGGAACATGACGGTCAGCAGCAAAAAGCCGCCGCTTGCGGGCATCCGGGTCATCGAACTGGCCCGCGTGCTTGCCGGTCCCTGGGCCGGGCAGATGCTCGCTGATCTCGGCGCCGACGTCATCAAGGTCGAAAATCCCGACGGTGGTGACGATACAAGGCAATGGGGGCCGCCCTTCGTCGAGGGCGCCGACGGCGAAAATCTTTCCGCCGCCTACTACCATTCCACCAACCGCAACAAGCGCTCGATCACCGCCGACCTCAAGACAGAGGAAGGCCAGGCGCTGGTCCGCCGTCTGGCTGCGACAGCCGACGTGCTGATCGAGAATTTCAAGGTCGGCGGCCTCGTCAAATACGGTCTCGATTACGAGAGCCTGCGCCAGATCAATCCCAAACTCGTCTATTGCTCGATCACCGGTTTCGGCCAGACCGGCCCCTATGCCAATCTAGCCGGCTACGATTACATCGTCCAGGGCATGTCGGGTTTCATGTCCGTGACAGGCGAACCAGACGGGCAGCCGATGAAGGCCGGCGTCGCCATCGCCGATATCTTCACCGGCATCTATGCAGTCTCGGCCATCGAGGCGGCACTGATCCACGCGCTGAAGACCGGCGAAGGCCAGCTGGTCGATATGGCGCTGCTCGATGTGCAGTCCGCCATTCTCGCCAACCAGAACATGAATTACCTCGTGTCCGGCAAGGCGCCGGTGCGGCTCGGCAATGCGCATCCGAACATCTCGCCCTACGAAGTCATTCCGGCCGCCGATGGCTATCTCATTCTCGCCGTCGGCAATGATGGACAGTTCCGCCGCCTCTGCACCATCCTCGGCCTCGACGGTATCGGCGAGGACGAGCGTTTCGCCACCAACAAGGCGCGCGTCGCCAACCGAGACGAGGTCCGCCGCCTGGTTTCCGGCAAGACATTGGGCTGGCAAAAGGCCGATCTCCTGAAGGCCTGCGAAGATAATGCCGTGCCGGCCGGCGCCATCAATACGATCGAGGAGATGTTCGCCGATCCGCAGGTCATCGCCCGCGGCCTGCGGCTCGATCTCATCGATGCCGCCGGAACACTGATCCCGACGGTTCGAACCCCTGTGGTTCTCTCGGAAACACCGCTACGCTACGAAAGACCGAGCCCGCGCCTCGGCGAGCACCAGGAGGAGGTGCTGGCCGAACTCGAAGCGCTGGAACTGAAGGCACAAGGGAGGGAACAGGCATCATGAGAAAGACCGGCGGAGAATTGATCGTCGAAGCGTTAAAGGCAAATGGCGTCACCCGCCTTTCCTGCGTTCCCGGCGAAAGCTTCCTCGCGGTCCTCGATGCCCTTCACGACAGCGATATCGAAGTCGTCGTCTGCCGCCAGGAAGGTGGTGCTGCGATGATGGCCGATTGCTGGGGCCGCCTGACCGGCGAGCCCGGCATCTGCATGGTCACCCGCGGCCCCGGCGCCACCAACGCCTCGGCCGGTCTCCACATCGCCCGCCAGGATTCGATCCCGATGATCCTGTTCATCGGCCAAGTCCAGCGCGATGCCCGCGAGCGCGAAGCCTTCCAGGAGGTCGAGTTCCGTAGGGCGCTGACAGAATATGCCAAATGGGTCGGCGAGATCGACGATGCCGCACGCATCCCGGAATTCGTCACCCGCGCCTTTTC
The DNA here is from genome assembly GCF_056396985.1 of Rhizobium sp. 05N430. Classification (NCBI taxonomy): domain Bacteria; kingdom Pseudomonadati; phylum Pseudomonadota; class Alphaproteobacteria; order Hyphomicrobiales; family Rhizobiaceae; genus Rhizobium; species Rhizobium sp. 05N430. The sequence continues at coordinate 299,988 of NZ_JBFTMO010000001.1, read as the reverse complement.
CGTCGCCACATCCGGCCGTCCCGGCCCCGTCGTCCTGTCACTGCCCGAAGACATGCTGCGCGACGAGGTCGAGGCACCCCGCGCCAAGCCCTATGTCCGCGTGGCCGCCTATCCCGGCCGCCGTCAGGTCGATGATTTCTACATGCGGCTGCTCAAGGCCGAGCGTCCTCTGGTAATCCTCGGCGGCACCCGCTGGGATGCCGATGCGGTCGCCGATGTCCGCGCCTTCGCCGAGCGCTTCCAGCTGCCGGTCGGCTGCTCGTTCCGCCGCCAGATGCTGTTCGATCATCTGCATCCGAGCTATGCCGGCGATGTCGGCATCGGCATCAACCCGGCTCTGGCGAAAGAGATCAAGGAAAGCGACCTGCTGATCCTGCTCGGCAGCCGCATGTCGGAAATGCCGTCGTCGGGCTATACGCTGATCGATATCCCCTATCCCCAGCAGCAGCTCGTCCATATCTATCCCGATGCATCCGAGCTCGGCCGCATCTATCGCCCGGATCTCGCCATCTGCGCGTCGCCGCAGGATTTCGTCGATGCACTGGCCGATCTCGAAGCGCCGGGCGAACCGCGCTGGGCAGAGCGTACCGGGCGCATGCACCAGGCCTATCTCACATGGTCGAAGCCGCCGCAAACTGGCCCCGGCCCGGTGCAGATGGGGCCGATCATGGACTGGATCGAAGGCAATACCCGCGCCGATGCGATCTTCACCAATGGCGCCGGAAACTACGCCACCTGGCTGCACCGCTTCCATCGCTTCCGGCAGTTCAATACGCAGGCAGCCCCGACCTCAGGCTCGATGGGCTACGGCCTGCCGGCCGCCGTTGCCGCCAAACAGCTCTTTCCGGAGCGCGAAGTGATCTGCTTTGCCGGAGACGGCTGCTTCATGATGCATGGCCAGGAATTCGCCACCGCTGTGCGCTATAACCTGCCGATCATTGTGCTTGTCATCAACAACGGCATCTACGGCACGATCCGCATGCATCAGGAGCGGGAATATCCGGGCCGCGTCAGCGGCACCGATCTCACCAACCCTGACTTCGCCGCGCTTGCCCGCGCCTACGGCGGCCATGGCGAAACGGTCGAGACGACGGCGGAATTCGTGCCAGCCTTCGAGCGCGCCCGTGCCAGCCGCAAGCCGGCGATCATCGAGATCAAGCTCGATCCTGAAGCCATCACCCCGGCTCGCACGCTGACGCAGATCAGGACGAAGAGCTGAGGGCTCCAAACAAAAAAGCCGGTGAGCGAACCCACCGGCTTCAAATCTCGGCAATGCCGAACCTATCAGTCGATCGCAGCCGTGACGATGAACTCGACCTTGTACTTCGGCGCAGCAAGCTTGGCTTCGCTGGTGGCGCGGGCCGGTGTGTTGGACGGATCGACCCAGGCTTCCCAGGCAGCGTTCATTTCGGCGAAGTCGGAAATATCGGAGAGATAGATCAGTGTCTGCAGGATCTTCGACTTGCTGGAGCCGGCAGCCGCCAGCAGGCGGTCGACTTCGGCAAGAGCGGCCTTGCACTGATCCGTAACGCTCTCGCCTTCGGCAACCTGGCCGGCGAGGTAAACTGTGTTGCCGTGGACGACGGCGCCGCTCATGCGGGGACCGGGGCCGATGCGCTTGATGCTCATGGTTTTCTCCTGAGTTTCTTATGGAATGAAGGGCGCGGACACAACCGCGCCGCAGGGTCAGCCGCGAATATGATGGGTCTTCTGATAGATCGCGGTGGAACGGGCGCCGGAGCGGCAGTAGCCGAGCATCGGGCGCGGGAATTCGTCAAGCGCGTCGACCATGCCGGTCACGGCTTCCTCGGTAACGCCCATGGTGCCAACAGGCACATGCGCGATCTCCAGGCCAAGTTCCTTGGCGCGCGCCGCGATCACGGAAAACGGCGTCTGGTCAGGGCTTTCCTGGTCCGGGCGATGGCAGACGATCGACTTGAAACCCAGAGCCTTGATCTGGTCGAGATCCTCGACCGCAATCTGGCCGGATACCGAATAGTCGTCGTCGATCTGGCGGATGTCCATCACGCGTACCTCCTGAAAATGAACGGCAGAAGCTCTACGATGCGCGACCGCGAGCGTCAACAATTGTTAGATCATACAAAGGCGAACGTCAGCGCATAGCTGCGGCTTTCGCCGGGCTTCAGCATGTTGAATTCGCCCGCCGCCTCCAGCTCGCTCCGCAGCACCCAGCGATGCGAGACCGGCTCGATGCCGAGAATATGCGCCGGTGCATTCTGGTTGCGCCAGACCTGCAGGTGCGGCAGCGTATCGGAGCGCGTGCGCACCCTCAGCGTCTTGCCATGCACGGCCTTCATCGGCCCGAGGCGCACTTCGGCAAAGCCGCCCTCTGTCGCCGGTGCCTCGACGCAGAACAACCCGCCGAGTTCGTCACCGAAGGTCCAGGGGAAGCCGCCGTCTTCCAGCATCTTGCCTTCGAGCCGGGTGCCCTCGTCGAACCATTTGCCGCCGACATTCATATGGTACATCAGGAAAGTCGGGACGGTCTGATCGCTGGTATTGATGACCTTGTCCTCGAGCGAGACCTCGCCTGTTTGGCCATTGATCTTCCAGAGGCGCTCGATGCGCTGCGGCAGTCCTTCGACAGTGATGAGGTCGATATCGGCGCGGCATTCGGCATTGCCGTTTTCGAACTTGGTCCACAGCACCTTCGCCTTGTGGCCGGAAACCGAGCCATGCAGCGGATAGATCGCGCCGTCGGTGCGGCCCGGGATCGGCTCTCGGTGACGGATATGGTCAGGGCCGCAGGTAAACAGGAAGCCTTCGAGCGAATGGTCTATACGCGGGTCGCCGTCATCCGGAATGGCGCGCTTGGGCGAAATGTCGACGCCATCGACGACGCAGGCGCCGATATCCATCACCGACGTTTCGTCCAGCATCATGCGCGGCCCCTTGGCGGCTGCAAACTCGATCATTTCAATCCCTCCCCTGTCTCAAAACTGCCGTAGCGTTAGGGGCAGCGCAAGGTTTCGTCAATCACGTCGCGCGTGATTGCCCGCGACCGGCGATCCGCTGAGGAACCGCCTTGGCAAACCAAACGTTTAGCTTCACGCAAGTGATCACGGATATTTTCATAATTTGTTCAGTACGAATTCATAAATTCCACACTAGCGTCAAAATTCGCGGGTGTGTGTCGGCCCAGTCCCTGCTTGAGGTGCAAGACGTGAATCGCATTCTGAAATACGGCCTTTCGCTCGCCGCTGTCGTTCTGGCCGTCACATCCGTCGCGCCGGTCGCGGACGCGCAGCAATATGGCCGCCGCCAGCGCGACGTCGTCATGGTCACGCCGGATGGCCAGATCGTTGACTATATCCCGCCGGGCGCCGACGTCTATTATTCGCGCGACCGTAACGGCAATCGCGTTCTCGTCGACAGCTACGGCAATGTCGTCGCCACCGAAATGCGCTCCAAGGGCTATTATCCCGCGGCTCCCTCGCGCGATCCCTATAGCAACGACCCCTATAATGCCGAGAGCGGCGATCAGACGCGCTATGGCAGCACCCGCTACATGGAGCGCGGCGCAGTCACCGGCGCGATCCCGCGTGACGGAAGCATCGAGCGTCAGCCGCTCGATCAGCCCTATCCTGATAACGGCGACTATGCCGCGATCGATCCCGATCAGCAGGCACCTCAGGCACAGCAGCCAAGGGCACCCGAAGAGCCCGCGATCACCCTGAAGGGCAAGTCGAAGCCGGAGATCGTCGCGCTGCAGGTGTTCCTCGACCGCTCCGGCATCTCGCCCGGCGTCATTGACGGACACACGGGCTCGAACGTCACCAAGGCAATCTATGCCTATAACCAGATGACCGGCGAAAATCTCGATCCGAACAATACCGACGCGATCCTTGAACAGCTGCGCCTGTCGGGCGGCCTGCCTGTTATCAGCTATACCATCACCCCTGCAGACGCGGCTGGCCCCTATGTCGCCGAGATTCCGGAAGACTACGCACACAAGGCGCTTCTGCCGTCGCTCGCCTATACGTCCACGACCGAGATGCTGGCCGAGCGTTTCCATATGGACGAGGCCTTCCTGAAGGAAATGAACCCTGGCGCCGACTTCACCGTCCCCGGCACCATCATCAAGGTTGTCAATCCAGGCGACCCGAAGACCGGCACGGTCGCCAAGATTCTGGCGGACAAGGCCAAGAAGCAGGTCTTCGCCTATGACGACGCGGGCAACCTGATCGCTGCCTACCCGGCCTCGATCGGTTCCAACGACACGCCTTCGCCGTCAGGAACGGTGCAGGTCGATCGCGTCGCGCTGAACCCAGGCTACACCTACAATCCGAAGATCAACTTCCAGCAGGGCGCAAATGACAAGGTCCTCAACATCCCGCCAGGCCCGAACGGCCCGGTTGGCACTGTCTGGATCGCGCTTTCCAAACCGACCTACGGCATTCACGGCACCCCGGAGCCCTCGAAGATCGGCCGCACCCAGAGCCACGGCTGTATCCGCCTGACCAACTGGGACGCGACGGAACTGGCCAAGATGGTCAAGCCCGGCGTCACGGTCGAATTCGTCGATTGATCGCCATGCATTGAAACAAAAAAAGCCGCCGGTCTCCCGGCGGCTTTTTTGTTTCGGCTTGTGAAATCAGGCCGCGTCACGCATCAGCAGGCCGGAAAGACGTGCCGCAACCGGAAGCTTGACCGGCAGCTTGCGCATCATTTCCTCGGCGAAACAGAGAGCATTTTCGCGGGCCTTTTCGAGGTTCGAGACCCGGGTCGCATCCATGGTGGCGAGCGTGCCGCCGCAATCGAAGATGTCGCGGAAGGCCGAGCGTTCGATGATCGCCGTGTCGAGAACCGGAACGTGACGCTCGTTTAGCAGCGCCTTGACCAGCTGCAGCGCGCGCGTCGTCACCATCGAGTTGACGCGGGTCAGGACGACGGAATGGCCGATCTTGATGCCTGCCTTCTCATCCAGATACTGGAGCAGTTCCAGAACCTGCGCGCCGCCGCGGGCATCCATGGCACAGCCCTGGATCGGGATCAGCACGTGGTCGGAAAGACCGACGGCAGTGGCAAGCAGCGGATTGCGCGCGCCCGGCAGATCGATGATGAAATAGTCGGTATTGGCCTTGTTTTCGCTGATATGCAGCGGCAGCGATGCCGAGGTGACGAAGTCGATGACAGAGACGTTCTTCACGTTGCCGGAAATCTCATGCCAGCGGGAAATCCAATGCTGGGGATCGGCGTCCAGAATGGTGACGCGATACCCCTTGCGCGCAAGCTCGGTCGCCAGCAGCAGCACGGCCGTAGTCTTGCCGGCGCCGCCCTTGGTATTTGCAAAAGTAATGACTGGCATATCAGGTCCTCGAAGGGAAAAGTGGCGAGCCGGTTATCGCTCTCATACGCACTTTTCGATTCATCGTGCGGTTAATGCATCCTTTCCAATCGTGGTTAACAAAATCTAAACGGACGACCCGAAATTGCAGCCCGGATTTCTTACATCCCAAGAATTTGGGATGTTTGCAGACAAAAAAAGCCCGGAAAGCCTATGCTTTCCGGGCCAGCTGGTTGGTCCGCCTTGGTTAACTCAGAAGCAATCCTTGAACAAAGCCTTGGTGTTTTCGAGCGTCATCGTGACAGGATTGCCACCGGCGCTCGGGTCTTCGATCGCCATCGCTGACAATTCGTCGATCCTGTCAGGCGCGATTCCCATCGCCGAGAGGCTTTCGGGAACGCCGAGTTCGGAGCGCAGCTTCAGCACGTAATCATAGAAGCCGTCGAAACCTCCGGCGATGCCGAGATAAGCCGCCGCACGGGCGATCTTCTCTTCGATCACAGCGCGATTGAAACGCAGCACGGCCGGCATCACGACGGCATTGGTCATGCCGTGATGGGTGTTGTAGACGGCGCCGATCGGGTGCGACAGCGCGTGGATGGCGCCAAGGCCCTTCTGGAACGCGACGGCGCCCATGGCGGCGGCTGCCATCATGTTGGCGCGGGCTTCCAGATCCGTGCCCTCCTTGTAGGCGCGCGGCAGGAATTCCTTGACCAGACGCATGCCTTCAAGCGCGATACCGGCCGACATCGGATGGTAGAAGGGCGAGGAATAGGCTTCCAGGCAATGCGCGAAAGCATCCATGCCGGTGCCGGCGGTGATGATCTTCGGCATCCCGACGGTCAGTTCCGGATCGGAGATCACGACGCCGGGCAGGAACTTCGGATGGAAGATGATCTTCTTCACATGCGTCGCCGAATTGGTGATGACGCTGGCGCGGCCGACTTCCGAGCCGGTCCCCGCCGTCGTCGGCACGGCAACGATCGGTGCGATGCCTTCGATGCTGGCGCGCGTCCACCAGTCGCCGATATCCTCGAAGTCCCAGACCGGACGGCTCTGGCCTGCCATGAAGGCGACGCACTTGCCGAGATCGAGACCGGAGCCGCCGCCGAAAGCGACGACGCCGTCATGACCGCCATCCTTGAAGGCCTTCACACCGGCTTCGAGGTTCTTCTCGTTCGGGTTCGGATCGACATCGGCAAAGATGGCGCGGCCGAGACCGGCATCTTCGAGAATGTCGAGCGCGTTCTTGGTGATCGCCATGGAAGCAAGGCCGCGATCGGTGACCAGCAGCGGCTTCTTCATGCCCAGGCTTTTGCAGGCGTCGGCGAGCTCCTTGATGCGGCCGCGGCCGAGCTTGACCGCTGTCGGATAGCTCCAGTTGGCTGTGATATTGCTGCTCATGCTGTGACTTTCTTCAGATGGTAGGATTTCGGACGCGTCAGGTTCTGGAAGCCGATGATCGATAGCGAGCCGCCGCGGCCGGTTTCCTTGACGCCGGTCCAGCAAAGCGCCGGATCCAGATAATCGGCGCGGTTCATGAACACCGTGCCGGTTTCGATTTCGCGGCCAAGCCGCCCTGCCCGCTCGGCATCCCTGGTCCAGAGCGAGGCCGTCAGGCCGTACTGGCTGTCATTCATCAGCGCCAGCGCTTCCTCATCGCTCTTCACCTTCATGATGCCGACCGCCGGGCCGAAGGTTTCTTCGCGCATGAAGGCCATCGAGTGGTCGACATTGACCAGAACCTGCGGCGCGAGATAGGCGCCGCCATCGTCCTGCGGGAAGAGTTTCGGATCGACCAGCGCCTTGGCGCCCTTGGAAACCGCATCGGCGATCTGATCGCGCACCACCTTGGCAAAGCGCTTATGCGCCATCGGGCCCAGCGATGTTTCAGGATCGAGCGGATTGCCGAGCTTGTAGTTCGAGACCCAGGCGACCGACTTCTCGACGAAGCTGTCATAGAGCGACTCGTGCACATAGATGCGTTCGATGCCGCAGCAGCACTGGCCGGAATTGTAGGTCGCGCCATCCATCAGCGTATCGACGGCAGCGTCGAGATCGGCGTCTTCCATGACATAGCCCGGATCCTTGCCGCCGAGCTCAAGGCCGAGACCGGTGAAGGTGCCGGCTGCCGCGCGCTCCATCGAACGGCCACCTTCGACCGAACCGGTGAAGTTGACGAAATTGAAGCTGCCGGCGGCGATCAGAGCCGAGGTCGTCTGGTGATCGAGGAAGACATTCTGGAAGACATCTTCAGGGACACCGGCCTCGACGAAAGCCTGTACGAGGCGCTCGCCGACCAGCAGCGTCTGCGATGCATGCTTCAGCACAACGGTATTGCCCGCCATCAACGCCGGAGCGATAGTGTTGATCGCCGTCATATAGGGATAGTTCCAGGGCGCCACGACGAAGACAACGCCATGGGCTTCGCGCTCGATGCGGCGCTCGAACTTGTCGCTCTCTTCGACGACGAGCGGTGCCAGCGCCTCGGCAGCGATCGAGGCCACGTAATTGGAGCGCTCGTTGAAGCCCTTGTACTCGCCGCCATAACGGATGGGACGGCCCATCTGCCAGGCGATCTCGGGCACGACGACGTCCGACATCTCGTTGAGACGCGCGACACCCTTCAGCACCAGCTGAACGCGGTCTTCGAGCGGGCGCTTCGCCCAGGTCTTCTGCGCCTTGCGCGCCCGCGCCACGGCTTCTTTCGCCGCTTCCAGCGAAAGCGCCGAACGCTCCGCGTAAACCGATCCGTCGACCGGCGATATGCATTGGATCATTGCCATGATCTTCATCCTATGTTTTTCGCGACCTTATGGCGGACGCAGCCACCACCATCTCCGGATATATGGAGATCATGTGGCGCTTATTGCATCCGCCTTCGATACGCCTCTTATGCTCTCTCGAAACCGCGCGCCACTTCCCAATCGGTGATGCGACGATCGTATTCTTCCTGCTCCCATTCGGCAGCGCGCGTGTAGTGGTCGATGACATCATCGCCGAAGGCGCTGCGCAGCATCTTCGACTTGGTCATGGCAACCGTCGCGGACCGGAGCGTCCGCGGAATCTCGCGAACCTTGCGGGCGCCATAGGCATCTCCCACGAAGGGCGCTTCGAGTTCAAGCTTGTTCTCGATGCCGTCGATACCTGCGGCAATCAGCGCCGCAAACGCGAGATAGGGATTGAGGTCGGAGCCGCCGACGCGGCATTCGATGCGGATCGCCTTGCTGCCGTCGCCGCAAAGGCGGTAACCGGCGGTGCGATTGTCCTTGCTCCAGATCGCCTTGGTCGGCGCGAAGGTGCCGGCCATGAAGCGCTTGTATGAATTGATGTAGGGCGCCAGGAAATAGGTGATCTCGCTTGCATGGGCGAGAAGACCGGCAACGTAGTTTTCCATCAACGGCGACATGCCGTATCTGCCCTTCTCGTCGAAGAACAGCGCCTTCTTGCCATCGAGGCTCCAGAGCGACTGGTGGATATGCGACGAGCTGCCGGCGGCATTGTAATGCCACTTGGCAAGGAAGGTGATGGCCTTGCCCTTCGACCAGGCGATTTCCTTGCAGCCGTTCTTGATGATCGTATGGCGGTCGGCCATCGTCAAAGCTTCGGCATAGCGGACGTTGATCTCTTCCTGTCCGGCAGAGGCCTCGCCCTTCGAATTTTCGACCGGGATTTCGGCGCCCTGCAGGCCGGTTCGGATCGCCCGCATTACCTCTTCTTCCTTGGTGGTCTGGAAGATGTGGTAGTCCTCGTTATAGGCGCTGGCGAGCTTCAGGTTGCGATAGCCCGAGGCATGCGCGGATTCATAGGTCTGGTCGAACAGGAAGAATTCCAGCTCTGACGCCATGAACGGCTTCATGCCCATCGCCTCTAGGCGCTTCACCTGCTTCTTCAGGATGGCACGCGGCGAATGCGGAACTTCTTCATGGGTGTGGTGGTCGAGCAGATCGCAGAGCACTAGTGCGGTGCCTTCGAGCCACGGAATGCGGCGCAGCGTCGAAAGGTCCGGCTTCATCGTGTAGTCGCCGTAGCCCTTTTCCCAGCTCGTCGCCTTGTAGCCGGAGACGGTTTCCATCTCCATATCGGTGGCGACGAGATAGTTGCAGCTGTGGGTTTCCTTCCAGGCGCTGTCGAGGAAATACTCGGCCTGGAAGCGCTTGCCCATCAAGCGGCCCTGCATGTCGATCTGGCACGCCAGAACGGTATCGATGCGGCCCTCGGCCACGTCCTTCTTGAGATCGTCGAGAGTGTAGCTGGTGGTCATGATTTACCCGCCTGAATTTTTGATTTTGCGATTTCGGAACAACGAAAGGGCATGCAGCGGCGGGGCGAAGCCCGCCTGATGCTTTTTCATTGAGCCGGGGATGGGGCCGCGTACGCCGCGGCCCCGCCATTCGAGAGGGAAGCCTCTGGCCTTAGTGTTCGCCCACGGCCTTTTCGGCAGCAGCGATTTCCGCCTGACGGCGTGCCACTTCGTCGCCGATCGGCGGACCCTTGAAGCGGCGCTGCTCGAAGCCGAACCAGACGATACCGGCCAGGACAAGGAAGCCGACGGTGACGTAGAGAGCCGGACCGTTCGGCGGCTGAACACCGAGAACGAAGATCAGGATCATCGCTAGGACCGTCAGCACCGCGAACAGCTTGAAGGCGCCCTCGCCGATGTTCCACGGGCCCATCTTGTCCCACTTCGACGTACCCCAGGCGAAGAGACCGAGCGTGATCGGGATCGCGAAGGAGAAGAACAGGAAGATGACCGTGCACGAGACGACGATCGTATAAACCGGCGTATCGCCGATCGAGACGAGCGAAGAGCCCCAGACGAACAGGACCGAGAGGATCGAACCCGTCCAGATCGCAGCAACCGGCGTACGGTATTTCGGGCTGACCTTGGCAAGCGCCTTGGAAGCCGGAAGACCGCCGTCACGCGAGAAGGCGAAAATCATGCGCGACACCGAGGTGACGGTCGCAAGGCCGCACAGCCACTGGCTGACGAGAATTGCGAAGTACAGGATGTCCTTGACGACAGGATTGACCTGCGCGTCCATCGCCCAGAAGAACACGTTCCAGCCCTGCTTGGCGGCATCGTCCATGTTCGGCAGCATTAGGACGAACGAGCACAGCATGATGTAGCCGAACAGCGCCGACCACAGCACCGAGGACACCATGCCGCGCGGCACGGAATGCGCTGCCTTGACGGTTTCTTCCGATGTATGCGCCGAAGCGTCATAGCCGGTGATCGTATAGATCGGCAGCAGCAGACCGAGCAGGAACACCCAGGTGCCCGAGGTCGCCGGCCAGACATTGCCGCCAGCTTCGCCGGAATAGTTGGCGAAGGTGAACAGGCGGCCGATTTCATAGGACGGGGCCGCAAAGAGGCAGACGGCCGAAAGCACGATGGCCGTTGCGAAAATCAGGTAGCCCGAGAAGTCCGTGAGCTTGGCGGTGAGGCCGATACCCATGTGGTTCACGAGAGCCTGTGCGCCGGTGATGATGACGAGGAAGACGATACGCACGGCAGTCGTATCCGTCAGGCCGAAATAGCTGGTGCCGAAGGAACCCATGAAGAAGTAATAGGTACCGACATTGATGGCGCCGAGAACGGTGACCAGACCGAGCAGGTTGAACCAGGCGGTCAGCCAGCCGGTGAAGCGGTTCCCGAGGATCGAACCCCAGTGATAGAGGCCGCCGGCCGTCGGATAGGCAGAGCTGATCTGCGCCATCGCCACGGCGAAGACGAGCGAGACGAAGCAACCGATCGGCCAGCCGATGCCGATTGCCGCGCCGCCGGCACCTGCCGTTGCCTGAGCCAGCGAATTGATGCCGCCGGAGAGAATGCAAATGATCGAAAACGAGACTGCGAAGTTCGAGAACGAGCTCATGCGCCGTTCAAGTTCCTGGGCATAGCCCATGGAATGCAGGACACTCATGTCCTGCTTCTTATCCAGATCGGTATAGTCAGACATGACTTCCCCCTGTTCCCGATCGGCCGCGGGATTGCGGTCGATCTTGTGCCAAATTGCCCGTGGCATTTGCCATCGGGCGGTCCGCAGCAAAGCTGCTCCCTGGGGCCGTTTTCTTTTTAGTGCGAGCCTTCCAGACATTGCTGGAGAAGCCCTGAGAGATAGTCGGCCATGACCCCTTGACCGGCATCGTCCTTGATGAGGTCGTTTCGGACCTCGATCATTACATTGCGGAACCCGTTGGAAACCCCGTGCAGGATCAGCGTATGCGTCACGCCGTCTTGAGGGCCGTAGGGCTCGTTGCGTTCTGTCTTGTAAAGCGGCGCATCGGCCGCAGCCGTCAGCATCTTGTCCGCGAGGCGGCTGTCGGCATCGTGCAGGATACCGAGCTCGACTGCACGCGGCTTGCCGTTGAACACCGGCGTAAAGCTGTGGATTGTGACGACGACAGTCTCCTGTCCCCTCGCCTTTCGCTCCGCGATCAGCCCGCGCACGGCATCGTGAAAAGGAATGTACAGCGCTTCTGTCCGCGCCCTGCGCTCGTCAGCGCCGAGATTCTGGTTGCCCGGAATGGGGTAGATCTCGCTCTTCTCCGGCATCGCGCCCGGCGCTTCCGGCGGGCGGTTGCAATCGTAGATCAGGCGGGAAAAGCGCTGCGAGACGAGCGTTGCGTCAAGTGCGGCGGAAATACCGCGGGCAACTGCCAAAGCGCCCGGATCCCAGGCGATGTGGCTCTCCCGCGCATCCTTCGAAAGGCCAAGATCACCGTAGCGTTCAGGCAGGGTGCGCGAAGCGTGCTCGCAGATGACCAGCAGCGCACTCTTGCCGTCGCGCCGCTCGATGCTGACGCAACTTCCTTCTGCTTCGCTTAGCACCTTCAGTTCAGTGAGCACGGGGGCAACGCCTCGCCAGATGGCTTTATAAAAAATTAATAAGAAAAGAATTCTTCAGGTTCTCCACACTGTCAAGCGCATCCTGAAAATTTCTTTTCATGACAGTGGTTGACATGGATTGTGACAGCGTTGTTAACTTTGAGTGGGAAAGTGGCACCTGACGCAAAGGGAAAGCGTCGGGATCAAAACAAGCCATTCCCGGGGAGCATGATCGAGTGAACGCCGCGTCGAAGACGGTCTCGGACGTCATCCACTCGCATTTCGACGCGCTGACGCGCGCCGAGAAGCAGTTGGCTGAAAGTCTGCTGGACAACTACCCAGTCTCCGGGCTGGGCAGCATCACCACCATTGCGGAAAATGCCGGCGTCTCGACGCCGACGGTGGTGCGCATGGTGCAGAAGCTCGGCTTCAAAGGCTATCCGGATTTCCAGGCGCATTTGCATCAGGAGGTCGAAGCGACGATCTCCAACCCGATCGCCAAGCACGACCGCTGGGCCTCGAATGCCCCGGGCACACATATTCTCAACCGCTTCGCCGATGCCATAATCGGCAACCTGCGCCAAACGCTGACTGATCTCGACACGGCAACCTTCGAGAACGTCGCGTCGCTGCTGTCTGACCGCAAGCGCGGCCTCTATTTCGTCGGCGGCCGCATCACCGGCGCGCTGGCCGAGTACTTTTTCACTCACATGCAGGTCATTCGGCCAAACACCGCCCTGCTCTCCTCGAATTCATCCAGCTGGCCGCAATACGTGCTCAACATGAATGCCGGCGACCTGCTGATCATCTTCGATATCCGCCGCTACGAGCAGGAGATGGTGAGCCTGGCGCAGGCCGCCCGCAAGCGCGGCGCCGACATCATCGTCTTCACCGACCAATGGGGTTCGCCCGCCGCCAAGCTCGCAAGGCACGCGTTCCGCGTCCAGATCGAGGCACCGTCGGCCTGGGATTCCTCGGTCGTCACGCTTTTCATCGTCGAAGCCCTGATCGAAGCCGTCCAGAGCTCGACATGGGACGAAACGAAGGAGCGCATGAAAACGCTGGAGGGCCTGTTCGAGCAGACGCGGCTCTTCCGCAGGCTGAGTTGAGAGGGAAAGGGGCAAGACTAAACGAAATCAATGAGGGCGTAGATAAAATAGAATAGCGCGTCGCAAACAAGACAGCGGCCGCAAGCACCTGCAATCATAAGAAAAATTAACGTCACGCGGCTGTCATACAAGCTTCATGCAACGTCAGTAACAGCTTCGCCAGACCACTGAAAACCGAAGGAGAACAACAGTGATCTCTAACATTTCTCGACTGCTTTCGCTTTCTACTGCGATCGTCGTAGCTTCGACTGCGATTGCCGCAGCTGAACCGAGCGCCGACCTCATCGCTGCCGCCAAGAAGGAAGGCACGCTGACGACCATCGCGCTGCCACACGACTGGTGCGGTTACGGCGACGTCATCGCAGGCTTCAAGGCCAAGTACGGCCTCGAAGTCAACGAACTGAACCCGGACGCTGGTTCGGGCGACGAAATCGAAGCCATCAAGGCCAACAAGGGCAACACCGGCCCGCAGGCTCCTGACGTCATCGACGTCGGTCTCTCCTTCGGCCCGTCTGCCAAGGCCGATGGCCTGATCCAGCCCTACAAGGTCTCCACCTGGGATTCCATTCCGGATACCGCCAAGGATGCCGACGGCTACTGGTACGGCGACTACTACGGCGTTCTCTCGTTCCTCGTGAACAAGGATCTCGTGAAGCAGTCCCCCGCAGACTGGTCTGATCTGCTCAAGAGCGACTACGCTAACTCGGTTGCGCTCGCAGGCGATCCGCGTACCGCAAACCAGGCTGTTCAGGGCGTTTACGCTGCAGGTCTCTCCGCTTCTGGCGGCGACGCTGCCAAGGCTGGCGACGAAGGTCTGAAGTTCTTCGCCGAGCTCAACAAGGCTGGAAACTTTGTGCCGGTAACCGGCAAGGCGGCTCCGTTCGCACAGGGCTCCACGCCGATCATCGTCGCATGGGACTATAATGCTCTGTCGTGGGGCGAGAGCCTCAAGGGCAACCCGCCATACGAAGTCGTTGTTCCGAAGTCGGGCGTTGTCGCTGGCGTTTACGTTCAGGCGATCTCAGCATTCGCACCGCACCCGAACGCTGCCAAGCTCTGGATGGAATACCTCTATTCGGACGAAGGTCAGCTCGGCTGGCTGAAGGGTTATTGCCACCCGATCCGCTTCAACGATCTTGCCAAGAACAACAAGATCCCGAAGGACCTGCTCGACAAGCTGCCTCCGGCAGCAGCCTACGAAAAGGCTGTTTTCCCGACGCTTGAAGAACAGGCTGCTGGCAAGGAAGCCATCACCAAGAACTGGGATTCCGTCGTCGGCGCCGCCGTCAAGTAATCGACAGGACCGGAACCGGCCTTCCCGCTCACGCGGGGAGGCCTTTTGCCCCTCGGATACGACTGGAAGCCTGCTATGAGTACAATATCTGCCCCCATCGCAGGCACGTCCTCGATGATCAACAAGGAACGGGTGATCGACTGGCTCGGCATTGCGCCATTCGTCATCTTCTCTCTCTTGTTCCTGATTATCCCGACCGTCTACCTTGTCGCCGGTGCGTTTCTCACGCCTGACGGCAGCTTCACCTTCAAGAATATCGGTGACCTGTTCACCCCCTCGATCATGAGTGCCTACTGGATCAGTATCCGCGTTTCCGTCGCTTCGGCTCTGGGCGGCGCGTTGATCGGCTTCTTCCTTGCCTGGGCCGTGGTGCTCGGCGGTCTGCCAGCCTCGGTCCGCTCGACCCTCATGACGTTTTCCGGCGTCGCATCCAACTTCGCCGGCGTTCCGCTCGCCTTCGCATTTCTGGCAACGCTCGGTCGCACCGGCCTTGTCACCATGTTCATGCGCGACTGGTTCGGCTTCAATCTCTACGGCACCGGCTTCAACCTGCTGTCGTTCCTCGGCCTGACCATCACCTACATGTACTTCCAGATCCCGTTGATGGTGCTAATCCTGACGCCGGCGCTCGACGGCATGAAGAAAGAATGGCGCGAAGCCTCCGAGATCCTCGGCGCCACCAACCGCCAGTACTGGACGATGGTTGCCTTCCCAATCCTGTGGCCAAGCCTGCTCGGAACCACGCTGCTGCTCTTCGCAAACGCCTTCGGCGCCATCGCGACCGCCTACGCGCTGACCGGCTCGTCGCTGAACATCGTTCCTATCCTACTCTATGCACAGATCCGCGGCGACGTGCTTCACAATGCGAACCTCGGCTATGCGATCGCCCTCGGCATGATCGTCATAACAGGCGTATCCAATATCCTCTATCTCATGCTGCGCATGCGCGCTGAACGGTGGCAGAAATGAAGGCTCAACGTCTCGGCGCCTGGATCGCCGTCATCATCGGCGCAAGCTATTTCGTCATTCCTCTTATTGGCACAATCGAGTTCTCGCTGCGCATGCGCCGCGGCACTTACAGCCTGGATGCCTATGCGTCGGTATTTTCCGACGAGCAGTTCCGCGCCACGTTTGGCTATTCGATGCTGATGGCGTTGCTGACGATCGTGTTCGGCATGCTGCTCGTCGTGCCGACCGCTTACTGGGTTCGCCTGCGCCTGCCGCAGATGCGCCCGGTCGTCGAATTCGTCACGCTGCTGCCGCTGGTCATCCCAGCGATCGTCATCGTCTTCGGCTATCTCAGAATGTACAATTCGTCTTCGATCCTGCCGCTGACGGGTTACACAACGGGTACCAACATCCTGCTCGTCTGCTCCTACATCACACTGTCGCTCCCCTACATGTACCGTGCCGTCGATACCGCGATGCGCGCCATCGACGTCCGCACGCTGACGGAGGCTGCCGAAAGCCTTGGTGCCAAGTGGACGACGATCATGTTCCGCTGCATCTTCCCGAACGTCATGAGCGGCGTGCTTTCGGGTGCCTTCATCACGCTCGCGATCGTCATGGGCGAGTTCACCATGGCCGCCCTGCTGAACCGCCCGGCCTTCGGCCCGTACCTGCAGCTCGTCGGCGCCAACAAGGCCTATGAGCCTTCGGCACTCGCGGTCATCGCCTTCTCGATCACGTGGCTCTCCATGGGCCTCCTCAATCTCATCTCCCGCTTCGGCAAAGCCGCCCCCGCGAAGGCTTAAGGTATCTGTCCATGTCATTTCTAACACTGACCAATCTTCAGAAGTCCTTCGGCCAGGTTCAGGTCGTTCATAACTTCAACATGAATATCGAAAAGGGCGAGTTCATCTCCTTCCTCGGCCCATCGGGCTGCGGCAAGACGACGGTCCTGCGCATGATCGCCGGTTTCGAGACGCCGACCGGCGGCACGCTCCATATCAACGGCAAGGACCAGAGCCCGTTGAAGCCGAACCAGCGCAATATCGGCATGGTCTTCCAGGCCTATGCATTGTTCCCGAACATGAGCGTGCACGACAACGTCGCCTTCGGCCTCAAGGTCGCCGGTGCGCCGAAAGCCGAGATCGATGCCCGCGTGAAGGAGATGCTCGGGCTCATCCGCCTCGATCATCTGGCCGACCGCTACCCCTATCAGATGTCAGGCGGACAGCAGCAGCGCGTCGCACTTGCCCGCGCGCTCGCGGTCAAGCCGCAGGTCCTGCTTCTCGACGAACCGCTCTCGGCTCTCGACGCCAAGATCCGCGTGTCGCTGCGCGAAGAAATCCGTGCTATCCAGCAGAAGCTGGGCATCACCACCGTCTTCGTGACCCACGATCAGGAAGAAGCGCTGTCGATCTCCGACCGTATCGTCGTCATGAACGCCGGCAGGGCCGATCAGATCGGTACCCCCTTCGAGATCTACAACACGCCGGCAACCCGCTTCGTCGCCTCCTTCGTCGGTACGCTGAACCTGATTGAAGCAAAGGTCGTCGATCCGGCGGCCAACCGCATCCAGATCGGCGACCAAGGCATCACGCTGAAGCAATCGGTCGCTGACTCAAAGGCAGGCGATACGGTTTCGCTGGCACTGCGTCCGGAAGCAGGTTCGCTTGCGGAAGGCGTCAAGAGCGATACCGCCCTCACCGGCCAGGTCGTGTCCGCCCACTTCCTGGGCTCGGTCATCCGCACCCGCATGAATGTCGGCGGCAACGTCATCTCCTTCGACATGTTCAACAGCCCGGGCGTCACCCCGCCTCCGTCAGGCGAAACAGTGACGCTGCGCTTCATGGCTGCGGATCTCCTCGTCATCCGCGACTGATCGGACAAGTATAACCTCCTGCCAGGCGCCGCTCTCCGCGGCGCCTTTTTTGTGCGATTCCTTGCAATTGCGAGCATCCCTCGGCTGGCGCAAAAAAGGGCGGCATTGCCAAGCAACACCGCCCTTTATTTTTAAATGCTTCGGCCCGGAGAAGGCGGCAAGCGCCCTCACCCCGTCAAACCCTACCGGATCGCCTGATCGTTCCCATCAAACCGGTGCATATGCGCCCGGTCCGGCGTCGCATAGACGATCTCGTCAGGCGCATACTGATGCTCGCCGAAGAGGCGCACCGTCAGCAGCCCGCACTGGTCGGATTCCAGATAGACGATCGTATCCGCGCCGAGATGCTCGACATGGACGATCTTCGCCTTCCAGGTGCCGCTGTCGCGCGACAGCGTCAGATGCTCGGGACGCACGCCGATGGTCTTGGCTTCCGCGTCGCCGAGCTTGTCGGCGGCGATGAAGTTCATCATCGGCGAGCCGATGAAGCCGGCGACGAAGACATTGGCCGGGCGGTTATAGAGCTCCATCGGCGAACCGACCTGCTCGATCGCGCCGGCATTCAGGACGACGATCTTGTCGGCCAGCGTCATCGCCTCGACCTGGTCGTGGGTGACGTAGATCATCGTCGCCTTCAACTGGCGGTGCAGCTTGGCGATCTCCAGACGCGTCTGGACGCGCAAGGCGGCATCGAGGTTCGACAGCGGTTCGTCGAACAGGAAGAGTTCAGGTTCGCGCACGATGGCGCGCCCGATGGCGACACGCTGACGCTGGCCGCCGGAGAGCTCCGCCGGGCGGCGGGCGAGATAGGGCGCCAGCGACAGCATGCCGGAGGCATCCGCCACCCGCTTCTCGATCTCGTCCTTCGGCTTGCCCGCCTGCTTCAGGCCGAGGCCCATATTGTCCTTGACGGTCAGGTGCGGATAGAGCGCGTAAGACTGGAAGACCATGGCGATGCCGCGCTTGGCAGGCGGCGTCAGCGTCTCGTCGCGGCCATTGATCAGAACGGTACCCGAGGTGACGTCCTCCAGGCCGGCGATACTGCGCAGCAGGGTCGATTTCCCGCAACCGGAGGGGCCGACGAAAATGACGAACTCGCCGTCCTTGACTTCGAGGTCGATACCCTTCAGCACCTCATGCGTGCCGTAGGTCTTGCGGATGGATTTCAGTTGAAGCGATCCCAAGGGTCGAATTCCTTACAGTTTGACCGGCTGGCCGGTGCGTACGCTCTCGTCGGCGGCAAGGCAGATGCGCAGCGAAGCCACTGCATCGCCCATATGCCTGTTAAGGTCGATATCCTCGCGGATGGCCTTCAGCATGAAAGCCTGCTCGAAATCGCAGAGTTCCTGATGGCCGGGCTCGCCCGCCATCGTCATGTCCTGATCCGGCGTGATGAACTTGCCGTCAGGCCCGGTCTCGGCGTTGTGAAGGCGGATGACCGATGTCTTCGTGTGCGTGTCGATATCGTCGGACTTGGCGTTCGGATCCATGACGATAGAGACCGCGCCGTTCGGCGACATCACGTCCTTCACGAAGAAGGCTGTCTCCGAAATCATCGGCCCCCAGCCGGCTTCGTACCAGCCGACCGAACCGTCTTCGAACAGCACCTGCAGCTGGCCGTAGTTGTACATGTCAGGCGCGATCTCATTGGAGAGGCGCAGGCCCATGCCGCGCACTTCGACCGGCTTCGCGTCGGTGATCTGGCACATGACATCGACATAATGCACGCCGCAATCGACGATCGGCGATGTCGTCTGCATCAGCGACTTGTGGGTTTCCCAGGTCGGGCCGCTGGATTGCTGATTGAGGTTCATGCGGAACACGTAGGGACCGCCGAGCTTGCGCGCTTCCTCGATCAGCTTGATCCAGGACGGGTGATGGCGAAGGATGTAGCCGATGACGAGCTTGCGCCCAGCCTTCTTCGCAGCCGCCACGACGCGCTCGGCATCGGCAACGGTGGTCGCCAGCGGCTTTTCGACGAAGACATCGCAGCCCGCTTCGAATGCCGCAACGGCGTAGTCGGCATGGCTGTCGGAATAGGTGCAGACGGCGCAGAGATCAGGCTTCAGCTCGGCAAGGGCCGCATAAAAATCCAGATGGATCTTGTAGTCCGACAGAGCCGGATCAAGCTTTGGTGCCGAGCGGTTGACGAGGCCGACGATCTCGTAGCCGGGGTTGTTGTGATAGGCGAGCGCATGGCTGCGGCCCATATTGCCGAGACCGGCAACAAGGACGCGGACGGGCTTCTGTGAACTGGTCATTTCACTGCTCCGGAAGTAATGCCGCGGATCAGCTGCCGCGAGAAGATGACGTAGAGAACGAGGATCGGCAGGATCGCCAGCGACAGCGCTGCCAGAACCGCATTCCAGTTGGTGACGAACTGGCCGATGAAGATCTGCGAACCGAGTGTCACGGTCTTGGTGGCTTCGGCCGGCGCCAGGATCAGCGGAAACCACAGGTCGTTCCAGATCGGGATCATGGTGAAGACGGCGACCGTCGCCATCGCAGGCCGCACCAGCGGCAGCACCAGGCGGAAGAAGATCGCATATTCCGAGAGACCGTCGATACGTCCGGCATTCTTCAGGTCGTCAGAGACCGTGCGCATGAACTCCGAGAGAATGAAGATCGCGAGCGGTATGCCCTGCGCCGTATAGACGAGAACAAGCGCCGTCAGCGTGTTGACCAGACCGGCAGCGACCATCCCCTGCAGGATGGCGACCGTACCAAGACGGATCGGGATCATGATGCCGATCGCCATGTAGAGGCCGACGAGCGTATTACCCCTGAAGCGGTATTCCGACAGCGCGAAAGCCGCCATGGCGCCGAACAGCAGCACCAGGAAGATCGCCACCACGGTGACAATAAAGCTGTTTTGGAAATAAAGCGCGAAATCGCCCTGCCCCAGCACCGTCTGATAGCCGACAAGGCTGAAGGTCGATGGCGTCGGGATCTGCAGCGGCGAGCGGAAGATCGCGTTGCGATCCTTGAACGAGTTGATGATCGTCAGGAACACCGGGAAGATGGCAATCAGCGTGTAGCCGAGGAGCGCCAGGTGAACGAGCCCGGTGCGCAGAGGAGACGTGCGTGCTTTGTTGGACATGTCGCGCTCCTCAGAACTGGTACCGGCGCATGCGCCGCTGGATGGCAAAGAGATAGAAGGAGACGCCGGCGAGAATGATGACGAACATCACGGTGGCGATCGTCGCCCCCATCGAGCGGTCGCCGAGCTGCAGCTGGAAACCGAAGAAGGTGCGGTAGAGCAGCGTGCCGAGAATATCGGTGGACATATCTGGCCCGGCGAGAGCGCCCTGCACGGTATAGACAAGGTCAAAGGCGTTGAAATTGCCGACAAAGGTCAGGATCGAGATGATGCCGATGGCAGGCAGGATCAGCGGCAGTTTGATCTTCCAGAACTGCGCCCAGCCGGTAATGCCGTCGCATTCGGCAGCCTCGATCACCTCTTCGGGTATAGACAGCAGCGCCGCATAGATCAGCATCATCGGTATGCCGATATATTGCCAGTTGGAAATCAGCGACACGGCAATCAGCGCCGGACCGGACTGGCCGAGCCAGGGCGCGAAGAGGCCCTTCAGCCCGACGAGGCCCATCAGCCAGGGCGCAACGCCCCAGATCGGCGAGAGGATCAGCTTCCAGATGAAGCCGACGATGACGAAGGAGAGCAGCGTCGGCAGGAACATGGCGGTGCGGTAGAAGGCCACGAACCGCAGCCGCGGCGTTGACAGCAGGGCTGCCAGCGCAATGCCGATCGGGTTCTGCACGCACATATGAATGACGAAGAAGATCAGGTTGTTGACCAGCGCGTTCCAGAAATCATGCGCCCAGCGCGCGTCTCCGAACAGTACCTTGTAATTCGCCAGACCAACGAAGGCCGGCTGACCGTCGACGAGATTGTAGAACGAAAGCCTGAGCGTTTCGATCAGCGGCAGGATCATGATCGCCGAATAGACGACGAATGCCGGAAAGAGAAAGACGCCGATATGCCAGCGTATGGGGCGCTTGATCGGGGTGATGTCTGCCGATGTCTGGTCGGTCATTGCTTGGCTCGCTGTTCGCATCATTCTCTCCCTCATCTCTGTGCTTGTCACAGAGATCCAGCAGCGCCGCGTCGGCGGCGCGGGAGACTCATTCACGCGAAAGACTTCGCGTGGCTAGATTCCTGTGACGAGCACAGGAATGAGGGCGGCAACAGAGTTGCCGCCCGTCTTAGGCTGTACCGCTTACTTGGCAGCGCCCGGCTTGTACCAGCTGTCGAGGCCCTTCTGGAGCTTCTCGCCGGCAACGGCAGGCGTGTCCGTACCGTTGATGACGTTGGCCGATTCAACCCAGGTCTCGTTTTCGAGATTCGGGGTGCCGCGCGACAGGATCTGGTAGGTCGAGCGGACGGTCGACTTGTACGGGCCGCGCCAGGAAACGAATTCCTGAGCCAGCGGATCGCTCATCTTCACCGGATTGGAGTTCAGGCTGAAGAAGCCCGGCAGCGAGTTCGCGTAGATGTCGGCGAATTCGCTGGAAGCAACCCACGACAGGAACTTCTTGGCTTCTTCGGCATGGGCGCTCTTGGCGTTCAGGGCAACGCCGATATCCGGATGATCCGAAATGTAGCCCTGGTCGCCAGCCTTCGGAACCGGCGGCGGGAATGCGCCCATCTTGAACTGTGCCTGCGTGTTGAACAGCGCGATTTCCCACGAACCGGCAGGATAGATCGCTGCACGGCCGAGCGTGAAGAGGTTCTGGCTGTCCGAGTAGGTCTGGGCTTCGAAACCGTCGCCGAGGTAAGGCTTCCACTTGGCAAGCTCTTCATAAGGCTTGACCCAGTCGGCATCCGTCAGCTTCTGCTTGCCGGAGATCAGAGCGGCGCGGCCGTCTTCACCCTTCCAGTAGTTCGGACCGATGTTCTGGTAGCCCATGGTGGCGGCTTCCCAGAGATCCTTCGTACCCATGGCGAGCGGGATATAGGTGCCGTCGGCCTTGATCTTGTCGAGGGCTGCGAAGAACTCGTCTTCCGTCTTCGGGATCGAGATGCCGAGCTTGTCGAAGGCATCCTTGTTGTAGATGAAGCCGTGGATAACGGATGCCATCGGCACGCAGAAGGTCGACTTGCCGTCGTCGGTGGACCAGGCAGCCTTGGCGACCGGCGTGAAGTTCTCCATGCCCGGCAGGCTCGTCAGGTCGGCCAACTGCTTCTTGTTGAAGAGCTCGAGCGAAGCGTCGAACGGACGGCAGGTGATGATGTCGCCAGCGGAACCGGCGTCGAGCTTGGCGTTCAGCGAAGCATTGTATTCGGTCGGAGCGGTCGGCGAGAAGACAATCTTGATGCCCGGGTTCTTGGCTTCGAAAGCCGGGATGATCTTTTCCTGCCAGATCTGCAGGTCGTCGTTACGCCAGCTTTCGACCGTCAGCGTCACGTCGGCGCCATAGGCAAAACCGGCCGACGTCAGCAGGCTCGACGCCAGCAGGAAGCTTTTCAGAGCAGTGTTTTTCATTTCCCTCTCCTGTTTTTAAGCGCCATCAGGCGCATCTTTGGTTCTGAAACAAGCAATCGGAGTGTCTGAGGAAACACCCAACGCCCCTTTGGAGGATCGCCAGGGCTGGCGGTCCCTTAAGCTCGAACCGGCATGAAGGCTTGGAGCCCCCGGGCCGGACTGCACCCTCCCATACACAAGCGGGGCGCGGTGTTTTCATGAGGAAAAAGCTGATGATGACGGGCCAGCGGATTGCCTGAACGGGCAGTTCCGCGTCAAACCCAATCGTCTTCAGGAGCGTCCCGGCATTTGGTTTTGGCGCCGGTGTAAATTTGCCCCTGTTTGCTGTTCCCTTTTTCAGAATTAAGGCCAAAAAAATACCAATTGTCCAGCCGAATTTAACTTTTGGCGGTCCGAATTTTCATAAAAAATTTTTATCATTAAATATCAACATGATAGAAATATGAAATTTCAAAGCCAATTTCGCTTGGTAAATGGTATTTTTTTGGTATGGTAATAAAAAACGACGGGAACAGCGTTATCCGGGGGTCCGATGACGGAACTGGCAATCGGCATTGATGGCGGCGGGTCAAGCTGCCGCGCCGCGGTCGCAGACCGGAGCGGCAAGATTCTGGGCCGCGGCACCGCAGGCCCCGCCAATATCCTGTCCAATCTCCAGGGTTCCTTGGAAAACATCATTCTCGCCGCGAAAGAAGCATTGCGCGATGCCGCATTGCCGCCTGAAACCGTTTCCGGCGTCTCCGCCGTCGTCGGCGTCGCAGGCGCCAATGTCGGCGACTACGGCAGCCGCATCGAGAAGGCCCTTCCCTTTGCCGATGGCAAGGTCGTGACCGACGCCCTGATTGCACTGCAGGGCGCGCTCGGCGATTCCGACGGTGTTATCGGCGCCTTCGGCACCGGCTCCGTCTATAACGCGCGGCGCAACGGCACGATCAGCGGCATCGGCGGCTGGGGCTTCATCGTCGGTGACCAGGCAAGCGGCGCCCGCCTCGGCCGCGACCTACTGGAAAGGTCGCTCCTCGCTTATGACAGGGTACGATCCGGCTCTGCCTTGACCGAGAAGATCATGGCCGAGTTCGGAAACGATCCTGAAAAGCTCGTCGAATTCGCCCATGTCTCCAAGCCGAAGGATTTCGCGCGCTACGCGCCTGTGATCTTCGACCATGCGAACAACAATGACGAAGTCGCAGTGGGCATCGTCAGCGAAGCCGCATCCGCGATCGGCGAAAATCTCGATGCGCTGATCTGGCCGCAATGCCCGGCGATCTGCCTGCTGGGTGGCCTGGCAAATGCCTATCGCCCCTGGCTCGTGGAGCGTCACGCCGCGCTGCTCGCCGAGCCGAAAGGCGACGTGTTGCAGGGGGCTGTCGAACTGGCCGTCAGACGCCTTGCCATCGAGACGCGGGGGGCGGCATGACCGAAGATCTTTCCGCCATCCTCTCGCCCGAACGCGTCCAGGCCGGCGGCACCGGCCCGCTCTATGTCAAGCTTCGCCGTACGCTGGAAGAAGCCGTCCGCACAGGCACGCTCGGTCACGGCGATGCCCTGCCCCCGGAACGCGACATTGCCGAATTCGCCGCCGTCAGCCGCGTCACCGTTCGCAAGGCGATCGACGATCTTGTCGCCGATGGCCTGCTGGTGCGCCGTCACGGTTCGGGGACCTTCGTCACCAAGCCGGTTTCCAAGGTTGAGCAGCGCCTGTCGCAATTGACCTCGTTTACCGAAGACATGGCGCGGCGCGGTATGACCTCGCGCTCCGAATGGCTGCACAAGGGCATCCACACGCCCTCGCCCGACGAGATGATGATCCTCGGCCTCGGCACCGACATCAAGGTCTCGCGCCTGTCACGCCTGCGCATCGCCGACGACCAGCCGCTGGCCATCGAAAATGCCAGCGTCTCAGGCGAGTTCCTGCCTGATCCCTCTGTCGTCACCACCTCGCTCTACGCCGAACTCGAACGCCGCCAGGTCCGCCCGACCCGCGCCGTCCAGCGCATCTCGGCCACCAACATGAAGGAAGCCGACGCCCACCTCCTCGGCGTCGCCGTCGGCGCCGCGGGCCTGTCGATAGAACGTATCTCCTACCTCGCCTCCGGCCGCGCCGTCGAATTCACCCGCTCGCTCTACCGCGGCGACGCCTATGATTTCGTCGCCGAACTGACGATCGCCTCGTAGTCATGCAGATCGCATTGAAGAGCCGCTCGCTTGGCGCTATTCCTTGAGATCATGATCACAGGACCCAGAATTTCCGTCCTCGACGCCGTTTCCGACCCAGGCAATCCGGCAAAGGCAAACGAAGACCGCTTCGGTCACAACGAAGCCTGCGCCTTCGTCATCGACGGCGCAACGGGTCTCGGCGACCGCCAATATGTCGATGCTGACGGCAGCGATGCCGCCTGGATCGCCGCGCGCTTCGCGGATGGTTTTCAGCGCGGCATTACGCGCAAGACGGCAATATCGGATATCGCCCGCGCCGTATCCAAGGACGCCCGCAAGGACTTCACCGACAGCCACCCGGGCGTCCCCCGCTATGCCTGGCCGCTCTCGGCCTTCGCCATGATACACGCAACGGGTAACGCCTTCGGCTTCTATGGTCTCGGCGACTCCTGTGTTTTTCTGCTTCAAGAGGACGGTTCGGAAAGCCTCCACACGGCGATACCGGGTGCCTATGCGCGCGAGCAGGAGCATGCGCGCAGCCACATCGCCCGCACCGGCGGCATCAACAAGGGCGGCGGCGCGCTCGGTGACACCGAGACGCTCGCCGCACTTCGGCGGCATCGCGAAAGCCAGAACACCCCGGGCGGCATCTGGACGCTCGGCCTCGTTTCCGAGGCAGCCGACCATCTTGTCCATGAGCGGCTAACGGTCAAAACCCGGGCGCACGCCGTCATCTGCAGCGACGGCCTGGCCGACCTCGTCGTCCTCTACGCGCGCTACGACGCCGCAAGTCTTGTGCGGACGGCGCTCGACAAGGGACTGCGCCCGATGATCGAAGAACTCCGCCAATTGGAACGGGAGATCGATCCCGAAGGACTGCGCTATCCCCGCTTCAAGCAGAGCGACGATACAACGGCGATATTGGCGGAGCTCAGCGCTTAAACCAAAAACAGCATCATTTCAAAACGATAAGGGCGGAAAGTGAATCACTTTCCGCCCTTCTTGATTCAAACTCTGAACTTGCGGTCCTGAGATCAGGCAGCGTCCTCGATCGCGTCGCTGACCTTGGCAGGCACATAGTTCAGCACCGGGCCGAGCCAGCGTTCGACCTCGGTGACCTCCATGCCCTTGCGGGCGGCGTAGTCTTCCACCTGGTCCCGCTCCACCTTGGCAACGCCGAAATAGTAGGAGTCGGGGTGACCGATATAGATGCCTGAGACCGAAGAGCCCGGCCACATCGCGTAGCTTTCCGTCAGCGTCACACCTGCGGTCTTCTCGGCGTCGAGCAGTTCGAACAGCGTCTTCTTCTCGGTATGATCGGGCTGTGCCGGATAGCCGGGCGCCGGGCGGATACCGGCGTACTGCTCGGTGATCAGCTCGTCGTTGGAGAGCGTCTCATCCTTGGCGTAGCCCCAGTACTCGCGGCGAACCTGCTCATGCATGCGCTCGGCAAAGGCTTCCGCGAAGCGGTCTGCCAGCGCCTTGACGAGGATCGACGAATAGTCGTCGTTCGCCCGCTCGAAACGCTCGGCAATCGCCACTTCCTCGATACCGGCGGTCACGACGAAGCCGCCGACATATTCCTCGATACCGGTTGCTTCGGGCGCGACGAAATCCGACAGCGCCACATTCGGACGGCCATCGCGCTTCGACAGCTGCTGACGCAGCGTGTAGAAGGTCGCGAGCTCGTGCTTGCGGTCCTCGCCGGTGAAGAGACGGATATCGTCGCCGACAGCGTTCGCCGGCCAGAAGCCGATCACCGCCCGCGGCCGGAACCACTTCTCGTCGATGATCTTCTTCAGCATCGCCTGCGCATCGTTCCAGAGCGCCCGCGCCGCCTCGCCCTGCTTCTCGTCTTCGAGAATGGCCGGATAGCGGCCGCGCAGTTCCCAGGTCTGGAAGAACGGCGTCCAGTCGATATAGCGGGCGATATCGGCCAGGTCGTAATCTTCGAAAACCTTGGTCCCCAGGAAGCTCGGCTTGGTCGGCTTGTAACCGGTCCAGTCGACCTTGTGAGCATTTTCACGGGCACGCGACAGCGGCAGGCGTACCTTCTCTGCTTCGCTGCGCGCATGCGCGGCTGCGACCTTGGCATATTCGGTGCGGATATCGGCGACATAGCCGTCCCGGTTGTCAGGTGACAACAGCGACGACACCACGCCGACTGCGCGGCTGGCATCCGTCACGTAGATCGCCTGGCCCTTGTTGTAGCCCGGATGGATCTTCACCGCGGTATGCACACGGCTCGTCGTCGCGCCGCCGATCAGCAGCGGGATCTCGAAGCCCTGGCGCTCCATTTCGGCCGCCACATGCACCATCTCGTCGAGTGACGGTGTGATCAGGCCGGAGAGGCCGATGACATCGACCTTCTCGGCAACCGCCGTCTCCAGGATTTTCGTTGCCGGCACCATGACGCCGAGATCGATGATCTCATAGTTGTTGCAGGCGAGCACGACGCCGACGATGTTCTTGCCGATATCGTGCACGTCGCCCTTGACGGTCGCCATCAGGATCTTGCCGGCCGACTTCTGCTCGCTGCCGCCGTTCAGCCGCTTCTCTTCTTCCATAAAGGGAAGCAGAACGGCAACGGCCTGCTTCATGACTCGGGCGGATTTCACCACCTGCGGCAGGAACATCTTGCCCGATCCGAAGAGATCGCCGACGACATTCATCCCGGCCATCAGCGGGCCCTCGATGACATGCAGCGGACGCGCAGCCTTTAGTCGCGCCTCTTCCGTATCGGCCTCGATATATTCGGTAATGCCGTTGACCAGCGAATGCTCGAGACGCTTCTCGACCGGCCATTCACGCCAGGAGAGATCCTGCACGCGGCCTTCGCGCGCCGCCCCGCCCCGGAACTTCTCGGCCACCTCAAGCAGGCGCTCGGTGCTGTCAGACCGGCGGTTCAGCACCACGTCTTCGCAGGCTTCGCGCAGCTCGGCATCGATGTTGTCATAGACGGCCAGCTGACCGGCATTGACGATGCCCATGTCCATGCCCGCCTGGATGGCGTGATAGAGGAACACGGCATGCATCGCCTCGCGCACCGGCTCGTTGCCGCGGAACGAGAAGGACAGGTTAGAGACGCCGCCCGAAATATGCACCAGCGGCATTTCCTTGCGGATCGTCCGGGTCGCCTCGATGAAATCGACGCCGTAATTGTTGTGCTCTTCGATGCCGGTCGCAACAGCGAAGATATTCGGATCGAAGATGATGTCCTCGGGCGAGAGCCCCGCCTCTTCCGTCAACAGCTTGTAGGCGCGGCGGCAGATTTCGACCTTGCGATCGTAGCTATCCGCCTGCCCGGTTTCGTCGAACGCCATGACGACGACCGCAGCACCGTAGCGATGCAGCAGCTTCGCCTGCGCCAGGAAATTCTCCTCGCCTTCCTTCAGCGAGATCGAATTGACGATCGGCTTGCCCTGAACGCATTTCAGGCCCGACTCGATGATCTGGAACTTCGAACTATCGATCATCACAGGGACGCGGGCGATATCCGGCTCGGCGGCGATCAGGTTCAGGAACTCGACCATCGCCTTCTCGGAATCGATCAGGCCTTCGTCCATGTTGATGTCGATGACCTGCGCGCCGTTCTCCACCTGGTCGCGCGCCACGTCGAGCGCTGCGGTGTAATCGGCATTGGTGATCAGCTTGCGGAACTTGGCAGAACCCGTGACGTTGGTGCGCTCGCCGACATTGACGAACGGAATGTCCTTGGTCAGCTCGAAGGGCTCAAGGCCCGACAGCGACATGAAGGGGCGATGTTCCGGGATCGGCCGCGGCTTGTACTTGGCAACCGTCTCGGCAATGACGCGGATATGTTCCGGCGTCGAGCCACAGCAGCCGCCGACGATATTGACGAGACCTTCGCGGGCAAAGCCCTCGATCTGCGCCGCCATCAGCTCGGGCGTCTCGTCATACTGGCCGAATTCGTTCGGCAGGCCGGCATTCGGATAGGCGCAGATGAAGGTATCGGCAACGCCCGACAGCTCCTGCAGATGCGGACGCATCGCGTTAGCGCCGAGCGCGCAGTTGAGGCCGATGGTGAACGGATTGGCGTGCCGCACCGAGTTCCAGAAGGCCGACGGCGTCTGGCCCGACAGCGTACGGCCGGAAAGGTCGGTGATCGTGCCGGAGATCATGACGGGCAGACGGATGCCCTTGGCCTCGAAGCGCTCTTCGCAGGCAAAGATCGCCGCCTTGGCATTCAGCGTATCGAAGATCGTCTCGATCAGAATGATGTCGGCGCCGCCATCAATCAATCCGTCGATCTGTTCGCCATAGGCGATGCGCAGATCGTCGAAGGAAACGGCGCGGTAGCCCGGATTGTTGACGTCGGGGGAAATCGAGGCCGTGCGGTTGGTCGGGCCGATAGCACCGGCCACGAAACGGCGGCGGCCGTCTTCACGCTCGGCGCGGATGGCCGCGCGACGGACGATCTCGGCACCCTCCTTGTTCAGCGCGTAGACCTCGCCTTCCATCTCGTAATCGGCCTGCGCGATGCGGGTCGAGGAGAAGGTGTTGGTTTCGAGAATATCGGCGCCGGCCTTGGCATATTTATAATGGATCTCTTCGATCGCATCCGGCTGGCTGAGGATCAGAAGGTCGTTATTGCCCTTCTGGTGGCAGGCGCAACCGATGAACCGGTCACCGCGAAACTGGTCCTCGTCATAGCCGAGCCCTTGGATCTGCGTGCCCATGGCGCCGTCGAGAACGAGGATGCGTTCGCTGGCAGCTTTCTTCAGCGCTGCGAACACTTCACTGCCGTCGCGTTTTACCCCATCGGGGCCAAAAAGATTGTCGAACACGGGCGGACTCCTTGACGTCGCTAAGAATAGGGCGATCAAATCACATAAAGATATCTTTATGTCAATATATGCAGCGCGATTCCGCCATTTGCAAGCCCCGGCGGATGACAGACTCGGCGGACCCCTATATAGGCGTTCCGCAAAGCTTTGTGCACGAATTCGGAGGAGTAGCATGGCACTCGCAACTGGCGGCACCGCCCTCGGCAATTGGACGAACCGGGCCTATCACCGGAACTGGCTTCTCGCCCAGGCAAACGGCCTTTTCGACTTCTTCCAGCACAATTCCATCAACCCGAAGGGCGGCTTCTACGATCTAGACGATGAGGGCAAGCCGCTGGATGCCGAAGGACAGGTGCGCAGCATCCACATCGCGGCCCGCTCGGTGCATTGCTTCACCCTCGGCGCGCTACTCGGCCGTCCAGGCGCATCCGATGCCGTCGACCACGGCATGGATTATCTCTGGAACCACCACCGCGACCGCAAGAACGGCGGCTATTTCTGGTCTTTGGACAACAATGGCCCTGTCGATTCCAACAAGCAGGGCTATGGCCACGCCTTCGTGCTGCTCGCCGCCTCCTCTGCCAAGACCATCGGCCATCCGCTCGCCGACGGCATGATCGCCGATATCACCGAAGTGCTGAACACCCGCTTCTGGGAAGCCAAGCACGGCGCCATCGCCGAAGAATTCACAGCCGACTGGCAGCCGCTCGATGGCGGCAACTACCGCGGCCAGAATTCCAACATGCATCTGACCGAAGCGCTGATGGCGGCTTTCGAGGCAACCGGCGACCGCGAATACCTGACCAAGGCCGAAAGCATCGCCGATCTCGTCATCCGCCGTGCTGCCGGTTCCGTCGGCTGGCGCGTTGCCGAACATTTCGGCGCCGATTGGCAGCTCGACAAGAATTACTACCACCCGAACGAGATGTTCCGCCCTGCCGGCACCACGCCCGGCCATTCGCTGGAATGGTGCCGCCTCATCCTGCAGCTCTGGGTGCTCGGCGGCAAGAAGCAGGACTGGATGCCGGAAGCCGCACGCGGCCTGTTCTCACAGTCGATCGCACTCGGCTGGGACAACGACAAGGGCGGCTTCTTCTATACGCTCGACTGGGACGACAAGCCCGCCAAGCGCAATAAGCTCTGGTGGCCGGTCTGCGAAGCGGCCGCTGCGGCGCACTTCCTCAACGAACATCAGCCGAGCGATTTCCACGAGGAAAGCTACCGCAAGGTTTGGAACCTCATCGAGCGCCGCTTCATCGACCACAAGAACGGCGGCTGGCACGAGGAACTGACGGAAGACCTCGTGCCCTCGCACAGCCTCTTCCCCGGCAAGGGCGACATCTACCACGCCCTGCAGGCCTGCCTGATCCCGCTCTTCCCGGCCACCGGCAGCATCACCAAGGGCATCATCGAGGCCGGCGGCAAGATCTGAACGACATCTGCCATTCCCGCTCCGGCGGGAATGGCTTTCCGGCTTTAGGCAAGCCGCAGCGAATCCAGGTCCTTGGCGAGCATCAGCGCCAGCGCCTCGACCGCGAGATTGTGGTCGTCGCGCTGAGGCAGGCCCGAAACCGTCACCGCGCCGATGCAGCCGGTGCCCTTCACATTGATCGGGAAACTGCCGCCATGGGCGGCGTAATCGGCGCTCGAAAGCCCGTTGGTCTCGATCGTCTTGCCGTCCGATTTCAGCTTCAGGCCAGAGGCATAACTGCTCTTCGAATAGCGGAAGACCATATTGCGTTTGCCCCTCACCCACTGGACGTTGTCAGGAGTGACGCCCGGCAGCGCCGCATAGAACACCGGCATGGAATGCAGCGACACATCGATCGCCACGCCGAGGCCGCGCTCTGTCGCCAGCTCCTGCAGGAGCTTGCCGAGCTGCCAGGCGGTCGTCAGGTCGAAACTGTCGAAGGCCAACACCTTTTCCTGCTCGGCAATGCGAACCAGATCGTCCTCGATGGTCATGACAAGCAATCCTCTTCCGATACAAACAATCGGAAGAGAACATCCGCAGGCTGCGGAAAAAGTAAAGCGAAATCGTAGTGATAGCTGTTGGTGCGGCATCGGCGATAGTGG
Source organism: Rhizobium sp. 05N430 (assembly GCF_056396985.1). Taxonomy (NCBI): domain Bacteria; kingdom Pseudomonadati; phylum Pseudomonadota; class Alphaproteobacteria; order Hyphomicrobiales; family Rhizobiaceae; genus Rhizobium; species Rhizobium sp. 05N430. The sequence goes on along the minus strand of NZ_JBFTMO010000001.1, from coordinate 268,073 downwards.
CTGGCGCGGCATCACGCCGGTGCCGCGTACGAGCTCCTCGTCAATGCGGCATCGTTGCAAGCGCCCCGATGATCTCTTCCGGCCGCATCGGCTCGCTGGCGCGCAGCTTAACCTTGCCGTCGCGGTCGATCAGGATCAGCCCGAACTCGCCCGGCTGCGGACCATCGAGATCCTCGCGCAGTTCGTCGGCATCGAGATCATGCGGATCATCGAACAGCGGAAACACCCCGCCACCGGCGACATTGAAAACCTCGATGTCCTCCTCGATGAAGCGCATATGCGCTTTGCGCAGCAGGTCGTCCTGCCTGCTGGCGCGGTCGTCCTCGGCATCGGCAAACACCAGGAGAACGCGTTTCTTGCCGGCGAACTGCCTGAGGCATCGCGGCGCCGGCAGTTTATGCGGCGCCGTTCCCATGATTTCCCGTACGAATGATTTCAGCATGATGCCCGTCCTTCCTATCACCATCAACGGCTGGAAGCGTGAGCGGTTCCCGTTTCAGGGATGGGATCGCCGCGTGGCAGCGATCCCGAGCCTTAAAGGCTATTCGCAGGATTCGCGCGCTGCGCGTCCCTCGATGGCGACGACATCGGTCACGCCATTGGCGAGAAGCCGTTTGCGGACGAGAACGCGCATGACGCGCGCCGCCGTCGAAAACGTCATCTGGTCGAGCGGCCCCTCGCCTTCCCAAGGCTTGGTGAGCCGTTCGGTGACGGCGCCGACGATATTCCGCGGCACGATGTCATCGCATTCGCGCATGGCTTCGAACACCATGCTGATCGGCAGGACCTTCCCTTCGAAGGTCACGATCGGTTCCGTGAGTTCCGTATCCCATTCTTCGAAGGCATAGAGCGCCTCGCGAAAGAGTTCCTGAAGGGTGAACGGGGCGTGTCCGTTGTGAAGTGGCGGCAAGGCATTCGTCATGTCTGTCTCCTCTTGGCAGGGATGAAGCCATTTCCTCCTCATCGGCCGGGTACAATGCGGAGAACAGAACTCGGGTTCCCTCGCGCGGCCGAATAACACGATCGATTTTATAGTGTAACAGTCGCGTGATAAAGCGATTTATGCCCGGGGCTCTCTGCAAGCGCCTGCCGGAAACAGACAAGCCGTTGATATCGCTCAGGATACCAACGGCCATTTTTTGACACCGGAAAGCGATGTTAGCGCTTACTGCTCAAGCGCGAAGGTGACGTTGACGGTTACATTATAGGTATTTTCGCCGCCCTGAACCGGCACGGAGGAATCGGCTGCCTCCTTCATCATCGCGGCGCGATAGACCGGCTGCGGCATCGGACGGCCGCTGTTTTCGCTGATTTCGATGATCCGGCCGAGCTTGACACCGGCCGCCTGCGTCAGCGTCTTCGCCTTCTTCAGCGCGGAGGCGACCGCATCCTTGCGCGCCTCGTCGATCACGCCCTCGGGCTTGTCATTAGTGAAGGCAATATCTCCGCCCTGATTGATGCCGAGCGTCACCGACTGGTCGATGATGGCGCCGAGCTTCGAGAGATCGCGCACCCGCACCGTGATGCCGTTCGACACCTGGTAGCCGATCAGCTCCGGCTGCTTCGGCTGGCCGTCGCTGCTCTGCGGATAGTTATATTGCGGCTGCACCGAAAAACCCGATGTCTGCAGGTCCTTCTCGGCGATCCCGCCCTTCTTCAAGGCGGCAAGCACGTCGGCCATCGCCTTGTTGTTGTCGTCGAGCGCCTCACGCGCCGTCTTCGCCTGCTTGACAACAGAGAGATTGATCACCGCCATATCGGGCGCCACCGAAGACTGCCCGTCCCCCGACACGGTGATGACAGCCTCGCGCGGCTTTGAATCATCGGCCAGAGCCGCCGCCGTCACCGGCAAAACGGCCGCTGCCGTCATCAAAAGGCCAAGCACAAGCTTTGTGGAATTCCGCAGCGCCATGATTCACTCCTTGGTTGTCGCTACCCCTTTCCCTTCTTTGGCGTTTGATTGTGAAGCTATTGCGGCAACGTCTTGTCGCTGCATCCGAATTACGCTAGAGCGAAACCGCTGCGGGGAACCATTGCCCCAAAGCAGCGCAGACACCTGCGCCAGGGCCTGTAGCTCAATGGTTAGAGCCGGCGGCTCATAACCGCTTGGTTGGGGGTTCGAGTCCCTCCGGGCCCACCATGTTTTCTCTTTTCCGTTGTCCCGAGAAGAAGCTCGATGGCAAGGCCGTCACCACGGACGGCCAGAGAAGCCTTCGACGAGTTTCTCGCGACGATTGCCCGGGATGCCATTGTCTCGTTCGTCGAGGATGACGACGTCTCGGTGCATTGAAACCCGCTGCACTTTTCTTCGGCAGGCGCCCACTCCCGCCTTGCGCCGCAGGCAGGATGCTATAAATCCTGCCTGAGAACGCGACTGCCATTAACTTTAGAATGGGGTCGGGCGGCCGATTGACGTCACGCTGCTGCCACGAGATCACGTGGCCGTTCTTCAGCCCCTCAATAGCCCGCCAGCAAATTCTGCCCGAAATCCGGCTCGACGCCGAGCAACGGTGCCGTCCGCGCGATGATGTCATGCACCATCGGGGCGGCCGTTTCAGCGGCGAGGTTCAGGTTGTGCACCCCCGTCAGCGGCTGGTCGATGAAGGACAGCACGACATATTTCGGGTTGCTCATCGGGAAGGCGGCGAGGAACGAGTTGAAGCTCAGCTTGTGGGAATAGACGCCGTTGATGACCTTGTTGGCCGTCCCCGTCTTGCCACCCACATGAAAGCCCGGGACATCGGCAGCCCTGCCGGTGCCCTGCTCGCCGTTCAGGCGAAACAGGTAGCGGATCGTGTCACTGGTGCTCTTCTTGACCACCTGCGTTTCCGTCTTTTCCGCTTCTTCCTGCGTGCGCGGGAAGAAGGTCGGCTCGATCAGCTTGCCGTCGTCGATCAGCGCTGCACCCGCGACCGCCGTCTGCATCGGCGTCGTCGCAACCCCATGGCCGAAAGCGATGGTGATCGAATTGATCTTCTTCCAGACCTTCGGCTGGCTCGGCGCCTTCACTTCGGGCAGTTCGGTTTGCATCCGTGACAGGAGGCCGAAGCGTGTCAGGTAGTCTTTCTGGATATCCATGCCGACCTTGTCCATCATCCGGGCGGTGCCGATGTTGGACGAGTAGCGGAAGATTTCGGGGATCGACAGCACGCGGCGCGGCACGTCGCGGTCGTCATGGATGGTGAAGCCGCCATAATGCAGTGGCGCGCTGGCATCGAAGCTGTCGCTGAGCTTCACCGTCCCGGTATCGATCGCCATTGCGATCGAGAAGGTCTTGAACACCGAGCCCATTTCGTCGGTGCCGTTGCTCATCCGGTTCAGCCAGCCCTCGCCGCCGGTCGCCTTCGGATCGTTCGGATCGAAATCCGGCGCCGAGGCCATGGCGATCACCTCGCCCGTATGGATATCGAGAATGACGGCGCCCGCCGCCTTGCTCTGATAGGTGGTCAGCGCGTCGGAAACGACGTCATGAACGATGTTCTGGGCGCGGATATCGATCGACAGCTTCACCGGTTCCAGGCTGTTATCGCTGGCAAGCCCGGTGGAGGCGAGGTCGGACATTCCCTGGTTATCGAGATACTTTTCCATCCCGGCAACGCCGTGGTTGTCGATATCGACATAGCCCAGAATATGCGCCGCCGTGCGGCCCGCCGGATAGAAGCGCTTCACCTCGGGCCGGAAGCCGATCGCCGGCAGGCCGAGCGCCAGCACCTCGCTCTGCTGCTTCGGCGTCAGCTGGCGGCGCAGCCAGGTGAAATGCGATTTGCGGTCGGAGAGCCGCTGATAGAGCGACTTGCGGTCGAGATCCGGGAAAACCTGCGTCAGCTTCTCCACCGCCTCGTCGGCATCGACGACATGGATCGGCTCGGCAAACATCGAGACTGTGCGCACATCAGTCGCAAGCACCTGCCCGTTGCGGTCGACGATATCGGGGCGCGAGGCAACGATGGCGTTCGGCGGAATGCTCGACGTCTCGTCGTCGGTCAGCATCGCGTAATAGACGAGCTTTCCCGACATGGTCGAAAAGACGAGCAGCAGCGCACCCGCGAGCGTGAAGATACGCGATCGCGTCTGCTTGTCCCGGCGATGGCTGGCCCCGCGGCTGTTGGCGCGGGATCCGGAGCCGAACGTCAGTCTGACGACCCGGCCACTTCTGGAGGTAACGGCATGAATAATAGACATGGGCTATGCACATTGCGGAGGATGAAGCCGGCGCGCCTCTTTCCGCACATGAGACCAGCTAGCGCCGGTAAGGCTAACAGACCCTTAATCCAGACTATGGATTGTCGTATTTCGGCCGCGGACTGCCGCCGCAGGCGGCAAGCGCGTGGGCAAGATCACGAGAACGTGATCGCCCCGAGGACTCAGAACAGCTTGCCGCGCGGGCTTGCATGGTGCTCGGCGATGACAGCATCGCTGCCGTCGATCTCCTGCAACAGAACGTCGTAGCCCCAAAGATCGGCGAGGTGCTGGAGGACGAGCTTGGTGTCGTTTTCCTGCAGCATCCAGTCGTTGGTGACCTTGTGCTGGACCAGCAGGCGCCGGTCGCCGGCCAGATCGACGTCGACGATCTCGATACCCGGATCCGTCCAACCGATATCATATTCGCGGGAGAGCTGGCGGCGGATGCGGCGGTAACCGCGTTCATCGTGGATCGCCGAGACCAGTATCCCCTCCTCCTGCTCCGGATCGTCATAGAGGTGGAAAAGCCTGAGCTGGCGGATCAGATTGGGGCTGAGGAACTGGCTGACGAAGCTCTCGTCGCGGTAATCGGCCCAGATGCCGCGCAGCACGCCCATGACGTCGCCGCGCCCGGCAATATCGGGGAACCAGGCGCGATCCTCCTCTGTCGGATTGGTGACCATCCGCTCGATGTCCTGCATCATCGCAAAGCCGAGCGCATAGGGATTGAAGCCCGAGAAGCGGCGATCGTCATAGGTCGGCTGGAACACCACGTTGGCGTGGGATTTCAGGAATTCGAGATAGTTTCCGTCCGACAGCTGCCCCTTCTCGTGCAGCCGGTTCATGATCCGGTAGTGTACATAGGTCGCCGTGCCCTCGTTCATCACCTTGGTCTGGCGCTGCGGATGGAAATATTGCGCCACGTGGCGGACGATGCGCAGAATCTCGCGCTGCCAGGGTTTCAGCCGCGGAGCGGATTTTTCGAGGAAATAAAGGAGATTGTCCTGCGGCAGGCCAAGGGCTGCCCGCCGGCGCTCCAAATCGACATTGGCGGCCGTTGCGGTCTTGCCCGCCGGTACCGTGCGCCAGAGATCGTTGAAGATCTGCTCTTCGTGACGCCGGCGCTCTTCCTCGCGCTTCTGCTCCTCGCGCAGGTTGAGCTTCACCTTGCCGGCATGCCGGTGCACGCCATGCGACATCAGCGCATGCGCCGCATCGAGCGTCCGCTCGACGGCGATCTCGCCGTAGCGTTCCTCGCAGCGGGCGATATAGCCCTTGGCGAAGTCGAGATAGTCGAGAATGCCCTCGGCATCGGTCCAGAGCTTGAAGAGATAGTTGTTCTTGAAGAAGTGGTTATGGCCGAAGGCGGCATGGGCGATGACCAGCGTCTGCATCGTCGCCGTGTTCTCCTCCATCAGGTAGGAGATGCAGGGAGACGAATTGATGACGATCTCATAGGCGAGATCCCGCATGCCGCGCCGGTAGAAAGCCTCGTGATGGGCAAAATGCTTGCCGAACGACCAGTGGCGGTAGAAGAGCGGCATGCCGGTCGAGGAATAGGCGTCCAGCATCTGTTCCGAGGTGATCACCTCGATTTGGTTGGGATAGACGTCGAGGCCGAGCTCCTTGAGCGCGATCTCCTCGCAGGCATCATGAATGCGTTGCAGCGTCGGGAAGTCCCAGTCCGATCCGTCGAAAAGCAGCCTTTCCTTCACCGCAGCCGTCATGGCGCCACCCTTTCGCCCTCGCGTTTCTGGAAGAGATCGTGGAAGACGGGGAAGATCTCGTTCTTCCGGCAGACCTTGCGCATCGACAGCGGCAGCGCCTCGGCGCGGATGCTGTCGTAAAGCTGCCAGAGGGGCGAGCGCGACACGGAGGAGTCGCCGCTTTCCTCATCGACCTCGATATAGGCGAAGTACTGGCAGAGCGGCAGAATTTCGTGGCGCAGCAGCTGGCCGGTCGTCGAGCCGTCCGAATAGGAATTGTCGCCGTCGGACGCCTGGGCGGCATAGATGTTCCATTCGGCCGGATCGAAGCGGGCGGCAATGATCTGGCGCATGCAGGCCAGCGCGCTCGAAACCAGCGTGCCGCCGGTCGCCGGACCGTAGAAGAACGTCTGTTCGTCCACCTCTTCGGCACGATCCGTGTGGCGGATGAAGACGATCTCCACCTTCTTGTAGCGCTGCGACAGGAACAGATAGAGCAGCAGATAGAAGCGCTTGGCGAGATCCTTCATATGCTCCGACATCGAACCTGACACATCCATCAGGCAGAACATCACGGCTTTCGCGACCGGCTTCGGCTCGTCCTCGAAGCGGCGGTAGCGCACGTCGAGCGGATCGATATAGGGAATACGCTTACTCTTTTCGGTGAGCGACTTCAGCTCGGCCGTCAGCGCGATCTTCTTCTCCTCGTCGTCGGTCTCCTCGATCTCCCGCTTCAGCGCCTCGATCTCGTCGGTGCGCGGACGCTTGAGCGCGATGCGCCGCATCATGGCAAGCCGCGTGGTGCGCCCGACAGCGATGTTTGATGGAGAGCCCGAGACGGAGAACCCCGCCCGCGCCGGGCTGTATTCCTCGGTCTCGCTGAGACGGCGCTTGGCGAGATCCGGAAGCTCGAGATCATCGAGGAAGACGTCGAGGAACTCCTCGCGGGTCAGCACGAAACGGAAACTGTCTTCCGCTTCGCCATCGCCCGCTTCCTTCGGCTTTCCGCCGCCGCGGCCGGGCGGCCGCGGGATGATGTCGCCTTCGACGAAGGCTCTGTTGCCGGGCAGCACCTGATCGCTGATGCCGCCCTCGCCGCGCCGGAAGCTCGGCTCGGTCATCCCGTCGATGGGCAGGCTGATCTCGCCGCCATCGAGCACATCACGGATGCTCCGGTTCTGCAGCGAGCGTTTTACCGCTTGCTGCACGGCGCTCTTGGCACGCCGCAGGAACCGTTGACGATTTTCCAGACTTTTACCGCGCGGATTCAGCCGGCGGTCGACGATGTGCATGTTGGCTCCAGTTTTACATTAACCCGCCTGTTTGACGCGCATGTACCACTCCACCAGGCGGCGCACCTGCCGCTCGGTATATCCGCGCTCCGTCATCCGGGACACGAATTCGCTATGCTTCTTCTCGCTATCGCTATCCTTCTTCGAGCCGAAGGAGATGACCGGCAGCAGATCCTCGACTTGCGAGAACATGCGTTTCTCGATCACTTCCCGGATTTTCTCATAGCTCGTCCAGGATGGGTTCTTGCCTGTGTTGTTCGCCCGCGACCGCAAGCAGAACTTGACGATCTCGTTGCGGAAGTCCTTCGGATTGGCGATGCCGGCAGGCTTTTCGATCTTTGTCAGCTCCTGGTTCAGGAGCTCGCGGTCGAGCAGCTGGCCGGTGTCGGGATCCTTGAAATCGACATCCTCTATCCAGGCATCGGCATAATCGACGTATCGGTCGAAAAGGTTCTGTCCGTAGTCGGAATAGGATTCTAGATAGGCTTTCTGGATCTCGTTGCCGATGAACTCCGCATAGCGCGGCGCAAGATCGGCCTTGATGAACTCCATATAGCGTTTCTCGGTATCGTCAGCGAACTGCTCCCTGCGGATCGCCTGTTCCAGCACATACATCAGATGCACGGGATCGGCGCCGACCTCGCTCGTATGATGGTTGAAGGTCGAGGCGAGGATCTTGAAGGCGAAGCGGGTCGAGACCCCATCCATGCCCTCATCGACACCGGCCGCATCCTTGTATTCCTGGACGCTTCTGGCCCGCGGATCGGTCTCCTTCAGGCTCTCGCCGTCATAGGCCCGCATCTTCGAGAAGTAGGTCGAGTTTTCATGCTTGCGCAGCCGCGACAGGACCGAGAAGCGGGCCAGCATTTCGAGCGTGCCGGGTGCGCAGGGCGCATCAGCCAATTCGGATCCCTCGATGAGCTTGTCGTAGATCTTCTCTTCTTCGGTCACCCGCAAACAATAGGGAACCTTGATGACGCAAATGCGGTCGATGAAGGCCTCATTGTTCTTGTTCGCCTTGAAGGTCTGCCATTCCGCTTCGTTGGAATGGGCAAGAATGACGCCGGAGAACGGAACCGCGCCGATATTCTCGGTGCCGATATAGTTGCCCTCCTGAGTCGCCGTCAGCAGCGGATGCAGCATCTTGATCGGCGCCTTGAACATCTCGACGAATTCGAGAATGCCCTGGTTGGCCCGGTTGAGGCCGCCGGAATAGGCGTAGGCATCGGGGTCGTTCTGCGAATAGTGCTCGAGCTTGCGGATATCGACCTTGCCGACCAGCGAGGAGATGTCCTGGTTGTTCTCGTCGCCCGGCTCCGTCTTGGCGATGCCGATCTGGCGAAGCCGCGACGGCTGCATCCGGACCACCCGGAACTTGGAGATATCGCCGCCGAATTCATCGAGGCGCTTCAGGCACCACGGGCTCATCAGCCCGGTCAGCCGCCGCGTCGGGATGTTGTACTGCTCCAGCAGCATCGGCCCCATGATCGCGGGATCGAAGAGGTTGAGCGGGCTTTCGAAGACCGGGCTGACATCGTCGCCGGCTTTCAGCACATAGATCGGATGCACTTCCATCAGCTGCTTCAGCCGCTCTGCGAGCGACGACTTGCCGCCGCCGACCGGGCCGAGCAGATAGAGGATCTGCTTGCGTTCTTCGAGACCTTGGGCGGCATGTCGGAAGAAGGACACGATCCGCTCGATCGTCTCTTCCATGCCGTAGAAACCAGTGAAGGCAGGATAGGTTCGGATGGTGCGGTTCATGAAGATCCGCCCGAGGCGGGCATCCTTCGAACTGTCGACCATCTCAGGTTCGCCGATCGCCGCGAGCAGCCGCTCGGTGGCGTTGGCATAGGCCATCGGATCTTTCTTGCAGAGGGTCAGATAGTCGGCGATCGACATATCCGTTTCGCGTCGCGCTTCGTAACTCCTCGCAAACGCATCGAACAACGATTCATTCAGCATGGGGCCTCCATTGCGGGTTGTGCCACAGCCTCCGGAGTGCCCGATCACGTCACACGTGATCTTGCATCCCATTGGGAATCAATATGTTTCGTGAATTGATAGGACACCTGACGGTCAACCATTTCAATGCACGTTTACGTGCATTCACCGAAGTCGAGGGTCGTACCAAACTATCTGCTATATTAGCGAATTACGCCGTCGAGCGGTATCGGAAAATTTGGGGACATGACATATCCGTCAAAAAGGTGTGTTATTTCGCCACTGATTCTTTTGGCGTATTACCGACTCTGCCGCGCAGGTTTTTCGCAATGCACTCGGTTATTTTTGCGCCGCACAATCACCGGAAGGCTTAGGCCGCTACGTTTATGTGGATATGTGCCTCGTTTGCCGCATCGATGAATGCGCGCCGCGCGGTGGCGGGCTGCTTCTTTCCACGAATCGACAGCAGGCACATTCTGATTGCCCGGTCATAGGCCTCGCCGTGATCGACTGGCCACTCCTCCATCAGATAGGCCGCCGCGTCATAGGTATTCTCGACCGTGCGAAGGCCGAGATGCGGAAGGCGAAGAGCGACCGGATTTTCCCAATAGTTCTTGTCCATCGTGAACACCTCCTGCATGGTTAACGGCGCAGGCGCGCATTTGGTTTTCACCGGCTGGCATGTGTGGTTTACGCTTCGTTTGCCGATCGCCTCTATGGTGTCGCGCCATGGCACACCGGAAAATCGCCGGAGGTTCGCGCTGAGCGGGAACTTTACGCTTCCGCATGTGTTTTTGCTTGAACGGGGAATAGTCAGATGTTGCTAAAGTCGCCGGTGTTCCGCATATCCGTTTTGGCCATCATCATGGCGGGGCTGGTCGTACTCAACCCCTTCGGGCGCAACCTCGGCGACCCGGTGACCACGGGAAGCATTCCCGCGGCGTCCCCGGTGCATTGAACCTCAGAGCGTTCTGACGAGGTTGCAGACATGCGCGCCGACGATCGATCGGGCGATTTCGCCGGCTTTTTCGATCACCGACGTGCTTGGTGCCGTCCCTTCGAGAAAAATCGTGCCGGCCTCTTCAACGACTTCGATATGGGCATCTTCCATACCAACGCCATAAGCGATTGCAGAAGAGACACTCTCGGCCGCTCCGGCGAGCGTGGCGCCGACAAGCCGGCTTGATTGAATGAATGAGCTGAACATCGTCGTGTTCCTCCTGTGATGGTGAAACGCACAACGGCGCATTCCGTTCATCTAGCATTCATCTTTGTGCAGAAGATGGCAGCCGGGAACAAAGCCGAACCCGCACCGTTAGCCGGAAAGGAACACCCGGATGCCACGCATGGCGCGCGGGACCGGGTAACCGGAGGAAAACGGCAATGGCAAATCTCTACAATGACAATGCCCCGGCTGGCACGCTGGGTTCCGCCTATAACACGCTGACGGCCTTTTTCGACAGCCGTGCCGATGCAGACCGCGCCGTCGCGCGGCTGAAGGATGCAGGCGTCGCCGATGAAAGCATCCGCTTTATGCCTGGCTACGAAGCGGACCCGGAAGCCGCCGCCAGAGCCGGCGAACGCTCGGGCTTCTGGGCAGCGCTCGAAGACTGGTTCTTCCCGGTTGACGATCGCGAAACCTATGCCGAGGGCCTGCGTCGCGGCGGCTTCCTGATCTCGGTCAGTGTCGGCGATGCGCTTTATGACACCGCCCACGACATTCTCGATGACGAAGGCAGCATCGACATGGACGAACGTGCAGACATGTGGCGCAGCGACGGTTGGGAGGCCCGCAACAGCGGCTTTGCCGGCAGCGCCAATAGCGGCCGCGCTGCCGACGATCTTTCCACGTCAGAGCAGGCCATGCCGGAGGAAAGCCCGGTCGGCAGCCGCGATCCCGATCACAGCTCGCCGCGGGTGCGCGCCTATCATTTCGACCAGATGGCGCCAGGCTATCGCCGCGACCACTGACCTGAAGACAAGGGAGGCCGCCGAATGCCGGCCTCCCCTGCTTGGCAGTAAAACGAGACGCGCTATTTCACCCGCATTGGAAACCGGGAGTTCGGCATGAGCGACAAGAAGAAATCCGGCAAAGAGCAGAAGACCGACAAGGAACAGGACGACTATCTGGAAGAAGCCCTGGAAGAAACCTTCCCGGCCAGCGATCCGATAGCACCCGGCCATACCGGCAAGAAGCCGTCGGACAAGAAATAGCCTGCTACGTGGCGGAGATAGACAGAGAAAAACTATTGAGCGCTGACGCGATCAGCGGTGGCGTCAGCATCTTCGGCCGGAACATGGCCGTTATTGGTGACCTCGCCGGCAATCGCCGACAGATCGATGTTACCCCAGATCGACTTTTCCTTGCTGCGATCGACGCGGCGGGACGATTTGACTTCTACGATGAACGGCTTCGATTGAGCGCGCATAAATGTCCTGTCGAAATATGTTGATGCGAATCTTTCAACGCTCTCAGCCTACGAAGCGTTCCATCACCGTGCAAGACGGCCCTCACCGCTTATCCAGCCCCACGCATGCCTCGTCCTCAGGAACCGGCAGCACCGCCAAGCGTTGATCCCTGTGCATGGCAGCTGCCCCGAAAAAATCAACATTAAACGCTTGAAGGAAAAACCGATGTCGATTACCTACCACGTCGGCGAACATGACGAGGCTTGGGCTTACCGCTTGGGCGATGTCTGGTCAGAAGCCTTTCCAACTCACGAACTCGCATTGGCCGCGGCAAAGCAAGCCGCAGAGCGGCAACAGCTTGGCGGTCAGGATGCGGAGATTACCTTTCAGCGTGCGGATGGCACGTGGGCAACAGAGCGTGTGAGCGGTGGTGACCGCCCGCAGGCTGATGTCGTCGACGATGCGCCGGACACATAATGCAGATCAATAAAAGGCTTCGGCCGAAAAAGACGACGGAATGACCCTGAAAGAACGTTTCTTGAAATCGCAGCACGCGTGGATGATCGGCGCCTGCTACTCCTCGAAGCACCCGGACTTCTCGCGCTATGGCGGCATCGACGTGGCTGTCGCGCCGCGCTGGCGTGAATCCCCGGATGCCTTCATCAACGACATGATGGACAGCCTCCCCCGGCGTCTGGCCGAGCGCCAGTTGGCGCTGCGCAACCCGCGCCGCCCCTTTGAGCCGGGCAATGTGGAATGGGTGTTTACCAGCAAGCACCGCGGCCTTCGTGCGCCTGACGGCGCCAGACCGGGTACCGGCTCCTCTCTCAGCCGCCAGCGGCGGATGTGACAATCAGAAGCTCGCGGCGATGAAAATTTCCGCGAGCTTTTCGATTCCGGCCTGATCTTCGGAATCGAAGCGCGATGGCACCGGGCTGTCGAGATCGATGACGCCAAGCACGCGTCCCTCATGGATCACAGGCACCACCAGCTCCGAGCGCGACGCGGCATCGCAGGCGATATGCCCCGGAAACGCATGCACGTCCTCGACGACCACTGAAGCCTTGCGCTCGACGGCTGCGCCGCAGACACCTTTGCCAACCGGGATGCGCACGCAGGCAGGCTTGCCCTGGAAGGGACCAAGCACCAGCTCGTCTTCCTGCTTCAGAAGATAGAAGCCTGCCCAGTTCAGCTCCGGCATCATCTGGTACATCAGCGCTGATGTGTTGGCGGCATTGGCGATCATGTCGCTCTCTCCCGACAGCAGCGCCTCGAGCTGCTGCGCAAGCTCGCGGTAGAATTCCGCCTTGCTGGTGGTGTCGATCGTCGCTGCCTGGAACATGGGAAACCCGCCTTTTCGTTGCCGCAGATATAGTCCCGCCCACCACCCGGCTTCAAGGGCAAGGAAGCAAAGGTCAGGCATCGCGGAGATATTCCAACAGATATAACGCTATGCCATAGTGCGGCTCCGATCCAACGAGCCAGCCCTTGCCATGAAGCTTTTCACCGCCCTTCTCGTCGCTGCCTTCAGTCTTCTCGCCGCAGGCGCCGAGGCCCGCGTCATCACCGATGCGGCCGGCCGCAAGGTCGAGATCCCGGACAAGGTCAGCCGCGTGCTGGCCGCCGGTCCTCCGGCATCGGTCCTGATCTACGTCCTGGCGCCGGATAAGCTGACGGGCTGGGTGCGCCAGCCGGGTGATGCCGAAAAGGCCTTCCTGCTGCCATCGGTCCGGGATCTGCCTGTTTTCGGCCAGCTGACCGGCAAGGGCGGAACCGCCAATATGGAGGCCGTGCTGGCCGCCAAGCCCGATATCATCATCGATGTCGGCACCGTCAATCCCACCTATGCGTCGCTCGCCGACAAGGTGCAGGCCCAGACCGGCATCCCCTATGTACTCATCGATGGCAGCTTTGCCCGAAGCGCCGAAACGCTACGCCAGACCGGCGAGATCCTGGGCGTCACCGAACGCGCCGCCAAACTTGCCAACTACGCATCGACGGCAATCGGCGGACTGAACGCCAGGCTGGCCGCCATTCCACAGAGCGACCGGCCGCGCGTCTATTACGGCCGTGGCCCCGAAGGTCTGGAAACTGGCCTGGCTGGCTCGATCAATCTGGAGATCCTTGAAGCTGCCGGCGCGGCCAATGTCGCGGCGGCTGCCGGCAAGGGCGGACTGACGCAGGTTTCGCTCGAACAGATCCTCTCCTGGAAGCCGGACACCATTCTCGCCGCCTCCGGAAAATTCGCGGCCAGCGTCAAGACCGACCCCCTCTGGGCCGGCCTCGATGCCGTCAAGAGCGGCCGCGTCTTCGTCACACCCAGCCTGCCCTTCGGCTGGTTCGATTCCCCGCCGGGCATCAACCGGCTGATCGGCATCGCCTGGCTGGAGCGCCTCTTCTACCCGAAAGTCTTCACCGGCGATCTGAAAGCCGAGGTCGGTGATTTCTTCAAGCTCTTCTATCAGGTCGACCTGACCGAGGATCAGCTCGCAACGCTGCTAAAGGGCTCCGGCGTTTCGCCGCAATGATGGCCGCGCGGGATGAGAGCGAGGGAGCCGCGCCACCCGGCAATCGATGGCTCTGGCCCGGACTTGCCGGTCTGCTGCTGCTCGCCTTGCTGTCGATGATGACCGGCAAATATGGCGGCGGGCCACGGCCGTTGATCGAGGCGTTGACGGCGCTAGCCGGTGGCAAGGCCGGTGATCCCCTGCTTGCAACCGTCCTCTGGAACGTCCGCCTGCCCCGCGTTGCCGCCGCAATCGTCGTCGGCGCGGCGCTGGCAGCGGCCGGCGCCACCTACCAGGGCATCTTCCGCAATCCGCTTGTCTCACCCGATATTTTGGGTGTCTCCGTCGGCGCCAGTCTTGGCGCGGTGCTCGGCATCTTTCTGTCGCTGCAGGTGTTCGCCATCCAGGCGCTCGCCTTTGCCGGCGGCCTGCTCGCCGTCGCCGCCGTCTATGCGGTCGGCGCGGCCGTGCGCCACCGCGATCCGGCGCTGACGCTGGTTCTGGCAGGCATCGCCATCCAGGCGCTGGTGGGTGCCGGCATCTCGCTGATCAAGATCCTCGCCGACCCCTATGATCAGCTCCCCGCCATCACCTATTGGCTGCTCGGCAGCATGACCGCCGTCACCCGCTTCGACGTGCTCTCCATTCTGCCTGCCGTGCTGATCGGCCTCGTTCCGCTCATCCTCCTGCGCTGGCGGATGAACGTGATGACGCTCGGCGACGAGGAAGCGCAGACACTCGGCATCGACACCAAGAAAACCCGGCTGGCGCTGGTCTGCGGCGCCACGCTGATCACCGCCGCCACCGTCTCGGTCACCGGTATCGTCGGCTGGATCGGCCTGATCATCCCGCATATCGCCCGCATGCTTGCCGGGCCCGACTTCCGCAGGCTCCTCCCCGCATCAATGATCCTCGGCGCCGCCTATCTGCTGATCGTCGACATGCTGGCCCGCAGCATCGCCACCATCGAGGTGCCGCTCGGTATCCTGACGGCCGTGGTCGGCGCCCCCTTCTTCCTCTGGCTGCTGACATCGGGAAAGCGGGGCTGGCAATGAGTTTCGAGCTGAAATCGCTGACCTTCGGCTATGGCGACAGGGCGATCGGCAGCAACATCGACCTCGCGCTGAGATCGGGCGAGGTGCTCGCCCTGCTCGGCCCGAACGGCGCCGGAAAGACGACGCTCTTCAAGACCATGCTTGGATTGCTCCCGGTCAAGGCGGGTAAAATCCTGCTGGATGGCCGCGCGCTCTCGGGCTGGTCTCGCCGGGAACGCGCTGCCCGCATCGCCTATGTGCCGCAAGCCCATGCCGCGCTCTTTCCCTTTGCTGTGCTGGATGTCGTGCTGATGGGCCGTGCCGCCCGCATCGCTCCCTTCGCCATGCCTTCGCGGCAGGATCGCATCATCGCCCACGATGCGCTGGAGAGCGTCGGTATGGCGCAGCTTGCGGCCAAGCCCTATACAGAGATCAGCGGCGGCGAGCGGCAGCTGGTGCTGATCGCCCGCGCCCTGGCGCAACAGCCGCAGATCCTGATCATGGACGAACCCTCCGCCAGCCTCGATTACGGCAACCAGATGCGCCTTCTCGCCCATATCCGCCGGCTCGCCCGCCAGAACCTTTCGATCGTCCTGTCGACCCACAATCCGGATCACGCCTTACTCGCCGCCGATCGCGTCGCGCTTTTGAAAGGCGGTTCGCTGACGGCGCTCGGAACACCCGCAGACGTGCTGACACCCGAGACGCTGAAAGAGCTTTACGATATCGACGTCGTCGTCGGCGCCCTCGACGGCAGCGCCCGCATCTGCGCTCCGCGCCTCGATCAATTTCCCGCCTAGAAAGGAAGAACCATGGTCCGCGAAAACGAATTACGGGAAAACGAAGTGGCGATCGAGCCGCCAGAGGCAAGCGATGCCGGGCTGGTCTTCATCGGCCGCGTCCACACGCCCTGGACCTCGCGGATGGAAACTCCGCGCCAGGGCAGGCACGACGGGCCGCTCTGCCGCATCGAGATTTTCGAGCCATGGATCGCCGCGCTGAAAGGCGTCGATGCCTTCGAGCGGCTGGAAGTCCTCTACTGGCTCGACCGCTCGCGCCGCGATCTGGTGTTGCAGAGCCCGGCCAGCAACGGCAAGGTCCATGGCACGTTTTCATTGCGCTCCCCCGTCCGCCCCAATCCGATCGGTACCTCGATCGTCAAGCTGGAGCGGGTCGAAGACGGCATGATCTTCGTGCGCGGCATGGATTGCCTCGACGGCACGCCGCTGCTCGACCTCAAGCCCGACCGGACGCTGTTCAAGCCGATCGCCCCTCCGCAGAAGGGCGACTACGAGACCGGCGATACCGGCACCGCAACCCACTGCCAGAAGGCGTGACCGGACGAATGTCAGTCGACGGCGACCATGACGTCCGAAGCCTTGACCACAGCATAGGCTTCGGCGCCTGGCTTCAGCCCGAGCTCGTCGACGGCCTCGTTGGTGATCGACGCGGTGACGATGGCGCCATTGCCGATATCGATGCGGACATGCGCCGTCGTTGCGCCCTTGGTGACTTCGACAACCTTGCCCTTCAGACGGTTGCGCGCGCTGATTTTCATCCGGTGTCCTCCTTGATTTGGCGAGACCTTAGACGGCCCGCACCATTCATGTCAAAAGCCGTGCGGATAGCCGGTGGATCGCTCGTGGCATCATGGAGGGGAAGCTAGTCGTGAAGGTGATACGGATCGCAGCGGCGCTGATTGCCCGCGAGAATGGCGACGTGCTGCTGGTGCGCAAACGGGGAAGCGCGGTTTTCATGCAGCCGGGCGGCAAGATCGATGCCGGGGAAACGCCGATTTCCGCGCTGGTGCGTGAGCTCGATGAAGAGATCGGCCTGCAAACGCAAGAAGACCGACTTGAACCGCTCGGCACGTTCGAAGCGCTTGCAGCGAACGAACCGGATCACCGCGTCATCGCCGATCTCTTCCTGCTGGCCGAGCTCGCCGGAACGATCGCGCCGCGCGCTGAGATCGAAGAGATCCGTTGGATCGATCCGCACCAACCGGGAGACCTCCCGATGGCGGCACTCACAGCGGACCACATCCTGCCTTTCTGGTGCCAGCGGCTGGCAGGCACCTGAACAGCGCCCAAAGAAAAGCCCGGCGCTGAGGCCGGGCCTTTGACTATTCGCTGATATTTACTGCGCCGAAGGTGCGGCCGGAGCCGGTGCTGCGGGTGCCGGAGTCGCTGGCGCTGGTGCGGCAGGAGCCGGAGCAGCGGCCGGTGGCGTTGCCGGAGCAGCCGGTTCGCTCGTTGCTGCCGGCGGAGTGGCCGGAGCAGCAGGAGCCGCCGGTGTCGTCGTGGTGCTGGTTTCGCCTGCAGGCGCCGTTGCCGGAGCCGGGCCAGAACGCGGCCAGTAGGATGCGGCCAATGCAATAATTACAATGACGGCCGCAATACCGATCCACATCGTCCAGGGCGAACGGCGATCGGCCACGGGCGGCGTGGTACGCAAATCAGGGTTTGGTCTGTTGAAATCATTTGTCATGGGTGTCCTCCTGTACGCGTTAAACGGAGAACTGCGGCAAAAGGTTCCACTTTACCGCTAGGAGACGGCAGCAATGCCCTGCCTGCCGCGCCCCGCCCGCTCGCGTCCGCCTGCGGCACGCGCAGCGCAGAGCGCGCCTGTCCGGATTGCATCACCGGCATCGATCGCCTCGGTGATCGCCCGCAGCTCGGCAAGCCGCTCGCCGCGCTTGCCACCAGTCTTGCTGGACAGCCGCCTCAGCATGATGACGCGTCCATTCAGCTGCCGGAAGAAGCCGGCTGCGACCTTGTTTCCGCATCCAGCCGCCAACAGCGAAAAGAACTCACTCTCCTTCATCAGCGCATCGCGCTCGTCCGCGGCAACTTCCAGAGCGGCGAGAATGGCGTGAAGGTCGAGGACCTGCGCCTTCGTGGCATTGCGGGTAAAACCCTCGCCGATCAGCCGTTCCAGGGCCTCGCGCGTCTCTTCTATCTCCCGCGCTTCCTGCATCTCGATCGCAATCACCGAGCGCCCGCGCCGCGCATTGATCAGCAACCCCTCGGCATCGAGATGCTGTAGCGCCTCGCGCAACACGGTGCGGCTGATGCCCATCTCTTCGCAGATCTGCCGCTCGATCAGTTTCTGACCGGGCTTCAACGTGCCGAAAAGGATCGAGTTGCGGAGCGCATCCGTCACCTGTTCGCGAAGCGAGATGCTTCGCGGCAGGCTGAGCCCGAGATTGCTCATGCCGGCACTCTCCCGCCTTGCGGCCCGGTTGCGGTCAGGTCGCCGAGGACAGCGATGAAGCTCGCAAGGCTGGCCGAGCGCAGCGGCATGAACGGCTTGCCGCTGTCCCGGCAGTGCCGCTTGACGATCCCGGCGGCGGTATGGCTGACGCAATCGACCGGAAACAGCGTCACCGACGTCTGTGCGATCAGCCCGGGAAGCAACGATGTGCTTTCTTCGACGCCGCCGTCGTGAAACAGCAGCTCGATGCCCGCCTGCCCGGCAAGCAGCCGCAGCCGCTCGAAAAGGTTCCGCCGCCCGCCGACATAGAGAAGCGTGGTGCCGGATTGCGCAGCAGCAGACGGCGCGTCTGCATCCCCGTCATCGAGCAGCGCTCGCTCGAGACCGGTGTTTTCATGCAGCAGCGCCAGATTTTCCCTGGCCAGCGCCGCCGCGCGTTTGCCGGCCGCCAGTGCCTGCGCTTCGCTCTCGTCAAGCCGCCGCTCCAATGCCTCGGCCCGCTCACGCGCCGCCTGCAGCTTCTCGATCAGCGCGGCATTGACACCATCACCATGCTCCGCCGCCACATTCACGGCCTTGGCGCGAAGCACGACCTCCTCAAGCGCGTCGACCCGGCGCTGCAAGGCACTACGTTCCTCAGAAGACCGGCGTAGCTGCGCTTCCTGCCGGGCAATCTTCTCGTCCTTCAGGGCAAGCTCGGTCTGCAGCGCGCGTAGCCGGGCGATATCCAGGCGGCTGGAACTGCCAACGAGATGCGACAGCATATGCACCTCGCCGAAGACATCCTGCAGCAAGCCGTGATCGGCCGCTTGATGGCTGATCACCGCCCAATAGGCGCCGGAAATTTCTCCCTCCTCCATGCAGGTATTCCAGAGCGTGCGAAGCTCCGCTGCGGTGCCGAGCCGCGCGAAGCGCTTCAGAACAGCTTCATGGCGCCGGTCGAGCGCCTTGTTCAAGAGCTTGCCGGCCAGATCGCGCTGCCCGGCAGCGCGGAC
The DNA here is from genome assembly GCF_056396985.1 of Rhizobium sp. 05N430. Classification (NCBI taxonomy): domain Bacteria; kingdom Pseudomonadati; phylum Pseudomonadota; class Alphaproteobacteria; order Hyphomicrobiales; family Rhizobiaceae; genus Rhizobium; species Rhizobium sp. 05N430. The sequence continues at coordinate 248,794 of NZ_JBFTMO010000001.1, read as the reverse complement.
GCCGCGGCTGTGCAGCGCATGATCGCTCGCCGTCTTCGCATCGATATCGCCGAGCTTGGCGATGACCTGCCGCAGTTCGCCGGCCGTCAGGCATGTGCCGATGATCGAGCAATGGAAGGTGGGAGAAATCTCCCAGGTCTTCCGCCTCTGCATCTTTACGGAACGGCAGCCAAGCGATCGCCTCCCGAAAGGAGAGTCAGTTCGCTGGGGAAGCTCTTCTGCGGTCGGTTGTAATCGGCCAGAGGCGGCATCGTGAACTCGAAGCGTTATATTCAACGAAATATGACGCTATCACCAAGGGCATGGAACGGACAAGCGCTTCGGGCAGCTCCGTCACATCGCGAAGGCCGAAATTGTTCGTCCTCCCCACCATAAATTTCCGTAACAGCCTGTTCCGCAAGGTGACGGCGCCGCGCAGATGCGGCCGGAACCTCTGGCTGCATCCACCGTTCCCTCTCCATCGCTAAACGGAGGTATTCGATAATGCGAAAGATGATTTGTGCTACGATGGCTCAGTGGCAGCATTGAGTTTCAGCGTTCCTGCCATGGCCGAGACGGTCGTGGTCAAGAAGCGCGTCTATACCGAAGACCGCGGCGAAGTCCGCCCGGACATCAGGATCAGCAACCGCGGTGTCGCAATCGGCGCCTACCGCGAGCGGGATCGCGATCGCTGCGTCACCAAGAGCATCACCCGCGATGACGGCGAGCGCACCGTCACCAAGACGATCAGGCACTGCCGCTAAAAATCACCGAGGAGGCCCGGCCGAAGCGGAGCCCGGGTCTCCCGACAACCAGAACATCTCCGCATCGCCCCACGGGAGGGAACCATGTCTGACCAGCTGCCGATGTTCATCCTGCAATCGATCGCGGTTTTCGGGCTTGTGGGAGCCCTGTTCATCCGGGCGTGAAGCCCTGAATTCCGGCGGCTATCAGCATTCTTGATAGCAGCATCAGAATCAATGAAGCAAAAGCGTACCGGAATAGACAAAAGTGTCCTTTGCAGCCGTACCGCGGAGTACTAGATAACTACCCGTCGCCTCTTCTTTTCCCCGAGGCGGCCTAGAACTCAGCCTCGCCCGTGCGAGGCTTTTTTCGTTTTGGGCAATAAAAAACCGCCCTTGCCGCGATCCGGGGAGACTTTGGCAAAGGGCGGTTCTGTGGCGCCGCATCGGGGAGACCGGCGCCTGCTACTGTTAGCGACGGATCAGCGGGCAACCGCGAACGTTCGCAAAGGTCATTCTATCAAGGCCACGGCGGTCACGGCCAGTGACGACGACGCGGCGCGGCGTAACGGCGGTGATGCGCACATCGCGTAGGCCGCTCCAGCGCGCCTTGCGCACGGCTTCCATCGGCGAGCAACCACGCATCGGCGGACGATACTGCACATCGACGACAGCGGCGCGGTCAGCACCGGCTGCGGAAGCCGCCGTGGTGCCGAACGGAATAGAAGCGATGGCAAGCAATGCTGCAAAGGAAGCCTTGGCAATAAAGGTGGTCATGGGGTTTTCCTCGTTTCATGTGGCGGTCGAAGCTCCCTTGCGGGGATGATTCGACAATAGAGAGCTAATTCTGAATGGTGTTCGAATTGCGCATTCAGTTTCGGTTCAGCCACTGAAATGAAACAGGATTTCGCGATGATGGGGCCGGTCGCGGTGTTCGAAAAGATAGATCCCCTGCCATGTCCCAAGCCCCAGCCGGCCATTGATCACGGGGATGCCGATCGACACCTGTGTCAGTGCCGACTTGATATGGGCTGGCATGTCGTCAGGCCCTTCCATCGTGTGGACGACCCAGCGCATCGACGGATCCGATGTCGGCGGCACGAGGCGAGCGAAGAAGGCCTTCAGGTCGGTGCGCACGTCGGGATCGGCATTTTCCTGGATCAGCAGCGAGCAGGAGGTGTGCCGCACGAACACGGTCAGCAACCCCTCTTCCGCCTCCTGCGCCCGCACGAAGGCCTCGGCCTCGCCGGTGAATTCATAGAGGCCCTGGCCGCGGGTTGCGACCGTGATCGACGTGACTGGCATGCGAAAGGCTCCGTTCTTGCGTCCGGATCACCTGTCGCGCCGCATGCCCGAAGTCAATGCCTGCGATGACCGCCTAGCCTAGAGGCGCAGCAGCTCCTTGAAGCCGCCATAGATCATCCGCTTGCCATCGAATGGCATCTGCCACTTGTCGCCTTCCAGCCTGGGATCGGCCATCACCTTCTTGTTGATCTCGTCGCGCACCTCGCGGGACGGATAGAGGATCCAGGAAAACACGGCGATCTCGTCTTCCTTGAGATGCACCGCCCGCGGGAAGGACGTCACCTCGCCATAGGGCACGTCGTCGCCGACGCATTCGACATATTCCAGCGCCCCGAATTCCTTCCAGATCGCCCCGGCATAGGCGGAGAACTCCTTGTAGGCCTCGAGCTTGTCCTTCGGCACGGGAACGATGAAACCATCCACATAAGCCATGTCTCTTCCTCCTTTTCGTCTGTCGATGGACATAGGACGAATGACGCCCCGTCAAACCGACAGACCGGAAAAAGAAAATCGCGGACCATCTATCCCTGCAGCGTCTTCACCTTGGCAAGGTCGGGGAAGAGCCGCGTCCAGAGCAGCACGACCACGATCGTGCCGACGCCGCCGATGATCCCTGCGGCGACCGGCCCCATGAAGCCCGCCAGCATGCCGGATTCGAATTCGCCAAGCTGGTTCGAGGTGCCGATGAACAGCGAGTTGACGGCGTTGACGCGGCCGCGCATCTCGTCCGGCGTCAGCAGCTGCACCAGCGAACTGCGCACCACGACGCTGACCGTATCGGACGCGCCGACGACCAGCAGTGCCACCACCGACAGCGCGATATTGGTCGAGACGGCAAAGACGATCGTCGCCAAGCCGAAGACGGCCACGGCAGCGAACATCTTCTTGCCGACATTGCTGCTCAGCGGACGCCGCGCCATCACGATCGACATGGCAAGCGCGCCGATGGCGGGTGCTGCGCGCAAAAGGCCAAGCCCCCAGGGACCGGCATGCAGGATATCCCGGGCAAACATCGGCAGCAGCGCCGTGGCGCCGCCGAGCAGAACCGCGAAAAGATCGAGCGAGATCGTCCCCAGCATCACCGGCCGGCTCTTGATGAAGGACACCCCGGCAAACACCGAGGTCAGCGTAACCGGTTCGCGCTTCGAGGGCGTCCAGCTCATGCGGATCGAGATGACGTTGATGCTGGCGGCCGTGAACATCACCGCCGAAACCGCAAACGGCGCCACAGGATGCGCGCCATAGAGCAGACCGCCGAGCGACGGGCCGATGATCAGCGCCGTCTGCATCATCGAGGTCGAGGTGGCGACCGCCCGCTGCAGCATCGAGGACGGCACGATGTTCGGCAGCAGTGCCGCCATCGTCGGCCGCTCGAAGGCGACGGTCGCCCCCATGATCGTCACCGCGACGAGAATGCCCGCCGGCGTCAGCCAGTCCTGCCATGTGGCGATCGCCAGGACCGCGGCGGTGACTGCCTCGATCAGCTGGCAGATCAGCCCGATCCGCCGCCGGTCGAACCGGTCTGCGACATGGCCGACGACGAAGGTCAGCACCACCATCGGCAGGAACTGGCAAAGCCCGACCAGCGCCAGTGCAAAGGCGCTATGCGTCTTGTCGTAAATCATCCAGCCCATCGCGATTGCGGCACACTGGAACGAAAGCGACGAGAAAACGCGCGAGGCGGCGAAATTGAGATAGCCGGGGTGCTTGAGAACGCTGTCCCGAGGAGCGTGAACTGTGTCCATTTGGAAACTTCCGGCCGGCGGAACCCACGGGCCATTGATAGGAATTTTATAAGCCCCTGTTCTGCCTCTATGAACCCGATGTCAACTGCGGCGAAAGTGCACTACCGATTTGGGGATTCGGGACGATTGTCTCGATCGCGACAAAGCATTTAAGCAATCGTTGAAAGAAAGCGCCATTGCGCCATATTCTGACGCAATCGGAATGGCGCTTGCACGCCCTGTGCAGGCTCAATGTGCTTGCTGGCAGACGCGGTGCTGCCAGCGCCCGGGTTCACGTTGCACCGCGACCAGAGGGAACAAAAAAATGAAAGCACTTTTGGCTTCTACCGTCCTTGCTGCCGGCCTGTTGGCTATGGGCGGCGCAGCATCCGCTGCTGAATGCGGCAATGTCACGATCGCAAGCATGAACTGGCAGTCTGCCGAAGTTGCTGCAAATCTCGACAAGGTCATTCTCGAAACAGGTTACGGCTGCACCGCCGAAATCGTCACCGGCGACACGGTGCCGACGCTGACCTCGATGGCTGAAAAGGGCGAGCCCGATATCGCGCCGGAAGCCTGGGTCAGCCTGCAGCCGGAACTCGTCAAGCGCGGCCTCGAAGGCGGCAAGGTCGTCGCCGCCGCCAAGATTCTCTCCGACGGCGCCATCCAGGGCTGGTGGATCCCCAAGTATGTCGCCGACGCCCATCCTGACATCAAGACCATTCCCGATCTCTTCAAGCATCCGGAACTGTTCCCGGCCCCTGAAGACAAGAGCAAGGGCGCCGTCTTCAACGGCCCGCAGGGCTGGGGCGGCACTGTCGTCACGACGCAGCTCTTCAAGGCGAATGGCGGTGACAAAGCAAACTTCACGCTCGTCGACACCGGCTCGGCCGCCGGCCTCGACGGCTCGATCGCCAAGGCCTATGAAGGCAAGCAGCCGTGGGTTGGCTACTACTGGGCGCCGACTTCGCTGCTCGGCAAGTATGAGATGGTAAAGCTCGGCTTCGGTGTCGATTATGATGCGGCCGAATGGAAGCGCTGCACCTCGATCGCCGACTGCGCCGATCCCAAGCCGAACGCCTGGCCGTCCGACGACGTCCAGACCCTCGTCAGCAAGAGCTTCGCCGACCGCGCCGGTCCTGCCATGGACTACCTCAACAAGCGCGCCTGGACCAACGACACGGTCAACAAGCTGATCGCCTGGATGAGCGACAACCAGGCAACCGGTGAAGACGGTGCGAAGCACTTCCTCAAGGAAAACGGCGATCTCTGGACCAAGTGGGTCTCCCCCGAAGTCGCAGAGAAGATCAAGGCTTCTCTCTGATCCCCGATATTTCGCAAGCGGGCGGCGTCTTGACACCAGGACGCCGCCCGCCCGATGTTTTCAAGCGACGCCCGTAAGAAGAATGGGCCGCCGCTGCTTTTGCCATGGGGACCGACATGGATTGGCTTTGGAAATTTCCAACGATGAACGACGATATGCTGCGCGACCTGAAAAGGGCCGTGGATGAAGGCTTTCGCGGCTTCACCCGCGCCTATGGCGACAGCATCGAAGGGCTCTTCAGCCCGCTGCAAAGTTTCCTGATCTGGGCCGAAAGGCTTCTCACCGGCGCACCGTGGCCGGTGGTCATCCTTGCCGTTGCCGCCATTGCCTGGGTGGCCAGCCGCAGCTGGAAGATCGTCGCCGGCTGTGTGGTGACCCTGCTTCTGATCGGCTGGTTCGACATGTGGCAGGATACGATGAAGACGGTATCGATGATCTTCGTCTGTACGGTTCTGTCGATCGTCATCGGCATTCCGATCGGCATCGGCATGTCGCGGTCGAACCGCATGCAGAACATCGTCAATCCGGTGCTCGACGTCATGCAGACCATGCCGAGCTTCGTCTACCTGATCCCTGTCGTCATGTTGCTCGGCATCGGCCGAGTGCCCGGCGTCATCGCGGTCGTCATCTACGCCCTTCCCCCGATGATCCGCCTGACCAATCTCGGCATCCGCATGGTCGACAAGGATGTGCTCGAAGCCGCCGACGCCTTCGGCTCCTCCAGCTGGCAGAAACTGCGCAACGTCCAGCTTCCCCTCGCGCTGCCGACCATCATGGCCGGCATCAACCAGACCATCATGATGGCGCTCGCCATGGTCGTCATCGCCTCGATGATCGGCGTCCAGGGCCTCGGCCAGCCCGTGCTGAAAGCGATCGCCAACCAGTATTTCACCCTCGGCGTCTTCAACGGTCTCGCCATCGTCGGCATCGCCATCATCTTCGACCGCATCAGCCAGGCCTATGGTCTGCGCCTGCAGAAGCACCGGGAAATCGTGCATGGCTAGTCAATCGATCGAAATCCGCAATCTCTACAAGATCTTCGGTCCGCGCGGCCGCGACTTCGTGGAAGCCGTCACCAAAGGGATGTCGAAGACCGAGCTCAACAAGGAGCACGGCCACGTTCTCGGTCTGAAGGACATCAATATCCATATCCCCGGCGGCAGCATTACCGTCATCATGGGGCTTTCGGGCTCCGGCAAGTCGACGCTGATCCGCCACATCAACCGGCTGATCGACCCGACATCGGGCGAAGTGCTCTATGGCGGCACCGACGTCTGCCAGATGAACGAGGAAGAACTTCGCGAATTCCGCCGCCACAAGACGGCGATGGTGTTCCAGAAATTCGGCCTCCTGCCGCACCGCACGGTGCTGCAAAACACCGTCTACGGCCTGGAAATCCAGGGTGTGGCGAAGGCCGAGCGCGAGGCCCGTGCTGATATCTGGATCAAGCGGGTGGGTTTGGAAGGCTTTTCCAATCACTACCCGAACCAGCTGTCCGGCGGCATGCAGCAGCGCGTCGGCCTCGCCCGCGCATTGACCAACGACGCAGACATCCTCCTCATGGACGAAGCCTATTCGGCCCTCGATCCACTGATCCGCGTCGACATGCAGACTGTGCTTCTCGAGCTGCAGCGGGAACTGAAGAAGACCGTCGTCTTCATCACCCACGATCTCGACGAGGCGCTGCGTCTGGGCGACAAGATCGCCATCCTGCGCGACGGCGAGGTCATCCAGCAGGGCACGGCGGCCGATATCGTGCTGAGCCCCGCCGACGACTACATCAAGGCCTTCGTCAAGGAAGTGAACCGCGGCCGGGTCATCCGCATCGACGCGCTGATGGAGCCGCTCAGCAACCCCGCAGGCGACTCGTCGGTACGCATCCCCGGCAGCTACAATGTCGAGGAAGCCATGCGCATGATGACGGAAAACAACGCCACGCAGGCGACCGTCATCGGCGAGAGCGGCACACCCGCCGGCCGCGTCTCGCTGGAAGGCCTGGTGCGCTGTCTCGTCCGGACGAACTGAACGCGATGCGCGGCGCCAAGCCGCGCATCGTCACCCCGCGTCAGAACTGCCCGGCTTCGGGCACCTGCAGCTCCTCGATGGAATCGACGCGATCCGGATAGAAGGCCATATGGTCCTTGATCTCGCTGACCGCAGGGTTCGGCGTCTCATAGGTCCAGATAGCATTCTTCGAGCGATCCCCACCCAGCACGATGCTGTAATAGGAAGCATCGCCCTTATACGGGCAATGGGTCGAATGATCGGTGCGCGCCAGCAGCGACATGTCGATATCCTTGCGGGGAATATACTGCACCGGCGGATAGGACGCCTCGCGCAGCGTCAGCGCATCATGCGTATCGGCAATCACCTTGCCGTCGAGTTTCACAACGATACGGGCCGGATTATGCTCGACGCTGATCGGATGATCGGGTCCGGGAATCTTGACGGGCCTGCCTGACATGGGTGCCTCCAATAGATTGATCCATGGAGAGATAGGGAGGACTTGTGAGATGCCCAAGGGGCGGGAGTGCCGGACACGCCGATTGTGAGCGGAGAGCGCTCCCCAACCTCCCCCTCATTCCTGTGCTTGTCACAGGAATCTAGCCGGCCCAAGTCCTTGGGCCGAAAAGGCTCTTCCCACCGCGCAGACGCACGGTGACTGGATTCCTGTGACAAGCACAGGAATGAGGGCACCTAAGAGGCGCCCCCCGCAAAATCAAACTCCGTGGCGGTACCCCATCAACCCCAGCGATCCAACCCCAGCAACTTCCGCCCCAGCGGCGTCAGTTCCGCGGTCGTCGCATTGTTCTTCTCCCATTCGCGCGGGTCGCCCGGGAAGGCGTCGCGCTTCGGGCTGTCGAGCTCGCGCCACAGGCGGATGCGCTCGTCGCGTTCCTCGGCATTGTCGTATTCCGCCGGATGCATGGAGATATACTGCGCCATGCGGACGCGGTTGTCGGAATGGTTCGGGCGCACACCATGGGCCAGCAGCGAATTGAAGATCATCAGGTCGCCGGGCTCCATCGAGATATTCTCGGTCGACAGACCGGTCATGTCAGGATGCATCGGATCGCGGTCCGCAGGCTGTGTCTTCACCCATTCCTCGTAATGCTCGAAGAGATAGGGAACGCACTGGAAGCCGCCGACATCGCCGTCCTGCTTCTTCAGGCTGAGAACCGCCTGGACGCCGATCGGCAGCGGGTCGATCGAGGTGTCGACGTCCCAGTGGATGAAGCCGTTCGGATTGCCCTTGACCTTCTTCGGCGGATTGAGGTTGGCGCGGTCGATCGTCACCCACAGGTCTTCGCGGTCCCAGATGTCGACGAACACGTCATAGACGCGCTTCTCCATCCGGTTGTCCCACAGCGCCTGGTGATTGTAGATCTCCAGCATGCCGGTATTGTTGAGTTCCTTCATCTTGTGCTCGCGGCGCTGCGGCGCGTACCAGGTCGAAGGATCGTTCGGGTCCTTCTCGTCAAAACGCCAGAGCACCTCCACAAGCCGCTCGACATTCTCTGCAGGCACCGCCTGACGGACAATGACGTAGCCCTTCTTCGTCCAGTGCTGCCAGTCGGCCTCCGAGAGCACGCGAAGCGGAAGCTTCTTCTTGATATCCTTGAGCTGCGTGGTGACCGAACCTGCGGTCGGATGCGCGTCGCGCTTCATGGCTGTCTGCTGCATGTCTCTCTCCCATTGCGGTAATCCCTGTCGGTTCAGGCGATGGAGAGAGTGTAGCTGCAGCGTGGCGGCAATGTTGCCTGCCTATGGCCTGTTCTGATACTATTTTGGCGTCATCAACGTGATCAGCGCCCGATGAGACCCTATCTCGAAGTCCTCCCCCGCCAATCCGATGTCAGCTGGCCGATGCTGAACCGGCGGCTCGACGATGCCATTCCCTTCGTCTGGCACCACCATCCGGAATTTGAGCTGACGCTCACCCTCAATTCCGTCGGCCAGCGCTTCATAGGCGATCACACCGGCGAATATGAGGATGGCGACCTCGTACTCGTCGGCCCCAACCTGCCGCACACCTGGGCGTCGCGAGAAAAGCTCGATGCGGCCGCACCGCACCGCGCTCTGGTTCTCTGGTTTCACCCGGACTGGATGCGGCAGATGACGGCGGGCGCGGTCGAGCTTCGGCCGATCGAGCAGCTGATGGCCCGTGGACAGAACGGCCTACAATTTTCGAAAGAGACCGGAATGGCCGCCCGTGCCCAGTTCGAAACCATCTTCGACCGGCCACCGGCCGAGCGCCTGCTCTCGCTGCTGTCGATCCTCACCCAGGTCGCCGCCGACCGCCAGGCCGCGCCGCTTGCCAGCACGCCCGGCCAGCAACCTGCCCTGCAGGAAAGCCGCGAGCGGATCGACCGGGTGCTCACTCACCTCCATCTGAACTATGCGCGGCCGCTTGGGCTCGACGAGCTTGCCGATATCGCCGCCCTCAGCATATCGGGCCTGCACCGGATGTTCCGCCGCCATACCGGCACGACAGTCAGCGACTATCTGATCCGCATGCGGATCGGTGATGCCTGCGCCCGCCTCTCGTCGACCAGCCAGCCGGTCGCCCATATTGCTGACGCCGTCGGTTATGCCTCGCTTGCCAATTTCAATCGCCAGTTCCGCGCCGAAAAAGGCATGACGCCGCGCGACTACCGCGCTCATTTCCGCCGCGACGAAGGCTAGGCCGCCCCGCGCCTGCGGCCAGCGAGGGCAAGCCCCGCGACCGCCGCCAGCACCGCGCCGATGCCGACGACCTGGTTGAGACTGACGGGTTCGCCGAGCAATACAAAGGCAAAGATGACGGCAGAAACCGGGGCAACGGCCGTGAACAGCGACGCTTCCGAGCCGCTGACCCGCTCGGCACCGGCATACCACAGCATGAACCCCGCCACCGTCGGCACCAGGGCGTAGTAGAGCACGGAAAGCAGCGCCGTTCCTGACGCCGCCGAAATCGCGTGGCTTTCGAACAGCGCCGGGATGGCAGCAGCCACAAGGCCGATCGCCGCCATCAGCGACGATTGCGCCAGAGGCGGAATGGCAGTCCTCAGCCGCTTGTTGAGCAGAATGAACAGCCCCTCGCAGAGAACCGCGCCGGCGATCATGACGTCACCGACAAGAGACCCATGACCGGCGCCGGGCGCAAAGACGATCGACAGCACACCGGCCGCCGCAAGGCCGATCGCCAGCAGCAGAAAGCGATCCGGCCGCTCGCCGAGCAGCAGGATGGAGATGGCAGCCGAGACGACCGGCAGCGTTCCGATGATGACCCCGGCATTGGCGGCCGAAGTGATAGACAGCCCCGAGATCAGCAGCGTCGTATAGCCGACGCTGCCTGCTGCCGCCTGGATGACGAGAATGCCCCAGTCGTGGCGCGGCAGCCGCGGAAAGCGTGCCCCAGTTATACGCATCAAAATCAGGAAGAACGGCAGTGCCGCGGCAAAGCGCAGCGCCGTCGCCGTGAACGGCGGCAAGCCCGCCGCAATCAGTTTGCTGGCGATCACGGTGCTGCCGACCGTCGTCATCGCCAATGTCAGATAGAGATAACCCTGCTGCCGTGTCATGTCCTGCTCCCTGGATCGAAGCCAGATGAACGGGAAAGCAGGCCGGGGTCTTGAAGGAAATTGCAGGCGATCAGGAAGCGCCGCGGGCATAGATGCCGGGAGAGAGCCCGTAGCGCGCCGTAAAGGCCCGCGTCATATGGCTCTGATCGGCAAAGCCGCTGGCCGCCGCCACCTCGGCAAGCGGCATCTTCCGGCCGATCAACCGCCTCGCCAGATGCACCCGCGCCTGAACCAGATAGGCATGCGGCGTGAGACCGGTGGCGCGGCTGAAGGCCCGCACCAGCTGAAAGCGGCTGAGCCCGCTTTCCCGCGCCAGTTCGGCAAGCGAGACCGGTGCTGCCGGATCGTCATCGATCAGCGACCGGGCGCGGCCGACAGAAGCAGGAACAGGCGCGGCATCCGCTGTCTGGCGCCCCTCGCGCAGAATATCGGCCGTCGGCGTCACCAGAAGTTCGTCTGAGCGCAGCGGCTCCCCGCTGCCGGTGACGGCCGAAAACAGCGCCAGGAAGCGCTGGGCCATCCGGTTGTCGCGAAGCACGGGATGCGGAATTTCGCAGCGCCGCGATCCACTCTCGGCCGCTTCCATGGCGAGATCGCCGAAGACGCCGGGATCGAAATAGAGGATACGCCACGCCCTGCCCTCGCCGAGCGGCATGCCGTCGTGCACTTCATTGGGATTGACGGTGATGATATCGCCCGCCTCGGCCTCGACCATGCCGCGGCCACTCAGCGATTTCTGGGCGCCGCGATGGATCAGCCCGATCCCGAACTGCTCATGCGTATGGCGCGCGAAACTCTGCCGGCTCACCGCCTCGACAGCGTCGATACCTGATACCGCCGAGCGGTACATTCTGAATCCGCCATCCATGCTGCACTCTCCGCAATAGCCAAGAGTGCCAGCCGCCGGATGGCGGCACAAGGCGTCAAGCGATCAATGGACCGTCTGCGGGCCAATTTCCTGGGAAAGGATCTGCAGCGCATCTTCAAGGGCTGCGACAAGGATATCGGTCAGTTCGTCCGACTTGTTTTCGATAAAAGCCAGAGCCACGGCTTCATCTTGGGATTCGAGGAAGTGCTCGACATCGTTCGACATATCATCGTCCTTTCATTCACCGGAACATCGGCGATGACGGGAGAATACGGGGGCTTTCTTGCGCAAGGCTGGCGCTATTCCGGAAAGCGGCGGCTGCGCCATTCGCTGCGCGGCACCGCATTGCCGACATCGAGCGCAAAGGACACGACTTCGGTCGCGGCGTCATTGACCTCGCAACGGAACCGCACGTCATACCAGGTCTCGGCCGTCCGGAAGGCGCCGCGTTTCACGTCGAGAACGGTACCCTTCGCCAACGCGTACATCGGCACGATGACAGGACGATAGGCGGGCGATCCGTGAACCAGCTGCTCGCGCAGCTCGGTGCTGCAGAGCTGCGCAGCGCGGCGGCCACGCGGAATACCGTTCATTGCCGTACGCGCCACCTGATCGCCGTCGTCATCCTGCGAAAACAACGTCTTTGCTTCGGCAAGACCGTCCTTCGGCGCATCCGGCTTCGCGGCGTCTACGGGCTTTTCGACAGGCTTTGCCTGTTCGATGCTGGTCATCGCCGTGCCCGAAGCATCGATCTCAGGGCCGTTGTTCTCCGAATGCGCGTCGGCAATATCCACCTGCGGCAGATCGATGTCGTCGGGCACCGGCTTGGCGGGCGGCTCCTTGGCGCCATCGGGCTTGTCACCGGCATCGGCCTTGGGCTTCGGTTCGCCCGCGGCATCCTCATGGCTCGGCGCGCTGGTGGCCGGCTTGGCTTCGCCTTCGGCGCTATTGCCGGTATCGGACTTCTTCGGGCCGCTATCCTTGTCGCCGAACTGGAAGACCGGCCGAAGCACAGGCATGGGTGAACCCTGCCCCTGCTTGCCTTCAGCCTGCTTGTTTGCGGCGTCCTGCTCGGCCTTCGGCGGTTCGGCTTTCGGCTCCTCAGCCTTCTTCTCTTCCGGCGGAGGCGGCGGAGGAGGAGGTGGTGGCGGTGGCGGCTCCTGCTTTGCCTGCTCTTCCGGCTTCTTCTCTTCCGGAGGCGGCGGTGGGGGCTCTTCCTTCTTGACCTGCTCCTCGGCCTTCTTTTCCTCAGGCGGAGGGGGCGGCGGCGGTTCCTGCTTCGCCTCCTCCTGCGGTTTTTTCTCTTCCGGTGGCGGCGGAGGTGGCGGCTCTTCCTTCTTCGCCTGCTCTTCCGGCTTCTTCTCCTCGGGCTTCGGCGGCTCGGGTTTCGGTTCTTCCTTCTTCTCCTCCGGCGGCGGCACCATTTCGACCTGGACGGCCTCTTCCTGCTGCGGCTCAGGCTGCGGCGTCGGAAGTTTCACCAGAAGCACGGCAGCGACCAGCACATGCAGCGCAACCGATGCCGCCACACCCCAACTGATCCCTGCCAAATGCTTCTTCGTGAGTTTCTGCATTGCACCTAAAACCGCTTGATGCCGATGTGGCGTCAAAAGCAGGCAGCATCAAGCCGCAAAACGGAAAGATGCATGATTTCCAGCGAATATGGCGGGGTTAGTCGGCCGGGCCGTCGTCGGCCACGAGATTGTGATCCCGCCAGAGGTTGCGCGGAATGGGATCGCCGGCGGCAAAGGCAAACGAGCGTACCGCACCGGAAGCCATGTCGACCTCGCAGCGGAAGCGGATCGCGTACCACATCCTGCCGCTGCGGAACGCGCCGCCTTCGACATCGATGCTGCCGCCCCTGATCTTTTCCGGTGTCATGGCATAGGGCGCGATTGCATCGGGGCTGATACCCGGCCGCGACCGGCGCAGCTGTTCCATCGCCTCGAGCCCGCAAAGCTGTAGATTGCGTTCGTCACCGGAGAGCTGGCGCAGCGCCGCCTTGGCCTTTCTGCTGCGGGGATCGCTGAGCGCCCGGCCAGAGAACAGCTGGGTCGCTTGCACCAGCGCATCGGCAGGCGGATCGATCTTGATCACTGGCGGCTGTAGCGGCTTGAAGACCGGAACGGCGGGTGAAGGCTCTGCGGGAACTTTACCCGCTTCGGCTTGCTGCGGAACAGGATCAGCGCGGCGTTCGGAAGGCACATCCGCGGGCGGCGCCGGGACGATATCGACGCTGACGCTATCCTCGCCGGATGCATTGAAAATTGCAGGCTTCGGCAGATAGATGAGCAGCAAGGCGATGAACAGCGCGTGCACCAGCAGGGAAGCCGGAGCGCCCCAGTTGATACCCGCCTCTGGCTGTCGCCCGGCCCACGCCATTGGTCATCCTGCCACTATGTTTGGATGCGACGTGATCGTCATGCACTGCGGCCCGTTGCTTGCTGGAACGCCAGCCATCCTCTGCCGAATTGTGGCATGACGGCGGCAGGCAAACGCCTTAGTTGCACTCCGCCCCAAAGAAAAGCCCGGCACATGGCCGGGCTTCGTATGTCGTGGTGTCGTCCGCTTAGCTGTCGAGGAACGAGCGCAGCTTGCGCGAGCGGCTCGGGTGCTTGAGCTTGCGCAGCGCCTTCGCTTCGATCTGGCGGATACGTTCGCGGGTAACCGAGAACTGCTGGCCGACTTCTTCGAGCGTGTGGTCGGTGTTCATGCCGATGCCGAAGCGCATGCGAAGAACACGTTCTTCGCGCGGCGTCAGCGATGCCAGAACGCGGGTCGTCGTCTCGCGCAGGTTCGCCTGGATGGCGGCATCGATCGGCAGAAGCGCGTTCTTGTCCTCGATGAAATCGCCGAGATGCGAATCCTCTTCGTCACCCACAGGGGTTTCGAGCGAGATCGGTTCCTTGGCGATCTTCAGGACCTTGCGGACCTTTTCGAGCGGCATGGCAAGCTTTTCAGCCAGTTCTTCCGGCGTCGGCTCGCGGCCGATTTCGTGCAGCATCTGGCGCGAGGTACGAACGATCTTGTTGATCGTTTCGATCATGTGCACCGGAATACGGATCGTGCGGGCCTGGTCGGCGATCGAGCGGGTGATCGCCTGACGAATCCACCACGTCGCATAGGTCGAGAACTTGTAACCGCGGCGGTATTCGAACTTGTCGACCGCCTTCATCAGGCCGATATTGCCTTCCTGAATGAGGTCGAGGAACTGCAGGCCGCGGTTCGTGTACTTCTTGGCGATGGAGATGACGAGGCGAAGGTTCGCTTCGACCATTTCCTTCTTGGCGATACGCGCTTCACGCTCGCCCTTCTGCACCATATGCACGATACGGCGGAATTCCGAGATCGAGATGCCGGTTTCGGTCGCCAGATTCTGGATTTCCTGGCGGATGTCGCGGATCGTCGTGTTTTCGCCCTTGGCGAATTCCTTCCAGCCGCGGGCAGCCAGATTTGCGATCGACTTCATCCAGTTCGGGTCGAGCTCGGCACCCTGGTACTGTTCCAGGAAGCTATCGCGCTTGACGCCGTAGGATTCGGCCAGACGCAGCAGACGGCCTTCGTTCTGAACGAGGCGCTTGTTGATATCGTAAAGCTGCTCGACCAGAGCCTCGATGCGGTTCTGGTTCAAGGACAGCGACTTGACGGCCTTGATCAGCTCGTCCTTGAGCTCCTTGTAGCGGCGCTCCTGGGCCGACGAAAGCGTACCGGTCGCAGCAAGGCGCTGTTCGACCTGCTGGTCCTGCAGCTTGCGCAGCTTCTTGTAGGTCTCGGCGATCAGGTCGAGAGTTTCCATGACCTGCGGGCGCAGCTCGGCTTCCATCGCGGCCAGCGAAAGGTTGGACTCGTCTTCGTCCTCTTCCTCTTCTTCGATCGGCATGCCTTCGCCGCCGACATCGGTGATGTCGTCGTCGCCGGTGCGGGCGCGGCGGGTCTTTTCCTTCTCTTCGGCAGCCTTGCGGTCCGCCTCGATCTTTTCAGGGCTCTGGAACTGCGGCGCGGCCTTGGCTTCCGGACCCGAATAGGTCGTTTCGAGATCGATGATCTCGCGCAGCAGCGTCGTGCCTTCGTTCAGTTCGTCGCGCCAGATGATGATGGCCTGGAAGGTCAGCGGGCTCTCGCAGAGACCAGCGATCATCGTTTCGCGGCCGGCCTCGATGCGCTTGGCGATGGCGATTTCGCCTTCGCGCGACAGAAGCTCGACGGAACCCATTTCGCGCAGATACATGCGCACCGGATCGTCGGTACGATCGGTCGGTTCCTTCTTCTTCGCCGTCGCAAGCGCGGTGCCGCTCGAAGGCGCGAGTTCGCCGCCTTCGTTGTCGTCATCGCTGCCGCTGTCGTCGTCGTCGCTGTTGCCGCCGCCCTGGGCTTCTTCAGCTTCTTCGTCTTCGATCACGTTGATGCCCATGTCAGAGAGCATCGACATCGTGTCTTCGATCTGTTCGGACGTCACTTCTTCGGACGGAAGAACGGCATTAAGCTCGTCCATCGTCACATAGCCGCGCTTTTTCGCGGCCTTGATCATCTTCTTGACCGCGTCATCGGAAAGATCGAGAAGAGGGCCGTCGGTTGCGCCGTCGCGTTCGACTTCCGCTTCTTCGTTCTCTTTGACCTTCGTTGCCATTTATGTCGTCGCCTTCCTGACGCTATTCAAACTCGCTGGTGATGGCCGCTACGAGACTGCGTGCAACCGCCGGTCTCGAATCACCAATTACCCACCTAACGGGATGACCTTTAAAGCCTGATTAACCACGATTGCCGGCGCCGGATGACAGAGCTTCAATGCTTCTAAATTTCCGGCCATGGTTTGTGCGATCCGCCTTGACCCAAGTTCACCGCTTTAAGTCGAACGGTGATTCCCACAATTTTTCATCTCGTCAAGCTTTTCCACAAAAAAAGCTGCCGAAAACACGGAAAATGCCTTATCCACAGGCTGACGAACCGCTTAAGCGATTGCCAGCCTTAGATAGGATGTCACCAGTGAAAGACAAGGGCGTAAAGCTCTCGTCCCCTCTTATCCGAGTCAATGGCGGTTTTATAGTGGCATTTGCGGCCCCATGTCTTGACGCCGCAGTATAGGCCGCTACCGCGACGCCCCATCAAAGGGATTGATCTTCAATGCCCCGATATCGACCGCCGGAATGCAGCGCAGGTTGATCGCCGCCATTGCCGTTCCATCCGGCGCGGTCGCCTCGCTATACGGCGCAATACCGCAATCGGCACAGAAATTGTGCCGGATTGCGTGGCTCTTGAACGTATAGGTCGACACCTTCTCGCGCGGCGTCTTCAGCTCGAACTGGGTCATCGGCACGAAACCGAGCAAGCCGCCGCGCTTGCGGCAGAAGCTGCAATTGCAATCCAGTGCCTCGGCGAATTCTCCCTCGACCTCGAAGGCGACGTTACCGCAGTGACAGCTTCCCTCGTATTTCATGCCGTTTTCCTCCTCGTTTACAGCCAGTCCATGACCACCTTGCCGGAATTGCCCGAGCGCATCGCCTCGAAGCCATCGCGGAACTCACCGATCTTGATGCGATGGGTGATGACAGGCGCAAGATTCAAGCCGCCCTGGACGAAAGCGATCATCTTGTACCAGGTCTCGAACATCTCGCGGCCGTAGATGCCCTTGAGGTTCAGCATCTTGAAGATCACCTTGTTCCAGTCGATCTCGAAACCGGCCGGCGCAATGCCGAGGATGGCGATCTTGCCGCCATTGTTCATCTTGTCGATCATGTCGCGGAACGCGGGTGCCGCACCCGACATTTCAAGCCCGACATCGAAGCCCTCGGTCATGCCGATCGACTTCATCACGTCGGCCAGGTTTTCCTTGGAAGCATCGACCACATAGTCGATCCCGAGCTTGCGGGCGAGATCCAGGCGGTTCGGATTGATGTCGGTGATCACGACCTTGCGGGCGCCGGAGCGCTTGGCAACCAGCGCGCCCATGATGCCGATCGGCCCCGCACCGGTGACGAGCACGTCTTCGCCGACGAGATCGAAGGACAGCGCGGTGTGAACGGCATTGCCGAACGGATCGAAGATCGCCGCGATCTCATCCGGAATATCATCCGGGATCGGCACGACATTGGCTTCCGGAATGCAGACGAACTCGCCGAACGAGCCCGGGCGGTTGACGCCGACGCCGAGCGTGTTGCGGCAGAGATGCCCACGGCCGGCACGGCAGTTGCGGCACTTGCCGCAGACGATATGTCCCTCGCCGGAGACACGCTCGCCGACATGGTATTTGGTGACCGCAGAACCGATCTCGGTGATCTCGCCGCAGAATTCGTGACCGACGACCATCGGCACCGGAATGGTCTTCTGCGCCCACTGGTCCCAGTTCCAGATATGCACGTCGGTGCCGCAAATCGCCGACTTCTTCACGCGGATCAGCACGTCGTTCGGGCCGACCTCGGGAACAGGGACGTTCTCCATCCAGAGCCCGACCTCCGCCTTCGACTTCACCAACGCCTTCATCATGTTCGACATAATTTTCTTCCTTCGATTGGCGCCCGGCCTCACCGTCCCTTCTCCCCAGCGGGGAGAAGGTGCCCGAAGGGCGGATGAGGGGGCTGCCCCCGTAAACATCAACTGCTCTTCGCTTACGCTCCGAGCCTCGCTTCGCTCGCCCCCTCATCTGTCCTGACGGACATCTTCTCCCCGTGGGGGAGAAGAGGGAGACCGCACCTAGATAACCCCAAGCTCCCTGCCCGCTTCGGCGAATACGGCAATCGCTCGCTCGACATCGGCTCTCGAATGCGCCGCCGACATCTGCGTGCGGATACGGGCCTGGCCCTTCGGCACGACCGGGAAGGAGAAGCCGACCACATAGACGCCCTTCTTCAGCATCAGCGCCGCCATATCCTGCGCCAGCTTGGCGTCGCCGAGCATCACAGGAATGATCGCATGCCCCTCGCCCGCCAGCGTGAAGCCGAGCTTGGTCATTTCGGTGCGGAACAGCGTGGCGTTGGCCGAGAGCTTTTCGCGCAGGCCATCGCCGTTCTCGATCAGGTCGAAGACCTTCAGCGATGCAGCGGCAATGACCGGGGCCAGCGTGTTCGAGAACAGATAAGGGCGCGAGCGCTGGCGCAGCCAGTCGATGACCTCGGCCTTGCCGGACGTGTAGCCGCCCGAAGCACCGCCCAGCGCCTTGCCGAGCGTTCCGGTGATGATATCGATCCGGCCCTCGACGCCGCAATATTCGGGCGAACCGCGGCCGTTCTTGCCGACGAAACCGACCGCATGGCTGTCATCGACCATGACCATCGCACCGTATTTATCGGCGAGATCGCACACGCCCTGCAGATTGGCGATGATGCCGTCCATCGAGAAGACGCCGTCGGTGGCGATCATCTTGAAGCGGCTGCCCTCGGCCTTCTTCAGCTCTTCTTCTAGCGCTGCCATGTCGTTGTTGGCATAGCGGAAGCGCTTGGCCTTGGAGAGGCGCACGCCGTCGATGATCGAGGCATGGTTCAGCGCATCCGAAATGATCGCATCCTCTTCGCCGAGCAGCGTCTCGAAGAGACCGCCATTGGCATCGAAGCAGGACGAATAGAGGATCGTGTCTTCCATGCCGAGAAAGGAGGAGATGCGCGCCTCGAGCTGCTTGTGCTCTTCCTGCGTCCCGCAGATGAAGCGCACCGATGCCATGCCGTAGCCGTACCGGTCGAGTGCCTGCTTGCCGGCTTCGGCAAGCTCCTCGTTGTCGGCGAGGCCAAGGTAATTGTTGGCACAGAAGTTGAGGACGCGGTCGCCGGAAGCAACGGCGATCTCCCCCGCCTGCTTCGAGGTGATGACACGCTCGGACTTGTAAAGCCCTGCTTCCTTGAGGGACGCGAGCTCGGTGGTGAGGTGTGAAAGAAATGCTTTTGTCATTGTAAACGCCATAATCCCCAAAAATTCCTCCGATGGGCGCTGCAATTAGCACAAAGCAAGTGCAGATGTCGCCGATCCGGTACGAAATATTTTCGAGGGCAGGCATTTTCGCGCACGATGCCGGTGGGTCGTGGTTCAGTCGTCGTGACTGAGGATCACGTCCAGGAAGGCGTCGCCGTAGCGCTCGAGCTTCGATTGGCCGACGCCTGATATGTCGAGCAGTTCCTTGCGGCTGCGCGGCCGTTCGGTGGCGAAGGCTATCAGCGTCGTGTCGGGGAAGACGACATAGGGCGGCACGCCGAGCGATTTGGCAATCGACGTGCGCTCGGCCCGGAGTGCCTCGAACAGCAGCCCGTCGGCGCCCGACAATCCGGCATGGCGGTTGGTCCGCTCGGCCTTCCGGGCGCTGCGCCCGGCGACTGCCCGATCCTTGCGGAAAAACACCTGCCGCTCATGCTTGAAGACGGCGCGCGCCTCCGCTTCCAGCTTCATCGCCCCATAGGCGTCGTGGTCGATACGGATCAGGCCCATGGCGAGCAGCTGGCGGAAGATCGATTGCCAGGTCTTCGCGGCGATATCTTTCCCTGCACCAAAGACCGGCATCGTCGTGTGGCCGAAACGTTCGGTCTTCTCGTTGGCATTGCCGAGCAGCACGTCGATGACATGACCGGTGCCGAAGCGTTCGCCGGTCCGGTAGACGGCGGCCAGCGCCTTGATCGCCGCCTCCGTTCCATCCCAGGTCTCGACCGGCTTGGTGCAGGTATCGCAGCTGCCGCAGCCGCCCGCATGCGCCTCGCCGAAATGCGCCAGGATGGCCTGGCGGCGGCAGGAGGCAGTCTCGCAGATGGCGAGCAGCGCATTCAGCTTGCCGCGCTCGATGCGTTTGATCTCATCGGCGGCATTGCCCTCGTCGATCATCCGCCGCCGCTGGATGACATCGGCCATCCCGTAGGCCATCCAGACTTCGGAGGGCAGCCCGTCGCGCCCGGCGCGTCCGGTCTCCTGATAATAGGCCTCGACCGAGCCCGGCAGATCGAGATGCGCCACATAGCGCACATTCGGCTTGTCGATCCCCATGCCGAAGGCAACGGTGGCGACAAGGCAGAGCTCGTCTTCCTTGAGGAAGGCATCCTGATTGGCATCGCGCATCGCCCGGTCCATGCCGGCGTGATAGGCAAGCGCCCGGATCCCCTGCGTATTCAGCCACTCCGCCGTGTCCTCCACCTTGGCGCGCGACAGGCAATAGACGATGCCGCTATTGCCCTTGTGTCCGGACAGGAACCGCAGCAGCTGCTGGCGCGGCTGATCGCGCTCGACGATTTCATAGGCGATGTTCGGCCGGTCGAAGCTGGTGGTAAAGACTTCTGCGCCTTCGAGCCTCAGGCGCTCTATGATGTCCTCGCGCGTATGCGGATCGGCAGTGGCTGTCAGCGCGATGCGCGGCACGCCGGGATAGTGCTCGGAAAGCCTGCCGAGCTCGCGATATTCGGGCCGGAAATCATGTCCCCACTGGGAGACACAATGGGCCTCATCAATCGCAAACAGCGCGATCCTGGCATCGCCGATGATGTCGCGGAAACCATCCATCAGGATCCGCTCGGGCGTCACATAGAGCAGATCCAGCGTGCCCGATGAAATGCCCCGGCGGATCTCGACATATTCGTCGCGGCTGATCGAGGAGTTGAGTGCTGCAGCACGGATGCCGAGCTGCTTCATCGCCTCCACCTGATCGCGCATCAGCGCAATCAGCGGCGAAACGACAATGCCGATGCCATCGCGGCAGAGCGCCGGGATCTGGAAACAAAGCGATTTTCCGGCGCCCGTCGGAAACAGCACCACGGCATCGCCGCCAGAGGCGACATGCTCGACCACCGCCTGCTGCTTGCCGCGAAAGGCCGGAAAGCCATAGACGCGCTTCAAGATGTCGAGCGGCGCCTTGCCATTGCCGAACAGCGCGCCACCCGCCGAAAATGCCTTGTCACCGCCGTCCATCAATGGCTCGCCGCGCCCTTGACCCGGCCGGACAGCACGCCGAAGCCGTCGATGATCGCTTCCTGGTTTTCAAGCCGCAAACCTTCGAAATGCACTTCCTGCAAGGCCCGCATCAGCTGATCGATGATCTCGGCATTGCCCTCTTCCGTCGCCTCGGCGATTTCGCGCTCGAGCTCGATCTTCTGCCAGCGCAGCGCCTTGGCGCGCTTGTGGAAGGCCAGCGCTTGACGGTAGCCCTCGCGCGCATCCTCCATCGCCGCCTCCTCGGTGGCGGTCCAGAGCCGCGCGTTGCGCACCTGCTGATCGAGCCCCTTGAGCAGACCGCCAAAGTCCTGGCGCTCCAGCTCCTCGAATAGATACTCGCGCGTCAGATGCGGACTGGCGACCATAGCCGCCGCCCCCAGCATCGCCGACCACAGGCGCTGCAGATCGCGGTTGTCATATTCGATGGCGGCGATTTCGTCGTAGTCGTCCTGCATCAGCGCCGGATGATTGATGACGGTCAGTGCCAGCACGCTTTCGCGCAGCGCCGGAATTTCCTGGTGGCCGCGCACCAGACCGGATCGCGTCAACCGCTCTGAGACCAGATTGACAGTCCGGGCACCGCCCGCCTGCGGGCGGCCCTGACCATCCTTTCCGCGGAAATTGCCGCCACCGCCATTGCCGCGTTCGAAATTGCGGCGGTCGCCGCCCCTGTTCTGAAACTGCGGCTGGAAGAACCGGTTCAGGCGGTCGCGGATATCCTGCTGGTAGTGGCGGCGGACGTTCTCGTCGCCGATGACAGCCACCATCTGCTTCAGCCGTGCTTCGAGTTCGGCGCGCGCCTCCGGCGTATCGAAATTGCCGCCACCGGCTTCCCGGCCCCAGAGCATTTCCGCCAGCGGCTTCGCCTGGCTCATCACCTTGTCGAAGGGCGCGCGACCTTCGTTGCGCACGAGATCGTCAGGATCCTTGCCATCCGGCAGCAGCGCGAAGCGCACGGTGCGTCCCGGCTTCAGATGCGGCAGGGCCAGATCGGCCGCGCGATTGGCAGCACGGATACCGGCGCCGTCGCCATCGAAGCAGAGCACCGGCTGCGACGTCATCTTCCAGAGCAGGTCGAGCTGGTTTTCGGTGAGCGCGGTGCCGAGCGGCGCCACGGCATTTTCGATTCCCGCCTGATGCAGCGCAATCACGTCCATATAGCCTTCGACGGCAATCACCGTCGGCTCGCCATCGGCTCCTTGCAGCGAACGGCGGGCACGGGCGAAATTGTAGAGAACCTGCCCCTTGTGGAAGAGCTCGGTCTCGTTCGAATTCAGATATTTCGCCGGCGCATCCGGCGACATGGCGCGGCCGCCGAAGGCGATCACCTTTTCCCGCGACGAGAGGATCGGAAACATGATGCGATCGCGGAACCGGTCGTAGCTGACGGGAATGTCGGATCCATGCACCACGAGACCGCAGGCCTCGATCTGCTCCTTGCCCACGCCCTTGCCCGACAGAAATTCCTTCAGCGCGTTGCGGCTGTCTGGCGCGAAACCGAGCCTGAACGTCTCGATCGTCCGTCCCGTCAGACCGCGGTCGCGCAGATAGGCGCGCGCACGGGCGCCATTGGCGGTCTGCAGCTGATCCTGGAAGAACTGCGTCGCAAGCTCCATGACGTCGAGCAGCGACGTCCGTTCCTTCTCGCGCTTCTCCATCACCGGGTCGGCGACCGGCATCGGCACGCCCGCCATATCGGCGATCTGCTGCACCGCTTCTGGAAAGCTCAAGCCTTCCAGCTCGGTCAGGAACCGGAAATGATCGCCCGTGACGCCGCAGCCGAAGCAGTGGTAGCGGCCCTTGCGATCCTCGCAGTGAAAGCTCGGCGATTTCTCGCCATGGAACGGGCAGCAGGCCCAGTAATCCCCGCGCGGCACATTGGTCTTGCGCTTGTCCCAGCTGACACGGCGGCCGATCACGTCCGAAATCTGGACGCGGTCGCGTATGTCATCGAGAAAGGAATTGGAAAAGCGCATCAGGACCTCGTGGCTGAGCGATCATATAAGCAGGTTTCCCCCCCGCCGCCACGAACTTCGAGGGAATTACGCGCTATTCACAGGCTTTCGCGCGCCGCTGACCTCTGAAAATCAACAATCAATAAAGCGTGACGCCCTGCGGCAGGAGGGTGCGACAATTGTGCACGCAGGGCCGCTGTCACGCCAGTTTTCAAGCATTTCCAAAAACATATGAAAATATTGATGTTTTCATTATTTCAATGACTTGTTTCTATCTGCGGCGGTAAAAACGCCTGATGGGAAGCGTGCTAATGAAAAGCCTTGGCGGGCATTCAGACTATCCACAACCCAATTATTATATTTTTGTAATTTGAATACTCCGCTGCGGCGCAATACCGTCTTCTCATCAAAGCGATCCCCGAGCGAGGCACCATCCCTACCCCCGGCGCCGCCTCGCAAGGGTGCCTTTGCAAATACACCGCCAGTGTGGGCCTAGCCCAGCGTCGCTGTCGGCAGCAAAGAGCAAGAAGGCAGGAGCGCCCCCAGCTCCTGCCTTCTTTAATTTCAGGCACAGCTGTCCCGGATTTTTGCAATTTAACCTTGCCGGTTAACTCACCTAACCATTTTTGGGACACTCCGTTCAAAACGGACATTGACTCGGGACGCTGAGAAGGCAAATGGAATAGCCGTCGCCTTGCCGAGTTCCCAGATGTCTTTGACCGCCGAAACACTTGCTATAGACGATCGCTTTTTTGGAGCAGTACTGATCTGCGCCAACGAGATGCTGACGATCTATAAGGAAAGCCCGAGAATCGCCTCCATTTTTGCTGCGCAGCAACGATGGCTGATGGCGCATTCAGGCTTTGCATTGCATTACGGATTGCCTGGCGAGGAGAAAAAAGGCCTGTATTCCGGGCGTTTCGTGGATTTCGTCGTCAGCAACAAGATCGCCAGCCGCAACACGGCCGCCGCCTTCCTCCAGGAAATGCTCGTCTACCGTTTCCTGCGCCCCTCAAGCGGCCAGGCCGACCGGCGCACGCGCCTCGTCGAGCCGACGGAGACTGCCGAGCAGCACTTCTTCAAGTGGCTGCAGACACATCTTTTCATTCTCGACAACCTGGACGGTGGCAAGCGCGCCGAAAAGCTCAGCACCGAGCCGGCGCTCATTGCCAAAATTCAACCCTTGATTGCTCAAGCTATCATCGCCACCAAGGCGGTGCGCGATCCCGGCGCCACCTACAATCTCTTCAACTGGGCAAATTCCGGCGGTCTTGTCATGGACTATCTGATGTCCCGCCTGCCGGCATTCGATGGCGCGGCCGAACGGATATCCATTGGCCCGGTATCGCTCAGCGATTTGCGAACCCAGTTCATGATTTCCAACACTCATCTGAAGCGCCTTCTCAGCCAGGCGGCGGAGATGGGAAGCGTCGGCTGGGACGAGCCGCCGCGCAAGGGCGACCTGTGGCTTTCGCGCGGCTTCATTCTTGAATACCGCGATTACCAGGCGGCCAAGTTCGCGGTCGTCGATGCGGCGGCCGAGACTGTGCTCGGCCGCGCCATCTGATTTACATCACTGATTTACTTTAAGAGTTCCTTGACGGCGCCTGAAGCCTTGGCGAAATCCATCTGCCCGGCATAGCGCTCCTTCAGAGCGGCCATCACCTTGCCCATGTCCTTCGGGCCCTCGGCGCCGGTTTCCGCAATGATCGCCGAGATATTGGCGCGCACTTCGGCATCCGAAAGCTGTTTCGGCAGGAAATCCTGAATCACGGTGATTTCGGCGCGTTCCTTTGCGGCCAGCTCCGGGCGCGAATTCTCTTCGTAGATCTTCGCTGATTCGTCGCGCTGCTTCACCATCTTGGCGAGGATCTGCAAAATCTCGTCGTCGCTGGCTTCTTCCTTGCCGGCGCCGCGATTGGCGATATCGCGATCCTTGGTGGCCGCCTGAATGAGACGGATCGTCGAAAGGCGCTCGGCATTCTTGGCTTTCATCGCCTCTTTGAGGGCGGTGGCGAGTTGATCGCGCAGCATTATTTCACTCCTGTTGAATGGCGCTACATAAACCACGCAAATGGGGAGGATCAAATAAATTGCGATATCAGCGCCAGAAACCGCAGGAAAAGCGTGTCCCGATACGTTAGAAAAGATTGACGGCAGGCGAGAGCGTGGCTATCTACCGCCACCTGCACCAAAATTCGTGATCAGGCCTGAGACGCGCGGCGGCGAGCTGCGCCCATACGCTTGCGAACACAAATGGCAGCCTGACGGCCCAAGACGTCGAGAGCAGCCGGAAACGGGATGATGATGACCGCGACAGCCCCCTGGACCATTGAAAAGCCGACCGCCCTGCTCGTTCTCGCAGATGGCACCGTCATCGAAGGAAAGGGCATTGGCGCGACCGGCAAGGTCCAGGCCGAAGTGGTCTTCAACACCGCACTGACCGGCTATGAGGAAATCCTCACCGACCCCTCCTATCTCGGCCAGATCGTCACCTTCACCTTCCCGCATATCGGCAATATCGGCACCAACGAAGAAGACATCGAAGACCTGACGCCGGCAGCACGCCACGGCGCGGTCGGCGTCATCTTCAAGGCTGACATCACCGAACCGTCCAACTACCGCGCCGCCAAACATCTCGACGCCTGGCTGAAAGCCCGCGGCATCATCGGCCTCTGCGGCATTGACACACGCGCCCTCACCGCCTGGATCCGCGAGAACGGCTCGCCGAACGCCGTCATCGCCCATGATCCGAACGGCGTCTTCGACGTCGATACGCTGAAGGCCGAAGCGAAGGCCTGGAGCGGCCTCGAAGGTCTCGACCTCGCCAAGATCGCCTCGTCGGGCCAGTCCTCGCAGTGGACGCAGACACCCTGGATCTGGAACGAAGGCTATGGCGAACTCGGCGCTGCCGATGCCAAGTACCACGTCGTCTGCCTCGACTACGGCGTGAAGCGCAACATCCTGCGCCTCTTCGCCGGTCTCGACTGCAAGGTCACCGTAATGCCGGCAACGGCGAGCGCCGAAGACGTGCTTGCCGTCAAGCCCGACGGTATCTTCCTGTCGAACGGCCCGGGTGACCCGGCTGCCACCGGCGAATACGCCGTTCCAGTTATCCAGACGCTGATCAAGACCGACATCCCGGTCTTCGGCATCTGCCTCGGCCACCAGATGCTGGGTCTCGCACTCGGCGCCAAGACCGAAAAGATGCACCAGGGCCATCACGGCGCCAACCATCCGGTCAAGGATCACACGACGGGCAAAGTCGAGATCGTCTCGATGAATCACGGCTTCGCTGTTGACACGAAGTCGCTGCCCGAAGGCGTTGAGGAGACTCACGTTTCGCTCTTCGACGGCACCAATTGCGGCCTGCGCGTCTCCGGCAAGCAGATCTTCTCGGTGCAGCACCACCCGGAAGCCTCTCCCGGCCCGCAGGACAGCCACTACCTCTTCCGCCGCTTCATCAACATGGTGCGCGCCAAGAAGGGCGAAGAGGCTCTTGCCGAACGGTAAGAACGTCGGCCATTCATTAACAGCGCCTTAAGTGCGCGGTGCTATTCATTGTCCAGTCAAGCGTCAGACGCCCCCACTGGATCAACGATGAGAGAGCGCCGCCACATTGCGAGCCTCGACGGATTGCGCGGCATCACTGCGCTGGCCGTCGTCATGGCCCATATCTACGTGATCTTTCCCGTGCTCGGGCCGCTGCCGCTGCCCGATATCGGCAGCGGCGCCGTGGCGATCTTCTTTGCCATCAGCGGCTTCCTGATGGCCTATCTCTATGGCGACAGGCCATTCTCCAGAAAGAATGCCGCCGATTTCCTCGTCAGCCGCTTTGCTCGCATCTATCCGGTCTATCTCGCCGCCGTGCTTCTGGTCGTGGTTCTCTCGGCCGTTCCCGGCCTCGGTTACATCGATCCGATAACGGGATCCTTACAGATCGTCCGTCATATCGTCATGCTCGGCTCGACCGGCGTTCTCTGGACGATCCCGCCCGAGATCCAGTTCTACCTGGTCTTCCCGTTCATCTGGATGTTCCTCGCCAATCCGGTCCGCTACCAGTGGATCGCGGTGCTGATCGGCTGCCTGCTGGCGATCGACGGTCTTCTCGGCTTTCCGGGAAGCGGCATCCTCTTGATATCGAAGCTGCCCTATTTCCTGCTCGGCGTGCTGGCCGGCTACCTGCACCCGCGCCTGCAAAGTGCGGCCCGCGGCATAACAGTCGGCGTCATGGCGATCCTCTTGCCGGCCTTTCTGCTCAGCCATCGCGCCCTGTCGATCGAGGTCTCCGACACTCTCTGGGGTATGTCGACGGCGCTTGCTGCGGCCCTTTCCGTCTTGCTCGTCGCCCGCGAGCATCCGATTTCTGCGGCGCTCTTCGCCTCCCGCCCCTTCCGTTTTCTGGGAACGATCAGCTTTTCGCTCTATCTCCTGCATGTGCCGTGCCTGTTCCTGACGGCCAAGCTGCTCGCAGGCATGCCGCTCTGGCTCGTCATCCCCATCGGATGTGCCGTCGCGCTCGCAGTCGCCACCGCGAGCTACCACGTCATCGAGGCGCCATGCCGCATCTTCCTCGTCAATCGCTGGAAGCGCCGCAATCCGAACAAGGCGGAGCTCTTGACCTCAAGTTGACTTGACGAATGACTGCCGTGCAGGCGCACGCCTCGGCATTCGCGCCGGCATTACCAGTCACGGACCGGTGGCAACCTGATGGTGACGAATGGCCGGGTTCAGGCGCCGGCCATTCTCCCCTCGCGGCGCACGAGAATATAGAAGCGGGCGCAGAGCATCGTCGCCGCTGCCGCAAGCCCGACCAGGAAGCCGAACCAGATGCCGACGCCGCCGAAGCCGAGCGGGAAGGCCAGCAGCCATGCCAGGAAGAAGCCGATCGGCCAATAGGCGATCAGGGCCAGGATCATCGGCACCCGCGCGTCCTTCAGCCCGCGCAGCAGGCCGCTGGCGATCGCCTGGATGCCATCCACCAGCTGGAACAGCCCCGCAACGACGATCAGCGGACCCGCATAGGCGAGCACCGCGGCAGCTTCCGGGTGGCTGGTATCGAGGAACCAGCGCGCGAAAAACTCCGGCATGACGGCAAACAGTATACCGCCGAGTGCCGAAACCACGCAGGCGATGATCATCACGGTGATCGAGGCACGCACGACGGCCAGATGATCGCCCTGCCCGTGGGCAACACCGATGCGAACCGTTGCCGCCTGGCTGAGGCCGAGTGGGATCATGAAGGCGATCGACGCCCATTGCAGTGCGATGCCGTGGGCGGCCAGCTCGATCGTGCCGATGCGGCCCATCAGCAGCGACGCTGCGGTAAACAGGCTGACTTCGGCCAGGATCGTGATGCTGATCGGCAGACCGAGACGCACAACGTCCCAGAGCGCATGCCAGTCCGGCCGCCAGAAGCGCACCAGGATCTCGTAGCGGCGCGTCTCCTCTTTCATCTGCACATAGGCGAGGATGAACAGGAAGCCCGCCGTCTGCACGGCAACGGAAACGATCGCCGCGCCTTCCAGACCCATCGCCGGAAAGCCGAAATGGCCGAGCACCAGAATGTAGGCAAAGATCGCGTTTAGTACCAGCATGGCTATGGTGACGTTCAGAACCACAGCCGCCTTGCCGATGGCGCTGACCAGCGCTCGCATGACATTGTAGAGCAGGCCTGGAAGCACTGCGAAATGGCCGATCAGGATATAGCCATGTGCGAGCTTGGCGACCTCCGGCTTCTGCCCGGCGGCCAGCAGGATTTCCTCGGCATAGAAGAAGGCTGGCTGCATGACCAGCCAATAGGCGGTAACGACCCAGAGACCCATGCGCATCGAGCGGCGCACCGTGACGATATCGCCACGCCCATAGGCCTGCGCCACCATCGGAATGACGGCGATCGCAAATCCCGAGCCGAAGATCAGGATGGTGAAGAGGAACTGCGCTGACAGCACCATGGCCGCCAGGTTTTCGGCGCCGAGCTGGCCGACGATCATCACATCGGTTGTGTTGATGCCGAGCTGGGCGAGCTGCGCGCCGATGAAGGGTATGCCGAGCGCCAGCGTCGCACGGAAATGCGATCCCCAATGGTTGTCGGTGTGCGGCGCGAGCTTGTTCACGTCAACAGGCGTGTCCATGGCAAAAGTCCAATTGTTTTGAATCGTTTTCGGCCGCGGAATGGCGGCAAGTTATTACCGGGCCTTAGATCAAAGCCCGGCAAAGAGCTACCCTAAAACAGGCAAATGCTGAAATATTCATCACAGCATCACTGAATCTGATGGCTATTCTGCCAGAGCTTCGATCGTCTTCGGCCGCGACGGTCGCACCTTGATGAAGAACACCACCGCCGCCACGAGAATGAAGAAAGCCGCCATCAGATAAGGGGCACCTGCAAAGGTAACCGGCGCATCCGGCTTGGTGAAATAGCCGAACAGCTGCGTGAAGATAACCGGGCCGATGATCGTGGTGATGCTGCTCAGACTGGTCAGCGCCCCCTGCAGCTCACCCTGCGCCGACGGCGGCACCTTGCCGGCCGCAATGCTGCGCAGCGGCGGATCAGCGACGTTCTCCATGACCGTCATGACGATGATCACATAGACCATCCAGCCCTCCCAGGCGAACGCATAGCCCGTCAAGCCGACGACCGAAAAGCAGAGACCGATGACCGCCGTCTTCCACTCGCCGAGAACAGGAACGACCTTCGGCAGCACCAGCCCCATGACGATCGCCGCGCCGATGCCATAGATGCCGAGCGACAGGCCGATCTGGCCCTCACTCCAGCCATAGCGGTAGGTGCCGACGAAGGACCAGACGGCTGGATAAACCGAATGCGCCAGCCAGAACAGGAACATCACGGCGGCAACCCAGCCGATGCCGGGATAGTGGCGCATCTGTTTCAAGGCGCCGAGCGGGTTGGCGCGCTTCCATTCGAAGGGGCGGCGATGCTTGGCATCCAAGGTCTCGGGCAGCAGGAAATAGGCGGCGGCGAAATTCAGGAACGACACCAGCGCCGCCCCGAAAAACGGCACGCGCGGACCAAATTCGCCGAGAAACCCGCCGATGACAGGGCCGATGGTAAAGCCGACGCCGAAGGCGATGCCGATCAGGCCGAAATTCTTCGCCCGGTTCTCTTCGGTGCTGATATCGGCGATATAGGCCGAGCAGGTGGCGAAACTGCCGCCACTGAAGCCCGCCAGCGCCCGGCCGACAAACAGCATCCAGAAGCTGGTGGCGACCGCGCAAATGAAATTGTCGATGGCGAAGGTGAGCACCGAAATCAGCAGGATCGGCCTGCGCCCGAAGCGATCACTGAGATTGCCGAGCAGCGGCGCGAACAGAAACTGCATGATCGCATAGACGACGAGCAGCCAGCCGCCATCCAGCGCCGCGTCGCTGACGCTGCCGCCCGTCAACTCTTCCAGATAGGCAGGCAGAACCGGCATGATGATCGCGATGCCGATGACATCGAGAAACAGGATCATGAAAACCAGGAGCAGGCCGCGGCGTACGAATTTGGGATCAAGCATGAGTCATCTCTCAACAGCTGCTGTTTTCTGGAAAGACGATCTCATCGCCGGGAATGTTACATAGCCGAAGCAGAAAAATGAAACAATACGTGAACATTTCAAAGTTTTTGATGGCGAAGACAATGAAATTGATCGCGCCCGCGAACAAAACGGGATTATGAGCCCCTCCGCCCCTCGGCCTTGACGAAATCGACGAATGCGCGAAGAGCGGGCGGCATGTGCTTGCGGCTGGCATAATAGAGGAACGGCCCGGAGAATTCCGTGACCCATTCCTCGAGGATTGGCACCAGTTCGCCCCGTTCAAATCCGGGAAGCAGCACTTCCTCGAATGTCCTGATGATGCCAAGGCCTGCAATCGCGGCTCCCACTTCCATCTCGATCGAGTTTGCAACCAGCGGCCCGGACACCGATAGCGTCAGCGTCTCCTCGCCGCGGTCGAACTCCCAGGCGAAATGCGCGCGGCTGCGAAAGCGATGGCGGATGCAGTCATGCTCCAGCAGGTCGCGCGGATGAGCAGGTGTACCGCGCCGTTGCAGATAGGCAGGCGATGCAGCCGTGACGTAACGCTGGCGGCGCGGGCCGATCGGCACGGCGATCATGTCGCGCTCCAGCCGCTCGTCATAACGGATACCGGCATCGAAGCCCGCCTCGACGACATCGACAAAGTCGTCCTCCGCAAGGATCTCCAGCTTGATCTCCGGGTAAAGCGCCAGGAACCGGCTGGCGATCTCAGGCAGTAAGAGCCGCGACACAATGGTCGGCACGTTCAGCCGCAAAGTGCCGGCCGGGCTGTCGCGGAAACTGTCGAGCTGCCCGAGCGCCGAGGCAACCTCCCCCAGCGCCGGCGCCAGCCGTTCCAGGAGACGTTCGCCTGCCTCGGTCGGCGTGACGCTACGGGTCGTGCGGTTGAGCAGCCGCACGCCGAGCCGCTCTTCCAGCCGCCGCAGGGAATCGCTGAGCGACGACGGCGAGACGCCGCGCTTGCGGGCCGCGGCACGAAAGCTTCGCTCCCTTGCAATCGCCGTGAAGGCATCCAGATCACTGAGCGGCAGATCATCCATTGTGCATTTTCCCGTACGGCTCATTCGCCACTATCCGGATTATCGCACATATTCGCAGACGATAGAAAGAGTGCCGAACGCATCACAAGGAGAAGACAATGCAAACCTATCGCCTGGGAAAGACCGGCCCCGAAGTCTCCGCCATCGGCCTCGGCTGCATGGGCATGTCAGGCATGTATGGACCCGCCGACCGGGCCGAAAGCATTGCAACGGTCCACGCCGCATTGGATGCCGGGACCAACCTGCTCGATACCGGCGATTTCTATGGCATGGGCCACAACGAAATGCTGATCGGCGAGGCGCTGAAGAACCGCAAGCGCGAGGACCTCATCATCAGCGTCAAGACTGGCGCTTTGCGCGATCCGCTCGGCGCCTGGAATGGCTATGATTCCCGCCCGGCAGCGCTGAAGAATTTCATCGCCTATTCGCTGCAGCGGCTCGGCACCGATTATATCGACATCTACCGCCCTGCCCGTCTCGATCCGAACGTGCCGATCGAGGAAACCGTCGGTGCCATCGCCGACATGATCAAGGCCGGCTACGTCCGCCATATCGGCCTGTCCGAAGTCGGCGCCGATACCATCCGCCGCGCTGCAGCCGTTCACCCGATCGCCGACCTGCAGATCGAATACTCGCTGATCTCCCGCGGCATCGAGGATCAGATCCTCCCCACCTGCCGCGAACTCGGCATCTCGATCACCGCCTATGGCGTGCTGTCGCGCGGCCTGATCAGCGGCCATTGGCAGAAGGGCCAGGATGGCGGCAGAGGCGATTTCCGCGCCGTCAGCCCGCGCTTCCAGGCCGCCAATATCGACCAGAACCTCGCCCTTGTCGAAGAACTGCGCAAGATCGCTGCGGAAAGGCAGGTCAGCGTCGCCCAGATCGCCATCGCCTGGGTCGCGGCACAAGGTAAGGATATCGTTCCGCTGATCGGCGCCCGCCGCCGCGACCGGCTCACCGAAGCGCTCGGTTCAAGCGCTGTTGAGCTCAGCGCTGACGACATCGCGGCAATCGAGCGCGCCGTGCCAAAGGACGCCGCTGCGGGCGCCCGTTATCCGGACGTGCAGCTGAAGCATATGGATAGTGAACGCTAATCGGATGGCTCCGCCGGAGAGGCGGAGCCTCCCGGCTCAGACCGGACCGCTAAAGGTGTCGCAAGCCGAAACCTTGCCGCTGTCGAATCCCTGCTTGAACCATTTGACGCGCTGCGCTGAGGTTCCGTGGTTGAAGCTGTCGGGGACGACATAGCCCTGGCTGCGCTTCTGCAGCGTATCGTCGCCGATCTGCTGGGCGGCGTTCAGCGCGTCCTGGATATCATCTGGATTGATATAGCCCTTGCGCTGCTCAAACTTGGCGAAGACGCCGGCGAAGCAATCGGCCTGCAGCTCGACGCGCACCGACATCTTGTTGGCGTCCACTTCGCTCATCCGCTGGCGGGCCTCGTTGAATTTCGGCAGCACGCCGAGAATGTTCTGAACATGATGGCCGACTTCGTGGGCGATCACGTAGGCCTCGGCAAATTCGCCCTTGGCGCCGAACTGCTGGCTGAGTTGGTGGAAGAAATCGGTGTCGAGATAGACCTTGCGGTCGACGGGGCAGTAGAACGGGCCAGATGCGGCTGATGCAGCGCCGCAACCGGAGCGCGTCGAGCCCGAGAACAGCACCAGAGCCGGCTTTTCGTAAGTCTGGCCGGATGCCTGAAAGATACCAGTCCAGGTATCTTCGGTATCGGCAAGCACGGTGCGCACGAAGGCCGTCATGTCGTCATTGGCAGGCGTTCCATTGCCCTGCGACTGGCTCTGTTCGTAGCCCGAACCGCCATTCATTGTGCCGTCCATGACCTGCATCAGGTCGATGCCCATCGCCTTGAAGATGAAATAGATGACGACGAGGAAGATGATCGTGCCGATCGACAACCCGCCCCCTCCGCGGCGCATGCCGCCCGAGGGAAAGCTGAACCCGCCGCCACGGCCGAAGGGACTCTGCCCGCCGCTGGAAGGGTCTCCGCGGCGATCCTCGATATTGTCCGATTGACGGCGGCCCTTCCATTCCATCTCAACTCTCCCCGGCAGTGCCAAATGCACCTCTGCAGCCAACAGTTATATATCCGCCGCGACTGTGAATTCCAGCGGCTTCATGCCGTCGGCCGCATTCGCGAAGAGAGCATGATGGCTGCGGCGGCAGAGGTCACCACAAGCCCCGCGGCAAGCGCGACCATGTCGTGCCCGGAAAACACCACTGAGTTCATGATCCGCCCCGGCAGCAAGGTAAACAGCCCGGCAATGACGATGCCGCCGAAATAGATCGAGCGGACGATATGGCGATGCCTGACGACATCGTGGCGCCGGGCTGCAGCAATCGCCTGCCAGGCACCGAACAGTGTTGCGATCGACAGCAGGTGAATGGGGCTAAAACCGTAAAACATGTTGAGCTCGTGAATGAAGAAGGTGGAGAGCGCGGTGATCACCATCAGCCCCATCCAGATCTTGCCGAGCAACCGGTGCCGCGGCGTGCCCTTGGGCCGCGACAGCAGATAGGCGCCGAGCAAGGCGGCCGGCACGACCGTCGCAACATGAATCTGGATTGCAGGCTGCGCATCGAGCAAGGGTTCTAGGGTCATCTACTATCTCCTCGGGAACGCCGTGATCTTTCCGCCGGATGCGGCGCCGCGCAAGAGGCGAGTGCCAACTCTTTCGGCTCTTCCCGGGGCCTTGCCGTCAAGCCTTGACGCATCAGCCCATTTTTGCGCCTGATGGCGTCGGAGCGAGGAGAAAATCATGAAGGCCCTGCGTCTGGAAGCAACCGGCAGACTTGCCGTGGTGGAAGCCGAAAAGCCGGTTCCCGGCCCGAACGATATCCTGGTCAAGGTGGATGCCTGCGGCATCTGCGGCACCGACCGCCATCTTTTCCACGGCGAATTTCCCTCGACGCCGCCCGTCATCCTCGGACACGAATTCACCGGCATCGTCGAGGCGGTCGGTTCCGGCGTGAAGAATTTCCGGGCCGGCATGCGTGTCACCGGCGATCCGAACATTTCCTGCGGCCTTTGCCCGGAATGCCAGCGCGGCCGGGTCAACCTCTGCCGCAACCTGCGCGCCATCGGCATCCATCGCGATGGCGGCTTCGCCGATTATGTCTGCATGCCGGAAACGCAGGCCTACGCCCTGCCCGCCGGTCTCGATCCTCTGCACGGCGCTTTCTGCGAGCCGCTGGCCTGCTGCATCCACGGCGTCGACATGGCCGGCATCACCACCGGCCAATCGGTCGTCGTGCTGGGCGGCGGCGTCATCGGGCTGCTGGTCGTCCAGCTCGCCCGCCTCGCCGGCGCAACACGCGTGGTGCTGGTGACCCGCAATGCCGAAAAACGCCGCCTCGCCGAAGACCTTGGCGCAACCGCGACAGTCGATCCGTCAGCCGGCGATGTCATTGAGTTGATATCGGGCAAGAACGGCATTCTCCCTGATGGTGCAGATGTAGTCATCGAATGCGCGGGGGTTCCGGAGACCATCGAGCAGGCGCCCCGCCTCGCCCGAAAAGGCGGCACCGCCGTCATCCTCGGCGTCATGCCGCAAGGCGCAACGGTTTCGATCGAACCCTTCGACCTGCTGTTCCGGGAAATCCGCCTGCTCGGATCCTTCGTCAACCCCTTCACCCACGCCCGCGCCGCCGATCTGATCGCCTCAGGTGCCATCAAGGTCGAGCCGCTGATTTCTCGCAGGATCGGCTTCGAGGGGGCCCTTAAGACCATCGCCAATCCGGCTCCATCAGGCGAGATCCGGGCTCTTGTCATACCCGGCCTTTGATACCCCTACCGACAACCTGCGGATTCCTGTCGATTCCTTGAATTATGGGGTTCCGTTTCGGTTTCGCTTTGCCTATAAGCCGCTTCTAGCCTGAAAAGACCCTCAATGCGCGACCCGACCCGGTGCCTCCCACCCTGGCCGGTTTTCTGCGCAGCTAGAAACGGATATTGCCATGCCGAAGCGCCAAGACATCAAATCGATCCTCATCATCGGCGCAGGACCGATCGTCATCGGCCAGGCTTGCGAATTCGACTACTCGGGAACCCAGGCCTGCAAGGCGCTGAAGGAGGAAGGCTACCGCGTCATCCTCGTCAACTCCAACCCGGCAACGATCATGACCGATCCGGGCCTGGCCGACGCCACTTACGTCGAGCCGATCACCCCCGAAGTCGTCGCCAAGATCATCGCCAAGGAACGCCCGGACGCCCTGCTGCCGACCATGGGCGGCCAGACGGCACTCAACACTGCGCTTTCCCTCAAGAGAATGGGCGTTCTCGACCGCTACAATGTCGAGATGATTGGCGCCAAGCCCGCTGCCATCGACATGGCCGAAGACCGCGCTCTCTTCCGCGAAGCCATGGACCGTATCGGCCTGGAAACCCCGCGTTCGATGCTGGCCAACGCCACCGACATCAAGGATCTCGACCGCAAGACGCATGAGGCCGAGCGCAACAAGCTCAAGGAAAGCCTGTCGGGCGCCGATCTCGACAAGGCGCTCGACGCGCTCGAAAACCAGTGGAACCTCGGCGAGACCGACCGCAAGCAGCGCTATATCAGCCATGCCATGGCAATCGCCGCACAGGCCATCGACGTCGTCGGCCTGCCCGCCATCATCCGCCCGTCCTTCACCATGGGCGGCACCGGCGGCGGTATTGCCTATAACCGCTCGGAATTCTTCGAAATCATCGGCGGCGGCCTCGATGCCTCGCCCACCACCGAAGTGCTGATCGAGGAATCGGTTCTCGGCTGGAAGGAATATGAAATGGAAGTGGTCCGCGACAAGGCGGACAACTGCATCATCATCTGCTCGATCGAGAACATCGACCCGATGGGCGTCCATACCGGCGATTCGATCACCGTTGCCCCTGCCCTGACGCTGACCGACAAAGAATACCAGATGATGCGCAACGCCTCGATCGCGGTTCTGCGCGAGATCGGCGTCGAGACCGGCGGCTCGAACGTCCAGTTCGCCGTCAACCCGAAGGACGGCCGCCTCGTCGTCATCGAAATGAACCCGCGCGTCTCGCGCTCTTCGGCGCTGGCTTCGAAGGCCACCGGCTTCCCGATCGCCAAGGTCGCCGCCAAGCTCGCCGTCGGCTACACGCTCGACGAACTAGACAACGACATCACCGGTGGCGCAACGCCCGCCTCCTTCGAGCCGTCGATCGACTATGTCGTCACCAAGATCCCGCGCTTTGCCTTCGAGAAGTTCCCGGGCGCCTCGCCGGTTCTGACCACCGCCATGAAATCGGTCGGCGAAGTCATGGCAATCGGCCGTACCTTTGCTGAATCGCTGCAGAAGGCGCTGCGTGGCCTCGAAACCGGCCTCACCGGCCTCGACGAGATCGAGATCCCGGGCGTCGAAGAGGGTGAATCCAGCCAGAACGCCATCCGCGCCGCCATCGGCACGCCGACGCCGGATCGTCTGCGCATGGTCGCCCAGGCGCTGCGCCAGGGCATGAGCCCGGAAGAAGTCCACGAAGGCTGCAAGATCGATCCGTGGTTCATCGCCCAGTTCAAGGCGATCGTCGACACCGAAGCCCGCATCCGCGAGCACGGCCTGCCTGAGGATGCCGCCAATCTCCGCAGCCTCAAGGCCATGGGCTTCTCCGACGCCCGCCTGGCGACGCTCTCCGGCAAGCGCCCGAAGGAAGTGGCGGAACTCCGCAACAGCCTGAACGTCCGCCCGGTCTTCAAGCGCATCGACACCTGCGCCGCCGAATTCGCCTCGCCGACCGCCTACATGTATTCGAGCTACGAAACGCCCTTCGTCGGCGCAGCACGCTCGGAAGCCGAAGTCTCCGACCGCAAAAAGGTCGTCATCCTCGGTGGTGGTCCGAACCGTATCGGCCAGGGCATCGAGTTCGATTATTGCTGCTGCCATGCCGCCTTCGCACTCCGCGATGCCGGCTACGAAGCGATCATGATCAACTGCAACCCGGAAACAGTCTCGACCGACTACGACACCTCCGACCGCCTCTATTTCGAGCCGCTGACGGCCGAAGACGTGATCGAGATCCTGCGCGCCGAGCAGGAAAAGGGCGAAGTCGTCGGCGTCATCGTCCAGTTTGGCGGCCAGACCCCGCTGAAGCTTGCCGAGGCGCTCGAGAAGAACGGCATCCCGATCCTCGGCACCGCGCCTGACATGATCGACCTTGCCGAAGACCGCGACCGCTTCCAGAAGCTGCTGGTCAAGCTCGACCTGACGCAGCCGAACAACGGCATCGCCTACTCGGTCGAGCAGGCACGCCTCGTCGCCACCGAAATCGGCTTCCCGCTGGTCGTGCGCCCGTCCTACGTTCTCGGCGGCCGCGCCATGCAGATCATTCATTCGGAATCGATGCTGCAGACCTACCTGCTGGATACCGTTCCGGAACTGGTACCTGAGGACATCAAGCAGCGCTACCCGAACGACAAGACCGGCCAGATCAACACCCTGCTCGGCAAGAACCCGCTGCTCTTCGACAGCTACCTCTCCAACGCCATCGAAGTCGACGTCGACTGCCTCTCGGATGGTACCGACGCCTATGTCGCCGGCATCATGGAGCATATCGAGGAAGCCGGCATTCACTCCGGCGACTCGGCCTGCTCGCTGCCGCCGCGCACGCTCTCGACGGAAATGCTCGACGAGCTGGAGCGTCAGGCAAAGGCCATGGCCAAGGCGCTCAACGTCGTCGGCCTGATGAACGTCCAGTTCGCGATCAAGGACGGCACGGTCTACGTGCTCGAAGTCAACCCGCGCGCCTCGCGCACGGTGCCCTTCGTCGCCAAGACCATCGGCGCGCCGATCGCCAAGATCGCCGCGCGCGCCATGGCCGGTGAGAAGCTCGATGCGACCTTTGCCGCTTACGGCGAAAAGCCCGATCCGCGCAACCTGAAACACATCGCCGTCAAGGAAGCCGTCTTCCCCTTCGCCCGCTTCCCGGGCGTCGACACGCTGCTCGGCCCGGAAATGCGCTCGACCGGCGAAGTCATCGGCCTCGACACCGATTTCGCGCTGGCCTTCGCCAAGTCGCAGCTCGGTGCCAGCGTCGAGCTGCCGCGTGACGGAACGGTGTTCGTCTCGGTGCGCGACGAAGACAAGCCGCGCGTTCTGCCGGCGATCCGCCTGCTGGTCGCCGAAGGCTTCAAGGTTCTGGCAACCGGCGGCACCGCCCGCTATCTCGCCGAACAGGGCATCACCGCCACCAAGATCAACAAGGTTCTGGAGGGACGCCCGCATATCGAGGACGCCATCCGCAACCGTCAGGTCCAGCTCGTCATCAACACGACCGACGGCAACAAGGCGATTTCAGACTCCAAGTCGCTGCGCCGCGCCACGCTGATGCAGAAGGTGCCCTACTACACGACGATGGCGGGCGCCGAGGCTGCAGCGCAGGCGATCAAGGCGCTGCGCGCCGGCAATCTCGAAGTCCGCCCGCTGCAGAGCTATTTCGCCTAATCGCGAAATTCTTAACCGGCTTTCTGCTATTCCTCGCCACAGGCAACGCTGCGGCGGGGAAGCAAGATGAGAAGCATAGCCATCCGGATCGCCAGGATTCTCGCCGGCATTGCCGGAGCTCTCATCGTCATCGCGCTTCTCGTATTCGCCGGCTTCTACGCCGCCTCAATCTGGCGTGAGAGCCTGCCGCCGGGCCGCAACGGCGAGCCCGGCCAATATCTCCAGGCCGACGGCCTCGACCTCCACTACCGTGAATGGGGACCGAAGACCGGCCAGGCGATCCTGCTGATCCCCGGCGCCATGGCCTGGTCGGAAACCTGGGAGCCGATCGCCGAACGGCTGGGAAACGACGGCTTCCGCGTCATCGCCCCCGACCTGCCGCCCTTCGGCTATTCCGAACGGCCCTCTTCCGGCGATTATTCACGCAACGCACAGGCCCGCCGCATCCTCGCCTTTGCCGACGCCGTGGGGCTCAGGCAATTCGTGTTGCTCGGCCATTCCTTCGGCGGCGGCGGCACCGTCGAGGCCGCGCTGACCCAGCCGGACCGCATCTCCGGCCTCGTCTTGCTCGACGTCGCACTCGGCCTCGGACGCCCGCCAGCCAAACCGCCGCTGGCACCGCTTTTCTCGGCACCCGGCCTGCGCGAAGCCATCATGGCCGCCACCTTCACCAACCCTCTCATGATCGGCAAAGGGCTGCGCGATTTCGTCGCCGACGACGATGCCGTCGCCACACCGGAACGGATCGAAGTCTACCGCCGCCCGCTTGACGTCAAGGGCACCAGCCACGCGATCGCCGACTGGTTCGTCACCGGCCTGTTCGGCAACGAGGAAAGCTCGCGCGCCTTCAAAGCGGAAAATTACCGCGGCTTCGAAAAGCCGGCGCTCCTCATCTGGGGCAAGGAAGACAGCGTCACGCCGCTGGTACAGGGCGAAGAGATCGCCAGCCTGCTGCCGAAGGCGCAGCTTTCCGTGCTCGACGGCGTCAATCACATCCCGCAGATCGAGGCGCCCGAGAAGACCGCCAGCCTGATCGCCGCGTTCATGACGTCGCTGCCGGTGACGGATACGAATGGCGCCGCTTCGAACCCATAACGGCGGCGCTCAGATTTCATCGTTAATCTCGCCTTAGCCGAGTTCCTCGGCGAGCCCGATCAGCAACCCTTCGGGCCCACGGATGTAGCAAAGCAGATAGGCATCCTCGTACCCGACGACGTCTCCCACCAGCTGCGCGCCACATGCACGAAGCCGCTCGAGCGTTTCGTTCAGATCATCGACCGTGAACATGGCGCGGAGATAGCCGAAGGCGTTGACAGGCGCATTCCTGTGATCCGCCATGACCTCAGGCCGGATGAAACGTGAGAGTTCCAACCGGCTGTGGCCATCCGGCGTACGCATCATGGCAATCTCGACATGCTGATCTCCCAGCCCCGTGACGCGCCCCGCCCACGCGCCTTCGATCGTGGCGCGCCCTTCGAGTTCCAGACCAAGTTCGCCAAAAAACGTGATCGCTCCCGTGAGATCGTCGACGACGATGCCGATATTGTCCATCCGCTTCAGTGCCATGACTGCAGTCTCCCTTATCGTTAGCTCAGGCAAAGGACGCTTGAAGCGGCCCGCAACCGACACCCCACAGGAACGTTTTGAATCAGATTATCAGGCAGCGGAATCAGTTTTCGAAAGCGCCGCCATAAGCCTCTGTATTTCCACCATATCCCGTTGGAACAGTGCCGTCTGCTCCGCCCTGTCGCGCTCATCGGGGAGCCGCAGCAGATAGGAAGGATGCACGGTGGTGAACAGCAGCCGCCCGTTCGCCATCCGCATGGCCTGCCCCCTGATATCGGTCAGCTTGTGCTTCGTTTCCGTCAGCGAAGCGAGCGCCGTCGCGCCCATTGCCACGACGATTTTCGGCTTGATCAGATCGAGCTCCAGCTTCAGCCACCAACGGCAATGCTGTACCTCGCCCATACTGGGGCGCTGGTGGATGCGCCGCTTGCCGCGCGGCTCGTATTTGAAATGCTTGACGGCATTGGTGACATAGAGCGCCGATCGATCGATTCCCGCCGCCTCGATCGCCTGATCGAACACCTTGCCGGCCGGCCCGATGAAGGGCCGCCCTGCCAGATCCTCCTGATCGCCCGGCTGCTCGCCGACGAAGACGACATCGGCATTCCCGGGGCCCTCGCCGAACACCGTCTGAGTCGCCTTGGCATGCAGCGGACAGCGTGTGCAGACGGCGGCCTGTTCCCGCAGCGCCTCGAGCGTCCCGGCAGGCGCCGGTTCCGGCTGCGGCTGGTTGCGAGCCGCTTCCTGCAGGCGATCGTGAAAGGGCTGCGGCGTGCTCGCCTGGCGTTTGGCCATCTCGATCACCCGGCTCTCCGCATTGGCAATCAGCCCGGGGATGAGATCGGCCTCCGGCAGGTTCTTCCAGTATTTCTTCGGCATTTCCGCCTGCATCGCCTTCACCTTCAGCCGCGCCGGGTTGAAGATATTGGCGTAGTAGGTGCGCCAGAGTTCGTCGGCATCGTCGGTGAGATCAGGCTTCTCGCAGGGCTCGTGGCTGGTCGTCAGCTTCACGCCGTCCCACCCGGCCGAACCCTTCGGCGTCAGGATGATCCAGTCCATATCGTTGAACCGCCGCTGGAAGAACGACGCCTTGCGCACCACGATATGATGATCCGGCTCGAACCAGGCGAGAAACTTCCGCCGCCCGTTCATCGAGATACCGCTGCCGACCTCCTTGAAGCGCACGAAGGCGGTCATCTTGTGCGCGTCGCGGCGCACGCTCTTTTCCAAAAGGCGGGCTCGCGACACATCCTCGTCGGAAACGATATCAAGCAACTTCCTGTCGGATTGAAGCCGCCAGAGCAGCCGGTAGAGCAGCGAGAAGCGCACCGGATCGCAATGGCAGATGACCGCGGATGCCAGATCGATGAAGGCCTGCGGCACCGTCATCGGATTGCCGCCCGCCGGCTGCGGCGGCAGAACGTCTTCCTCCCAAAACAGCTGCTTATCGCCACCCCTCTCCCGCCACTCGATATCCTCGGGCGGAATGCCGGCCAGCGCCAGCGACCGGGCGGCATCGCGCCACTCGAAAAAGTCACCCTTGCCCTGCAGCGCCACCTTCAGCATCAGAGCAACTGCAGTTGTTCGGGTTTCGGTTCGAACATGGCGCGTAGATCCGGCCGCTCGATCAGCCGCCTCGGCGTCCATCCCTCGGCCGTCACGAAGGCCTGTACCTTCTTGATCGACACGCCGAGCCGCGCCAGATCCTCGATGCGAAGCCTGCGGAAACGGCGCCCGGAGAGAATGCCCTTCACCGCCTTGGTGCCGAGCCCCGGCACGCGCAAAAGCATCTCCTTGGCGGCCCGGTTGATATCGACAGGAAACTGCTCGCGGTGGCCAAGCGCCCAGGCAAGCTTCGGATCGAGATCGAGATCCAGCATGCCGCCCTCCTGTGTCGCGGTGATCTCGTCGATGCCGAAACCGTAGAAGCGATAGAGCCAATCGGCCTGGTAGAGCCGGTGCTCGCGCATCAGCGGCGGCTTGATCAGCGGCAGGTTCTTCGATGAATCCGGGATCGGGCTGAAGGCGGAATAATAGACGCGGCGAAGTCCGTAACTGCCGTAGAGCCGGGCACTGGTGCCGAGAATGGTGGCATCGCTGGCGCCATCTGCTCCCACGATCATCTGCGTGCTCTGGCCGGCCGGCACGAAGCGCTTGCGCCGCTTCGTCTGCAGCGTCGGCTCGCCGGCTTCCTCGATCTTCAGCCGGAGATCACCCATCGAGCGGCGGATGCCTGACGGCTTCTTCTCCGGGGCCAGACGGGTGATACCGCTGTCGGTTGGAAGCTCGATATTGAGTGACAGGCGGTCGGCGTAAAGCCCCGCCTCCTCGATCAACTTTGCAGACGCCTCCGGAATGGATTTCAGATGGATGTAGCCTCGGAAATTATGGGTGACGCGCAGCTCCCGCACTACCCGCACCATTTCCTCCATCGTGTGATCGGATGAGCGGATGATCCCCGACGACAGAAACAGGCCCTCGATATAATTGCGCCGGTAGAATTCCAGCGTCAGCCAGACCACTTCCTCAGGCGTGAAGCGCGCCCGCTCGACATTGCTGGACGAGCGGTTGATGCAGAAAGCGCAGTCATAGATGCAGAAATTGGTGAGCAGGATCTTTAAGAGCGAGATGCAGCGTCCGTCAGGCGCATAGGCATGGCAGATACCGGACCCCTCCGTCGAACCCAGGCCACCGTTCGCCCCCGAATCGCGCTTCGTGGTGCCACTGGAAGCGCAGGAGGCATCGTATTTCGCGGCGTCCGAAAGGATCGCCAGTCTTTCTTTCAGCGTCTTCTTCATTGTTTTGTTCACTATATGTTCCATCGCTAAAAGTCAAGCGAACCACGGGCATTTGCCGGAAACGACTGCGAATACAGCGCTGGGTTGGAGATCCCGATACGAATTTTATGGCAATCGGCATTTGCGATCTGCTATAAGCAAAGCAACTAGGATGGTTTGCACGGTTCCGAAGTTCTCTTCGGGACCTGTTTTCTTTTGTGTCTGTGCCTACCGGAAGACACGAAGATCAAAGGACGGGAAAATGGTAGATAAGGTACCGATGACGCAGGGTGGTTTCGTCAAGCTGCAGGAAGAACTGCGCTGGCGCCAGCAGGAAGAGCGTCCCCGCATCATCGAAGCGATCGCCGAAGCACGTGCTCATGGCGACCTGTCGGAAAATGCCGAATATCACGCCGCCAAGGAAGCCCAGAGCCATAACGAAGGCCGTATCGGCGAGCTCGAAGACCTGACGGCGCGCGCCGAAGTCATCGACCTCTCCAAGATGTCCGGCGACAAGATCAAATTCGGCGCCAAGGTAAAGCTCGTCGACGAGGACACCGAGGAAGAAAAGACCTACCAGATCGTCGGCGATCAGGAAGCCGACGTGAAGGCCGGCCGCATCTCCATCTCCTCGCCGATCGCCCGCGCGCTG
Source organism: Rhizobium sp. 05N430 (assembly GCF_056396985.1). Classification (NCBI taxonomy): domain Bacteria; kingdom Pseudomonadati; phylum Pseudomonadota; class Alphaproteobacteria; order Hyphomicrobiales; family Rhizobiaceae; genus Rhizobium; species Rhizobium sp. 05N430. The sequence goes on along the minus strand of NZ_JBFTMO010000001.1, from coordinate 204,398 downwards.
ATTGGCAAGGAAGTCGGCGATTCCATTGAGGTCAACGCGCCAGGCGGCTCGAAGGCTTACGAAATCCTCCAGGTCTCCTGGGGCTGATCTTCCGTGGCCGCAGATCGCGATCCCGCCATCATCGATATCCGTGACGTCGAGATCATCGCGCCGAACTTCAAGCGGCGCCTCTCCGGCGTCACGTCGACGATCATCCAGTTGATTCCCGTGCAGCGGGCGCTCGGCCAGAAGATCGTCGCCCTCGGCCCCGGCCTGCCCGCAAGCCTGCCGCATGTCCGCTTCCGCGACCTCATTCACCTCTGGACGCCGCCGGCAGGCAGGAAACATCGCGTCTGGCACGCGCGGCGCAATGTCGAGATGCTGCCAGCGATCATTATGCGCGATCTCTTGCGCATGAAGCTGAAGATCGTCTTCACCTCCGCCTCTCAGCGCAAGCATACCGGCTGGACCAAATGGCTGATCTCGAAGATGGACGCGGTGATCGCCACCAGCGGCAAGACCTCGGCCTATCTTGAAGTCGCGAACACCGTCATCCTTCACGGCATCGACACTGCCCGCTTCTCTCCGCCTGCTGACAAGGCGGCGGCAAAGGCAGCCGTCGGCCTCGACCCCACGAAGAAGATTGCTGGCTGCTTCGGCCGCGTTCGCCATCAGAAGGGCACCGACCTCTTCATCGACACGATGATCCGCCTCCTCCCGGATCGCCCGGACTGGATCGCCATCATCGCCGGCCGCGCCACCGCCAAGCATATCGATTTCGAAAACAGCCTGAAAACCCGCGTCACCGCAGCAGGCCTTGCGGACCGCATCCATTTCGTCGGCGAGCACACCGATATCAACAACTGGTACCGCGCCCTCGACCTCTTCATCGCCCCCCAGCGCTGGGAAGGCTTTGGTCTGACGCCGCTGGAAGCAATGGCATCGGGCGTGCCTGTCATCGCCACGGATGTAGGGGCGTTTCCGGAGCTGCTGGTGAATAGCGGCGATGGCCCGGAGGCCATGATTGCACGCGACAGCCTCGAGGCGATGGCAAGCGCGGCAGCGCTCTACATGGACGATGTGCCGCTGCGCGAAATGCTGGCCCAAAAAGGGCTTTCCCACGTTCTTGAAGATTTCCAGATCGACATGGAAGCCAAGCGCATCGCCGCCGTCTACCGCTCCGTTTGACGCAAATTACTGGCCGCGCTTGAAAAACTTGAATCGGCGCGGCAGACCGCCTGAAGCACAGCTTAGCGTCTGAATTCGCGAACGATATGCATCATTCACTATGTTCCACGGCCAAATCATCCTTCTGCGCGGAAGCCCAAGCATAGCGTGAATCATACGGCAATCCGCATTCAGACAGTGCGGAAATTGGCGAGAAATTCAGTACTTCGGTCCCTTGAGCGATACAGACGCCGACCCCAAGCACGACGTGGGCGAGAATACGCCGTTTCGCATGCGCTATTCCTGACTTCGCGATGCTACCAATTCTCTCGTAGAAGCGCGGCCCGTTCGCATTGGAAATATCGACGCCAAAGAAACCGATGGCCGCCGGCTTGCAGTAAGCGGCAAACTGAAATGCGCTAATCGCCACCGAACCACCTTGAAAGACCCCTTTGGATGGATCGGATGAAAATCCGGCCTCGTCGGCATGGACCCGAACGAAGTCCAGGTCAGCCAACTGAGAATATTCCCGCCGCTTGCCGCGGTAAGGTTTGCGAATGTTGTCGATCAGGATCACGGTCTTGTCAGCAAGCCAATCGTCATTGATTTCGCATATGGCGCGGATAACCGCCGTCGAAAACAGGCAGGTACTCCCCCCCCCAATCTTTTCGGCCATAAGCTGGAAATGCCTCCAGACAAAGCGCTCATCCTCTATAGCGATAGCGAGGGGCGCATCGATCCCTTCCGTCAATAGGCTGATCGCCCCGTTCAGCAGGATAGCCGTGCGCGGACCAATAAGGGACAAATCGTTCGACCGCAGAGAAGGGCCCGAGCCGATGATGAAAATTTCCTGACTTGCAGAGTTCTTCAAGACAGCGGGGTGCAACAAGGGCGAAATGCTATTCCCGCGATAGACGATCGTTCCTGTCTCAAATGGCTGCTGTGGAATGGTCAAAGAGAGACCGGGCAGCCAGTCCTGAGTATGCGCTCCGCTTCGACCCCACAGAACGTACATAAGAATTCTAAAGATGGACCGGCGCCACGGCCGTTCGGATCCCAGCACAATAAGGCCTTCCTTGCCCACCATTTACTTCTGCCACTTGAACAGGAAATCGCAAACGTACCGGCGGACGTCAAGCATGCAAAAGTTGATAGGTATTCTGCGAGAGGGTAAACGCTTTAAAAGCATCGATAGTTCAATGGATGGCGACCTGGGAAGGCACCGAATTGTCAATAAATGCAGTCATTTTGAACGATACGCGCGGCGACAATCATTTTGGCTGTTTCCGTGTGATGCGAACCATCGAAGACAATCTCGTCAGTCGCAGAATCAACATTGCCGCGCGGAGCATTGTCCGCAACGACTGGGAACACGACAAGCCGCTTTTGCGTGCCATAGCTGAATGCGATCTCATCATCATCAACGGCGAGGGCACGCTGCATCATGGAGCTCGTGCCGGTGAACGCTTGCTGCGGATAGCCACCCATCCGGCGCGCGGCCAAAAGCCGGTCGCCCTGATCAATGCGCTCTACCAGGAAAACCCACCGGAATGGGCCCAATATCTTGAGCGCATAGATTTGATATCGACCCGTGATTCCTGGAGCGCCGAGGCCGCATCCGCTGCCGCTGGCCGAAAAATCGACTTCCTGCCGGACCTCTCGCTTTGCAGCGGCCCCATCAGCCCCAATGCCACAGTTGCGCGCGATATGCTTCTTGTTGGAGACTCAGTGTCTCGAGAGGTATCGAAAGCCCTGCTTGATCTGGCTGCATCCCGCCCTGACGCGCGTTTGCTGCCAATCCTCAAGACCATCAAGGCCAGCAAACCACATTTCCCAGCACCGCTGAAAATGTTACGCGAGGCCTACATTCGCCTCCATGCGGAAGCTTTCAGACTGCGGAGGCGCAATGTCTGGTTCAACAAGGACGAAGCCGGTTTCATCAATGCGCTTCAGCATGGCTACCTGCATGTGACAGGTCGCTTTCATGCCGTCTGCCTCTGCATTCTGTCAGGCACGCCCTTCCTGGCTCTGGAATCCAACTCCTGGAAGACAAAAGCCCTGCTCAAAGACCTTGGCCTAGATGACAGCCGCCTGACCGAAATCGGCCAGCTTCAGGAGCGTCTGAAAAAGCCGGAGGAGTTTGCCTACACATCGGAAGAAGAAAAAACGATCGCCGGTGCGCTCCACCGGGCCAGCATCGATGCTTCCAGACTTTTCGACCGCATTCGGGCTCTGGCTAACGATCCCCGCTGACGAAATTGCGCCGCCTGCGCCCTCAATCTTCAAGCATTGATATTCAGCGAGAATCGGTGATCGGAAGCCAAAAGCTTCCTGACGTAGCTTTCCTCTGTGCCGTAGTCGTGCGGTGTCTCGCGGCTGTTATGCTCGTTGGACAATGAAAGGCTCCGGTAGAAATCAAAGCCATAGAGCGACACCGCCAGGCATGGCGAACGTTCGAGCAGATCGATCAGCATCAGTCCTGTCGTCGGCCTATTGCCAACTTTAGCGCAGAGTGCCTTGTGGCTCGCAGGCGGGTAAAGGAAAAAATTCGGCCATTTCAATATCCAGCCCGGTAGCGCGTTGCGTGGCGGCGACATCCACAACAGGTGGCTGGCTCCCTTTTGCGCCATGATCTGGCGATCGAGTTCTATGCTCGTCGCAATCCAGTCTGTTCTTGCCCCGTGAGAACGCTTGTCAGGCATAGGCGCCTGATTGCAGCGAATGACGAGGTCGTGGCTATCGATCGACGCGCCGAAATCACTCTCAGACAGGCTACGCGCATTCCCCACCAAGGCGACGGACTTGAACCGGAGGGCTTCGAACATATCGGCCTCGCTCAACGGCGACACATAGGTCAGGCCAAACAGCCGGCGAAACTTTCCGACCACGCGGCCTCGCCTCTTCTCCAGTTTAGCGCTGAAGCGATTGGTCAGCCGCTGCAAGGTTCCTCTGCTCACAGACGCGCCCCGATCATCTAAGCGCTGATGCATCGGTCACCAGCGCATAGACGAGCCGGGCCAGATACATGTTCTTCGGTCGCAGAAACTTTCTAAAATAAGGGATGTCAGACAGATCCCGCTCATCCATCGCACGCTTTTGACGCTGCGAAAGCTCATGAAACTCGTAGGTCCCCCGGCAAAACGGCAGAAGCGAACGCTTCTTCTTGCCGCCGCGATATGAGACCGGAAACGGTACATGCATCATGATCGGGGTGAAGGGAAACAACCGGACGCATCCCAAACGGCTCAACATTTTCTTGTTGTCGGCTTCGCTGTCGCGAAATTCCCACTTGAGCGAATTCAGCACAGATAGCCGGATGATGCCTACGTCAGCATAGGAACGGCGCGGGTCGCCTGCAGGAAACGCGTAAGCGCGCTGCGGCTCCAATATTTCATATTCGTATCCCTTCCGCAGGAACCGGGGATCGACCTGCAGAACCATTTTATCGCTGTTGAACAGATCGTAATATTGCTGGCAAATAGCCTCATCCATCGGCCGCACGAACTGCATGTCGTCCTGGATCAGGAAGATATACTCGTAGCCCTGCGCGCCTGCCAGCTCGCACATTCTTTGAATGTTGTTGTATAAGTGACCGTGGCGGCGCCCTTCTTTGGCACCTTCCGATGTCAGGCAATACCGGAACGAACCGCGATGCCTGTCGATGACCGCCCTCGTCTCTTCGTCCTCGCTCTGATCATCGATGATCGCCAGATCGAAGCCCGGGCACATCTTGATCGTGGACAAGATACACCGCTCCAAGGTCTGCCCCATATTGTAGGAGAAGATGCAAAGCAGCGTATTTTCGGCAGTGAGCATAGCCTGCCCCTCAAACCTCAACCAGCCCCAACCGCTTCACCTGCCGGATCGTCAGCATCGTCCTGACCGTATCGACATGTTCATTCGCCGTCAGCACCTCGATGACGAAGTCCTGAAACCGCGTCAAATTCTCCGCGACGCAATGCAGCAGGAAGTCGCTGTCACCGGAGACCATCCAGGCCTGGCGGACCAGCGGCCAGTTGGAGGTGGCGGCGGCGAAGGCTTTCAGGTTGGCTTCGGACTGGTGCTTCAGGCCGACCATGCAGAAGGCGACGAGATCGAAGCCGAGTTTCGGGCTGTTCAGCATCGCGTGGTAGCCCTCGATGATGCCGGCTTCCTCGAGCTTGCGTACGCGGCGAAGGCAGGGCGGCGCCGAGATGCCGACCCGGTCGGCGAGCTCGACATTGGTCATGCGGCCGTCCGCCTGCAGCTCTCTCAGAATCTTTATGTCGATGACATCGAGTTCGGCACGCACAGAGCCTCAGCCTTTCTTTAATTCGGTCGCGCCAGCTTCTATATAAAGTGCCGTAATAGGCAAGAATGTTTCGCCGCCGCGGTGGATTCTTGCACAGCAGATCGCAATGCCTTGTTGGTAATGCAAGGCTGCCCTTGAATAAAAGCACTGGACGTTCATAAATGAGCGAGGAACGCGAAACGGCCTCATTCGCTCTCTAGCCGCAGCGTCCCCGCCAGTCGAAAGGAATTCAGACATGTCCGCCCGCCACACGAAGGTGCTCATCATCGGCTCCGGCCCTGCCGGCTATACGGCTGCCGTCTATGCGGCGCGCGCGATGCTGAAGCCGGTGCTGATCGCAGGCATGGAGCAAGGCGGCCAGCTGATGATCACGACCGACGTCGAGAATTATCCGGGCTTTGCCGATCCGATCCAGGGCCCGTGGCTGATGGAGCAGATGCTGCAGCAGGCCAAGCATGTCGGCGCCGAAATCGTCAACGACCTCGTGACCGAAGTCGAGATGAACCAGCGCCCCTTCGTCGCCCGCACCGACAGCGGCCAGGTCTGGACCGCCGATACGCTGATCATCGCCACCGGCGCCAAGGCCAAGTGGCTCGGCATCGAGAGCGAGCAGCATTTCCAGGGCTTTGGCGTGTCGGCCTGCGCCACCTGCGATGGTTTCTTCTACCGCAACAAGGACGTCATCGTCGTTGGCGGCGGCAACAGCGCCGTCGAGGAAGCGCTTTATCTCTCGAACATCGCCAAGTCGGTCACGGTCGTGCACCGCCGCGACAGCTTCCGCTCGGAAAAAATCCTGCAGGAGCGCCTGTTCGCCAAGGAAAACGTCAAGATTCTCTGGAATACCGAGATCGCCGAAATCACCGGCACCCCGGCCAAGCCGCCGATGCCGCCGTCGGTTTCGGGCGTCAGGCTGCGCGATACGCGCACCGGCGTAATCTCCGATACCGTCATCGACGGCGTCTTCGTGGCGATCGGCCACGCGCCGGCCACCGAACTCTTCAAGGGCAAGCTGAAGCTCAAGGACAACGGCTATCTCTGGACCGCTCCTGATTCCACCGCAACCAGCGTAGAAGGTGTCTATGCTGCCGGCGACGTGACGGATGATACCTTCCGGCAGGCGATCACCGCCGCCGGTCTCGGCTGCATGGCCGCGCTCGAGGCCGAGCGATATCTGACGGGCCACATGCCCGTCGCCGTGGCCGCGGAGTAAGCATGGCTATGAGGGGTGGGGGAATGCCATTGGATTGGGACAAGCTGCGGATTTTTCACGCAGCTGCCGAAGCGGGTTCGTTCACGCATGCGGCCGATAAACTGCATCTGTCTCAATCCGCCATCAGCCGCCAGGTCAGCGCGCTGGAGCAGGATGTCGGCACCAAGCTGTTTCACCGCCACGCGCGCGGCCTGATCCTGACGGAACAGGGCGAGCTTCTGTATCGCACCGCGCATGACGTGCTGCTGAAGCTCGAAACCGTGAAGATGCAGCTTACCGAAACGACGGAAACGCCGTCCGGCAAGCTGCGCGTCACGACGACTGTCGGGCTCGGCCAGGGCTGGCTGACGGACAAGATCCAGGAGTTCATGCAGCTCTATCCGGATGTTCAGATCCAGCTGATCCTCGACAATGAGGAAGTCGACGTGAACATGCGTCACGCCGATTGCGCCATTCGCCTGCGCCAGCCACAGCAGTCGGACCTCATCCAGCGCAAGCTGTTTACTGTGCATATGCACGTCTATGCGGCCCCCTCCTACATCAACCGCTACGGCGAGCCGCAGACGGTGGAGGATCTCGACAACCACCGCATCATCACCTTCGGCGAACCGGCACCGAATTATCTGCTCGACGTCAACTGGCTGGAGATCGCCGGCCGCTCGTCGGACAACAAGCGCATTCCGCATTTGCAGATCAACAGCCAGACTTCGATCAAGCGCGCCTGCCTGCTCGGCATGGGCGTTGCCTGCATGCCGGATTATATTGTCGGCCGCGACCCCGGCCTGATCCAGCTGGCGATCAATGCGGACGTACCGTCCTTCGACACCTATTTCTGCTATCCTGATGAAATCAAGAACGCCGCGAAGCTCAAGGCTTTTCGCGATTTCATCGTCACCAAGGCCAGAAACTGGAACTTCTAGGCGGCGTTTCCTGGAATAAATTGCCGACTATGCAACTCACGCATGACTGACATGCACAAAAGGGGGTTGCCGTTTGCCCATTTAAACACCATATCGCACATAGCTGATGCACATGGCGGCTTTTCCTCCCAGTTCCGCCGCATTAGCTGTTCCCCTCTGGAGGTTTTTGACCTTCACACCTTAAAAGGGCCCCGAGCTTTCGGTGGCCCTCTTTTTTTGCCCAAAATTCGCTGCATCGCAGCATATTTTGTGCAGCGCATAGCAGGCATGCACAAAAGTGCATTGCAACCTGCCCAATAAACCACCATATCGCAGATAGCTGATGCATTTCGTGGTTCTCTCCCAGTGCCACCGCATTAGCTGTTCCCCTCTGGAGGTTTATTGACCTTCACACCTTTAAAGGGCCCCGGCTTTCCGGTGGCCCTCTTTTTTTGCTTAAAATTTAATCAGAAAAATATCTCGCAATAGCTCACACCGTCGTGACTTGCATATCGTAGACCGTCGATCCATATATCGAGAAATTTCGATTTACGGATCGGCACGGAACGATGGACAAGGACGAAATCCTCAAGGCGCTTTCTCATCCGACACGGATGGAAATCCTCAACTGGCTGAAAAATCCCGAGGCGCATTTCACCTCTCAGGAGCATCCGCTGGAAATGGGCGTATGCGCCAGCCAGTTCGAACGCTGCGGCCTGTCGCAATCCACCGTCTCCTCGCATCTCGGCACCCTGCATCGTGCCGGCCTGGTGACCACCCGCAGGGTCGGCCAGTGGATCTTCTACAAGCGAAACGAAGAAACGATCGCCGACTTCCTTAAGCAACTCTCGCGGGATCTCTGATCATGCCCCTCGCCCTCCTCGTCCTTGCCCTGAGCTCTTTTGCGATCGGCACCACGGAATTCGTTATCATGGGCCTGTTGCCGGAGGTCGCAGCCGATCTCTCCGTCAACATTCCCCAGGCAGGCTGGCTCGTCACCGGCTATGCGCTGGCTGTTGCCGTCGGCGCGCCGCTGATGGCCGTCTCAACCGCCAAATTGAAGCGGCGCACGGCGCTGATCGCGCTGATGGCAATCTTCATCGCCGGCAATCTGCTCTGCGCCATCGCCCCGAACTATTGGGTTCTGATGTTCGCACGCGTCGTCACCGCGCTCTGCCACGGCGCCTTCTTCGGTATCGGCTCTGTCGTCGCCGCCGGCCTCGTCAGCGAAGACCGCAAGGCACGCGCCGTGGCGCTGATGTTCACCGGCCTGACGCTGGCAAACGTGCTTGGCGTGCCGATCGGTACCGCCATCGGCCAGGCCTATGGCTGGCGCTCCACCTTTGCCGTGGTCACCGTCGTCGGCATCGTCACCATCCTCGGCCTGATCGCCATCCTGCCGAAGGACAAGAACGAAACGCAGGGCAGCCTGCTTGCCGAAATCTCGGCGCTGCGCAACGGCCGCCTGTGGCTGGCGCTGTCGACCACCGTGTTCTTCTCGGCCTCGATGTTCGCGCTCTTCACCTATATCGCCCCGCTGCTGCGCGACGTCACCGGCCTGTCGCCGAAGGGCGTCACCTGGACGCTGTTCCTGATCGGTCTCGGTCTCACCGTCGGCAATCTGCTGGGCGGCAAGCTCGCCGACTGGAAGCTCGGCGTAACGCTTGCCGGTGTCTTCGCCGCAATCGCCGTCACCTCAATCGTCTTCAGCTATACCAGCCGCTTCTTCATCCCGGCCGAAATCACCCTGCTCGTCTGGGCGATCGCCACCTTTGCCGCCGTCCCTGCCCTGCAGGTCGGTGTCGTCAGCTTCGGCAAGGATGCCCCGAACCTCGTCTCGACCATCAATATCGGCGCCTTCAACACCGGCAATGCGCTCGGTGCCTGGGCCGGCGGCATGGTGATCGAGAGTGGCTTCGAGCTGACCCGCGTTCCCCTGGCCGCAGCGCTGATGGCCTTTATCGGCCTCGGCGCCACGGCACTCACCTATCTCTCCGCCAAGGGCAAGACAGCCCCCGCCCCGGCCGAGTGATCTCCCGCCAGAAAAGGAAATACCTTTATGACCAAGCTTTTTGAACCGACGCAGGTTGGCGATATCGCCGTCAAGAACCGCATCGTCATGGCGCCGCTGACGCGCAACCGCTCGCCGGGTGCCGTTCCGAACGACCTGAATGTCGAATATTACCGCCAGCGCGCCACCGCCGGCCTAATCATCACCGAAGCAACCCCGATCACCCATCAGGGCCAGGGATATGCCGACGTGCCCGGCCTCTACACCAAGGAAGCGCTCGACGGCTGGAAGCGTGTCACCGATGCCGTTCATGCTGAAGGCGGCAAGATCGTCGTGCAGATGTGGCATGTCGGCCGTATCTCGCACACCACGCTGCAGCCAAACGGCGGCAAGCCGGTTTCCTCCACAAACCGCGCCGCCAAGGGCAAGACCTATCTCGTCAATGCCGACGGCACTGGTTCCTTTGCCGAGACGTCCGAGCCGCGCGCGCTGGAAACCTCTGAAATCCCCGGCATCATCGAGGATTACCGCAAGGCCGCACGCGCAGCGATCGATGCCGGCTTCGACGGCGTCGAAATCCATGGCGCCAACGGCTACCTGCTCGACCAGTTCATGCGCGACGGCATCAACGACCGCACCGACCAGTATGGCGGCTCGATCGAGAACCGCACCAAACTGACCTTCGAAGTGGTCGACGCCGTGACCAGGGAAATCGGTGCAGGCCGCACCGCGATCCGCCTGTCGCCGGTCACGCCGTCCAACGACAGCTACGATTCCGACCCGCAGGCGCTGTTCACCCACGTGGTCGAAGGCCTGGCGAAATATGACCTTGCCTATATCCACATCGTCGAGGGCCAGACCGGCGGCGAGCGCGACTACAAGCAGGGCGACAACCCGTCCTTCGACTACAAGGCGCTGTGCCAGGCCTATGAAAAGGCCGGCGGCAAGGCCGACTGGATGGTCAACAACGGCTACGACCGCGCAACGGCGATCGACGCAGTCGACAGCGGCCGCGCCGACCTCGTCGCCTTCGGCAAGCCTTTCATCGCCAACCCCGATCTGGTGAAGCGCCTGGAAAAGAACCTGCCGCTGAACGCCCCGGATCAGGCCACCTTCTATGGCGGCGGCCAGAAGGGCTATATCGACTATCCGCTGGCCGACAAGGTCGCCTAAGCCTGCAGAAGACGGTTGGAGATCCCGCCCTCGTGGCGGGATTTCTTTTTGTAGCATCGGGGGGATGACGTCATCCTCGGCCTTGTGCCGAGGATCTAATGACTCCCTGCATCAGCCGTTGCAGATGCTCGGGACAAGCCCGAGCATGACGCCGTTGAAATACGCCGGAACTCTTCAAACGCAGGTCCCGGCCCACTACCTTCACCCTCATGTTCGAACCCTACCTTTCCCGCTGGGCGCTCACCCCGGACGGCCCGCCGATCACCACCCATTGCAGCAATCTCCTGCCGGTGCTCTGGCGCGGTAAACCGGCGATGCTGAAAATGTCCGACGACGAGGCCGAGCGTGCCGGCGGGGCGGTGCTCGATTGGTGGGATGGCGACGGCGCGGCCAAAGTCTATGCGCATGACGCACATGCCGTCCTCATGGAGCGCTCACTCAGCACCCGCTCGCTGCTGACCATGGCGCGACAGGGCAGCGACGACGAGGCGACCCGCATCATGTGCCGCACCGCCAACAGGCTGCATGCGCCGCGGGCAAAGCCCCTGCCCGCATTGATACCGCTCGAGCGATGGTTTCGCGAGCTTGCACCCGCCGCCACCCGCCATGGCGGAACGCTCGCCGATTGCGACCAGATCGCCCGCGAATTGCTGGCAGCGCCGCAGGGCGAAGCAGTCCTCCACGGCGATATCCATCACAGCAATATCCTCGATTTCGGCGATGACGGCTGGCTCGCCATCGACCCGAAAGGTCTTTACGGCGAACGCGGCTTCGATTTCGCCAACACCTTCGCCAACGAGGATCTGGAGATCATTGCCACACCCGGCCGGCTGCAGCGCCAGTTGCCCATCGTCGCCGAAGAGACCGGCATCGATCCACGCCGCCTGCTGCAATGGATCGCCGCCTATTCCGGTCTTTCCGCTGCCTGGTTCCTGGGCGACGGCTCGACGGAGAGTGCCGAGCTACAGCTCACCATTGCCCGCATTGCCATCGCCGAACTCGGCTAGCGCAGCACCGCCGCACGGCTATCGCTCAGCAATCCCACCGGCCTCGGCAGGCAGCCGAGCGCCATCAATGAGGCCCGCACGGCGTCGTCAACAGGCGTCTGCGGCTCACGCCCAAGCTCTGCGACAAGCTTCTCGTTCGACATCCGGATCGGCTCCTTCCAGAGATAGCGCATCTCCTTGACCTCCCGCATGACGGTGACGAAGGGTGCGGCAAGCGGCACGATCCACCACGGAAAGGCGCCGATCTTCGCCCGCCCGCCGGAGACGCGGCGGATCGCCTCGGCCATCTGCCTGCCGTCGCGGTCCCAGAAACCCTCCATGTGATAGACGGCGAAATCAGGCAGCGAGGATGCCCGTTCGATAAGCTCGGCCATCGTTTCGGCGACATCCGGAAGATAGGCCCATTGGTGGCCGATGCCTTTGGGCGACGGGTTCTTCAGGGTCTTCACCGGCTTTCCGGGCGCGACGATCTGCGAAAACCAGCTGTTGCCGGTCGCACCCGGACCGAAGAAATCGCCGGCGCGGACAATGATGACGCCGGTCCCCTCGCTTGCCGCACGCTTCAGCCGCCGCTCCATCTCGGCACGGATCGCGCCCTTGCGGGTGACGGGGTTTTGCGGGCTATCTTCCCGCAGGATGGGAAAGGCGTCCGGGCCGAAATTATAGACCGTTCCCGGCAGCACGATCCGCGCGCCAACGGCCCGCGCTGCGGCAATCGTATTGCCGAGCATCGGCAGCACCAGCCTTTCCCAATCGCGATAGCCGGGCGGATTGACGCCGTGGACGATGACGCTGGCGCCATCGGCTGCCGCGGCAACATCAGCCGCATTCATCGCATCGCCCTGTACCCACTCGAATACCGGCTGGCTTCTGGAAGCCTTCGCGACATCGCGATTAAGCGCACGAATATGCCATCCGCGTCCAGCGAGGTTCCGCGCCACCGAGCCACCGATGCCGCCTGTCGCACCAAGCACGAGCGCAATCTTCCGATCTTCAGTCATATCGATCTCCTTTGATGGAGATGATTGTCCCGCAGATCACAAATAAACGAAATTGACGAAATAAATGCATCATCTATACATAAATTTATGATTGAAGAGCCAAGCTGGGATTTCTACCGCACCTTTCTAACCGTGCTCCGCCACGGATCGCTCTCGGCTGCCGCCCGCGAACTCGGCCTGACACAGCCGACCGTCGGCCGCCATATCGACGCGCTGGAGCAGGCTGTCGGCACACAGCTGTTTACCCGGTCCCAGAGCGGATTGCTGCCGACCGAGGCCGCCCGCGCCTTGGCGCCCTTCGCCGAAACCATGGCGTCAAGCTCGTCGGCGCTATTGCGGGCTGCATCCGGTCATCGTGACCGGATCGAGGGAACGGTGCGCATCAGCGCCAGCGAGGTGATTGCCGTCGAGGTGCTCCCGCCGATCCTTGCATCCCTGCAGGACCGCCACCCGGCGCTCGAGATCGAGCTGTCCGCATCTGATGACGTCGAGGACCTGCTGAACCGCGAGGCCGACATCGCCGTGAGGATGATGGAGCCGCAGCAGGATGCCCTTGTCGTCAGGCGCATCGGCGACATCCCAATTGCCTGCTACGCGCACCGCGCCTATCTGGCGCGTCACGGAACACCCGAAACGCTTGACGATATCGGCAATCATCGGCTGATCGGCTTCGACCGGCAAACGGCCTATGTGCGGACGATGGTGCAGCGCTTTCCCGTGGCAGGCGGTATTGCTTTTGCGTTCCGCACCGATAGCTACCTCGCGCAACTCGCCGCTATCAGAAGTGGCTGCGGCATCGGCATGTGCCAGACCGGTCTCGGTGACGCCGACCCGAACCTCGTGCGCGTCCTTCCTGGCATCATGGACATGCATATCGGCACCTGGGTGGCGATGCACGAGAACCTGAAGACGTCGCCGCGCTGCCGCGCCGCATTTGATGCCCTTGTCGAAGGGTTGAAGATCTATCTGGACAATTGCGTAAGCACGCGCGCCTGACGGCGCACGATCGAACGACGGCTTTCCGGTGTCTCAGACGCCGGGAGAGGCTTCCGCCCCGCGGCGGCCGGCAAGCAGGCCATCCACCACTTCGGTTTCAGGACGGTCTCCGCCCTCGGCATATTCCTCGTGCCACTTGCCCTTGTCGTCCTGCCAGCTGATCTCGGCGGAATCGCCGCCGACCTGCTGTTCTGCAGCAACGATACGGGCCGCTTCGAGCGCCTCGGCATGCGACGGAAAGGCCTCGGAATAGACGCCACCGAGCCTGTAGGCCCAGCCTCCGTCATGCGGGACAACCTCATAAACCACCTTGACCATGCACCTCTCCTTTTTCTCGTGGGCGCGACGAAAAACTTCCGGGAGTGATCCGGCCGGTCGCGGTGGCAAAAGAAGACGAGGGCACGCCGCGATTGTGTCCGGCAAACCGATGAGGCAGTATTCCATTAAATTCGCATTAGCGCAAACTGCACCCTCGAAGCGCCATCTTGATTAAAGAAATCATCGGCTTAGATTGATCGCATGAATCAAATCCGGAGCCAGGCGTGACACTGATTTCACGATTGCGGGACGAGAAATTTCTGATTGTCGCGTTCCTTGCCGCCATCGCCGGCTACGGGCTCGAACATAGCGTCATGGCGATGGGCCGCGGTGCCGCGCTGATCGCCGCAGCAGCCCTTGTCGGCACCATAGTTCTCGCCTCGATCCGGGTGGCACACCATGCCGAAATCCTCGCCGTCAAGGTCGGCGACCCCTATGGCACGATGATCCTGACGCTGTCGGCGGTGATGGTCGAAGTCATCATCCTCGCCATCATGATGTCCGGCGAAAGCTCGCCGACGCTGGTGCGCGACACGATCTATTCGGCGCTGATGCTCGACATCAACGGCATCCTCGGCCTCGCTGCCCTGCTCGGCGGTCTGAAGCATGGCGAGCAGCCCTATAACGACAACTCCGGCAAGACCTATGGCGTGATGATCCTGACGGCCATCGGCATCTCGATGATCGTCCCGGAATTCGTGCCGGAAGCCAAATGGCACTATTACTCGGCCTTCACCATCGTCGCGATGATCGCCCTCTACGGCCTCTTCCTGCGCATGCAGGTCGGCCAGCACAGCTATTTCTTCAGCTACAGCTACCCTCGCGTCGAGCGGAAGGCAGGATCCGCAGACAAGGAACATGCTGACGAACCGGCATCCGCCTCGATCATCACCATTTTGGTCGGCGTCGTCATCATTGGCGGTCTTGCCGAATTCATGTCGGCCTTCATGACCGAAGGCCTGCGCGACACCGGCGCTCCGATCGCCCTGACCGCCATCGTCGTCGCCGCCATCTCCGCCGCCCCCGAAATCCTCACTGCCCTTCGTGCGGCGCTGAAAAACCGCATGCAGGCAACCGTCAACATCGCCATGGGCGCCTCGCTCTCGACGGTGATCCTGACCGTCCCGGTGATGGAAGCCATCGCGCTCTACACCGGCCAGCCCTTCGTCATGGCGATGACGCCCGTCCAGACCGTGATGGTCGCCATCACCCTGATCGCCGCCGCCATCAACCTCAACGACGGCGAAACCAACGCCATCGAGGGCATGACGCATTTCATCCTGTTCGCAACGTTCCTGATGCTGACGGCTCTGGGGCTTTAGATCAAGTCACGGCAGGGGCCGGAGCAGAAAGTCTTCAGGCAAGGGATTGTCGAAGTCATCGGCGATAAAGCCGACAGCGTTCTTTATGCCGCGCGATTCCAGATACGCTTGTCCTGCGGCAAGGTTGATACCGCCGCGAGACTTATGCGGCACAAGATCAAAAACCGGACGTCCGTAGCGAGTAACAACGACCGTTTCGCCCTGCTCCACCTCGCGGGCAAGTTCGGTTAGCCGTTTCTTGGCGTCGCTTATCGATACAGTTTTCATGAGCCTACTTTAGCTACAGCGGCTGCATCGTCAAATCAGATCGTTCAGCCTTGCAGTCGGGTCAATGCGAGCCCTCCGCGCCATCAAAAGACCCGGATGGCGTTCTGCTCGATATCAGCCTTCAGCATCGGATGCAGGCTGTCGCGGGTTGTGACATCGACTTCCACGTCGAGCTTGTCCTCAAGAAACTGCTTGATGGCGACCAGATCGAGAAGCGAGAAATGCAAGCCGGCTTCATGGTCGATGAAAATATCGAGATCGCTATCGGGAGTCGGCTCATCGCGGGCCACCGATCCGAAAAGATAAAGGCCCGTCGCGCCCATGCCGCGAACGGCATCGGAATGCTCCTTCAAGCTTTCGAGCGCTTTTCTTCTATCCATGAGCGAAAAACTAACACATGCGCCGGCCGATCTCCACAGCCGCCTGCCCAAACAAAAAGCCCGCCGTCTCCGGCGGGCTTCTGTCGTTCCGATTATTGACGTCGCTTACTTGCAAGCGCCGCAGAAGCGCTGGATGCGCCGGCAAGCTTCTTCCAGCAGGTCTTCCGAGGTCGCATAGGAGATACGGAAGTTCGGGCCGAGGCCGAAGGCCGAGCCGTGGACGACGGCTACGCCTTCGGATTCCAGCAGTTCGGTGACGAAGTCTTCGTCGTTCTGGATGACCTTGCCCGAGGGTGCGGTCTTGCCGATCAGTCCCTTGCAGGACGGATAGACATAGAACGCGCCTTCCGGAACCGGGCAGGAAATGCCCTTGGCCTGGTTCAGCATCGAGACGACCAGATCGCGGCGTCCTTCGAAAATCTTCTTGTTGGCCGGGATGAAGTCCTGCGGGCCGTTCAGTGCTTCGACGGCAGCCCACTGGGCGATCGAGGTCGTGCCGGAGGTCTGCTGGCCCTGGATCATGTCCATCGCCTTGATCAGCTGCAGCGGGCCGGCTGCGTAGCCGATGCGCCAGCCAGTCATGGCATAGGCCTTGGAGACGCCGTTCATCGTCAGCGTCCGGTCGTAGAGCTTCGGCTCGACTTCGACAGGCGTCGCGAACTTGAAGTCGCCATAGGTCAGGTGCTCGTACATGTCGTCGGTCAGAACCCAGACATGCGGATGCTTGACGAGAACGTCGGTCAGCGCCTTCAGTTCGTCATGGGTATAGGCGGCGCCCGACGGGTTGGACGGCGAGTTGAACATGAACCACTTGGTCTTCGGCGTGATCGCCTTTTCGAGATCGGCGGCCTGGAGCTTGAAGTTGTTCTCCTGGGTCGTCGCGACGAAGACAGGCGTGCCGCCGCAAAGTGCCACGATCTCAGGATAGGAAACCCAGTAAGGCGTCGGGATGACGACCTCGTCGCCGGCATTCAGCGTCGCCATGAAGGCGTTGAAGAGAATGTGCTTGCCGCCGGTGCCGACGATCGTCTGCTCCCAAGTGTAGTCGAGATTGTTCTCGCGCTTGAACTTCGCGGCAATCGCCTTGCGCAGCTCCGGGATACCGGAGATCGGCGTGTACTTCGTCTCGCCGCGCTTGATGGCGTCGATCGCCGCGTCCTTGATATTATCAGGCGTATCGAAATCCGGTTCACCGGCGCCAAGCCCGATCACGTCGCGTCCTTTGGCTTTCAGCTCGCGCGCTTTCTGAGCGACGGCGATGGTGGCTGAAGGCTTCACACGGGAAAGAGCATCGGCAAGAAAGGCCATGATATCGGTCCTATACGGTTGAAACGAGCAGAAGACCGGGACCGGAGTTCTGCGCTAAGGTCTATGTCCAATGTGCGCAGCCATTTCAAGCGCAAAGGCGCGATGACGCCGATGATTCTTATTGATCGATTGCCGCACCCTGAGCGATCGTTTGTGACGCCCGGTTGAATCTGTTCGCGAAGCTATTGAATCAATCTCTGAGGCCATCGGGATTTACCCCTTAAAAACAGAAACTTCCCCGTTTCGGGCCTTTGCCGCAAATAAGCCGCAACAAATGCCGCGGCATGCCGCAATTCCGTCGTGAGCCCGCCGGGATCGGAGCCTCAATCTTGCACATCCGAAGTTGGTTATTGAGGGTATGCCAATGTTTCTGGAAGACGAGTTTGCGACAGAGCGGCTCCGCGTCCGCCGTGTGGCCATTTCATTCCTGATTGCGTTCACCGCATTTTTTGCATCGATCATGATGACGGCAGGGCTTGTGTCCGTTGCCCGCGCCGAAGAAGCCGCTGCACCGAAGGCGGCGCAATTGGCCGGCCTCGTTCGCCCGAACGACGTCAACAGCGGCTCGCTGCTCTTTCCATCGAAGGATCCGGGCTTCTTCATCGAGGCGCCGCGGCTGAAGACCGATGTCGAGATGGACGTCTCCGGCCCGGTCGCCCGCGTCAAGGTCACCCAGCGCTTCCAGAATCCCAGCAAGGGATGGGTCGAGGGCACCTATGTCTTCCCGCTGCCGGAAAATTCCGCCGTCGATGAGTTGAAGATGCAGATCGGCGACCGCTTCATCGAGGGCCAGATCAAGCCGCGCCAGGAAGCCCGCGAGATCTACGAGCAGGCGAAAGCCGAGGGCAAGAAGGCAGCGCTTCTGGAGCAGCAGCGCCCGAACATCTTCACCAACCAGGTCGCCAATATCGGCCCCGGCGAAACCATCGTCGTTCAGATCGAGTATCAGCAGGCCGTCCACCAGTCCGGCGGCGAATTCTCGCTGCGCTTCCCGATGGTCGTCGCGCCCCGCTACAACCCGGCTCCCATCGTCCAGACCGTCGAGTTCAACAATGGCGCTGGCTTCGCCGTGCCGAATGACCCGGTTCCGAACCGCGACAAGATCGAGGCACCGGTGCTCGATCCGCGCGAGAATGCCAAGATCAACCCCGTCGCGCTGACCGTGAACCTGAAAGCCGGCTTCCCGCTCGGCGACGTCAAATCCGCCTTCCACGATGTCGATATCAAGCAGGACGGCGACCAGAACCGCGTCATCAGCCTGAAGGGCGAGTCCGTACCCGCCGACAAGGATTTCGAGCTCACCTGGAAGGCAGCACCGGGCAAGACGCCGAGCGCCGGCCTGTTCCGCGAAGTGCTGGATGGCAAGACCTATCTGCTTGCCTTCGTCACCCCGCCCGCAACGCCGGATGCATCGGCTGCACCTTTGAAGCGCGAAGTCATCTTCGTCATCGACAATTCCGGCTCGATGTCCGGCGAGTCGATCGCTCAAGCGAAGGAAAGCTTGGCGCTGGCGATCTCCAAGCTTGGCGCCGACGACCGTTTCAACGTCATCCGCTTCGACGACACGATGACCGATTATTTCGGCGGCCTCGTCGGCGCCACGCCCGACAACCGCGAAAAGGCGATCGCCTATGTCCGCGGCCTGACCGCCGACGGCGGCACCGAGATGCTGCCCGCGCTCGAAGACGCGTTGCGCAATCAAGGCTCGGTCACCAATGGCGCGCTCCGCCAAGTTGTCTTCCTGACGGATGGCGCGATCGGCAACGAGCAGCAGCTATTCATGGAGATCACCAACAACCGCAGCGATGCCCGCGTCTTCACCGTCGGCATCGGCTCGGCCCCGAACTCCTATTTCATGACCAAGGCCGCCGAGCTTGGCCGCGGCACTTTCACCCATATCGGCTCCACCGATCAGGTGGCGACGCGGATGGGCGAGCTCTTCGCCAAGCTGCAGAACCCTGCGATGACCGATATCGCCGCCACCTTCGAAGGCACGCAGGCAAGCGACATCACCCCGAACCCGATGCCCGATCTCTATGCCGGCGAGCCGGTCGTCCTCACTGCTGAACTCCCGAACGGCAAGCCTGCAGGCAAACTGCAGATCACCGGCAAGACCGGCGCCCAGCCCTGGCGCGTCGAGATGGACATCGCCAATGCGGCCGATGGCAAGGGCCTCTCCAAGCTCTGGGCCCGCCGCAAGATCGATGATCTCGAAGCCCGCGCCTATGAGCGCCAGGATCCGGCCGCGCTCGACAAGGATGTCGAGACGATCGCCATGGCGCATCATCTCGTCTCCCGCGTCACCAGCCTCGTTGCCATCGACGTCACGCCGTCACGCCCAGATGGCCAGCCGGCTACCTCGACCAAGCTGCCGCTGAACCTGCCTGATGGCTGGGATTTCGACAAGGTGATGGGCGAACCCGCGGCCCCTGCCCCATCAGGCAGCGGACCGGATCACGCCATGGCCAAGCCGCAGATGGAGTTCGCCGCCCTCGCCAACCAGATGGCCGCCGCTCCGACCCCGGCAGCCGCCAATCTGATCGCTCAGCGTTCCGCCTCGGTAAAGCTGCCGCAGACGGCAACGCTCGCCGACCAGCAGATCATGCAGGGCCTGACCATGCTGTTGGCGGCACTCGCCGCTGCCGGTGGCTTTGCCATCTGGCGCCGCCGCTTGCGCGGCCTCGTCATCTCGGGGGGCCACTGATGGCGAATATGCAGAGAGGCAGCTGGAACGAGGAAACGGGCGAATTCGCGCCCCTTCCGAGCTATCTGGAAATGATGATGGCGAATGCGGCCGCTACCGCATTTGACGTGGAGCAGCCGCGCAGGAGCTTTTTCTCCCGACTCTCGCCGATGGAAAAGATCGTCGCCGTCGGCATTCTCGGTCTTGGTCTCTATGGTGTCGCACTGGTGAGTAGCGGCTTTTATCTGAAGGGCAAGGCGGAGCTTTCGCAGGTTCTCCTGAAGCGCGCCTTCGCCGCGGAGCTGCGGGGCGAAGATGCCAAGCCGTGGCCCTGGGCCGATTTCACCACCGAAGCCGAAGTCAGCGCCCCGCGTCTCGGCAAGACGGCGATCGTGCTGTCGGGCGCATCCGGCGAAGCGCTGGCCTTCGGCCCGGCCTGGCTCAGCAACACGCCGCAGCCGGGCGACGAAGGCACATCGGTGATCGCCGCCCACAGGGACACCCACTTCCGCTGGCTGAAAGACGTCAAACCCGGCGACGACATCGAAATCAAGCGCCGTGACGGCACCGTGCTGACCTTCAAGACCACCGACGCCCGCGTCGCGCGGTGGGACGAAAGCGGCATCGATGCGGCGGCAAACGGCCGCCATCTGGTGCTGACCACCTGCTGGCCCTTCGGCGCCACCGAGCGCGGCCCGATGCGCTACATCGTCGAGGCCGAGCTGGTCGATACGATCCAGACCGGCACCGTTCAAACCGGCAACACAAAGCCGTTATCCGGCACCTAGCGAGGTTGAAGCGATCGCCCCCGCGCGCCACCTAACCGGCTGGATGGTAAAACGGGGAGATCATGAACATGCTCAAGGGATTGCGCATCGCTTTGACGGCAGGTGCCGCATTTGCAATGGCTGGCGCTGCATATGCAGCCGACAGGGTGCAGACCAAGGACGTCGCGGTCAGCGTCGATACGCTGGCAACCGGGCTTGATCATCCCTGGGCTGTCGAGGTCATGCCCGATGGCGCTTATCTCGTGACCGAACGTCCCGGCAATATCCGGATCATTCGCGATGGCAAGGTCTCCGAACCGCTTGCCGGCGTGCCCGAGGTCAGCGCCCGCGGCCAGGGCGGCCTGATGGATGTGGCGCTCTCCCCCGATTTCGCCCAAAGCCGCATTTTCTATTTCACTGCCGCGACTGCCAATGCCGGGGGATCCGGCACCGAAGCCTTTTCCGCAAAGCTCTCGGCCGACGAAAGCAGGCTCGAGGACGTGAAGCCGATCTTCACCATGGCGAAATTCACCGGCGGCAACATCCAGTATGGCTCGCGCATCGCCATCGCTGGTGATGGCAGTCTGTTCATCAGCGTCGGCGACCGCGGCAGCCGCGACCGTTCGCAGGACTTCAAGGATGACGCCGGCTCGATCGTCCATGTGAACGCCGATGGCACCATTCCTGCGGATAATCCGTTCCGCGACGGCGCCAAGGCACGGCCCGAAATCTGGTCGAAGGGTCACCGTAACCCGCAGGGCATCACCTTCGATGCCGCCGACGGCAAGCTCTACACCGTCGAGCACGGCGCCCGCGGCGGCGACGAGATTAATCTCATCGCGCCGGCCAAGAATTACGGTTGGCCCGTCATCACTTATGGCGTCGATTATTCGGGCGCCAAGATCGGTGAAGGAACGGAGAAGGCCGGACTGGAACAGCCCCTCCACTATTGGGATCCATCCATTGCCCCCGGCGCCATCGCCGTCTATCGCGGCAAGATGTTCCCGGAATGGAATGGCGACATGCTGGTCGCCGCGCTGAAATTCCAGCTGCTGTCGCGCATGCAGCGCGATGGCAGCGGCAAGTTCGTTGGCGAGGAGCGCATGTTCGAAGGCCAATACGGCCGCATCCGCGATATCACCGTCGCACCCGGTGGAGCATTGCTGATGGTGACGGACGAGAGCGACGGCGCCTTGCTGCGCGTCTCACGCGCCACAAACCAGGATGGCTAACTGCCCCTGAGCTCTCTGCGGACGACGAATTTCAGGCCCGACCATATCTCGTCGATCGCACAGACTTTCACATCGACGAGACCGGTCGGCAGCAGCACCTCACGCAGCACATCTTCAGCAATATCGGTCGGCAGCTTCGATGCCTTCTTCGGCCAGGATATCCAGATCATGCCGTCAGGCTGCACCAGCTGCCGCAACCGCGGCGCCAATGCTTCCA
Source organism: Rhizobium sp. 05N430 (assembly GCF_056396985.1). Classification (NCBI taxonomy): domain Bacteria; kingdom Pseudomonadati; phylum Pseudomonadota; class Alphaproteobacteria; order Hyphomicrobiales; family Rhizobiaceae; genus Rhizobium; species Rhizobium sp. 05N430. Next base: position 182,170 of record NZ_JBFTMO010000001.1, on the reverse strand, counting down.
GCGCTGCACGCCGGGTCTCGAAGATATGGATGTAGTCGAAGCGTGCCTCCTCTTCAGGCGCCACTACTTCGACCCGGCTGAAATCCGTGAAACCGTTAAGCGCTGGGACGCTTTGGGGCACGCCGATCAGCAGCGCTGCCTGCCCTGCCTTCAGCCCCAGCTTCTTTTCGAGCGGCGTTCCCGAATAGCCGGCGCTCATCGGCTTAGCCGTGCCGGCTGATGGCAAAACGTCCTGCCGTTATGCTGCGTCATCCGATCACCCTTGAGACCATCCTCTCCGTTTATTCCGGCTTGCTGAAACAAAAGGCAACTGCTAACCACGATTTCATCACCCTCCCCGCATCGAGGAATGCCATGACTCGCGTCCAAGCGAACCTGTTGCTGTTGCTTGCGGCCGCCATCTGGGGCGGCGGGTTTGTCGCGCAATCGACGGCGATGGAAGCCATCGGCCCGTTCTGGTTCATCGGCCTGCGTTTCGCAGTTGCCACCGCCGCCGTCCTGCCCTTCGTCTTTCTGGAAAGCCGCAAGGCGAAAGTAAAAACCAGCAAGCGGCAGCTCGGCATCTATCTTGCAATCGGACTGGCGCTCTTCGGCGGCGCCTCGACCCAGCAGATCGGCTTGCAGACCACATCGGTCACCAATTCGAGCTTCATCACCGGCCTCTACGTCGTCTTCGTCCCGGTCATCGCGGTTCTCTTCCTGCGCCGCCCGCCGCACTGGATCATCTGGCCGGCAGCGGCCATGGCGATCGCCGGCATCTTTCTTCTATCGGGCGGCCATCTTTCGGCACTCACGGTCGGAGACGGATTGACGGTGATCTGCGCCGGCTTCTGGGCCATCCAGATCACCCTTGCCGGCATCACCGTCAAGGAGACCGGGCGGCCGCTGGCGCTCTCGGCATCGCAGTTCGCCGTCACCGCGGTCTGCGCCCTCATCGTCGCTGCCATCATCGAGCCGATCAGCCTCGACGCCATCCGCGGCGCAGCACCCGAGATCCTCTATGTTGGTATCTTCTCGTCGGGCGTCGCCTTCGTGCTGCAGGTCATCGGCCAGCGCTACACGACGCCGTCGCAGGCGGCGATCTTCCTGTCTTCGGAAGCTTTGTTCGGTTCGTCGCTGGCCGCCCTCATCCTCGGCGAAACCATTCCGCCTGTCGGCTATATCGGATGCGCGCTGATGTTTACCGCTATGCTTGTGGTCGAGATCGTCCCGGAATTGACCCGCCGCCGCACCCAGCCTGCCTGAAACCGCATCCACTACGCGCACCCTGCCCGATTCGAAATTTTTTTTCGAATGCTCCGATAACCCGCTAGCGTTGTGTTTTTGGGAAAATCTCCTCACAAAATATATTGCAGACGATACAAAACGTTAATCATGCGCGCGCGGGGAGCGATTTTTTGCGTTTTGGCGCAAATAGGATACCCGGCGGGACTGCGCCCCGGACAACACGTTAAAAAACTTTTGCTTGCCAATTCTCAATAATCGCAGCAATCTCGGGGCCTTCGGGCATTTTGCGAGCATGGGAAGTCCTTAAGAAAGTGCGCGCCGGAAACGCTAATATTCCGGTCAGCCAGTCTCAATAAGATGGGGAATAATCCCACCACGAGACAGGCCGAGGTAGAGGGGACCTTTTTCTCGAAATTCAAGAACTGCCTGCCAACGCTCCGGAAGGGGCTTAATTGATGCTGCCCGTGTGGATGGCGGGCAGAGAGAAAAGGACCTGACGCATGGCCGAGACTGGGACTGTGAAATTCTTCAATACTGACAAGGGCTTCGGCTTTATCAAGCCGGACAGGGGTGGCGCGGACATCTTCGTTCACATCTCTGCCGTTCAGGCTTCCGGCTTGGCCGGCCTGACGGAAAATCAGAAGGTAAGCTTCGACACGGAGCCGGACCGCCGCGGCAAGGGACCGAAGGCCGTCAATCTTCAGATTTCCGGCTAAATCCCGAAACAACGCGATCTATTCGAGTGGAAGCCCGGCAGAGATGCCGGGTTTTGTTATTCAGCATCCGTTCAGATAACCGCCACTATCGTCTCATCCTAACGGCGCAGGAACCCGCTGCCGCTTTGAAGAGTTTATAGACAGCACTTCTCGCTGTCTTGGAAAGTAGGACAAGGTCATGAACAAGATCGCAAAGACACTTATTCTGACGGCTGCAGCCGCCGCTCTCAGCCTTTCCGCTGTCAGCGAAGCCTCCGCCGACAGCTGGCGCCGTCACCACAACAACGACGCCCTCGTCGGCGGTGCTGTGGGCCTCGCAACCGGCCTGATTGTTGGCTCGGCAATCGCCAACTCAAACCAGCCGCGCTATTATTACGACGAGCCGCGCTATGCCGAACCGGTCTACGAGCCGGAATATGACGCGCCGGTCTATCGTGCGCCGCCGCCGCGCTATTACCAGCCGGTCCGCGCTGGCCTTGAGCCCTGGACGCCGCAGTGGCAGCGTTATTGCTCGTACCGTTACCGCAGCTTCGACCCGGGCACCGGCACGTTCATCGGCAACGATGGCCGCGAGCATTTCTGCACCGCCGGCTGAGTTCGCAAGCTGTAGCGAATAACGAAGCGCCGCTCATCGAGCGGCGCTTTTGTTTTGTCAGATGCCCTGCAGAAATGGATTGCTGCGCCGCTCGTCGCCGATCCGGCTCCCTGGCCCGTGACCGCAGATGAAGCCGACGTCATCACCCAGTGGCAGCACCTTCTCGCGAATGGACTGAAGCAGTTGCTCGTGATCGCCGCCCGGAAGATCGGTGCGGCCAATCGAGCCGTTGAACAGCACGTCGCCGAGATGGGCGAAGTTTTGCGCACGGTTGAAATAGATGACATGCCCGGGCGCATGGCCCGGCGTGTGATAGACCTCGAATTCGTGGCTGCCGAAGGACACCTTGCCGCCATCTTCGAGCCAGCGATCGGGCTCGACATTCTTCAGCCCCGTTATGCCGTATTTCTGCTGCTGCGTTTCGATCCGCTGCAGCAGCGGCAGGTCATCCTTGTGCGGACCAACGATATCGATACCGAGCGCCGCCTTCAGATCCTTCGCTCCGCCGGCATGGTCGAGATGGCCATGCGTTAGCCAGATTTCCTTGATCTTGAAGCCGTTCTCCTTGATCACCTCCAGGATCGCCGGAACGTCGCCGCCCGGATCGACGATCACACCCTCCTTGGTATCGGGGTCGAAAAGAACCGTACAGTTCTGCTGGAAGGGTGTCACCGGAATGATGCCGGCCTGGAGCATGCCCATGTGTGCCTCTCTTGTTTCAGGCCCTAGCTATAGCCGGAAAGCCGCCTGTTGAAAGCAGCTTTTGCCCAAGCCTCACGCGGCCGCGACAGGTCGTAACAACAATTTACAGCGCAAAAGCAGGCTAAAAATTCCGAGATAATTACATAACATCAATAACTTACGGAAACATCACCCGAAGGTGGAATTAATAGACTGGCCGGTTTTGGAACCGGAAAGTGAACAGTGCGTTTCCAGCCCAGCAAAAAGGAGAAATGGAAATGACCATGACGAGAAACCTTTTCCTGGCAGGCGCCGTGCTTGCCGCAAGCGCTCGCTTTGCCAATGCGGAAATGGCCGCCACGGCCATCAACGATCTCAACGTCCGCGCCGGCCCCGGCCCTCAATACCCATCTGTCGGCATCGCAACCCGCGGTTCTTCCGCCTATCTCGATGGCTGTATCGAGGGTAGCCGCTGGTGCCGCGTCGATGTGAACGGTGTTCGCGGCTGGGTCTATGCCGATTATCTGCAGGTCGAGCGCGAAGGCACGCCTGTCGTCGTACAGCAGAACCAGACAACGCTTGGCGTGCCCGTCGTTACCTACGAAAGCACATCGAGCGTGGTTGCCACAGATCCGCAGCCTGTCGATCCGCAGCCCGGTGACGAACTGATTGGTCCGGTCGGATCGGTTGAGGAAGTCACGCCGCCGGAGATGGTCCGCACCTATATCGACACCAATCCCGGTCAGACTGTCGAGCTTGGCGGTCAGGTGGTCGTCGGTGCCGAAGTGCCCGGTGACGTGACCTTTCAGGAGATTCCGGACTATCAGTACCGCTATACGCGGATCAACGACCGGCCCGTCCTGGTTGATCCCGGCACGCGCCGCATCGTCTACGTCTACCAGTAAGACCGGCCAGACGTTCCGCAATGAAACAGAAAAGGCGGCCGCCTGGCCGCCTTTTTGCATTTCTGTGGACAAGTTACTCCGTAAAGGTTGCCGCAGGTGTGAACAGGAGAGTGCAGCTGCAGTCTATCCTCCGGCGGCGCATGCCATCCCTTGTTGATTGTTGTCCCATTTGCGTTTTATCGACTGACGCCGCCGGGAAAATATGCCTTGTATTGGGAAGCGGAGATCGGCCGGCTTCGAAAGAGGCGGGTCGAGGCCGATACTCTGCAAAGTCCGGGGGAACTGTCGGCAGCATAGATTTGCATCGGATAATGCTGAGCCGTTGTCTGTGCGCATTTCCCGGAACGCATTGGATGAGAAAGGAAATGACGTGCCGGCAAGACAGACAGGCCAGAAAACAGGCAAGCCTGAACCGTTGGCCACGCCGATGGAAAATACCGGCATCATCGACTTCGAGATTATCGAGCTGTTCTTCTTCGCCTACCGCGATTTCGTCTCCGATCCGGACGCGATCCTCGAAACCAGCGGCTTCGGCCGGGCGCATCACCGGGTGGTACACTTTGTTAACCGTGAACCCGGCATGACCGTTGCCGATCTTCTGGATACATTGAAGATTACCAAGCAGAGCCTCGCTCGAGTGCTCAAACAGCTGATCGATTCTGGATACATCAGGCAAGTCGCAGGCCCGGAAGACCGGCGCCAGCGCAAACTCTATCCGACAAAGACCGGGCGCGAACTGGCGCTTGCTCTGGCGGAGCCGCAATCGCGCCGCATTGAGAGGGCATTCGACAATGCTTCTCTTGAGACGCGCGAGAGCGTGAAGGCATTTCTGAGGGGCATGCGGGACAGGCAAACATCGAAAGCGGACTGAATGACGGGAAAGACAATCATTTCAGATGATGCAGCGCATTTGCTTGTCGTCGACGACGACACACGCATCCGGGCGCTGTTGAACCGTTACCTGACCGAGAACGGCTTCAGGGTAACCGTGGCGGCAGATGGCGCCGAGGCGCAGCGCAAGCTTGCCGGCCTCGACTTCGACCTGATCATCATGGACGTGATGATGCCGGGAGAGTCGGGCATCGACGTCACTCGCGGATTGCGGGCGATCAAGAACGTTCCGATCATCATGCTGACAGCGCTGGCAGAGTCGGACAATCGCATCGCCGGGCTTGAGGCCGGCGCCGACGATTATCTGTCGAAGCCTTTCGATCCGCGCGAGCTGGTGCTGCGCGTCAACAACATCCTTCGCCGCAACGCCTCCGATGCGCCGAAGATCGAGCAGATCATGTTCGGGCCCTACACCTTCTCGCTGACTCGCAAGGAGCTGAAGAAGGCGGCGGAAGTCATCCGCCTGACCGATCGCGAGCAGGAAATCATGCTGCTCTTCGCCAAGCGCGCCGGCGACACCATTCCGCGCCACGAACTGATCGGCGACGATGTCGAGGTTGGAGAACGTACCATCGACGTCCAGATCAACCGTCTGCGCCGCAAGATCGAGGACGATCCGGCGAACCCTGTCTGGCTGCAGACGGTTCGTGGTATAGGATACAGGCTGAGTATCGATTGAAGCTCCGGACGTCAGGATCGCAACTGAGATGGTGACTTTCGAAAGCCTGCGGCGCGAAGAGCGCTTGCCCGCCACCGGCTGGAAGTGGTTCGCGCGCTTTCTGCGCCGCCGCCTCCCCACGGGCATCTACGTCCGCTCGTTGCTGATCATCATCATGCCGATGCTGCTGTTGCAGTCGGTGGTCGCCGCGGTGTTCATGGAACGCCACTGGCAGATGGTGACGCAGCGCCTTTCGATGGCCGTCACCCAGGATATTGCCGCGATCATCCAGATCATCGACACCTATCCGCAGGACGCCGACTATACCGCGATCACGCGGATCGCCCGCGAGCAGATGAAGCTGCAGATTTCGGTCGAGCCTGATGGCGACCTGCCCCCGCCGCGCGAAAAACCGTTCTTCTCGATCCTTGACGGCATCCTGTCCGATGAGCTCACCGACCAGATCAAGCGGCCCTTCTGGCTCGATACGCTCGGCGATTCCAATCTCGTCGAAATCCGCATCAAGCTGGACGGCAAAATCCTGCGGGTTCTGACCAAGCGCAATCAGACATACGCCTCGAACACTCACATCTTCATCGTCTGGATGGTCGGCGCCTCCCTGGTGCTGATCGGCGTCTCCATCCTCTTCCTGCGCGGCCAGATTCGGCCGATCCAGGCGTTGGCCGCCGCCGCGGAAAGCTTCGGCAAGGGCCAGAAGGCCGAGAACTTCTATCCGCGCGGCGCGGACGAGGTCCGCCGCGCCGGCCTTGCCTTCATCCTGATGCGCGAGCGCATAGAGCGGCAGATGGAGCAGCGCACCGCCATGCTGACGGGCGTCAGCCACGACCTGCGCACCATCCTCACCCGCTTCAAGCTGCAGCTGGCGCTCGCTGGCAACAATCCCGACCTGCAGGGCATGGCCGACGACGTCAACGACATGCAGTCGATGCTCGAGGCCTATATGGCTTTCGCCCGCACCGAGGTGGAGGAAGATGTCGGCGAGCTGAAGCTCAGCGAGATCATGGAACGGATCGAGGCCGACTTCTCGCTCCACGAAAAGGCCCTCACCTATTCCATCGAAGGCGACGACGAGATTTCCGTCCGCCCGAACGCCTTCACCCGGTTGGTCATGAACCTCGCCTCGAATGCACGCCGCTACGCCAGCTCCTTGAATATCGAGGCCAAGCACAGCGCCAAGTGGCTGACACTGACGTTCGACGACGACGGCCCCGGCATACCCGAGAAGAACCGCGAAGACGTCTTCAAGCCGTTCTTCCGCCTCGACGAAGCCCGCAACCTCGACGATTCGGGCACCGGCCTCGGCCTCGCCATCGCCCGCGACATCGCCCGCAGCCACGGCGGCAACGTGACGCTCGGCGACAGCCCGTTGGGTGGCCTGCGCGCCATCATCCGCGTTCCCGCGTGAGTGCCCCGCAATGACCGCTTTCAACCAGATGACCTGGCTCAACCCGCCTGTTTCAGCAGATGTCCGCGACGGCGCGCTGCAGGTGCGTTCCGGCGAGAAGACAGATTTCTGGCAAGGCACCTATTACGGGTTCCACCGCGACGACGGGCATTTCCTGCATCAGCAGCGTAAGGGCGATTTCACCGCCGAGGTGAGCTTCTCCGGCCGCTACGAGGCGCTTTATGACCAGGCGGGGCTGATGATCCGCGCCGACGAGAAGCGCTGGATGAAATGCGGGATCGAATATACCGACGGCGCGATGCATTTCAGCACCGTCGTCACCAACACTCATTCCGACTGGTCCGCCTTCCGCATCGACCACGTCTTCGACGTCATGTCCGTCCGCGTCACCCGCAACGGCGACGCGCTGTTCATTCAGTACCGCACGGATGTGATGACCGAATGGCGCATGGCGCGCCTCGCCTGGTTCGACCCATCGATAGAGGACTTGCAGGTCGGTCCCGCGTTCTGCTCACCGCAACGCGCCGGCTTCGAGGCGACGTTCCATTCCTTCGCGCTGACCGACCCGGTCTCGCGCGATATCCATTGAGCCGCTTAACTGCTCACATATTTATGGATCAGCGAATTGATCAGCGTCTGATACGGAATGCCTTCCTGCATCGCGCGGGATTTTAGCCGCACGAGATCCGCCCGCGAAACACGAAGCGAGATTTTCTCCCGCTCGTCGTTCATCGTCGCCCGCGCCATCGTCTCGATTTCCTTACGCCGCTCATCGGTCAGGCCGCTGACCAGCGCGGTATCCGATGCCTCAAAGAGTTCGATGAACTCTTCTTCCTCGTCGTCGAGAAAGGCTCCGACCTTAGGTTTTTTTGCCATCGTCATCACCACCCGTGTACCGCTTCTTGAGAAGACGGCTTGGAAATGCCGTCTTGAGAAACAGCGTGCCATCAGCCTGCTGAACGTATGGAACGCCATAGACATAACCGTTGCAGAAAACGACGAGGACACGTTGCCCAGGATAACGATCAGCTTTTGGGTGAGCCACGTCATCAAGTAGCCCACCCTGGTCGATGGCTGCCACGATATCTTCGAAGCAGATACCACGATCAGGATGCGCTTTGAGCTGATTGTTCTTCTCGACGCTCCACGCCAGCTTCATAGAGCAAGCATTGTATAGACAGAGTATGCCGTGTCAAATCGCCCGAAACCCGGCGCTACATCAGCTTCTTGCCGTTTGGCACCGGCTTGTCCGTTGCCGCGAGCACGATCGCGCCTGCTTCGTCTTCAAAGCCAAGCGTCAGCACTTCCGAGCGGAACGGGCCGATCTGGCGTGGCGGGAAGTTGACGACGCCGAGGACCTGGCGGCCGACGAGGTTGTCGAGATCGTAGTGGACGGTGATCTGCGCCGAGGATTTCTTGACGCCGATCTCGGGGCCGAAATCGATCAGCAGCTTGATCGCCGGCTTGCGCGCCTCCGGAAATGGCGAGGCTTCAATGACGGTGCCGACGCGGATATCGACGCGTTCGAAATCGGCATAGGTTATCTCGTCAGCCATGATCTGCCTCAGCCTGCCAGTTCCTGCGCACGCGTGCGCGCTGCCTCGAGAGCTTCGTCGAACAGCGGCTGCATCCCCTTCTCCGCCATCAGCACGGCAAGAGCCGCGGCAGTGGTGCCGCCTGGAGACGTAACATTCTGGCGAAGCTTGGAAGCGTCGTCGGGGGACTGGTGGAGAAGTTCACCAGCCCCCGCGACCGTTTCCCGTGCAAGACGCATGGCCAGGTCCGCCTGCAGGCCAAGTTTACGGCCTGCCTCAGCCATGCACTCGACGAGATAAAACACGTAAGCAGGGCCGCTGCCCGACAAGGCCGTAACGGAATCGATGTCGGACTCGGCCGGAACCCACTCAACTGGACCGGATACGCGAAGAAGAGAATGAACGCGGTCGCGCTGTTCGGCGCTGACCTTTGAATTGGCGAAGGCGCCGGTCACGCCGCGGCCGACCATGGCGGGCGTATTCGGCATGGCGCGAACCATGGCCGCTTCGCCGAGATGCTTTTCGAGGAAGCCGAGCGTCTTGCCAGCCGCGACCGAAACCACGACCGTGTTCGGCCCGACCGTCTTCTTCACTGGCGGCAGAACCGCTTGCATCACCTGCGGCTTGACCGCGATGAACAGGACGCCGGCCTTCAGACCATCCGGAGCCGCCGTCACATGCGTGGCACCGGCATCGGAGATCGTCTTCATCATCGCCGGCGACGGACCGGGATCGACGACGACCACGGAGGAACCGGGTACGCCGTTCTTCAGCCAGCCGGAGAGCATCGCGCCCCCCATATTGCCGGCGCCAATGAGAACGATGGGATCAGAAGACAGGGTGGACATGAGGAATTACGCTTCGCCGACAGTTTCGAACAGAACGGCTTCCATCGCCTTGGCGGCATCGAGGCCGGACCAGATGACGAACTGGAATGCCTGATAATAGACTTCGCAGGTATCGAGCGCGCTGGAAAGCAGCACTTCGACCTGACGGTTGGTGGGCTCGGCGCCACCTGCCAGCAGCAGCGACTGACGGAAGATCACTACGTCTTCCTGGCGCCACAGGTCGAAATGGCCCATCAGCACCTGGCCGTTGATCGCCGCCAGCAGCTTGGTGACCTCGTTGACCCGATTTTCCGGCACCTTGATGTCGAAGGCGCAGCCGAGATGCAGGGCTTCGAACTCCTCCATCCAGGAAAAGGAGATGTGGTAATCGGCCCACTTCCCCTCGACCGTCATCGCGATCTCGTCCTCGCCTGACCGTTCAAATGCCCAGTCATTATTGGCGGCGACGTACTCGATCATATCGACCGGGTTCGACTGACGCTCGAATTCAATTTCCATCAGGCTCATGCAGCACCTTCTTGACCGGGAATGAATGCGACTGACTTGGGTCTACAAAACACAAGCAAAGCACACGCAAATACCGGAACACCATTTCGATGACCCTTGAACCGCAACCCAGACTTAACGCAGGAAACCTGCCTGGAGCTTACCGCCGTCCGGTTCGAATCATCATTTAAAATCAGTGTATAATCAGACCGGCGACAAGCCAGCCCCCGACCGGGCTATTTCCCGAAAGGTACTGTGGACAGCTTCTCGAAATCAGATTCAGGAGGGGGAGATAAGCGACTCTGCCCATTGGCTTTTTTGGCAGTGTCCACAGGTGGATAAACCCACCCGATTTTCTGTCTGAGATGCGGCGTGTCGCAAAAGCGCCACACCACATCTTGTAGCAAAACGGGAATTATTTCTTCTTTGCGGCGAGTTGCGCCTCAAGCGCTGCGACTCGTGCCAGCAGCGCATCGTTTTCGTCGCGCGCCTTGATGGCCATCTCGCGCACGGCTTCGAATTCCTCGCGCTTGACGACGTCCATGCTGTTCAGCCAGCGCTCGGCCTGAGCGCTGAAGGCCGTCTCGACCTCCTTGCGCACGCCCTGGGCGGCGCCGGCTGCGTCGGTCATCAACTTTGCGAATTCGTCCATGATGCGGTTTGTTCCAGTCGTCATGGCAGTCTTCTCCTTCGCGCGACAAGTTTCTTCAGGCCCGTGGCCTCTGAAAATGGAGGTAGGGCTTCGCCGTTAAGGATGCAAGCGCTTTGCTCTGGATAAGAGCCCGCCTCGCCCTGCCCTGCCTCACAATCGACTTGACCGCCTCGTATCGCAACGCCATGTTCCGCGCACATCAACGGGTGGGAAAGCTTTGCCGACTGCAGCCAATCTTATGGCAATCATGCCGTTTCCGGATATAGATCCGATCGCCTTCTCGATCGGCCCGCTCGCCATCCACTGGTATGGCCTGGCCTATGTCGTCGGCATCATGCTCGGCTGGTCCTACGCGCGGCGCATCGCCGGCAATGACAGCCTGTGGCCGGGCAATGCTTCGCCGATCACCAAGGCGCAGCTCGACGATTTCGTTGTCTGGGCCGCCCTCGGCATCGTTCTCGGCGGCCGCATCGGCTACATCCTCTTCTACGATATGCCGGCGGTAATCGAGAGCCCGATCCGCGCCATCCAGATCTGGAACGGCGGCATGTCCTTCCATGGCGGTATCATCGGCACGACGATCGCCATGATCCTGTTTGCCCGCAAGAACAGCATTCCGATCTGGAGCCTGTTCGATATCGTCGCCGGTGTCGTTCCGATCGGCCTGTTCTTCGGCCGCATCGCCAATTTCATCAACGGCGAGCTCTGGGGCCGTCTCGCCGATGTGCCCTGGGCCGTCGTCTTCCCGAGCGGTGGTCCCTTTGCCCGCCATCCGAGCCAGCTCTATGAAGCGGGCCTTGAGGGCATCGTGCTTCTCTCCGTTCTGGCGCTTCTGATCTACGGCTTCCGCGCCCTGAAATCGCCGGGCCTCATTTCCGGCGTCTTCGTCTGCGGCTATGCACTGTCGCGTATCTTGGTGGAATTCTTCCGCGAGCCGGATGCGCAGCTTGGCTACCTGCTCGGCACCGGCTGGCTGACCATGGGGATGGTGCTGTCCTTACCGATGATCCTGCTTGGCCTCTGGGCGATCATGCGCGCCCGCCGCCAGGTCGCGCTGCAGAACTGAACGCAGACCGGACGTGACCACCATGACCACCGCACTCGGTGAAAAGATCAAGGCGATCATCCAGGCGAACGGCCCGATCAGCGTGACCGATTACTTCTCGCTGTGCCTCGCTGACCCCGAACACGGCTATTACCGTGTCCGCGAACCCTTCGGCCGTTCCGGCGATTTTGTCACCGCCCCCGAAGTCAGCCAGCTCTTCGGCGAGATGATCGGCGTCTTCATCGTTCACGCCTGGCAGCAGCATGGCACGCCGGCAGGTGTCCGCCTCGTCGAGATCGGCCCCGGCCGCGGCACCATGATGTCGGACATGCTGCGCGTCATCGCCCGCCTCGCCCCGCCGCTCTTCGAAAACATGAGCGTGCATCTGGTCGAGACCAGCGAGCGGCTGCGCGACGTCCAGAGCCAGACGCTCGAGGCTCATGATGGCAAGATCACCTGGCACAATGATTTCGACGAAGTCCCTGATGGATTCACGCTGATTGCTGCCAACGAACTCTTCGACGCCATCCCGATCCGCCAGTTCGTCAAGACACCGACCGGTTTCCGTGAACGCATGGTCGGCCTCGACGCAGAGGGTGAGCTGACATTTTCCGCCGGTGTTGCGGGCATCGATCCGGCGCTGCTGCCGGATGGCGCGCAGACCATGCCTGCAGGCACGCTGTTCGAGTTCTCGCCGGCCCGCCAGTCGGTGATGATCGCCATCTGCGAGCGCCTCAAGGCCTTCGGCGGCACAGCGCTCGCCATCGACTACGGCCACCTCGTCAGCGGATTCGGCGATACGCTGCAGGCTGTGCGCATGCACGAATTCGACGCGCCGCTCGCCAATCCCGGCGAAGCGGATCTCACCAGCCATGTGGATTTCGAACATCTGGCCAGAACCGCCGTTGCGGCGGGATTGCATCTGAACGGTGCGCTGCATCAGGGCGACCTCCTCGTCGGCCTCGGCATTCTCGATCGTGCCAGCGCTCTTGGGCGCGACCGCGAGCCGCGGACCCAGCAGATCATCCAGAGCGCCGTCGACCGACTGGCAGGTTCGGGTGAAGGCCGCATGGGCGAACTTTTCAAGGCGATGGCAGTCTCCTATCCGGCCGTCGATCTCATGCCTTTCCGCCCGGTGGATTGACAGAGCGCGCCGCCCTGCGCCAACATCCGGCGCAATCGACAATGCTTCACCGGACGATCCGGTGAACAATGACCCCGTTCTAAACATCCCGGAATCGCTGATGCAAAACGCGGCTTCACCCGCACCGATCGAAAGCGCGCTGCTGAAACAGGCTGCGAACGACGCGATCATTCATGGCTACTTCACCCGGCAGGGCGGCGTCTCCGAAGGTCTCTACCGCGGCCTCAATGTCGGCCTCGGATCGAACGACAACCGCGACCATGTCAACGAGAACCGCCGCCGCGTCGCCGCCTGGTTCGGCCAGCCGCTGGAGAAGCTGGCGACCGTCCATCAGGTCCATTCGCCCGACGCCGTGACCGTCGATGGAAATTACGATGGCGATCGCCCGCAGGCCGACGCGCTGGTGACGGCCACGCCCGGCATCGTCCTCGGCGTGCTGGCTGCCGATTGCGGCCCCATCCTGTTTGCCGATCCCGAAAACCGCGTTATCGGCGCAGCCCATGCAGGCTGGAAGGGTGCGCTGACCGGCGTGCTCGAAAACACGATCATTGCCATGGAGAAACTCGGCGCCCGGCGCGAGGCGATCGTCGCCTGCCTCGGACCCTCGATCAGCCAGGCGAGCTATGAAGTCGGTCCGGAATTCGTCGATCGCTTCGTCACGCAGGATCCTGCTTACGCGCAATATTTCATTCCGTCGGCAAAGCCCGGTCATTCGATGTTCGACCTGCCTGCCTTGACGGTCGGCCGGTTGAAGAAGGCCGGTGTGCGCGCCGAAAGCGTCGGCCTCTGCACCTATCCGGACAGCGAGCGCTTCTTCTCGTACCGCCGCACCACCCATAACAACGAGCCGGATTACGGCCGCCAGATTTCAGCGATCAGCATCAGGGAGATTTGAGACAATGGCACTGCACTTCGAACGGAGCGAATTCGCCAGCCGCCTTGCCCGCGTCACCGAGCAGATGCGCGAGGAAAAGCTGGACGCCCTGCTGATCTTCGCCCAGGAAAGCATGTACTGGCTGACCGGCTATGACACCTTCGGCTACTGCTTCTTCCAGACGCTGGTGGTCAAGGCGGATGGCACGATGGCGCTGATCACCCGCTCGGCAGACCTTCGCCAAGCCAAGCACACCTCGATCCTGGAAGACGTCCATGTCTGGGTCGATCGCGTCAACGCCGATCCGACCGTCGATCTCAAGAACCTGCTTGTCGAAATGGATCTGCTCGGCGCCCGCATCGGCATCGAATACGACACCCATGGGATGACCGGCCGCGTCGCCCGCCTGCTCGATGCCCAGCTTTCGAGCTTCGGCCAGATCATCGATGCCTCCTATCTCGTCAGCCGCCTGCGCCTGATCAAGAGCCCGGCAGAAGTCGCCTATGTCGAGCGCGCCGCAGCCCTCGCCGACGATGCCTTGGATCAGGCAATCCGGCTCACCAAGGCCGGCGCCGACGAAGCCGACATTCTCGCGGCCATGCAGGGTGCCGTCTTCAGCGGCGGCGGCGACTATCCGGCCAACGAATATATCATCGGCTCCGGCGCCGACGCCCTGCTCTGCCGCTACAAGGCCGGCCGCCGCAAGCTCGATGCCAATGACCAGCTGACCATCGAATGGGCAGGCACCTACGCGCACTACCACGTGGCGATGATGCGCACGATCGTCGTCGGCGAACCGACGCACCGTCACCGCGAGCTGTTCAGCGCCTGCCTCGAAAACCTGCAGGCGATCGAAACGGTGCTGACGCCCGGCCACACCTTCGGCGACGTGTTCGACATGCATGCGAAGATCATGGACGAGCGCGGCCTTGCCCGCCACCGCCTGAACGCCTGCGGCTATTCGCTCGGCGCCCGCTTCTCGCCGTCCTGGATGGAGCACCAGATGTTCCATGTCGGCAATCCGCAGCCGATCGAGCCCAACATGTCGCTCTTCGTGCACATGATCATCGCCGATTCCGACAGCGGAACCGCGATGACGCTCGGCCAGACCTATCTGACGACATCGGGTGCACCACGGGCGCTTTCGCGCCACGGACTGGATTTCCTCGGCGCCTGAGAGACTTCACCGGCAAGAATCCGGAATTGACACAAGACCATCCCCGCCCGCATAAACTGGGCGGGGCTGATGCGAATGACGGAAGGAAAGCTGGAAGGATGACGCGATCGCTGACTGCGCCAGCACTTCTTGCATGCCTCGCCAGCCTGCTTGCCGCCTGCAATACGACCGATGCGATGACGCCGCTCGTCGATATCGGCGATTCCTCCGTGGCGCCGCGCTCCTCGCCGGTGAGCCAGCGCGAAGTCGAGCGCATGGCCGGGTCGCAATCCCGCCAGGCCTTCGCCGCGGAGCCACCGGAAGGCTATCACCCCGCCTATAATCAAGCCTACCGCCCCGGCCCCGGCGCGCCACCGACATCCATGCAGGCGCAGGCTGACGCCCTTTCTGCACAGGCGCCACAAAGCTATCGCGCGCCCGAGGCCATCGAGAGCGAGCCGCTTTCCAACGCCGAAGCCGAAGAGCAGGACATGGGCGACCAGGCGCCGCCGCCGCGCCGGCAGCGTCAGGAGACGCAACAGGTGGCCGCCATCGATCCGGTGGAGTCGGGCTCGACCCGGGGCAACACCGTGCGCTTCCTGCCGATCATCGGCGCGCCCGTTCAGGCCGTCACGCCCCTCTCGCGCCAGCTCGGCTCGGAAGCCCGCTCGCACGGCCTAGCGATCAAGAGTTCCACCGATAACAGCAGCGACTACATCCTGAAGGGCTATCTCTCGGCCTTCACCGATGAAGGCAATGTCACCGTCACCTATGTCTGGGATGTTCTCGACAGCAGCGGCGGCCGCCTGCACCGCATTCAAGGCGAAGAGAAGGTCCCCTCCGCCGCTCAGGACCCTTGGGCCGGCGTCCCCGCCTCGGTCATGCAGCAGATCGGCACCAAAACCATCGCCGAATTCAACGTCTGGCGCCAATCTCAGGGCGGTTAGCAACAGGGTTTTGATAAATATCAAGCCCTGTGTCGCCTTTGCGCTTGCATTCAGAAGCAAGCTGGCTAAAAAGCGCGGCTATCAGCAGACAATAGGCGGGCCAAAATGAAGGTTTTCGCAGGCAATTCGAACCGGCATCTCGCCGAAGCGATCTGCACCTATCTCAATGTGTCCTTGGGCAAGGCCAGCGTCAGAAGATTTGCCGACCAGGAAATCTTCGTCGAAGTTCAGGAAAATGTGCGCGGCGAGGACGTGTTCCTCGTTCAGTCGACATCGTTCCCGACCAACGACCATCTGATGGAATTGCTGATCATGATCGATGCGATGCGCCGCTCGTCGGCCCGCCGCATCACGGCAGTTCTTCCCTATTTCGGCTATGCCCGCCAGGATCGCCGTGCCTCGGGGCGCACGCCGATCTCGGCCAAGCTGGTCGCCAACCTGATCACCGAAGCCGGTGCCGATCGCGTTCTGACGCTCGACCTGCATGCCGGCCAGATCCAGGGCTTCTTCGATATCCCGACCGACAACCTTTATGCCGTGCCGGTCCTGACGCGCGATATCAAGGCTCACTACGACACCAGCAACATCACCGTTGTTTCGCCTGACGTCGGCGGCGTGGTGCGCGCCCGCGCGCTTGCCAAACGCCTCGACTGTCTGCTGGCGATCGTGGACAAGCGCCGCGACCGCCCGGGTGAATCCGAAGTTATGAACATCATCGGCGAAGTCGAAGGCAAGGACTGCATCCTGATCGACGACATCGTCGATTCCGGCGGCACGCTCTGCAACGCCGCCGATGCCCTGCTCGCGCAGGGCGCTGCCAGTGTCACGGCCTATATCACCCACGGCGTTCTCTCGGGCGGCGCGGTCACCCGCATCACCTCGTCGAAGCTGCGCGAACTTGTGATCACCGATACCATCCAGCCGACCACGGCTGTGCAGTCGGCCCACAATATCCGCGTCATCACGACCGCCAACCTGATCGGCGAAGCCATCAACCGCACCAGCCAGGAAGAATCCGTCTCCAGTCTCTTCGACTGACGGTTCCATCCCTGCCCTGTTCGGAGCAGCGAAGTTGCATTTGCTGCTTCATCGCGCTGACTGTTTCGACTAGGCTTCCCCTGTGATTTGTTTGCACGGGGGAGCAATTGTGACGAACATCCGAAACCATCTGAAAAACGGCAGGCGGCTGGCGCTGATAGCGCTTGTTCCGCTGCTATCGGCCTGCACCGTCGATGTCGATCCCGGCTACTCGCGGCCACCGCCGCGTCCCCGGCCGCCGCAGCCGCAGATGTGCACGATGGAATATGCCCCGGTCTGCGGCGAGCGCGGCGGGCGCACGCAAACATTCAGCAATGCCTGCCAGGCGCGCAGCAGCGGCTTCATGATCGTTGGACGTGGTGAATGCCGCGGCGGACCGCCACCCTTCCCGCGTCCGGAACCAGACCGTCCCGGCCGCCCGGAGTGGCCGGATGGTCCAGGCAGGCCCGACCGGCCCGAAAGACCGGATAGACCCGACCGCCCGGGCCGCCCTCATGGCATCTGCACCCGCGAATACCGCCCGGTCTGCGGCGAACGCGGCCGCCAGACACAAACCTTCCCAAATGCCTGCGAAGCCGGAAATGCGGGCTTCCGCATCATCAGCGGTGGAGAGTGCCGCCAGTAGGCCGCGCCTCTCCACTATCCAGCCGAACGAAAAAGGCCCGCTTCGAAGCGGGCCTTTTTAAATCAGGGCTTGGTCTCTTCGGACGGCGTAGCATCATCCGAGGGCGCCGCGTCGTCAGACGGAGCGGTCTCATCCGGAGTAGCCTCGTCTGAAGGAGCGGCCTCATCCGAAGGATCCGCCTCGTCGGAGGGAACAGCTTCTTCAGTCGCCGGTGCATCCGGACCCTTGATCTGCTGGCCATTGACGCTGACCGAGCCGTCGCTGGCAACAGCCACATCCCAGCGCTGCGCGCCATCAGGATCAGCCTTGGCAAAGCCCTTGATCATCATCAGGCCGAAGGATGCCTGGGTCAGGTCCGGGTTGGTCTTTGCGAGTTCCTGGATGGCCGCGATCGTCTTGTCGTAGTCGCGCGCCACGATCGAAGCGTTCAGCTTGTAGTCCTTCGGTGTATCGACGCGGCCTTCCAGCTCGCCGGAAACCTCGACGTCATAGACGCTGGACTTGGCGCTGACCTTCGGAAAATCGACCTTCAGGATACCGCCTGGGAAAAGCTTCTCGGCAGCCTGCTGCCCGGCCTTCTCGCTGTCGTCGGTGGACTTGGTGAAATCCATCTTCATGAACTCGTCCGCGAAGGCCGCGAAATCCATGCCGGGAACGCCGAACTGGATATCGAGCGCCTGCGGCAGGAACGCGGTGTAACCGGCAGGAACGAGCGCGCTGTCGAGTGTCACGTCGGCAGCATCCATCGCGACGCCGATACGCGTCGCATTGCTCGGACCATCGACAGTGAAGTGATAGCCGAAGGACTTGGCGCCGCCGCTGCCAACCGCACTGGTGACCGCGAGGTTGTTGAGCTTGATGGTTTCCTCAAGCGAGCTCAGCAGCGGGAAAGCATTGCCGAGCATGCCCTTCAGCTTCGCCTCGCTCTCCTTGGTCAGCTGCTTCTCATCGGCATGATCGAGCACGAAAAGGACCATCTCCTTGATGTCCTTGGCGGCGATGCCATTGACCTTGGCATCGAAATCCAGGCTGTCGGCAGAGATCTGGATCGGCGGCATTTCCTTGCCGCTGACCTGCTCGGCAAAGGCGCTGAACTTACCGTTGGCGGCAAAATCCAGACGCCCGGCCGTGGCGCTGTCTGCCGAGCTCAGCTTGTAAACCATGTCCCCGAAGCTGGCATTGACGGATTCCGTATCGGTCGTGGAGCTGATCTTCAGGTCCTTGGCGCTGAAATCACCAGAGCGCAGATAGCTGATCGCCGGGTCGAAGACCGAGGTGAAATCCATCTGAGCGATCGAGTAGGTGAAGTCCGTGCGCGCCTTGTCCGGTCCGCCAAAATGACCGGTCACATTGAGGTTGTTGTTGCCTTCGAGATTCCACAGCCCGCTATCCTGCGGTGTCGCGAACATCTTGAACGGCACGAGACCCTTGATCTCGAAATCCTGCTTCTTGACCTTCTCCAGGAGCTTGGCGAAATCATAGGTGATCTCGTAGCGCGAGCCCGCCGGCTTGACGGTGACCGGCTGGCTCTTGGCGATGTCCTTCGGCAGCAGGTGATTGAGATTGTCACGGATGGCGTTCGCACCGTCCTGACTGATGTCAGCGGCGGACGCTCCCGTAGCCAAAGCCAGAACAATGGCGCTCGTCGCCGTGATAAGCCTGTGACGCATCTCGATAATTCTCCCTTGGGGCATGAAGGCGCGCATGTGAGATTGCCAGAGGCCGGATGTCAAGCCAGCCTCATCCGCGGGTTGATATTTTCTTCTCAGGCGGCTGCCGCGGCCTTGATCTCATCCACAGCCATCACTTCAGGTTGAGGCTTGGCGGGCGCGTCGGTGCCGACGATCGCCTCGATGCCCGAACGCGGCACCGGCTTGCCGAACAGGAAGCCCTGCACCTGCAGGCACCCTTCCCGGCGCAGGAAGTCGATGTGATCTTCATTCTCGACGCCTTCGGCCAGAACCGGGATGTCGAGACTTGCGGCCAGGATCAGCGTCGAGCGGACGATTGCCGCCGACTGCTTGTTGGTGACGACGCCATCGACGAAAGCGCGATCGATCTTGATCTTGTCGAAGGGGAAGCTCTGCAGTGTCGAAAGCGACGAGTAGCCGGTCCCATAGTCGTCCATGGCCACTTTGATCCCCAGCGCCTTCAGCCGGCGGATCGCATGCAGCGCGTGCTGGTGGTCGGCGATGATGCCGGATTCGGTGATTTCGATTTCCAGGCGCGAAGCCGGAAGCCCGGTCTGCAGCAGGATTTCGTGGACGATCTGCGGCAGGCGGGGATCGCTCAGCTGCTGTGGCGCGACGTTGACGGCGATGCGCAGCGGGTTCTTCCAGGTCGCAGCCTCCGCGCAGGCGGCTCGCATCACCCATTCGCCGAGTTCCAGAATGAAGCCGTTGCGCTCGGCGATCGGAATGAATTCCATCGGCGCGATATAGCCACGCACCGGATGCTTCCAGCGCAGCAACACCTCGAAGCCAACGACCTCGCGCGTCACCGTATCGTTCTGCTGTTGGTAGAACAGTTCGAACTCCCGGCGCCGCAGTCCTTCACGCATCTCGATTGCGAGCGCGTTCCGCTCGCGGGAGATCTGGTCCATCGAGGCATCGTAGAAGCAGATGCTGTTGCTAGCGGTCGATTTCGCCCGGTACATGGCGATGTCGGCCTGCGACAGCAGATCGTCGATCGTGGTTGCCTGTCCCGGGAAGGTCGAGATGCCGACGCTGGTACCGACGCAGAGCGTCTGCTCTTCCCAGGAAACCGGCTTGGCGATCTCGTCGATGATCCGTTGCGCCAGAGCGGTGGCATCCGCGCGGATGAAATACTTATGCATCACGGCCACGAACTCGTCGCCGCCGACGCGGGCCATGAACTGGCTGTCGTTGCTGAGCAGCATTAGCCGCTCGGCAACCGTCCGCAGCACGGCGTCGCCGGCCGCATGGCCGTGAACGTCATTGATTTCCTTGAAGCGGTCGAGATCGAAGGAGAGCACGGCGATATTCGCGGTCATGTCCTTCGGCCGTTTCGTCAGTGCCGCGAGATGCTCGTTGAAGGCGGCGCGGTTGGGCAGATTGGTCAGCGGATCATGCAGCGACAGATGGCGATAGCGCTCGACGGCCGCCTGGCTGGACTGAATGTCGATGACATAGGTCGAGGCACCAAGCGCGAGGATAACCACCATGACTGCGACGACAAGGCCAGTCATGATGTTGACGGAGATCAGCTCTCCCGCAACCGGAATGGCGCTGTCGGGAACGATCGTCAGGCCAGCCATGCCGGTAAAATGCGTCAGCACGATCGCCAGGATCAGCGCCAGGCCGGAGCCGTGCTTGCAGAACCGGGTGACCGGACGCGCAACACGATTGGTGGCTACAGCGCCGAAGGCCGCGGCCAGCACCAGCGAGGTCAGGACATAGGGCTGGCTCCAGACCATGTGGCCTGCAACCTTGTATCCGGCGATCCCGACATAATGCATACAGGCAATACCGAGGCCGACGATCGCCCCGCCCGCTTCGACCAGCATGGTCTTCGGCGTGCTGGCGGCAACGGTGAAACCGATGATGCTGGCAGCGATGCCGATGAACAGCGAGATCAGGGTGAGTTCGGGCTCATAGCCGTTCATCGCCGGCGACTGGTAGCCGAGCATGGCGATGAAATGCGTCGTCCAGATCGTCGATCCGCCGACGAAGCCGGAGAGAAACAGCCAGTTGAACTTCTGCAGGCCCTCGGTGCGCCGTACCCGCGTGAAAAGCCGCATCGTCAGCAGTGAGCCCAGAACGCAGATCACGGTCGCGAAAAGGAGATGCGACAGGCTGTGTTCGACTGCGATGCAGGAGATGATACGCAACATGATTGAGACCGCGATTGAAACCGTGATCACCTATATGTATTCGCATAGTAGGATTCATTAATTGGCGTTTTAATTGCGATTCATTGGTTAAATAACCGTCAGATTTTACAACCGCGCAAAAGAAAGCTACAACCACAGGAGCAAAGGGCGCGCCCGGCCCTGCCGAGCTTGCGTTTCAGCCGGACTTATACTATAGCGCACGCGTCCGCACAGACACCCTTGGAGGCAATGCGGATGAAGCTTCCCAAAAAAGGTGCTTCCAGTCAAAGGACGGCATATGCCGGACTTCGACTCTCCATATAACCTCGAAAGGAATAGCCATGAGCCACGAAACTTACGAGCTCAAGGCCGAGGCGCGCGAACGGGTTGGTAAGGGGTCCGCCCGTGAACTTCGCCGCAACGGTTTGATTCCCGCTGTCATCTATGGTGACAAGCAGGCCCCGATTTCCATTACGCTCAACACCAACGAGGTGACGAAGCGTATCCATGCCGGCGGTTTCATGACCACCGTTGCCACGATCGACCTCGGCGGCAAGAAGTACCAGGTTCTCCCGAAGGACTACCAGCTCGACCCGGTTCGTGACTTCACGATGCACGTGGATTTCCTCCGCGTTTCCGGCAACACGCAGGTTACCGTTGAGATCCCGGTTCACTTCATCAACGAAGAGAAGTCGCAGGGTCTCAAGATCGGTGGCGTTCTCAACATCGTTCGTCACGAAGTTGAAGTTCACTGCCCGGCCAATGCCATCCCGGAATTCTTTAACGTCGACCTGAGCGGCAAGAAGATCGGCGACAGCATCCACATCTCGGAAGTGACCCTTCCGAAGGGTGTCACCACGGTTATCGACCGTGACTTCACGATCGCCACCATCGTTGCTCCGGCAGCTGGCGTCGAAGAAGACACGTCTGAAGCCGAAGGCGGCGCTGAAGCCTGATAAGCTTCCTATCAATTTGTAAAGCATAAGGCCCGCTTCCTTCCCGGAAAGCGGGCCTTTTCATTTGCTGGCTACAACCGTTTCAGCAAGCTTTAACACATTCATGGAAGCATTCTCCCCAAAGTTATTGCCATATCGCCGTATATTAGAAGGCGGCCGAAGAAGAAGCGGCCGGGGAGAAAACGGAACAATGAATAATTCCGTTGAAAATAGATTTTTTGCGATTGTCTGCGGTGCGCTACTTGTTTTTGTCGCGCCGCTTTTTGTGCTTTTTCTCTTCCTCTCTTCAGAACGCGCTGACAAGGAAATCCGCGACCACATCTCCGTGCTTCTGGTTGCCAATTCCCAGGCGCTCGCCAAACCGCTCTGGGATCTCGACGAAGACAGCGTCACGCAGATTTCTGCGACGATCGTTTCCCAGGGTGCCATCGTCAAGGTTGAGGTCCGCGACCAGTCCGGCCAGCTTGATATCACCCAGAGCACCATTCCGAAGTCGTTCAGCGGCGACCTGGAGCAGGTCTCGCGTGCCATCATCTACAACAATGTCGATGGTCCGAAGAACCTCGGCAGCATCTCCGTCTACTATCCGAAGCTCGGCCTCTTCTCCGGCCTGAAGCATGAGGAAGTGGTCTTCATCTCGATCTTCATCTTCGCGGTTCTCGCCGTCTTCGGTAGCGCGCTGATCGGCAACCGCATCTTCGTCATCCACCCGCTGATGCGCCTCATTGCGGCGATCGAGGCCACCAGCCAGCTCGGCTCGCGCCATCACGTCGACTGGCAGTCCGGTGACGAGATGGGCCGCCTTGCCAGCAGCTTCAACGACATGCAGACCAAGCTGGAGCGCGAGGAAAAGGAGCTGAAGCTCGCCCATCGCCGCGCCACCGACATTTACGACCTGACGCCCGCCATGCTCTTCTCGCTCGACGAGGACGACCGCATCACAGCCGTCAGCGATTACTGGCTGGTCGCCACCGGCTACAGCCGCACCGACGCCGTCGGCCGCAAGTTCGCCGATCTCGTCATGCCGGATACCCGCGACATCTTCCTGTCGCGCAGGAACACTGCCGAGGAAGGCGCGCTCGACGTCACGGTCAAGTTCAGATGCGCCGATGGCCGCGTCATCGACGTGCTGATCCTGGAATCCAACGCCGCGACCGGCGGCACCGACAAGCTGTCGCTGTCGGTCATGACCGACGTGACCGAGCTCAAGGCCTCCGAAGACCGCAACCACCGCCAGGCAATCACCGATCACCTGACCGGCCTCTTGAACCGCCAGGGCTTCGAAGCCGTGCTCGACCGCAAAATCGCCGAAGCGGACGCAGCGGGCCAGGAGCTTGCGTGCCTGTTCGTCGATCTCGACCGCTTCAAGTGGATCAACGACAATATGGGCCATGCCGAAGGCGACCGGGCGCTGCGTGAGCTCGTTGCCCGCTTCAAGACCCATCTCGCCCCATCCGACGAAGCCGCCCGCCTTGGCGGCGACGAATTCGCCATCCTGCTGCCGGCCGCTGATGCCGAGAAGCGGGCGCGGGCGATGTGCGATCAGATCGCCACAATCTTCGACACGCCTTTCGGCCCCGACCTGCATCTGAGCGCCTCCGTCGGCGTCGCCATCTACCCGCGCCATGCGGCCAATGCGGCGGAACTGCTGCAGAAATCCGACATGGCGATGTATGCCAAGAAGCGCGACGGTAAGAACGGCGCCCGCCTGTTCGACAACGCCATGCTCGACACCGCACGCAGCCGCGCCGAGATCGAAAGCTGCATCGAGGCCGGCCTCGCCGAGGACTGGTTCGAAGCCTACCTGCAGCCGATCGTCGGCCTGACCCACGGCAACATCGCAGGCTTTGAAGCGCTGATGCGCCTCAACCATCCGCAAAAGGGCCTGATGCCTCCGGCCGAGATCATCAACGTCGCCGAAGAGACGGCCAAGATCGTCCGCATCGGCAACGTCATCATGGAGAAGGCGATTTCCAATCTCTCCCGCATCTCCCGGATTACCGGCATGCAGGACACCTACCTGGCGATCAATTTCTCGCCACTGCAGTTCGAGCCCGCCCTGCCCTCGCGTCTGGCCGGTCTGCTCGGCCGTCATAGCATCCGTCCCGAACGCATCGTCGTCGAGATCACCGAGGCCGTGCTGATGCACGACAACCCGCAGATCCGTATGATCGTCACCGAACTGCGACGCTTCGGCTGCCGCATCGCGCTGGATGATTTCGGCACCGGCTACTCGTCTCTGAGCTATCTCAACCGCTTCCCGGTTGATATCATCAAGATCGATCAGTCCTTTACCCGCGCCATCAACGAAGGCAACGACGATGTCGGCATGAAGAGCCGGATGCTGATCGAGGCGATCACCACGCTGTCGCACAAGATGAACTGCACCGTGATTGCCGAGGGCATCGAGACCGAAGAGGAATGCCGGACGCTGCAGCAGATGGGGCTGGATTATGGACAGGGCTATCTCTTCCACCGGCCGCAGACCGCAGCGCAGCTGATCGAGAAGCTGAGCGGCGTCATCCCCTTCGTGGCGCGTGCGTCATAGACCAACAAACTCAGGAGTTATGCGATGAAAAAGCTGCTGCTTCTCGCCTTCCTCATCCTGCCTGCCGCAGCCTCCGCGCAAACGGTGTCCTTCACGACTGAAGACTACGCACCCTTCAACTACCGCGACGGCAAGGTCATCAAGGGCGCCACCGTCGAGCAGGTCGAGAAGGTGATGGCCGATATCGGCGTCGACTATACGATCGAGATGATGCCCTGGGCCCGCGCCTACACGCTGGCGCAAAGCACGCCGATGACCTGCGTCTTCGCCACAGCTCATAACGGTCTTCGCGATCCCCTGTTCAAATGGGTGGAGCCGCTGCTCATCGACCGCAACATCCTGATCAAGGCCAAGGACTCCGCTGTCACCGCCGACAATCTGGAAGAAGCCAAGAAGTACCTGGTCGGCACCTGGCGCGAGGACTACACCGAGACGACGCTGAAGGAAAAAGGCTTCCCCAAGCTCGATGTCGCCAGCGATTTCAACGCCACGATGCGCAAGCTCCTGGGCGGCCGCATCGACATGATGCCGATCTCGGAACTCTATTTCGACAAGCTGAAGCAGGACCAGCCGCTGGAGATGGTGACGGTGCTCTCCAGCCAGCCGATGGGCATTGCCTGCCAGAAGGACTTTCCGGACGATCTCCTGCGCAAGATGCAGGCCTCGCTCGACAAGCTGATTGCCGATGGCACGCAAAAGCAGATCTTCCTGAAATACGGCCTCAACCTGCTGCAATGACAGGCTGCTCCAGCCTTAGCGCTTGACTTCACGCCCGTTTCGCGGTGGTGAAACGGGCATCGGATTTTCAAGGAATGGATTGGCCCATGCTGATCATCGCGGGTCTCGGCAATCCCGGCAGCAAATATGCCGGCAACCGCCACAATATCGGTTTCATGGCGGTTGACGCCATCCACCGCCGCCACAGCTTTTCGCCCTGGTCGAAGAAGTTCAAGGCCGAGATCGCCGAGGGCGAACTCGACGGCGAAAAGGTGCTGCTGATCAAGCCGCAGACCTACATGAACCTGTCGGGCGAATCCGTCGGCGAAGCCATGCGTTTCTACAAGCTGCAGCCGTCCGATCTCGTCGCCATCTATGACGAGCTGGATCTGGCGCCCGGCAAGGCGCGGCTGAAGACCGGCGGCGGCCATGGCGGCCACAACGGCATCAAGTCGCTCGACGCCCATTGCGGCCGCGAATACCGCCGCCTGCGCCTCGGCATCGGCCATCCCGGCGTCAAGGAAATGGTGCAGCATCACGTCCTCGGCGATTTCGCCAAGGCCGACCAGAGCTGGCTGGAACCGCTGCTGGATGCGCTCGCCGACAATGCCGGCATGCTGGTTCGCAACGAGGATTCGCAGCTGATGAACAAACTGGCGCTCGCCGTCGGCGGCAAGGCGGAAGAGGAGAAGCCGAAGGCCGAAAAGAAGCCGGCGGCGAGATCCCATATCCATCAGGCCCGCAACCACAACCAGCCTAAGATCCTGCCGGCCAGCGGCCCGATGGCCGAGATGCTGAAGAAGCTGCTCGGCAACAAGGGCGACTGACCGGATGAGCACGCCGCTCGCGATCCGCGCAGCCGAGGCCGGCGATCTCCCTGCCCTGCTTGGCCTTTATGCTGAGCTGAACCCGTCAGATCCCCCGATCGATACAGCCGTTGCCGGAGAGCGCATGACCGCGATCCTGGCACAGCCGGGCATGCGCATCTTCATCGGCTTTGCCGGAAAAGTAGCCGCCGCCACCGTAACGCTCGTCGTCATCCCCAATCTCACCCGCAACGGCGCGTCCTACGCGCTGATCGAGAATGTCGTCACCGGTGCTGACCATCGCAAACAGGGCTTTGGCGCAGCACTGATCGCCCATGCGATCGACGCAGCCTGGGACGCCGGATGCTACAAGGTGATGCTTTTGACCGGCTCGAAGGATCCGGCAACGCTGCGCTTCTACGAGCGCTGCGGCTTCGCGCAGGACAAGACCGGCTACCAGGTGCGGCGGCCGGCAGGGCGCTGACCTCAGAACAGCCCGGTCTCGTGCAGCCGGTAGAGAAAGAGGTTCCACAAGGCTGAAAGCCCGCTGTCGATCATCCAGGCAACAGCGCCTGAGGCACCCGGCGAAAACAGCATGACCAGCAACCCGCCGATGGTGCTGAGCATCACCGAGATGCGAAAATTCTTGAGGCTGTCCAGCCGGTAATAGCCGTTGTCGTCATACTCGGTGCCGAACAGCAGGTCTGGGAGATTGTAGCCGCTGGACAGCGGCAGATCCATCAGCGGCCGGTCGGTGATGCGATCGGGCAGCACGTTGAATACCGCCCGGCAGACATGACCAATGGCGCCAAGCAGCGCAAAGATCGCCGCCGCCACGAAATAATGCCAGGTCGCCGCTTCCGCAGGCATCTCGAGCCTCCGCCGTTTCCGCCACTTTGGCGAAAAACCTCGGACATTCGATTAAGGAGGCTGGTTAAGAGATCGCCAAGCTATTCTTCGGGTTCGGCGGTCAGCATCAGCGGGAATCCCGCTTCCTTGGCATAGTCCATCGCTTCCTTGACCTTGGTCTCGGCAATGTCCTTGGTACAGACAACGACGACGCTCGACCCGAGCTTGTGCGCCGTCAGCATGACGCGATAGCCGGCCTCCTCGCTCATCCGGAACACGGCCTTCAGCACCATGGTCACGAATTCGCGCGGCGTATAATCGTCGTTGAACAGAATGACCTTGTAAAGCTTCGGCTTGTCGAGCTTCAGCTTCGTCTTAGTTTTCGGTGTCAGGACAACATCATTGTCACTCATCGGGAGTCTGCCGTTATCATATGGGAAAGATGCGCCTGATCGCGATCAGCTATGCGCAATCATTTATGTGGCCGTAGAAGTCTGCAGTTCAAGCCCGAAGCAGTGAGAAGTGCTACAGCCTTCTTGTCGAAGCTGACAAAGGTCTCGCCACCGAGACGCCTGCCGTCGAGGGCGATGAGACCATCGGCAAAATCGCCGCCCCGCTCCATCATGTTTATTCCCGCCTCGACGGCAACCCGGTCCATAAGAAGCTTATCCGTTTCGAGAAGACGCCTCACAAACGCCTGCAACGGCTCTCCTCCGACCTTATAGCGGCGTCGCAGAACCCATATTGCTTCGCAGATTGCGACAACAGGCACTACAACCCGGCTGGCGCTGGCCAAGGCATCCTGCGCTTGCTCCGTCTCTCCGGTGTCATCTTCGATCACCAAGCGCAACAGCACGTTCGTGTCGATGACAATCGTCATCGCCTGTTGGCCCACCCGTCCGAAATCGCTTCGTTGATTTCGTCAATGGTAAGATGCACGCCTGCCTCGTTCTTGATCATCCCAAATAGGGATTCGATCGGCAGCTTGCCCGAAATCGCATGGAGTGTTGCCTGGCGCTGCGGTTGAAGATTGACGTCGATCTCATCGCCCGGGCTAATGCCCAGGTGATCGAGCACCTCCTTCTTCAGCGTGATCTGTCCCTTGGCGGTCACTTTCAAGCGAACCATCGACTTCTCCTTCTCTTTTAAAGTAAGGCAAATCTGCCTTACCGGCAAGGTTGATGCCTCGCGGATCATCGCAAGTCTTGACCGCGGGGCGCCATTCCCCCATAGGCAAGGCAACGATTTCAGCGAATACGGACATTCAGCCATGGGCTTCAAATGCGGTATCGTCGGTCTGCCGAATGTCGGCAAGTCGACCCTTTTCAACGCGCTCACCAAGACGGCAGCGGCGCAGGCGGCAAACTATCCGTTCTGCACCATCGAGCCGAACACCGGCGAAGTCGCCGTTCCCGACGCGCGCATGCAGAAGCTGGCAGCGATTGCCGGCTCCAAGGAAATCATTCCGACGCGCATTTCCTTCGTCGATATCGCCGGCCTGGTGCGCGGTGCGTCGAAGGGTGAAGGCCTCGGAAACAAGTTCTTGGCCAACATCCGCGAAGTCGATGCCGTGGTCCACGTGCTGCGCTGCTTCGAAGACGACGACATCACCCATGTCGAGGGCCGCATCAATCCGGTCGGCGATGCCGACACGATCGAGACCGAGCTGATGCTCGCCGACCTCGAGAGCCTGGAGCGCCGCGTCGAGCAGACCCGCAAGCGCGCCGCCAGCAAGGACAAGGATTCGCTGGCTCAGCTGCCGGTCATGGAAGCCGTCATCAAGCTGCTGAACGAGGGCAAGCCGGCCCGCCTTCTCCTGAAGACGCTGGCACCTGAGGAAATCGAGATCCTCAAGGGCCTCAATCTGCTGACCTCGCATCCGGTTCTTTACGTCTGCAACGTCGCCGAAGCGGACGCCTCCACCGGCAACGAGCACACCAAGGCCGTTGCCGAGATGGCAAAGCAGCAGGGTGCCGAATGCGTCGTCATTTCTGCGGCGATCGAATCCGAAGTCGCACAGCTGCCGGAAGAGGAATCGAAGGAGTTCCTCTCCGCGCTTGGCCTCGAAGAAGCCGGTCTCGACCGCCTCATCCGCGCCGGCTACCACCTGCTCGACCTGATCACTTATTTCACCGTCGGCCCGAAGGAAACGCGCGCCTGGACGATCGTCCGCGGCACCAAGGCGCCCGCCGCCGCCGGTGTCATCCACACCGATTTCGAACGCGGCTTCATCCGCGCCTTCACCATCGGCTATGACGACTACATCAACTTCAAGGGTGAAGTCGGCGCCAAGGAAGCTGGCAAGGGCCGCGACGAAGGCAAGGAATACATCGTCGCCGACGGCGACGTCATCCACTTCCGCTTCAACACCTGATCAAAAAGCGCACTGCCGCCCTCATGCGGGCGGCAGTCGCCTTGCCAGCGCGGCCGGCAACGCATTGACCACCCGCCGCCTGAGCGGCATCCAGCCAGTGCCGATGACAAGCACGATCACGCCAATGACCAGAAGCGTAGCAAAGACGTAGGTGTCCATCGCCCAGTGTCCCTGCTGGAAAATCCCGTAGATCGCAAAACCGAGCGACAAGAGCCCCGAAGTCACGAAGGCACGCCGGTCGATGATCAGGCCGATCAGCATCAGAACCGCCACCGTGCAGACGACCAGCGGCGTCTTGATCGACACGGTCTGCGCCAGTTCCGTCAAGCCGCCGTTGAAGAGCGACAGCGACACGATGCTGTAAAGCAGCGCCGGTGCCGCTCCCATATGCAGCCAGAAGGCAATGTCCGATCGCGTGGTGACGCGCTTGATGTCGCTGAGATCGAAACGCAGCGCCGTCGCGAAAAGCGCCACGGCGCTGGCGATGCTGATCCACGAGACGATCGCCGGATGATTGACGAGAAGCAGCTCATCGCCGCTCGCCCACACCAGGCCACGAAGGACAATCGACAGCACCATCGCAAATGCCGACGCGATGCAGAGTGCCAGCGACAACGGAACCCGGTAGCGCAGGTAGTAGAGGCCGAAGGCGGCGCAAGAGATTGCCGTCAGCCCGGTCGTCCCGATGCCGCTCGAAAACACGGTGATGCCGCCCGGCCACCAGACGCGGGCCAGACTGAAGGTCGCGCAGGAAAGCGCGATCGTCAGCGCCACGGCAGGAAGCGCCAGCCGCTGGCGGCGCACCAGAATTTCAGACAGGACGATGATCGCCGGGATGACCGCAAAGATTGTCACCAGCCCCCAGAGCCCGGCAAGCGCGATGACAATACCGATGGTGATCAGAACGTCGTGAAACCCGCGAATGAAGCGCGGTGTCTCCGTGTCCGACCGTGCGGCAACGCGGATGACGTCATCCGCCGGCGCTGGTGCAGCCACGGTCACGCCGCGCGCCACCAGAAACGGCAGCAGCCGGGCGCTGGCATCGCTGGAAATCAAGCCCTCGCGCTCCGCATCCGATAGCACCGACCGCAATTCGCTCATCCAGGTTTATCCTCTTGGAAACGTTGAGTTGGACGTTATGCTATTTTAAGTAGCTGTCACTTCCTAGAGCGCAGGCATCCGCATGTCAGAAGACAAACTGGTATTTGAAGATTTCGCGCCGGGCCGCAGCTTCCCGCTCGGCCCGATCCCTGTAACATCAGAAGAGATCATCGAATTCGCCACCGAATTCGATCCGCAGCCGATGCATACCTCCGAAGCTGGCGGCAAGGCGAGCATCCTCGGCGGCCTCGCCGCTTCCGGCTGGCACACCTCGGCTTTGTTCATGCGGATGATGGCCGAGAGCTATCTCTTGAACTCCTATTCGCAGGGCGCGCCCGGCATCGACATCATGGAATGGAAGAAGCCGGTTCTATCCGGTGATACGCTCTCCGGACGCTCGATCGTGCTCGAATCCCGCCTGATGCGCTCGCGGCCCGGCATCGGTATTGCGCGTTTCAAGCACGAGATCGAAAACCAACGCGGTGAGCTCGTCTGCTATTCGGAAAACTGGATCATGTTCAGCACCCGCGAAGCGGCCGAGGCACGCCCATGAGGATGACCGAGCTCTATGACGTCGGCCAGAAGGTCGAGATCGGCAGCTACACCTTCACCGAGGAGCGCATCGTCCACTTCGCCACCCGCTTCGATCCCCAGCGCTTCCATGTTGACCGCGAGGCCGCCAAGGACACGCTGTTCGGCGATCTCTGCGCTTCCGGCTGGCACAATTGCGCCGCCTGGATGCGAACCTTCCTGGATTACTGGATGGCGCAAAGCGTCCGCCTGGCGCAGGAGGGGCTCGCCGCCCCGAAGCTCGGCCCCTCGCCCGGTTTCGAAAATCTGCAATGGCTGAAGCCGGTCTTCGTTGACGAGACGGTCGCCTATTCGGTGACCTTCCTGTCCAGCCGCCCGCTGGCATCGCGCCCGGGCTGGCACCTGAACAAGATCCTCAACGAAGGCATCAATCAGGACGGCATCCCGGTGATCCGCTTCGAAAGCAGCGTCCTCGAATTCGAGTAGGACAAGCCGGGCGTCAGTGCCCGGCAAACTCGACCAGCGTGTGAACGTCGACGCCGAGCTCTTCGAGCTTCTTGCGGCCGCCGAGATCCGGCAGGTCGATGACGAAGCAGGCGCCGACGACTTCAGCGCCGATCTGGCGCAGCAGCTTCGTCGCGCCGACAGCCGTGCCCCCGGTCGCGATCAGATCGTCGACGAGGATCACCTTCTCGCCCGGCTGCACCGCATCCCGGTGCATCTCCATTTCATCGACGCCATATTCCAGGCTGTAGGCGATCCGCACGGTCTCATGCGGCAGCTTGCCCTTCTTGCGGATCGGCACGAAGCCTGCGGACAGCTGGTGGGCCACGGCGCCGCCGAGAATGAAGCCGCGAGCCTCCATGCCGGCGATCTTGTCGACCTTCAGACCGGCATAGGGCTGCACCAGCTCGTCGACGGCGCGGCGGAAGGCGCGCGGATTGCCGAGCAGCGTGGTGATGTCGCGAAAGATGATGCCGGGCTTCGGATAATCGGCGATGGAGCGAATGCTGGCGGCAAGCTCCGAGGCAATGTTGTTCATGGAAAGTCCGTCTGTCTGCGAGGGCACAAAGAGGCTGCACCCTATCAATTGCCATTCCCGGAACCAACAAAAAAGGCGGCCCGGAGGCCGCCTTTTGCTTATTCGAACGAGAACCGCTCAGTGGTCCTTGCTGGCATAGACCGAGCGCTTCGTCAGATAGATAAGGCCCGAGAAGATCAGCAGGAAGATCATCACCATGAAACCGGTGCGCTTGCGCTCTTCGAGATGCGGCTCGGCAGCCCACATCAGGAAGGCCGAAACGTCGCGCGAATACTGATCCACGGTCTGCGGCGAACCATCGTCATAGGTGACCTGGTCGTCAGAGAGCGGCTTCGGCATGGCGAAGGCGGCGGCGGCGTGGAAGTACGGGTTGTAGTGGGCACCAGCCGGAACCTGGAAGCCAGCCGGCGGATCCTGGTAGCCCGTCAGCAGCGAGTGGATGTAATCCGGGCCGCTTTCCTGGTACTGCGTGAAGATATCGAAGACGAACTGCGGGAAGCCGCGCTCGACTTCGCGTGCCTTGGCGAGCAGCGACATATCCGGCGGGGCAGCACCGTTGTTGGAGGCCGCAGCCGCTTCAGGGTTCGGATATGGCGACGGGAAATGGTCGGACGGAACAGCCTTGCGGGTGAACATCTCACCGCTGGCATCAGGGCCGTCCTGCACTTCGTAGTTGGCCGCAAATGCCTTCACCTGCGCATCGGAGTAACCGAGGTTGCTCAGCATGCGGAACGGGACGAGGTTCATCGAGTGGCAGGCGGAACAGACTTCGGTATACACCTTCAGACCGCGCTGCAGCTGACCCTTGTCATAGTGACCGAAGGGACCAGCGAAGCTCCACTTTTCCTCGGTCGGCTCCTTCAGGGGATAATGAGGCGTCGCTTCCTCGTGATGAGCAGGCGCTGCGCCAGCCGCAGGCGCCGCGTCTTCGGCAAGAGCAGCACCGGCGAAGGTGGCTGCAATTGCGAGCGACAGAATGCTTGTAACAAGCTTTTTCATGTTTTTAATTCCTTCCGCCGCTCGGTTATGCCTTGGCCGCAGACTTGTTCTTCTTCTCGAGCACCGCTTCGGTGATCGAGTTCGGAACGCGCAGCGGTGTCTCGACAAGACCCAGCACCGGCATCGCCACCAGGAAGAAGGCGAAGTAGAGGAGCGTGCAAATCTGCGAGATGGTGGTGAAGAGACCTTCAGCCGGCTGGGAACCAAGCCAGCCGAGGATGATCGCGTTGATCACGAACAGCCAGTAGAACAGCTTGTACCAGGGACGATAGACGGCCGAACGGACCTTCGACGTATCGAGCCAGGGCAGGAAGAACAGCACGATGATCGCGCCGAACATCACCAGAACGCCGCCGAGCTTCGAGTCGATCGGGCCGACATTGAAGGTGATCGAGCGCAGCATCGCGTAGAACGGCAGGAAGTACCATTCCGGAACGATGTGGGCAGGCGTCTTCAACGGGTCAGCCGGGATGTAGTTGTCGGCGTGGCCGAGGAAGTTCGGCAGGTAGAAGACGAAATAGGCGTAAACCAGCAGGAAGATCGAAACACCGAGCGCATCCTTGAGGGTCGCGTAAGGTGTGAAACGGACGGTATCCGTCTTCGTCTTGACTTCGACGCCTGTCGGGTTCGTCTGGCCGGTCACGTGCAGTGCCCAGATGTGCAGGATAACAACGCCTGCGATCATGAAAGGCAGCAGATAGTGCAGCGAGAAGAAGCGATTCAGCGTCGGCTGATCAACGGCAAAGCCGCCGAGCAGGAACTGCTGGATCCATTCGCCGACCAGCGGGAAGGCCGAGAAGAAACCGGTGATAACGGTCGCGCCCCAGAAGGACATCTGACCCCATGGCAGAACGTAGCCCATGAAGCCGGTTGCCATCATCAACAGGTAGATGACGACGCCGAGGATCCAGAGGATTTCGCGCGGCGCCTTGTACGAACCGTAATAGAGGCCACGGGCGATGTGCAGGTAAACCGCAACGAAGAAGAACGATGCGCCGTTGGCGTGCATGTAGCGCAGCAGCCAGCCGTGATTGACGTCACGCATGATCTTTTCAACCGAGTTGAAGGCGATCGACGTGTCGGCGGCGTAGTGCATGGCAAGCACGATGCCGGTCAGGATCTGAACGATCAGCATGACCGACAGCATGGCACCGAAGGTATAGGCATAGTTCAGGTTACGCGGAACCGGGTATGCAACGAAGCTGTCATAGATCATACGCGGCAGCGGAAGGCGCGCATCGATCCATTTTTCCAAGCCGGTTGATGGCTCGTAGCTGGAATGGCCACTCATGTATCAGTCTCCCCTCAACCGATCTTGATCTTAGTGTCGGACACGAACGAAAAGGTCGGAATAGCCAGATTCTGCGGCGCAGGGCCTTTACGGATACGGCCGGCCGTATCGTAGACAGAACCATGGCAGGGACAGAACCAACCGTTGTATTCGCCGGCCTGGCCGAGCGGTACGCAACCGAGGTGGGTACAGGTACCAACCATGACGATCCAGTTTTCCTTGTCCTTGCCGGCGGAGCGATCGAGGTCGGTCGCCTGGGCATCGGGAGCAAGGTTGGCGTTGCGCGCAACCGGGTCCTTGAGGTCGGCCAGCGGCGTATCCGCAGCAGCCTTGATCTCTTCCGGCGTACGATTGCGGATGAAGATCGGCTTGCCGCGCCACTTGACGGTCAGCGACATGCCGGGCGTCAGGCTCGTGACATCGACTTCGATCGAAGCCAGTGCCAGTGTCGATGCATCCGGACGCATCTGATCGACGAACGGCCATGCAACCGCAACGGCGCCGACAGCACCCGCCATACCAGTGGTGAGATATAGGAAATCACGGCGAGTGGGCTCTGATGAAGCCCCGCTTGTCGTATCGTGTTCGCTCACGGCTAAACCATCCTCTGCGCAATTTTCGCGGAATTCCGCCCTGCCCCTCTCAGCGACGAATCTGTTGAAGACACAATTCGGCCACAGACTCCCCACCAATCCGGCGCGTTCTATGCTTGATCGCAAATTATGTCTACCCTTGACAAGGGGCTGACGGCACAATGTCGCGGGAAATTTCAGATGAAATTTTCAAGTCAATCCGTAGGCTTCGCGGGATTGGAGGGCGCTGGAGCCTCTGCTCTAGACCACCTTGGCCTCGCGTCCGCCCGTACCCTCGCCAGCGCCGTCATCGGAGGCGAGGAACCCGCCGGACTGCCGGGCCCAGAGTTCGGCGTAAAGCCCGCCCTTGGCAATCAGCGCCTCATGCGTGCCTTCCTCGATGATTCGCCCCTGATCGACGACGATCAGCCGGTCGAGCGCGGCGATGGTCGAGAGCCGATGAGCGATCGCCAGCACCGTTTTGCCGTCCATGATGCGGTTGAGGTTCGACTGGATCGCCTCCTCGACTTCGGAATCGAGCGCCGAAGTGGCTTCGTCGAGCACGAGGATCGGCGCGTCCTTCAGCATCACGCGGGCAATCGCGATACGCTGACGCTGGCCGCCGGAGAGCTTGACGCCGCGCTCGCCGACATGGGCGTCGAAGCCCTTGCGGCCGTTCTGGTCCTGCAGCCTGTCGATGAAACCCATGGCTTCGGCGCGCTTCGCCGCCTCGATCAGCTTGCCCTCGCCTGCATCCGGGCGGCCGAACAGAATGTTGTCGCGCACCGAGCGGTGCAGCAGCGACGTATCCTGGCTGACGACGCCGATCTGCATGCGTAGCGTCTCCTGGCGCACGGCGGCAATGTCCTGGCCATCGACGAGAATGCGGCCGCCCTCGACGTCGTACATCCTGAGCAGCAGGTTCACGAGCGTCGATTTTCCGGCACCTGAACGCCCGACGATACCGACCTTTTCGCCGGGTGCGACTGTCAGCGAGAAGTTGTCGATCACACCCTTGCTCTTGCCGTAGTGAAACGAAACGTTCTCGAAGCGGATGCTCGGTTCGCGGATGACGAGTTCGCGCGCGTCGGGCCGGTCGACAAGCCCGAGGGGCTGAGAAATCAGCTCCGCGGAATTCTGGATCGTGCCGAGATTGCGCATAATGCCGTTGAACTGCGTCATCAGCCGGCCCAGCAGGAAGTTCAGGCGCAGCACCAGCGCCAGCGAAAAGGCGACAGCACCGGAGCTGACCAGCCCACGTAGCCACAGATCGACGCTGAGGCCCGCCATGGTGACGATCATCAGGCCCGACAGCAGCGCCATGGAGGCACGCACGCCGGTGATGAAGCGTGTGAAGCGCAGCACCGTTTCCTGATAGATATCGAAGCCCTGCCGCATGTAGCGGTCGCTTTCCTCGTCGCGGGCAAACAGCTTCAGCGTCTGGATATTGCTGTAGGAATCGACCATGCGGCCATTCAGCATCGACGCCGCCTCGGCCGTTTCGCGGGAGTGGAAGCGGATGCGCGGCACGAAATAGCGCGCCAGCACGCCAAAGGCGACGATCCAGAAAAACACCACGGCCGCGAGCGAGAAATCGAGCCTCGCAACCAGCACCAGCGTCGCAGCCGCATAGATGCCGACGAACCAGACGCTCTCCATCAGCGACGTCACGAGATCGCCGACCGCCTGCCCCGCCGACCAGACCTTTGAAACGATACGGCCGGAAAAATCGCTCTGGAAGAACTGCAGCGACTGGCGTGATACATGCAGATAGGACTGCCAGCGGGCCAGATTGTAAAATCCCGGCGTGATCACCTGCTGATCGACCAGCGCGATCAGGAAGGCGACGACGAAGCGCACGATGCCGATCAGCGCCAGCATCCCGAACAGCTCTGCGCCGTGATCGCCAAGCAGTTTGCTCCAGCCGTCTCCGGGCTTGATGGTGCTCAGGATATCGACGAGACGTCCGACGAACCAGAAGAGCGCGGCCTCGATCGCCGCCGACATGCCGCCGAGCACGAGCATCGCAATGAAGGGCCATCGTGCCTGGCCGATGTAGAACCAGATGAAGCCCAGCGTCGAACGCGGCGGCTGGATATTATCCCGCTGACGGAAGGGGTCGATCCAGGTTTCGAACAGGTTGAGAATGGGGCGCAGCAACATGATTGCCGATATAGGCAAAAACCCCGGACCGGCAAAGAGTAACGGCGGCTGACACAACCTTATATTTTGGTAATATTCGATAATATCGGCGTGAGGCGTGTTGAATGCCGCTGACCTCGCCACAATCTCGGAGTACAATCGACGCTCAACGGAGACATCCAGGCATGGAAACGAAAATGCTGAGAGTGCATATTCCGCTTCCAATTGCGGAAAGGCTGATGGCCGCCGCCGAACATCTCGGGATCGACCACGACACGATCGTCAGCGAGGCCGTCGCCGTATGGCTGGAGCGAGAAGAAGAACGCCGCCTGCTCGACCTGCGCACGCTTGCCAGCGCCAACACCATGTTCATCGTCGAGACCCACCGCATCCGCGACTGGGCGGATAGCCTTTAGCCGTCGCCCAGAATGTGCGGCAGGTCGCGCTTCCCATGCAGGACGCGCAACACCGAAAGCTCGGTGCTGGTCGCCAGATAGTACGCTCTCACATCTTCGAAATTCGCGACCGGCCAGGACCGCAACCCTGCCAGCGCCGGGTTGTCGAAAAACTTGGGAGCGCCGGCCCGAGGATGATCCAGCAAATGCGTGAGCGAGTTCTCGGCGGAGTGCAAAAACCGATTGGCAAGCGCCTCGCCGCCCTGCTCCGCGAAATACACGGCTTGCGCAAGAATATCGCGGCGCGCGGCAGGCTTGACGACGAGTTTCACCGCAGCTTCTTCTCCTGCTGCGCTGCGAGCAACTGCGCGGCCTCCTTTTTCAGATCGGCCCAGAACTCGGGCGTGACTTCCGACCCCTCACCTGATGCGAGACCTTCCAGAAGAAGCGCTTCCAGGCGAGCGTCGTTTTCGCGCGTCTGCGCGTCTCGAATAAGGCTGCGGAAATATTCGCTGACATTGCCATAGCCTTTGCTTGCCATCTGGCTTTCGACAAAGGTCTTCAGACTGTCAGGCAGTGAAATCGTCACGGTCGCCATCACGTTCTCCTTGGAAGAAAAGATAGCACATCTTCTTAATTGTTCTCAACAGTTAAGAAGCCCTCCCGGCTTCCGCCGGAAGGGCTTTCTGATTTTCACTCCGCCGCGGCGTCGGCTTCTTCCTCGTGATCGGCCAGGAAGCCGCCGGACTGGCGGGTCCAGAGGTCGGCATAAATGCCGCCCTCGCCGACCAGTTCGCTGTGCGAGCCGGATTCGATGATCTTGCCCTTGTCGAGCACGATCAGCCGGTCCATCTCGGTCAGCGTCGACAGGCGGTGGGCGATGGCGATCACCGTCTTGCCCTGCATCAGCGCGAAGAGGTTTTCCTGGATCGCCGCCTCCACTTCGGAATCGAGAGCCGAGGTTGCCTCGTCGAGCACCAGGATCGGCGCGTCCTTGAGGAAGACGCGGGCGATCGCGATACGCTGGCGCTGGCCGCCCGACAGTTTCACGCCGCGCTCGCCGACCTGCGCATCCAGCCCCTTGCGGCCGTGCATGTCGGAAAGCCCTTCGATGAACTCCCAGGCATTCGCCCGCTTCGCCGCCTCGATCACCTCCGCGTCCGTCGCATCCGGACGGCCGTAGGCGATATTGTCGCGGATCGAGCGGTGCAGCAGCGACGTATCCTGCGTCACGACACCGATCAGCGCCCGCAGGCTTTCCTGCGACACGGCAGTGATATCCTGACCGTCGATGGTGATACGCCCTGCTTCCAGGTCGTAGAACCGGAGCAGCAGGTTCATCAGCGTCGTCTTGCCGGCGCCCGAGCGGCCCACCAGACCGACCTTCTCGCCGGCCTTGATGTCGAGCGACAGGTTCTCGATGACGCCCTTGCCCTTGCCGTAGTGGAAGCCGATCCGCTCGTAGTGGATCGCCCCGCGCTTGGCCTGCAGCACCGGCGCGTCCGGCCTGTCGGTGATGTCGTGGCTCTTCGTCATCATGTCCATGCCGTCATAGACGGTACCGATATTCTCGAAGAGCGCCGACACTTCCCACATGATCCACTGCGACATGCCGTTGACACGCATCGCCAGGCCAATGGCGATGGCAATGGCGCCGACCGAGATCTCGCCGTTCAGCCAGAACCAGATCGACAGGCCCGAAATCACGAACAGCGCGATGCAGTTGTTCATGTAGACCGACATATGGAACAGCGTCACACGGCGCATCTGCGCATGCACCGTCTGCAGGAATTCGTCCATGCCTTCCTTGGCATAGCTCTCCTCCCGCCCGGCATGCGAAAACAGCTTAACGGTCGCGATGTTCGTATAGCTGTCAACCACACGCCCCGTCATCATCGAGCGCGCATCGGCCTGCTGCTTGGCGATCCGACGCAGCCGCGGCACGAAATAGGAGACGATGCCGACATAGACGCCGAGCCAGACGAGGATCGGGATCATCAGCCGCCAGTCTGCCGCAGCGATCACCACGATCATCGAGATGAAATAGGTGACGACATAGACGAAGACGTCGAGGATCTTCATCACCGTTTCGCGCACGGCCAGCGACGTCTGCATCACCTTGGTGGCAACGCGTCCGGCGAACTCGTTGGCGAAGAAGGTCATGCTGTGACGCAGCAGGAAGCGGTGCATCTGCCAGCGGGCGATCATTGGATAGTTGCCGAGCAGCACCTGATGCATGATCAACGAGTCGATGCCCGCCGCCAGCGGCAGGCCGATCAGGATCAGCGCGCCCATCCAGGCGAGCCTTTGCCACTCGTTTTGCATGAACGTCGCCTTATCGGCGTTGCCGAGCCAGTCGACGATATCGCCGAGGAACTGGAAAAGCGCCACTTCGCCGACGGCGATCAGCGCGGTGAGCACCGCCATGATCGCCAGCCAGGGTGCTGCCGGCTTCGTATAGTGCCAGCAAAAGGCGAAAAGCCCCGTGGGAGGCGCCACAGGCTCCTCGCTGGGGAAGGGATTCAACCGCTGTTCGAACCAGCCAAACATGAAAATGCTCCGGAACCGTACCGTTCCGTCTCCCAGCCCGCGCAAATCCGCGCTTGAGCACATATGGGAACCGGACGTTCAAGGGGCGAGGCCACAACAGCCGCGCAATGGATCAATGGGGGATTTTGAGAAGCTTTTGCGCGTCAGGAACGCGCCATCACCAGCGGTCGGATGACGGCCGGAAGGCGCGTGAGCAGCAAAATATTCATGTCGGCCTCCCTGCTGGCGTTTGAAGATGTGCACCGATAACGCGAAAATCGCCAAATTTCCAGCTGAAAATCGGCGGAAATTGAACATTTCAGGGTCAAAATGCGTCCTGTTGCGTTCAAAACACACATGTTCTAGGGCTGACACACCCTTCCCGGAGATAGCGATGACCGACCTCAGACTGGCGCTCTACCAGCCGGACATTCCCGGCAACACCGGCACGATCCTGAGACTGGCCGCCTGTCTCGGCTTTGCCGTCGATATCATAGAGCCAGCCGGCTTCGACATATCGGACCGCAATCTGAAGCGCTCCGGCATGGACTACATCTCATCGGCCGCCCTCACCCGCCATGTCAATTTCGACCGCTTCGAGGAATGGCGCGCAACCACAAGGCGCCGCCTTATCCTCGCATCGACCAAGGCCTCCAGCCCCTACACCAGCTTCGCCTTCCGGCCTGATGACATCCTGCTTTTCGGCCGCGAAAGCGCCGGCGTGCCCGACCACGTCCATGACAAGGCCGATGGGCGGCTCCTCATCCCGATGGTCGAGGGACAGCGCTCGATCAACGTCGCCGTCTCCGCCGCGATGATAACAGGAGAAGCGATGCGGCAGACGGTTTGGAGCTGAAGCTCCGGGCCGCTTCAGCGAAATATTGGGGCGATATTGCCATCGCCGAGTAATGGCCAAGGAACCAGTTTCCCGAAAGCCGTAACGTGAGCCACCCCTGCTGGAGAATTTTCTGTTGTAGCAAATAGAAAACCTGATTTACTGCGGTTTCGCTGCTTGGCTTTGAGGGGGATCTTGCCGATGGAGTGGACCCGCAGGACTATTTTGCATGGGGGCATGGCATTACTTGCAGCGGGCGCGGTTCAGCGCCCGGCATTTGCCGCCGCCGCCTCGTATTTTGCCGGAACCGCCGTCGATAACGGCATAACCTATCAAAGCACCAACTTCGCCAAGATCGACAGGCGCTGGCAGCGCCAGGTCGTCAAGTATTTCAGCACTGAGCCGATCGGCACCGTTGTTGTCGATACCCGGCACCACTTCCTCTACCTGATCATGGAAAACAAGACGGCGATCCGCTACGGCGTCGGCGTCGGCCGCGAGGGTTTCAAGTGGTTCGGACGCGCCACGATCGACCGCAAGGCGCTCTGGCCACGCTGGACGCCGCCGCCGGAGATGCGCAAGCGCCATCCGGAACTGCCGGAATTCGTGGCCGGCGGCTCGCCGAAGAACCCGCTCGGGCCACGTGCCATGTATCTGCTGCGTGATGGCGTCGATACCGGTTACCGTTTCCATGGCACGCTGGAGCCCTGGAGCATCGGCAAGGACGCCTCGAGCGGCTGCATCCGCATGTTCAACGAGGATGCGATCGACCTCTATCAGCGCTGCCCGATCGGCACCGCGGTGCAGGTCCTGCCGCATATTGCCGATCAGGCAGAGCCTGCAGCCCAGGTCAGCCAGACAACCCCGGTCGAATGAGGAAATCACCAGATGCCTTTCAAGACCGGATTTGCCGGCCGCCTCGCCGCCACAGCCATGCTGATGGCCCTCGCCTCCTGCACCACGAGCAATATCGCCTCGGTGGAGGAACCTGCACCAACGCCGATGACCGGCAAGACCAACGACCCCGCACCCGGCTTCGAGACGGTCGCGGCGGGCAGCGAGGAGGATTTCATCCTCAATGTCGGCCGCCGTATCTATTTCACCCAGGATTCCGCCACGCTCGATTCCGTTGCCATGGCAACGCTGGACAGCCAGGCCGCCTGGCTGAGCCGCAACCCGGCATGGCTGATCAAGCTGCAGGGCTTCGCCGATGATTCCGGCTCCGAATCCAAGATGCAGACGCTGTCGCAGAAGCGCGCCGATGCCGCCATGGCCTACCTCGTTTCGAAGGGTGTCGATGCCAAGCGGATGTGGGCCAAGGGCTACGGCAAGGACCGCGAGGTTCGCGACTGCACGGATCGCTCTTGCAAGGTGCAGAACCGCCGCGTCGTGACCAATCTGCGCAAGGAACCGGACGCCGTCTGATCGGATTGGCGGCGCGCTTTCTCCAAGCGCCGCCGCCTCTCCTGATGTCGAGGAAAATCCCGTGCGCTGGTCCAAACCCCTAAGGCTGCATCTCGGCGTCCTCGTCGTCGCATCGTTGCTCTGTACTTCGACGCCAATCATCTGGCTGGCTTTCAGCCATGGCCGCGAGGCGGCCGTCAGCGCCGGCGTGCAGCAGATGCGCGAAATGAGCCTGCGGCTGATCGAGGGCTACCGCAACACGCTGCAGGGCGGCACCGAGGCGGTCGCCCTCGCCTCGACCTTGCCGCAGCTCGCCTCCCCACCGCCGCAGGATCTGCAGGCAAAGCAGGAATTCCTGCTCGAAGCCCTGCGCAACATTCCGAATGCCACCAGCATCTACACCGGCTACCCCGACGGTTCCTATGTGCAGATCATCAACACCAACAGGCGCGATGTGCGCCAAACACTTGCGGCGCCCGATGGTACCGCCTTCGCGATCAGAACCATCGCCGAGCGGCAGAGCGCTGATGTCATCTCGATGCTCCGTTTTCTCGACAGTCAGGCAAGACCGCTCGGCGAGAAGAACATCGACTACGCTTCCTTCGATCCGCGCCAGCGCCCATGGTATCAATCCGCCGTTCGCGACGGACAGGCGATCTCGATCGGTCCCTATGTCGCCGGAACGCTTCAGGTCCCGACACTGACCGTCGCCGCGCCGATGCGCGACAACGTCAAAGTCGTCGTCGGCATCAATATCCACCTGCAAACCGTCGGCCGCCTGCTCGATGCACAGGGTATCGCGCCGCGTGCACGCGCCTATATCATCGACGATGCGGACGATCTGGTCGCCCATTCCGATCCTGCCATCATGCAGAGGCTGCTCGACATCTGGTCGAAGAGCACGGGCCCGGCCGATACGACCACCAACAGCTTCGACAGCAGCCTCGAAACCGTGGCCCGGCTGCGCCACGATCCAGCCTTTGCCAATGGCGGGCTGGCGCGCATCGAGCTCGACGGCGAAAGACACCTGCTGCAGATCGCCCCGGTCAGCGTCTCCGGCCTGTTCAAGGGAGATGTCGTCGCCATCGTCGTGCCGCTGGAGGATCTGGTGGCACAGGCCAACCGGCTGCTGATCCACAATCTCCTGATCGCCGCGGGGTTCCTGATCGGCGGTGTCGCGGCATCGGTGATCCTGTCGCGCATCGT
The DNA here is from genome assembly GCF_056396985.1 of Rhizobium sp. 05N430. Lineage (NCBI taxonomy): Bacteria > Pseudomonadati > Pseudomonadota > Alphaproteobacteria > Hyphomicrobiales > Rhizobiaceae > Rhizobium > Rhizobium sp. 05N430. The sequence continues at coordinate 138,592 of NZ_JBFTMO010000001.1, read as the reverse complement.
CAGCCGCTCGCTGAACAGGCTTGCCGACGAGGCGCGGCGGATCGGCGATCTCGATGTCGGCGAGAAGGCGGCCTCGCATTCCTGGATCTCGGAGATCAACACGCTGGCGACGGCGCTGGCCGCAAGCCGCCACGCCATCCGCCAGTTTGCGCTCTATGTGCCGCGCGAAGTGGTCCGGCGGATCGTCGGTTCCGAAGACCGCACGATGGTCAAGGCGAGACGGCAGGAAGTCACCGTCCTCTTCACCGATATCCGTGACTTCACCACCATATCCGAGCAGCACTCGCCCGAGGACGTCGTCGATATACTCTCAGCCTATTTCGAGCTCTTGAACACCATCGCCGAGCGCCATGGCGGCACTGTCGTCCAGTATCTCGGCGACTCCATCTTCGTCATGTGGAATGCCCCCGTCGAAGATCTGAGGCATGCCGAAAACGGCTGCCGCTGCGCGCTCGCCATGAAGGCGGCGATCGATGCGATGAACGAAACCAATGCCGGAAACGGCCTGCCGGAACTCTTCACCCGCTTCGGCCTGCATACCGGCCCCGCCGTCGTCGGCAGCTTCGGCGCCATCTCGCGGCAGCAATACACGGCCATGGGCGACACGATCAACGTCGCCTCGCGGCTGGAGGGGCTTAACAAGCAGTTCAACACCTCGATCCTGCTGAGCGCGGCAACACGCGATGCCGTTGCCGGGCAGTTCGAAATGCACCCGCTCGGTCTGGTGCAGGTCAAGGGGCGCGCAGAGAAGGTGGATATATGGGAGCTTGCGGGGGTAGGCAGCGAGGAGAACATCGACGAACGGAAAGTCGCCGGATGATGCAGCAGCCGTTTCGCGCCAGAGCGGCGCCATATTGCATTGCGGAAGAATTGCGATAATACGAATTCACTCACCACGGACCCGGTGAAACTCCGGGTGGCTCTTCTGGCCGCCGATCCGCCAGACCACGCAAAACCTGCATGCCAATCAATCAGCCGCTCGAAAGAGCGCGCTCGTCATGCTTTGCGAGAACTCATCACATGCAATTTTCTTCCGTCCGCAGGGATTGGTCCGCCCATCCCAGGCGCGAAATGCTCGCTGGAGCAGTCGCGACATTCGCTTTGATCCCTGAGGTCATCGCTTTCTCCTTCGTCGCCGGTGTCGATCCTCAGGTCGGCCTGTTCGCGTCCTTTGTCATCGGCATCGTCATTGCCTTCACGGGCGGCCGTCCGGCGATGATATCGGCTGCGGCAGGGTCGGTCGCCCTCGTCGCGGCACCGCTGGTTCATGCGCACGGACTTCATTACCTCTTCGCCGCCGGATTGCTCGCGGGGCTGTTTCAAATCGCCTTCGGCATTCTGCGCCTCGGCGTCCTGATGCGCTATGTCTCGAAATCCGTGCGAACGGGCTTCGTCAATGCGCTGGCAATCCTGATCTTCGCCGCTCAGCTGCCGCACATCATCCACGGAGACTGGCTGGCTTACTGCATGTTGGCCGCGGGTCTGGCGGTTATCTACATCGCGCCCAGGGTGACCACCGCCATCCCCTCTCCGCTGATTTGCATTCTGGTGCTGACGGTCGCTGCGATCTCGTTCAACCTTCCGGTGATGAGGATTGCCGATCTCGGCAAACTTCCTGATTCCCTCCCGGTCTTCGGCTGGCCCGCCGTCCCGATCACGCTCGAAACACTGACGATCATCGCCGGACCGGCGCTGGCCATTGCCATGGTCGGGCTGCTGGAATCGATGATGACGGCGAGCGTCGTTGACGATCTGACCGGAACGCCGAGCTCGAAGAACAGGGAATGCACCGGCCTCGGCATCGCCAATATGGCGTCCAGCCTGTTCGGTGGAATCGCCGGATGCGGCATGATCGGCCAGACGGTGAGCAACGTGAAATACGGCGGCCGCGGCCGGCTCTCCACTCTCTTCGCCGGCGCGTTGCTGCTCGTGCTGATGGTGCTGCTGAAGCCTTGGGTCTCTCAGGTGCCGGTCGCCGCACTCGTTGCCATCATGGTCATGGTGTCTATCGATACCTTCGACTGGTCGTCGCTGAAGACAATGGTGGTTCACCCGAAAATGTCGAGCGCCGTCATGCTCGTGACCGTCCTCGTCACAGTGTTCAGTGCCAACCTTGCCTTGGGCGTCACCGTCGGCGTCCTGCTGAGCGGCGTGTTCTTCATGTTCAAGGTGGCCCGTCTCCTGCAGGTGAAAACGGAGATCGACGCCGATGCGGGTCAGGTCAGATATCTGGTATCGGGTCAGGTATTCTTTGCCTCGGCCGACGTCTTCATCGACGCCTTCGACATCGAGCAGTCCAAGGGCATGAACGTGACGATCGACGTTTCACAGGCGCATTTCTGGGATATCACGGCGGTCGCCGCACTCGATCGGGTTGTAGACCGTTTCAATACCCATGGCATCGCATCCCGTGTCTTGGGATTAAACGATGCCAGTGCCACTCTGATCAAAAGCCTGGATGGTTCAACGAAGCTTGAAGAAATCTGACCGCACCTCGGCAACGGGATCGATGACGGCAGATCGTCGTCATCGATCGTTCGCTCAAGGGAAGCCCTACCCCAACGCGCTCTGCGCCGCGCAGATCCGGTCGATCAGCGCATCGAACCCGCCCTTCGGCGGGCGGTTCTTCGCGAGACGCTGTTTCAGATGCAGGATCGGTTCCGCCAGGATGTCGTCGAGGTTCTCAGCACAGCTGAAATCACCTGCGACGCGCTTGACCTTCGAATTGTCGAAGATGGCGGTCCAGGCCTTGTCGCCGACCAGCGGACCGACCCAGTCAGGATTATACTTGATCAGCGTATCGGTCGGAACATGGACGATCTTGGCCTCGACGCCGAGCAGCCGCGCGATCGCTTTCTGAATGTCGTTCCAGATATGGGCGCGGTCGGAAGTGATGTGGAAGATCTCGCCGAGCGCCGCCTGCTTGCCGAACAGTCCGGCAAAGGGAACGGCGAAATCGACGGAACGCGTCAGCGTCCAGGGCGTGTGGCCATCGCCGGCGACGATCGTCGGCTCGCCATCCAGCATGCGCCTCGCCATGATATCGCTCTCGCCCATCATGATCGGGAGGCCGGTGCGCACGGTGTGGCTGGGGCGGACGATCGTCCAGGCGAGATTGCCGGATTTCTTCAGCAGCTCCTCGCAGGCGATTTTCGCCTGGCTGTAAGGCCAATATGGATTGATCGCAGGCGTGTCCTCGGTGATCACATAATGACGCGCCGGCTTTTCATAGACCGAGGCCGACGAGATGAAGATGTACTGGCCGCAATGGCCGGAAAATATCTCGATATCGCGGGCGATGTGATCCGGCGTGAAGGCGATGAACTGGCAGACGACGTCGTAGTTGGCCTTGGCGAGATCGGCATAGGCTGCCGATCCGAGTTCGCCGGTGATCGAGGTCACGCCGGCAGGCAGCGGATCGCCTCTGAGCCCGCGGTTGAAGACGCTGACATGGTGCCCCTGCGCAACCGCGCGCTCGACGCAGGGATAAGAGATCTGGCCGGTACCGCCGATGAAAAGCACGTTCAAAGCCATTGAAGAGACCTCGGTATGTGATGGGCAGGATCTGTGGTTGTTTTTCATAGCGCGAATGGGCCTGATCGTCTCCCGCAAATCCTAGGGGCGCGCCGCGGCCGGAAAGCGGTGCCAAGATACAAGCCGATGTCGGAACCCTGGCTGTCCGGACGTCTTCAAGACAGACATGTTCTGGAGGAAACGATGACGATCACCATCACAGCCTTTGAATGCTCGCCCGATCGCGGCCGCGGAATGGCCCGCGACATGCGCGTCCGCTGGGCACTCGAAGAGGTCGAGCAACCCTATGAGGTCCGTCTCGTGTCCTTCGAGGCGATGAGGCAGCCCGCCCATCTGGCGCTCCAGCCTTTCGGGCAGATCCCGACCTACGAAGACGGCGACCTGGCGATCTTCGAGTCCGGCGCCATCGTGCTCCATATCGCGCAACAATTCCCCGGCCTGCTGCCCGCGGATCAGAACGGCCGCGCTCGCGCCATCGCCTGGCTCTTTGCCGCCGTCAGCACCATCGAACCGCCGATTGTCGAACGGGAGGCGACCGGCTTTCTGGAGCGCAACGAGAGCTGGTACGAACAACGCCTCCCCCTCCTCACCGGCCGTATCCACAAGCGGCTGGCCGAGCTGTCACAACGCCTCGGCACCGCCGATTGGCTGGACGGCGATTTCAGCGCCGGCGACCTGCAGATGATCTCGGTGCTGCAGCGGCTGAAAAGCTCCGGCCTGCTCGACGAGTTCCCGAACCTTGCGGCCTATGTGGCACGCGGCGAGGCACGGCCAGCCTACAAGCGCGCGTTCGACGCCCAGCTGGCGGTTTTTCTGGCCTCCTCGCAGAGCTGACCAAGGCTCTCCGAAGCCGAAATCATCTGCGGCATCCGGTAGCATCCGCTGCCGGATGCCATTGATTTCCAGCGGCTCCGCCGTAGATGACGGCACATCCCTGCAATATGTCGCAAACGGCGTTGTGTTGCTGCCAAATCGGCCTATTATTGTTAGCCGGGCAAACAAAAATCCGTCACTGCGCAGCAATTTCAACGAATTGGCAATGACGTGATTCTAATATGCACAGCATTGCAAACGCCAATCAACAAGAAGACTGCTGATAATGGAATCCACGATCGTCATGATAAACCTGTTCGGTGCCGTAGCCTTGCTGCTATTCGGCCTGGCGCAGGTCAAAGATGGCGTGTCGCGGGCCTTCGGCGCCAAGCTCCGCACCGGGCTTGCGACCGGCACGCGCAGCGGTCTGCGCTCCTTTTTCTCCGGTTTCGTCGCCACCGTCGCGTTGCAGAGTTCCACGGCCACGGCGCTGATGGTCGCATCCTTCGTCGAGCGTGAACTGGTCAAGCCGCGCATGGCGCAGATCGTGCTGCTCGGCGCCAATGTCGGCACCGCCGTCACCGCCTGGATCGTCGCGACCGGCATCGAATGGCTGTCGCCGCTCGTCATCCTCGCCGGCATCGTGCTTTATCGCAGCGGTTCCACCTCCCGCCAGGGCGGCGGCACGGCGCTGATCGGCATCGGCCTGATGCTCCTGTCACTGCATCTGCTCAGCAGCGCCACAGAACCGATGCGCCAGTCGCCGGCACTCGCGGCCTTCGTCGGCCTGCTCGACAATGCCTGGCCGGTAGCGCTCGCCTTCTCTGCAGGCATTGCATTCATCTCCTCGTCCAGTCTGGCCGCCGTCGTGCTGATCCTGTCGCTGGCATCAACAGGCATCCTTTCTGCGGATCTGGTGATCATCCTGGTGCTCGGCGCCAATCTCGGCGGGGCCATTCCGCCGGTTGTGGCCTCGCTCTCCGGCCCGGCTTCGGCCAAGCGTGTCACGCTCGGCAATCTGATCGTGCGCGCCATCGGCTGTCTCATCGCCCTGCCGCTGGCAGGATACGGCGCCGAACTGCTGGAGCTTCTGCCGCTTGCGCCTGCAAAACTGCCCGTCGATGCCCATCTCGGCTTTAACCTGATGCTTGCCGCCGTCGCCTGGCCGTTCTCGCGCCTGCTGTCGAAGCTGATGCTGCGTCTGGTGCCGGAAGAGGCGCAGCCTGACAACGCCCCGAAATATCTGGATCAGGGCGAACTCTCGACTCCGGTCGTGGCGCTCGCCAGCGCCACCCGCGAAACGCTGGGCGTCGGCGATCTCATCGAGCGCATGCTGATGCGCGCCTCCGATGCCTTCGAGAAGGACGACCTCGCCAAGCTCAAGGAAATTCCCTCGCTCGAAAAGCGGGTCGATAGCCTGCAGCAGGAGGTGAAGATCTATCTCTCCAAGCTCGGCCGCGAAGGGCTCAGCGAAGAGAACGGCCGCCGCTCGATCGTCATCATCGACTATGCGATCAATCTCGAACATATCGGCGATATCATCGAGAAGGGTCTGCTGCCGCAGGTCACCAAGAAGGCTTCGCTCGGCCTGAAATTCTCTGAGGACGGCTATGAGGAGCTGAAGAAGCTCTTCCACCTGACGATCGACAATCTTCGCATCGCCCAGACGATCTTCGTCACCCGCGATTTCAAGCTCGCCAAGCAGATGATGGAAGTGAAGGTCGAGGTCCGCAGGATGGAGAAGCAGTCCTCCGAGCGCCACCTGGAGCGTCTGCGCGACGGCCGCGCCGACAGTCTGCAGACCAGCTCGCTGCATCTCGACATGCTGCGCGACCTGAAGCGCATCAACGCCCATATCGTCTCGGTCGCCCATCCGATCATGGACGAACACGGCCTCCTCATCGAAAGCCGCCTCAAGGACGCTGCGGAATAGAAATGATCAGTCGGCCGATGGCAGGCGGCGCATCGTGAACTCGATCTGATCGTTGTCCAGCTGCCGCCAGCTCTCGACCTCGGTCCAGTAGGCTGCCTTCGGATATTCGGCAAACCATTCGCGGGCCTTGGCCCGCGCATCGAGCAGCGCAAGCCGGTATGTTTCGCGCACGAAGCGGTCCGCGCCCGTTCGGGGCGTCCCCTCGGCACGATGCCGCTCGATCCTTCGTTTCAAGCCGTCGAATGACGGAGGTCCCGGAATTTTATTCATGAAACCTACCTCTGCCGGAAAAAGGTAGTATCGAAGCCGCTAATTTGCGAGTCGAATCTTGACTGCGGCCTTCCGCCCGCTGGCGACTGGCGTTCCTAGCTGATAGGAGGCGTCGCAATCAGGAATGACGGGTCGCGGCTCCGGCTGCGGCCTATGGGGGTTAGTATGGAAAGACCAGTATTGCCGGCAGGCCTTCCCGCCGACATCGAAGACAAGAAGCTTGCGGCCCAGACGTGGTTCCGCCAGCTGCGCGACACGATCTGTTCCACCTTCGAAGCACTGGAAGACGAACTCGCCGGACCAATGTCCGACCGCGAGCCCGGCCGGTTTATCGGCAAGGACTGGTCGCGTGACAATGGCGCGGGCGGCGGCGGACGCATGTCGATGATGCATGGCCGCGTCTTCGAAAAGGTCGGCGTTCACACCTCGACCGTCTATGGCGAATTCGCCCCCGATTTCCGTGCCCAGATCCCCGGCGCCAATGAGGACCCGCGCTTCTGGGCCTCCGGCATCTCGCTGATCGCCCACCCCGTCAATCCGAACGTGCCCGCCATCCACATGAACACCCGCATGGTCGTGACCTCGACCCGCTGGTTCGGCGGCGGTGCGGACCTGACGCCGGTTCTCGACCGGCGCCGCAGCCAGGAAGACGAAGATACCCAGCTCTTCCACAAGGCGCTGGAGTTCGCCTGTCGCCAGCACGCGGTTGCCGATTACGATGCCTACAAGAAGTGGTGCGACGAATATTTCTTCCTGAAGCACCGCAACGAACCGCGCGGCACCGGCGGCATTTTCTACGACTGGCTGCATTCGAGCCCCGAGGCCGGCGGCTGGGACGCCGATTTCGCCTTCACGCAGGACGTTGGCCGGGCCTTTGCCGCAGTTTATCCACAGATTGTTCGCGCCAATTTCAACAAACAGTGGACGGAACAGGATCGTGAGGAACAATTGATTCGTCGCGGCCGCTATGTGGAGTTTAATCTCCTCTACGATCGCGGTACCATCTTCGGGTTGAAGACGGGTGGCAATATCGAGTCGATTCTCTCGTCCATGCCGCCAACGGTGAAATGGCCGTAGGCGCTGCAGATCAGACTGTACGATAACGTACGGGTAAAAACATGTTGAATGCCCTTCAAGAAGGGTGAACGCGTTCTAAATCAATTTGTATGTGCATAACAATCGGAGGAGGATTGTCCATGACGATACAAAGCGGTTCATCCGCGGATGCGCAGCAATCATCCCGCGTAATCGATGCCCCGGAATTTCTGAGCCGTCTCGCAGAAGACATGCGGGCGAAAAGCGGCTCGGATTTGCCCCTTTCCTGCTTCATCGAGCAGGTCAAGCTTCAGCTCGCCGGCGGAAAATCGCCCGAAGAGCTGCAGGGACAGGGCCGCGAAAGCGCCAATTCCAACACGCCCTACCAGTCTTCGGACTGCTACCGTTTCTGGGCGATGCCGGAATAAGCCTATCAATCCGGCCGATCGCCGCGATCGGCCGGAACCTTCTCCCCTCTTTGCACATTCAAGCTACGCGTGAATGTGCGCGATCCTGTCACGTTCCGGATCAAGGAGGATACAATGCGACTTTTCGAATGTGGTACGCTCGTTCCAGGCTGCGACTGGCATACCCGTGCCAATGACGACGCCGAAGTCGTCCGCCGCGTGGTCGAGCATATGAAGACCGCCCACGGCGAAACCACCATCCGCGAAAACATGGTCGACAATATCAAGGCCCGCATCCGCAACGAAGCGAACGCGGCCTGATCATTTCGCGAGATCGTTGAGCCGGGCGAGCAGCGCCGCCCGGTCGGCAACGAAATTCTCATCGACCCATTGCTCTTCGAGCGTCTGTAACAGCTGGCCGACGCGCGGACCCGACGGTATGCCGGACGCCATCACGTCGCCGCCGCTCAGCGGAAATTTCGGCTTCTGCCACCGCTCCGCCTGCTTGAGTAGCTTGCCGAGACGCGCCGCGCGGCTCATCTCCTTCATGTCACCTTCCGCCTTGCTCCGCGCCACCGCAAGCGCCAGCTTCAGCCGTGCGATGATGCCTTCGGGCGCGTTGCGGTAAAGCAGCCGGTCAAAGGCAGCAGACGAAATCTCGTCGTTCACGGGGACGGCAAGCGCCCAGGTTTTCAGCCAGGCGGCTTCGGCATTGGCAAGTTTCAGCCGCGCCGACATCGCCACCAGGCGGGGAACATCGGGAGGCACGATCGAAGCCAGTCTCAGCAGCGGATCCGGCGCCCAGCCGAGCGCCTGCTCGGTCGCCACCAGCCCCGGAATGGCGTCGATGCCCCACTTTTCCGTCTCAGGCAGTATCTCGTTCAGCGTCGCGACCGTCCGCATCCAGAGCAGCGCGCGGCCGGGATCCTTGGCCGACAGCAGCTTGCGAAGCTCGGACCAGACACGCTCGGCCGAAAGCGTTGCGAGCTTCGAGCGCGCCGCGGCGGAAGCCTTCAGCCCGGCTGCATCCGGCCTGCCGGAGCCGTAGTAGGCAAAGAAGCGGAAGAAACGCAGGACCCGCAGGTAATCCTCGGAGATCCGCGTCGCCGCATCGCCGATGAAGCGGATGTTGCGCGTTTCGATATCCGCAAGCCCGCCAACGAGATCGATCACCTCGCCTGCCGCATTGGCATAGAGCGCATTGATCGTCAGGTCGCGCCGCTCCGCGTCAACCTGCCAATCGGTGCTGAAGGCGACCTTGGCGTGCCGTCCATCGGTTTCGACGTCAGTGCGCAGCGTCGTCACCTCGAAGGGTTTGCCGTCGAGAACCAGCGTCACCGTGCCATGCGCGATGCCTGTCGGCACCGCCTTTATACCCGCGGCCTGCGCCCGCTCGATCACCGCCTCCGGCGTCAGCGTCGTGGCCATATCGATATCGCTGACATCGAGCCCCATCAGGCTGTTGCGCACGGCGCCGCCGACGACCCGGCCCTCGCCGCCATCGGCATTCAGCAGCGAAAAGACGCGCGTCAGGCGCGGATCCTGAAACCAGGCTTCGTGAGCCACACTGGTCATGCATACATTCTTTCGTAAATCGTGCGGATGATGCCGGCCGTAATGCCCCAGATCATCCATTCCTCATAGGGCATGCGGTAAAACTGGCGCTGCACTCCGTTCCAGGGGCGGCTGTCAAGCGCGTGATTATCAGGGTTCATAAGGAATGACAGCGGCACCTCGAACACGCTTTCCACCTCATCCGGGCTCGGCGTCAGCGTGAAGCCGGGCTTGATGACGGCAAGAACCGGGGTGATGCGGAAGCCGGTCGCCGCCAGATAATCCGGCAGGCGGCTGACCGGCTCGATGAACATGTCGGCAAGGCCGATCTCCTCGCCAGCCTCGCGGATCGCCGCCATCTCCAGCGACTCATCGGTCGGATCCATCGAACCGCCCGGAAAGGCGATCTGGCCGGAATGCTTGCGCAGCGTCTCGGTGCGCTTGGTCAGGATCACCCGCGCGTCGTCGCCGTCATCGATGACAGGCACCAGCACCGCCGCATCGCGCAGCTTGATGGTCTCGACATAGGGCAGAAGATCCTGGTTGATCAGGTGATCGCCATGATCGCGCCAGGCGAGATCGATCGGCCCGCCCTTCTGGTTGAGCGCCCGGCGGCGGAATTCATCGGCCGAATACAGCGGATAGCGGGATGCAATCGGTTCGCTCATCGGGACAGCGCATCCAGTTCATCCGCAGGCATGACGGGGAAGATGCGCCCGCCGGATCGCAGGCAGAACATCTGACGCCCCTCGACCGCGATCACTTCACCAAGCTCGACCAGCTCGTACATCACAGGACGCGCAACCAGCGCCTCCAGCCTGCCGCGCACATGCAGATAGGGCTTCAGCTCGCTGTTGTCGCCATGGATGACGAAACGCAGCGCATGCTCGTCTCCGGCCTCGACGACATCGCCGGTATTGGTGCGAAACGTCAGCACCTGCGTGTCTCCGCGTCCCGTCACACTCATCTCGACGGCGAGAAACGGCGCATCGGCGACGCGGATGCCGACCTTTTCCACAGGAGTCACAAGATAGGTCTTGCCGTCCTCATCCTTGCGCAGGACCGTCGAAAAAAGCCGGACGAGCGGCGCCCGGCCGATCGGCGTGCCCATGTAGAACCATGTGCCGTCGGCACGGATTTCCATGTCGATATCGCCGCAAAAGGGCGGATTCCACTTGTCCACGGGCGGAAGACCGCGCGTTTTGCCACCGGTTTCGCCGGCGGCACGCGAAATCAGCGCGGCCAGCCCCGCTGCATCTTCGCTCGCCCTGATCTCTTCGCCTGCCATTCTTCTGTCCCGGTTTGCACTTAACGAGGGGAAGTCACGAGATAGTCATTCGAAACGAACTTGTCAGCCCGCAACATCTTCATAACTCTATCGGGTATGAGGCAGAGGTGTAAGTCCGCCGATTCGCGACGAATGATTTAGCCGTTGGAGATGCCTGATGGGTATGATGAAGACCGAAGACAGCCTCGATGAAAAGGCGATCATTGCCGCCGCCGAAAAGGCGCTTGCCGATATCGCCCTTGTCCGTGAAGAAGTTTCGAAGGTGATCTTCGGTCAGGAAAGCGTCGTCGAGAACACGCTTCTCGCCGTGCTTTCGGGCGGCCATGCGCTGCTGGTCGGTGTTCCCGGCCTTGCCAAGACCAAGCTCGTCACCACGCTGGGCGAAGTGCTCGGCCTCGGCGCCAACCGCATCCAGTTCACCCCGGACCTGATGCCCTCGGATATTCTCGGCTCCGAAGTCATGGACCAGGACGAGAGCGGGCGCCGCTCTTTCCGCTTCGTCAAGGGGCCGGTCTTTGCCCAATTGCTGATGGCCGACGAAATCAACCGCGCCTCGCCGCGTACTCAGTCGGCACTGCTGCAGGCCATGCAGGAATATCACATCACCGTCGCCGGCCAGCGCTACGACCTGCCGGCGCCGTTCCACGTTCTCGCCACCCAGAACCCGCTGGAGCAGGAAGGCACCTATCCGCTCCCCGAAGCCCAGCTCGACCGCTTCCTGATGCAGGTCGACGTCAACTATCCGGAGCTTGCTGCCGAGCGGCAGATCCTGCTCGAAACCACCGGCCTCAGCGAAACCAAGCCGCAGGCGGTGCTCGATGCCGGCAGGCTGACGCAGATTCAGAGCCTGATCCGCCAGATGCCCGTCAGCGACAAGGTGGTCGATGCCATCCTCGGCCTCGTGCGCTCGGCCCGTCCCGGCCAGGGCAATGCCGCGACCGACAAGCATGTCGCCTGGGGCCCCGGCCCGCGCGCCGGCCAGGCGATGATGCTCTGCGCCCGCGCACGCGCACTCTACGAAGGCCGCCTCGCGCCTTCGCTCGATGACGTCTATGCTCTGGCCGAACCCGTGCTCGAACATCGCATGGCGCTGACCTTCGCCGCCCGCGCCGAAGGCATGTCGGTCCGCGATGTGATTGCCGGCCTCGTCAAGCAGGCCCGGGGATAAGAACAAGGATAGAGAACGCGTGGCGTCTATCGGACAGATCGTCAATCCGACACCGGGCAGCGATGCGCTTGCACGAGCAAGGCAGCGCGCCTCGCTGGTGCCCGATTGTCTGGTCGAAGCCAAACGCATCGCCAACACGGTAATCGCCGGCTGGCACGGCCGCCGCAAGCGCGGCATCGGCGAGAATTTCTGGCAGTTCCGCCCCTATACCGAAGGCGAGAGCCTGTCGCGCATCGACTGGCGCCGCTCGGCCCGCGACGACCACACCTATATCCGCGAACGCGAATGGGAAGCCGCCCACACGATCTGGCTCTTTGCCGACATGTCGCCGTCGATGATGTACAAGTCGACGCTCGGCAGCGTGTCCAAGGAGAGCCGCGCGCTTGTCATCATGCTGGCGCTTGCCGAAATTCTGGCGCGCTCAGGCGAACGCATCGGCTGCCCCGGCGTCATGGAGCCGGTTTCGGCACGCAATGCCGCCGAGCGTCTGGCAACCGCACTGATGCATTCGCAGCTCACCGGCGGGCTGCCCGAAGTGGCGATGATCCGCGGCTGGAGCGATCTGGTGCTGATCGGCGATTTTCTCGACGATGCCGATGCCGTCATGGCGCGGCTGACGCCGCTTGCCCGCCGTGGCCTGCGCGGCCATGTCGTCGAAGTGGCCGATCCGGCCGAAGAAATCTTCCCCTATAGCGGCCGCACCGAATTCACCGATCCGGAAACCGGCTCCAAGCTCGTCTCCGGCCGCGCCGAAAATATCCGCGATGCCTATACGCGCGCCTATCTCGCCCGGCGTGACAGTCTCGGCCAGTCGCTGCGTCATCTCGGCTGGACCTTCGTGACCCACCGGACCGACCATCTGGCATCCGAAGCGCTGGTGGCGATCCACATGTATCTCTCCGGCATGCCGGCCAAGGCAACGCATGGAGGGCAGCTGTGAACGCCCTTCCCTTCGCTTTCGCCTATCCCGCCATCCTCGGCGCCCTCGTCGCCCTCCCGGTCATCTGGTGGCTGCTGCGTCTGACGCCGCCGCGCCCGAAGACCGAAGTCTTTCCGCCGCTGAAAATCCTCGCGACCGTTCTAAAGCGCGAGGAAACACCGGCGCAGAGCCCCTGGTGGCTGACGCTGCTGCGTATGCTACTTGCCGCCGCCGTGATCCTGGCGATCGCCGATCCGGTCTTCAATCCGCGCACCAATTCGCTGGCCGCAGGCGGCCCGCTCGTGCTCTTTGTCGACAATAGCTGGGCAACCGCACCCGATTGGGAGCGCCGCGTGCAGACCGCCGAAGCGCTGATCGACGACGCGGAATCCGCAGGCAGCCCCGTCGCCATAGCCTTCACCGCCGACCCGACCAACGATGCGGTTCCCGGCACCGCGGCTGTCGCCCGCGACAAGCTGCGCGCCGCCGAACCCAAGCCACTCGTTCCCGACCGCCAGCGCGCCTTCGAAGCGCTGCGCGCCGCCTTGAACGGCACCAAGCCCGGCACGCTCGCCTTCCTGTCCGATGGCGCCGCCTCCAGGGACAACGAAACGGTTGTCCGCGACCTCGCGAACCTGCAGCCGGCAGAGCTACGCCTCGTCGAAGGCGACAGGGCGCAGACCATCGCCATCACCGGTGCTGCCAATGCCGCCGATGCGATGACCGTCACCGCCACCCGCCTCGACACGGCAGCCGCCTCGCAATTGCCGCTGACGGCGCAGGACGCCCAGGGCCGCGCGATCGCCGCCGGTTCCGTCACCTTCCAGCCCGGCCAGTCGGTGGCGACAGGGTCGATCGCCGCGCCCTTCGAGATGCGCAACGATTTCGCCCGCGTCAGCATCGACGCCCACGCGACGGCTGGTTCCGTCCACCTGCTCGACGACGGCTTCAAGCGCCGCCGCGTCGTGCTGCTCTCGGGCGAAGCGGGCGACGAATTCCAGCCGCTGCTCTCGCCGCTCTATTACATCCAGCGAGCCCTGCAGCCCTATGCCGATCTGATCGAACCCAATTCGCCCGATCTCGCCACCTCGATCCCGGATCTTCTGTCGCAGAACCCGTCTGTGATCATCATGGCCGATATCGGTCGCCTGCCGCAGGAAACCTACGAGCCGCTGCAGCGCTGGATCGCCAATGGCGGCACGCTGATCCGCTTCGCCGGTCCGCGCCTTGCCGCAGCCCCGGCTGACGATCCGCTGGTGCCGGTGACGCTGCGCCAGGGCGAGCGTGCGCTCGGCGGCGCGCTCTCCTGGGCCGAACCGCAGCCGCTGGCCGACTTCCCGAATTTCGGACCCTTCGCCGGCATGGCGAGGCCAACCGACGTGACGATCAAGCGCCAGGTTCTCGCCGAACCGACGCCTGACCTTGCCGAACGCACCTGGGCCAGCCTTGCCGACGGCACGCCGCTCGTCACCACCAAGCCGATCAGTGCCGGGCGCATCGTGCTCTTCCATGTCAGCGCCGAGGCCACATGGTCGAACCTGCCGATCTCCGGCAACTTCGTGGAAATGCTCCGCCGTATCGTCCAGCTCTCCCGCTCCGGCGGCGTGACCTCTGAGGCCGGTGCGGCATCCACCGCCGAAGCACTGCCGCCCTTCCGGCTGCTCGACGCCAAGGGCGTGCTGACCACCGAAACGGGAACCGCCCGGCCACTGATCCCGAACGCCAAGGCCGCACCGGTCTCGAACTTCGACAATCCGCCCGGACTCTATGGTTCAGAAGATGGCTTTACCGCGTTGAATGTATTGCCTGATAATGCCGAATTGAAGCCGCTGGACACCGCAGGCGTCACCGTCATCCGCGCCGGATTGATCGGCGGCGAGACATGGTCGGCCAAGCCTGCGCTCTTCCTGATCGCCTTCCTGCTGCTGCTCGCCGACAGCCTGATCGTGATGTTCATGAGCGGCGCCTTCTCGCGCCTTCGCCCCGCCGCCCGCAGCGCCGCGCTGATTGCCGTGGCGATCGCCGCCGGCCTCTTCCTGCAGCCGCATGATCTGCGCGCCGACGATTCCAAACCCGGCGACGACCTGATCCTGCAACGGCTCGACAACACCCATCTCGCCTACGTCGTGACCGGCGAACAGGACGTCGACAACATCTCCGAGCGCGGCCTCGAAGGGTTGACGGAATTCCTCACCTACCGCACGACCTTGGAGCCGGCACCGCCTGTCGGCCTCGACCTGACCAAGGACGAGCTCTCCTTCTACCCGATCATCTACTGGCCGGTTTCCGCCTCAGCCCCGATGCCCTCGACGGCAGCGATCAACCGCATCGACGCCTACATGCGCGCCGGCGGCACGGTGCTCTTCGATACCCGTGACCAGTTCAGCGCCCTCGACAATTCCGGTGGCGCGCAGAGCGCCAATGGCGAACGCCTGCAGCAGATCCTTGCCAATCTCGATATTCCGCCGCTCGAACCGGTGCCCTCGGACCACGTGCTGACGAAGTCCTTCTATCTGCTGTCGAGCTTCCCCGGCCGCTATGCCGGCAGCCCGCTCTGGATCGAGGCCCGTCAGGACAATCGCGCCAGCGATCCGAAGTCCGCAGCCTCCGCCGATGGCGTCTCGCCGATCCTGATCACCGGCAACGACTTTGCCGGCGCTTGGGCGGTCGATGAAAACGGAACGCCGCTGCTGCCGACCGTGCCGCCGGACGAGGCGCAGCGCGAGTACGCCTACCGCGCCGGCGTCAACATCATGATGTATATGCTGACCGGCAACTACAAGACCGACCAGGTTCACGTCCCCGCCCTCCTCGAACGCTTGGGGCAGTGACATGACGCTCAATTTCGCCCCCTTCATTCCCTGGCCGATCCTTGCCGTCCTGGCCGTGATCGTCGCCGCCGTTGCCACCCTTGCCATCCTGCGCGGCGTCCGCGGCGCGTGGATCCGCACGGTCGCAGCCATCGCCCTGCTTGCCGCCCTCGCCAACCCCCTGCTGATGCAGGAAGACCGCGAACCGCTTTCGACGGTGGTCCCTGTCATCGTCGACCGCAGCCAGAGCCAGCAGACGCCTGAGCGGATCAAGATGACCGACGATGCGCTGGCGCAGCTGAAGGACCGCCTGTCGCGCTTCCCCGATATCGAGCCCCGCTATGTCGAGGCGACCGAACCCGAGGATTCCGACGCGCCCTCGACACGGCTGTTCAACGCCCTGTCAGCCGCCGTCGCCGACGTTCCGCCCGCCCGCATTGGCGGCGCGATCATGCTGACGGACGGCGAGGTTCACGATGTTCCCGGTGTCAACCAGGCACTCGGTTTCGACGCCCCGATCCACGGGCTGATCACCGGCAAGCCCGACGAATTCGACCGCCGCATCGAGGTCATCAAGGCGCCGCGCTTCGGCATCGTCAACGAGGAGCAGCAGCTTGTCCTGCGCGTCTTCGACGATGGCCCGAGCCCTGGCGGCATCGCGACCGTCACCGTCAAGCTGAACGGCGACGAGATTGCCACGCTGCAGGCAACGCCCGGTCAGGATACCCCGTTCTCCTTCCGCGTTCCACGCGGCGGCAGCAACGTTCTGGAATTTTCCGTCGCCGCCCTGCCCGGCGAAGTGACGGAAGCCAACAACCGCGCCGTCCATGTCATCGACGGCATCCGCGAGAACCTGCGCGTGCTGCTGGTCTCAGGCGAGCCGCATGCCGGCGAGCGCGCCTGGCGCAATCTGCTGAAGTCGGATGCCTCGGTCGATCTGGTGCATTTCACCATCCTGCGTCCGCCGGAAAAGCAGGACGGCACGCCGATCAACGAACTGTCGCTGATCGCCTTCCCGACCCGTGAGCTGTTCGTCGACAAGATCAAGGATTTCGATCTCATCATCTTCGACCGCTACCAGCATCGCGGCGTGCTGCCGATCCTCTATTACGATTACATCGCCCAATATGTCGAAAATGGCGGTGCGCTGCTGATCGCCGCCGGCCCCGAACATGCCGGCCAGGACTCGATCGCGCTGACGCCGCTGCAATCGGTTCTGCCTGCGGCACCGACGGGCCAGATGATCGAGAAGGCCTTCTATCCACGCCTCTCGGACGAGGGGCGCAAGCACCCGGTCACCCGCGGCCTCGACGGTTCCGCCGACGAGCCGCCGCATTGGGGCCGCTGGTTCCGTTCCGTCGGCGTCGAGCAGCCGCAGGGCCAGACCGTCATGGTCGGCGCCGACAACAATCCGCTCCTGGTCTTGAACCGCGCGGGCCAGGGCCGCGTCGCCATGCTGCTCTCCGATCAGGGCTGGCTCTGGGCCCGCGGCTTCGAGGGCGGCGGTCCGCACGTCTCGCTTTATCGCCGAATCGCCCACTGGCTGATGAAGGAGCCGGCGCTCGAGGAAGAGGCGCTGACTGCCCGCGCCCAGGGCCGTACGCTTGAAATCACCCGCCAGACGATCGGCGGCGATCCCGGCGAGGCAACCGTCCGCTACCCATCCGGCAAGACCGAGAACTTGCCGCTCGCCCAGTCCGAACCCGGCCTCTACAAGGCCGAGAAGAAGATGGACGAGATCGGCCTCTTCGAGATCCGCAACGGCGATCTGACGACCCTCGTCCATGTCGGCGCCGTCGATGCGCCCGAGTTCAAGGCGATGGTATCGACGACCGAGGCGCTGAAGCCGATCACCGACAAGAGCCGCGGCCTCGTTGCCCGTGTCTCGGACGCAACTGGCGCCATCGAAGTGCCGCCGGTTCTGCCGGTGCGCGGCCAGATCCGTGTCGCCGACAGCGAGCGCATGCAGATCAAGCTCACCAACGAAACGGTGCTGAAGGGCATCAACACGCTGCCGCTATTTGCCGGTTTTGCCGGCGTCGGCGTCCTGCTGCTGGCCTTCGGCGCCATGTGGTGGCGTGAGGGCCGTTGAGCGGCTTTGTGTGAAGGCGAGACTCTGATATCGGCAGGCGAATAGCAATCGCCGCCGAAGAGTTTTCACATGACCCCGCAGAAGCTGAAGGTCACCAAGGTTCTTTCCAAGAAGGACCGCAAGAAGATCGCCGACCCGCTGATCGCCTACAATCTCGCCCGCTTCGGCGAGAGCGGCCGCGAAAAGCTGGCGATCCGCCTGCGCGGCGATGACGGCGAGATATCCGGCGGGCTCGTCGGCTACACGGCCCGCGACTGGCTCTATATCGAAATGCTCTTCGTTCCCGAGGAACTGCGCGGCAAAGGCATGGCCGGAACGCTGCTTGAGATGGCGGAAGACGAAGCGAAGCGCCGCGGCTGCATCGGCGCCTTTATCGACACGATGAGCCCGGATGCCCTCAAGGTCTACCAGCGCTATGGCTATGAGACGATCGGCGCGCTCGGCGAATTCGCCGGCGGCCACACCTTCACCTGGCTGAAGAAGCGCTTCGAACCCTAACTAAGCGAAGCCTGGCGCGTTTCCGCATCGATCGCCAGCGCCGCCAGAGCGGCAATCACCAGCAATCCGGCAAACAGCCCGATCGCCACGCCAAGCCCGAGCGTCACCACGAAGGTCATCACCGAGGGCGCGACGAGACCGCCGAGGCGGGCCATGGCGCCCGCAGCACCCATGCCGGTGGCGCGCGATGCGGTCGGATAGAGTTCGGGCGTATAGGCGTAAAGCGCACCCCAGGTGCCGAGCAGCGCGAAGCTCATGATCAGCAGCGATGCGCCGATGAGGAGATCATCGGGCGACAGGACGAACAGCAGGCACCCGGCAGCTGAGAGCAGGCAGAAACCGATCAGCGTTGGCCGCCGTCCCCACGCTTCCACGCCATAGGCCGCAAGCGCATAGCCCGGGATCTGCGCCAGCGCGACGAAGACCAGGAAGCCGTAGCCGCGCACGAAACCGAAGCCCTCGCCCGCCAGCTTCGCGGGCATCCAGGTGAAGACGCCGTAATAAGAAACGGAAACCAGGAACCAGATCGCCAGGATCATCAGGCTGCGGCGGCGAAGATCGGGCGAAAACAGCCCTTCCGAGGCGGCATGCGGCGCGGCGACAATCTCGTCGCCGGCGGCAAGCGGTGGCTTCCCATGGGCCTCGAGCATCCGGTTGACGATCGCTTTGGCATCGGCAGCCCGGCCCGACCGCAGCAGGTAATGCGGCGATTCCGGCACGAAGAAGCGAAGTGCCACGCCGAGGATCGCCGGTACCGCCGTGACGGCAAAGATATAGCGCCAGGCGTCTGCCACGCCCGCCACACTTGCCGCCCAGGCCGCGAGTGCCACGATCAGCGTCCCGATCGCCCAGAAGCCCTCGAGCATCACCAGCCAGCGGCCACGGTTCTTCGACGGCAGGAATTCAGCCATCATCGCGTAGTCGACCGGCAGCGTGCCGCCGACCGCCATGCCGGTCAGCAGGCGCAGGATCAGCAGGCTGGTAAAATCGGGCGCAAAGATCGACAGCAGGCCGAAGATCGCATCGCAGGCGACGGTGAGGATCAGCGCGTAGCGCCGCCCCAAACGATCGGCCAGCCGCCCGAAGACGACGGCGCCGATCAGCATGCCCAGGAAGAATACCGTTCCGGTCTGCAGCGCCTGCGCCACGGTGATCTCGAAGGTCGCGGCGATCGAGGCGGCGGTAAAGCCGACGGCCAGCACCTGCATCGCATCCGCTGTCCAGACGAGCCCGAAGATCCCCATCAGCCGCCGCTGGAAAGCACCGGTTCCGGCACGCTCCAGCGCTTCGTCCATCGATAGTCCGCTCATGCCGCCTCCCAGCTGAAACTCGCCTGGTGAGTCCCAAGCAAAATCAGGGGCTTGATAAAGCATAAGCTCTATTTACGCCAGCTAATTGAGCCCCTGAGCCGCTGATGCGCGTCATCGCTGACCGGCACGACGAGAACGCGCGCCGGATCGACCGGGCCCGGGAAGCTCAGCGCATTAAGGGCGACCCTTTCGAAACCAAGCTGGCAGTAATAGGGCGGATCGCCAACAAGGATGATCGCCTCCGAACCCTTGCGTTTTGCGGCCTCCACCGCGATCCGCACCAGTTCGCGCCCGATGCCCCGACTCTTGTGCGATGGGCGCACCGCGAGCGGCCCCAGCAGATGCCCCTTCACGCCACCAGCCATCACCGGCGTCATCCGCACGGAAGCGATGGTTTCGCCGTCGTCGGCGCAGATGAAGGAAAGCGACAGATCATGCGGCCCCTGCTCGCGGATACGCGCTGCCGCACGGGTGTGCCGGCCGGGACCAAATGCTTCTTCGTTGATGAGTTCGATTGCGGCGTCGTGAGACGCATCCTCAGTGAGGTAGACCAGATCGTGCTTGTGCATGATGAGACAGAAACCGGATAGACAGAAAGCTGGGGTTCTCGAGCACGCCCTCAGGCGTTCGGGAGCTTCAGCGTCGTCGCAGGCTTCTGATTGCGTGCATCAAATCGGGTTCCGCAGGAAAATCGTGAAAAGGCCGATAGCAGGAAAAAAATCCGCCGTCCAACGCAAAATGCAGGCTGCGCAAAATGGCCTGTGACGCACTGTTCATTCTTTGCCCACTGCAAAGACCGGCCGTCTGCGATATCTTTGCGTCAACGAGACCAATTCGAAGGAAACACACAATGGGCATGCTGGTGGAAGGCGTCTGGCATGACGTCTGGTACGATACGAAGGAAACCAAGGGGCATTTCAAACGGGCCGCCTCACAGTTCCGCAACTGGGTGACCGCCGATGGCGCAGCCGGCCCTTCCGGCACCGGCGGCTTCAAGGCCGAGCGCGACCGCTACCATCTCTACGTCTCGCTCGCCTGTCCCTGGGCACACCGCACGCTGATCTTCCGCAAGCTGAAGAAGCTCGAGGATATCATCTCCGTCTCCGTCGTCGATCCGCTGATGGTCGAAAACGGCTGGGAATTCCAGATCAGCGAAGGTGCCACCGGCGACCATCTGTTCGGCGCCAAGGCGCTCTGGGAAATCTATGTGAAGGCCGATCCGCACTATTCGGGCCGTGTCACGGTTCCGGTGCTCTGGGACAAGAAGACAGGCACCATCGTCAACAACGAGTCGGCCGAAATCATCCGCATGTTCAACAGCGCCTTCGACGGCCTCACCGGCTCGACGCTCGACCTCTATCCGGCCAATCTCGCCGCCGGAATCGATGAGCTGAACGCCCTCATCTATGACACCGTCAACAACGGCGTCTACAAGGCCGGTTTCGCGACCACGCAGGAAGCCTACGGCCAGAGCGTCGTCAAGCTGTTCGAAACGCTGGATGTGCTGGAAGCCCGGCTTGGAAAGGGCCGCTACCTGTTCGGCGATACCCTGACGGAGGCAGACTGGCGGCTGTTTACCACACTGGTGCGCTTCGACCCCGTCTATGTCGGCCATTTCAAGTGCAATATCCGCCGCATCGACGACTACCCGAACCTGTCGGGCTACCTGCGTGATCTCTACCAGACGCCTGGCGTCAAGGAGACGGTGAACATGCGCCACATCAAGGAGCATTATTACCGCAGCCACAAGACGATCAACCCGACCGGCATCGTTCCTGTCGGCCCTGATCTCGATCTCGACCGGCCGCATGGCCGCGCCAAGCTTGCGGCCGCCTGACCCCTACCAGTATTGAGCGGCCGGCTCTGCGCCGCTCAATTCCCTGAGGCGGCGCTTGGTCGCCTCGGTGGTTCCCTCCGGCAGCGCATCGAGCGCGAAGAAACCGCTCTCGACTATTTCCATATCGGGCTGGCGTGGCGCAGTCTGCTCGACATCGGCACGGTAGAAGACGACATGGTCGCGCCGGCTGGCCGACATGTTGAGATAGACCTGAAAGAGCTTCGGCTCGCCGATGATCCGAAGGTTCCCCTCTTCCCGCAATTCCTTGACCAGCGCCTCATGCGACGTCTCGCGCCGCTCGATGCCGCCGCCCGGCATATGCCAGCCCGGCACATAGCTGTGGCGGACCAGGAAGACGCGGCCTGACGGATCGAAACACGCGGCCCTGACACCCATCGTCATTCCCCGCGTCGCGGCGAAATAGACGTGGACGACCCGCATCAGGATTTTCGACTGCCAGGACCTGATCTCGTTGCTCGCCATCGTTCCGTTTTCACTATTTCGTTCAAGCAGATGTGTTTGAATTGTAAATATCCTGGTCTATGTGTCGTAGCATGTTCAAGCTCGCGCATATCTCAGACATTCACCTCGGCCCACTTCCCCGTCTTTCATTCCGCGAGCTCTTCTCGAAGCGCATCACCGGCTTTGTGAACTGGCACCGTAACCGGCGCAAGCATCTTTTCGGCGGAACGCTGGATCTGCTTCTGGAGGACATCCGCGCTCACAATGCCGATCACCTGGCGGTTACCGGCGATCTCGTCAATCTGGCGAGCGGGCTGGAAATCCGCTCCGCCGCCGGCTGGCTGCGCGATCTCGGCGATCCCGAGGAGACGTCGATCGTCCCCGGCAATCACGACGCCTATGTGCCGGGCGCCTACGAGAAGTCGATGCGTGCCTGGTACGATTATGTGCGCGGTGACCTGGCGCCTGCCGAATGGCAGGAAGACAAGCACATCTTTCCCTATCTCAGGGTCCGCGGCAAAGTCGCGATCATCGGCTGCTCGACCGCCGTCGCCACGCCACCCTTTGCCGCCAGCGGCTTCTTTGGCCAGCGCCAGGCCCGCGAAGCGGTCAACATGCTGCGCGCGGCAGGCGAAGCCGGGCTCTTCCGCGTGGTGATGATCCACCATCCGCCGATCCGCGGCGCCACCTCGTTCCACAAGCGGATGATCGGCATCCGCCGCTTCGCCGCCGTCGTCACATCAGGCGGCGCCGAGCTCGTGCTGCACGGCCACACCCATCTCAATACGCTATACTGGCTGAAGGGACAGACAGGCCCGGTCCCCGTCGTCGGCATCGCATCCGCCTCTCAGGGCCCCGGCGGCATGAAGCCGCGCGCCGCCTATAATCTCTTCTCGATCGATGGCTCGCCCGGCGCCTGGGAACTGAAGGGCGAACGCTTCAGCCTCAACGATCAGGGCGATGGCGTTTCGCCCGAAAGCGTCGATATTTTCAAGCTTTAGCAGCAAAAGCGGAATCAGTTTCGCCGCAGCTTGAATCGCTTTGCGAGGATTTTTCCCGCGCGGTAATCCTGCCCTTGGTATTTCCAGATCGAGGCGTACAATCGCGCCATCGACGCCGATCAGGGAGCCTCTCATGCGCATCGCCGCCAACCGTATCTGCCGCCTCACCCTCGCCTTCGGCCTTGCCGCCGGGCTTGCCGCACCGGCCTTCGCAGTCGGCGACGAGAACGACGAAACCAGCCCGCCGCCGAAGACCGAGACGACCACCAAATGCGCCGAGGGCAAGGTCTGGGACAAGGAGAAGAAGGAATGCGTCGACGCCAAGAAGCAGAGCTTCAACGACGACGATCTCTACAAGTTCGCCCGCGAATTCGCCTATGCCGGCCAGTATGAGAACGCCATCAACATTCTGACGCTGGCAAAGAACCAGAACGACCCGCGCATCCTCAATTATCTCGGCTACGCCAACCGCAAGGCCGGCCGCTTCGAACTCGGCATGTCCTACTATCGCAAGGCGCTGCAGGCCGACGAGAATTATATTCTCGCCCGGTCATATATGGGCCAGGCTTTGGTGGAACAAGGAGACGTTCAGGGCGCCAAGGTCCAGCTCGTCGAAATCCGCGATCGCGGTGGCGAAAGCACCTGGGCCTACCGCGCGCTGCTGCAAAGCCTGAACGGTTACAGGACCTATTGAAACACGAGCGTGTGATGAGCGGCGGAAAACCTTTGGGAAATCCCCGCTTAGCCTCTCTTCTTGTTGCGAAGCACGTCAAACTTGTTTCATAAAGGTCACATTCGCGATATAAAATCGTTTACCCGCACCGGCGCTTCGCGCCGGACATGTTCATGAAATGAGACTATGCGTCAGCCCGTAACGACCATCGACATCCGACGCGACCTAGTCGGCTTGCTGCCGCGGTTGCGCCGTTTTGCGATGACCCTGACGGGTGATGTCGCGGCAGCCGATGAACTGGTGCAGAGCGTCTGTCAGCGCGCCGTCGCCAAGAGCCAGCAATGGAACGGCGAAGGACGGCTGGAAAGCTGGGTCTATACGCTGGCGCGGCATCTCTGGAATGACGAAGGCCGCAAGCGCCGTCCCCGCCCTGCCACGCCGAAAGGCAACGTCACCGACATCCGCGAGGCCGCCCGCGAGCGCACCACCGTTCCCGATACCGATCTCGTCCACCGGATGCTTGCGGAAATGCCCGAGAACCTCGCCAGCATCTTCCTGCTGACCGTGGTCGAAGGTCACAGTTACGAGCAGACGGCCGAGATCATGGGCATTCCGGCAATCGGCGTTTCGGCGCAGCTTGCCGCCGCGAGACTGCATTTCGCCAGCCTCGCCGACGACTTTCACCACAGGTACTGACCTTTGCCGGATTTCAAGAAACTGCCGCTCGATGCACAGCTGACCGCCCTTCTCGACGGCGAAACGACGCCGGAGCAGAAGCATGAGCTAGAAGAGCGCATCGCCAGCGACGAAGGCGCGCGCAGGCTCTATGACAAGCTGAGGCACGGCGCCGATTTTGGCCGCCGCAGGCTTGAGGATGTGCTGAAGGAGCCCGTTCCTCTGGCGCTGGTGCGTTCGATCAAGAGCGTGCAGCCGCCAAAGGCGCCTGTCGCGCCGCGCACCACGCGCCCGTCGCTGAAGCTGTCGCCTTCCGGGCCGAAGGCGCTCGCCGCCGCACTCATTCTCTTCGCTGCCGGATGCGGCATCGGCTATCTCGTCGGCATAGGTCCGGGCGATCCGACGCCGGGTGACGACCAGCACGTCACCGACGACAGCCCGCGCACCAAGGATTGGCTGAACGATGTGGCCGGCTATCAGCGGATGATCATCCGTCAGCCCCGCCATCTGGTGGAAGTGCCTGCCTCGCAGGCAGAAGAGATCTCAAGCTGGCTGACCTCGACCGTCGGCGTCGCCTTCCGTGTGCCTGACCTGACCGGCGAGGGCTGGACGTTCCAGGGTGCCCGTGTCGTGCTTGGCGATGGCCGCCCGGCCGGGCAGCTGGTCTATTCAAGCGCCGACGGCGACCTGATCTCGATCTATTTCCGCAAGGATAGCCAGCCTGCCGATACCGAGGACTTCAAGGAAACCATCAAGGACGAAGTCGGTCTGGTGACCTGGCACAATGCCGGTACGTCCTACGCCCTCGTCGGCCCCTCCGCCGAAGCCTCGCTCAGCCAGATCGCCATGGAAGTCGCGGCAGAAATTTAAGCGCGACAGCAAAACGGAATCAAAAAGGTGCAGCGGATCGCTCCGCTGCACCTTTTCATTGTCGATGTCTCAGTTCTTGCCAGCCTTGACGTCGAGCACGCGGTTGGCGGCCGAGACGATCGCTTCCAGCGAGGCGCCGACGATATTGGTGCTGATGCCGGCGCCGAACAGCTTTCCACCCGGATAGGCGGTCTCGACATAGGAGATCGCCGAGGCGTTCGAGCCGTGCTGCAGCGAGTGCTCGGAGTAATCCTGCACCGACATTTCGACGCCGAGATAGTCCGAGAGCGCGTTGATGAAGCCGTCGATCGGGCCGTTGCCGCGGCCTTCGATCTTCTTGGTCACACCGTTGTCGGTGATCTCGGCGGCAACCACACGCACGCCCTTGCGCTCGGGATCGGCGAATGTGTGGTGATCGACGAACTTGATGCGGCCCTTCGGCTGCGTCACGTAGCGGTCGATGAAGTGCTCGTAGATCCGCTTCGATGGCACTTCCTTGCCTTCTTCATCGGTGATCCGCTGGATTTCCTCGCGATATTCGACCTGCAGGTTGCGCGGCAGATTGAGCCCATAATCCTGCTGCAGGATATAGGCGATGCCGCCCTTGCCCGACTGCGAGTTGATGCGGATGATCGCCTCGTAGGAGCGGCCGACATCCTGCGGGTCGATCGGCAGATACGGCACTTCCCAGACCGGATGGTTGGCGACCTTGATCGCCTTCATGCCCTTGTTGATCGCATCCTGATGCGAGCCGGAGAAGGCGGTATAGACCAGTTCGCCGACATAGGGGTGGCGCTCCGGAATGACCATCTCGTTGGAATATTCGTAGACGGCCTTGATCCGCTCGATATCGGAGCAATCCAGTTCCGGATCGATCCCCTGCGTGTACATGTTCAGCGCCAGCGTCACGACGTCGACATTGCCGGTGCGCTCGCCATTGCCGAACAGCGTGCCTTCGACGCGGTCGGCACCCGCCATCAGGCCGAGTTCGGTCGCGGCGATGCCGGTGCCGCGGTCATTATGCGGATGCAAGGAGATGATGATATTGTCGCGGTTGTCGATCTGCCGGCACATCCACTCGATCTGGTCGGCATAGATGTTCGGCGTCGCCATCTCGACGGTCGATGGCAGGTTGATGATCAGCTTGTTGTCTGCGGTCGGCTTCACTTCGGCGATAACCGCGTTGCAGATTTCCAGCGCCACTTCCAGCTCGGTGCCGGTAAAGCTCTCCGGCGAATACTGGAAGCGGTAACCGCCACCGGCCTTTTCCGCCATGTCGGTGATCATCTTCGCCGCATCGACGGCGATCTGCTTGATGCCGTTGACATCCTTGGCGAACACCACGCGGCGCTGCAGCTCGGAGGTCGAATTGTAGAAATGGATGATCGGCTTGTGGGCACCCTGCAGCGATTCGAAGGTGCGGGTGATCAGTTCGGGGCGGCACTGCACCAAGACCTGCAGGGAAACGTCGTCAGGCACGCCACCCTCTTCCACGCACCAGCGGGCGAAGTCGAAATCGGTCTGCGAAGCCGAGGGGAAGCCGATCTCGATTTCCTTGAAACCCATGTCGAGCAACAGCTGGAACATCCGGGCCTTGCGGTCGTGGCCCATCGGGTTGACCAGTGACTGGTTGCCGTCGCGCAGATCCACCGAACACCAGATCGGCGCCTTGGTGATGGTCGTCGACGGCCAGGTGCGGTCAGGAATGTTGATCGTCGGATAGGCGCGGTATTTCAGCCCGGCTTCGGGCATGCCGGCCTTCGGGGAGGTGCTGGTTTTGGAGGAGTTGCTGTTGGCGTCCATTGTCGTCGTCTCTTCTCGCTTCACGCATAAGCCGGCGCCCGTTCGGGGATGAGCCGTCTTCAATGCGGACCTGTAGGGGTCTTGTGTGGCCTGGTCTTGAACGTTCGTGAGAGGAGCTCTTATGCCGGCAGGCTTTTCGGCCGCCGGGCGCTCCTCAACGGACCCGGCAACCGCGCGTAAGGCCGAGGAGAAGAAGCGAGGTCAGGGCATGCGCGTTGTCGCGCAGGGCGATACGCCCGCGTGCAATCGTGCCAGAAATCTTTGCGCCTGTGGTCTTCATGCTCGGGCTTATAGCCGTGCGCTAAAAAACTGGCAACCCCCCCCCACCTATGCTTTTGCCCTTTTCACCAGATGCTGCAGCGTCAGCATCAATCCGCCCGCCAGCAATCCCCAGAAAGCACCGGAGATCCCCGCGAAGGAAACGCCTGATGCGGTGACCAGAAACGTGATCGCTGCGGCCTCGCGCGATTCGGGCGCCTGGAACGCCGCCATGGCGGAGCTCGAGAAGGCACCGACCAGCGCAAGGCCGGCGACCGCCTGGATCAGCACCGGCGGCGCAAGCGCCACCGCAGTCGTCACGGCACCGGCAAGCGGCCCGAGGATCAGGTAGCAGATACCGCAGACCAGCACCGCCCAATAACGGCGAGCCGGATCCGGATGCGCATCGGGACCGGCACACATCGCCGCGGTGATCGCCGCCAGATTGACCGCATGGCCACCGAATGGCGCAGCCAGCAGCGAAAAGACACCCGAGACGGCAAATAGCGGCCCGGGCTTCGGCTCGTAGCCGTTGACCTTCATGACCGCGATGCCGGGAATATTCTGCGAGGCCATAGTGACGATGAACAGCGGCAGGGCGATCGAGATGAAGGCCGGCAGGTTGAAGACCGGGGCGACAAACTCGACGGTCGGCAGCAGCGCCCGCCCGACCGCCGCGCCTGCCCCATCGGGAACATCGACGCCGAAGACCACAACCAGCCCGAACGCCGCAAGCGCTGCCGGGACCGCCCAGAGCCGCTTGAAGGCACCGACCACCATCCACGTCAGAACGATCGGCAATCCGAGCAGCGGATTGAACGCCACAGCCTTGACCGGCGCGAAGCAGAGCCCAATCAGCACGCCCGCCAGCATCGCATTGGCAAGCGGCGCGGGAATGGCCGCCACCGCCCGGCCCAGCGGCTTGAAGAGACCGGCAATCACGATCAGCAGCGCACAGACGATGAAAGCGCCGACAGCCGCATTGAACCTGCCCTCGACGATCCCAGTACTGGCAAGCAGCGCCGCCCCCGGCGTCGACCAGGCCATGCTGACCGGCAGCCGTGTGGTGAAACTCAGAACGATAGCGCAGATCCCGAGCCCCAGCGACAGTGCCATCAAGCCCGACGCCGCCTGCGCCTCGGTGGCGCCGACGGCCTGCAGGCCGTGCAGCACGACGGCAAAGGAACTGGCAAAACCCGCGAAGGCCGCGAGAACGCCCATGAACAGGCTTTGAACGGAAAAGTCTTTGAACATTGCGGGACTCGCGTGATGGGGGCGAATACCGCATGGAGCATGGAGCTTGGGCCGCATGCAAGTGCAGGCGGCCCTGCAAATTGTCGTCAGCCGCTATCTGGTGGCGACTAGCGGAATCGGTCTGTCCTTGCTCTCGTTGAACCGCGCGATGAGCGCCGCCTGGGCTTCAAGATCGACCGGCTGCTCGATCTGTTGCGACGAGCCGTCGGTGAAGCTGATGGTGGCGGTTTTGTACAAACCCTGGATCGTCACGCTGTCATCCGGATGACCGTCGAAGGATATAACGGTTTTGCCATCCTTGTGCTCGACGCGCATCTTATCGACACTCAGCCCTTCTCCAAACTCGATGCTGGCGCTGCCGGCCGCCCAAACGGTGTCTCGGCCATCACCGGCAGCAAACCGCACCGTCGCACCACCTCCAACGACAATCGTATCATTTCCCCTGCCGCCGATGGCAACGCTGCCGGAATGAACCACAATCGTGTCGTCGCCCAAGCCACCATCGACATAGCTGTCGGACCACGCGTCAATCAAATCGTTGCCCTCCCCGCCATCGACGCGTCCGTCAGAGAAAACACTGATGACGTCATTGCCATTTCCACCGCTGACGGTTCCGGACACCGCCTTGATGTTATCATTGCCGTCGCCACCATCGACATAGCTCCCACCACCTCCTGCGTCGATCGTGTCGTCCCCCGTGCCGCCCGACACGCGGCTGTCGGCCCACGCCTTGATGGTGTCGTTGCCAGCGCCGCCGTCGATCTCGCTGCCGCTCCAGGCATCGATCTCGTCATTACCTTCGCCGCCGTAGATGACGCTGTCGGACCAGGCGCCGATCGTATCGTCACCGGCGCCGCCATTGACGAAGCTCTTTTCTCCTACGGTGACCGTGTCGTCCCCTGCCCCGGCATCGACAACGCTGTTGGCTGCCGCCGAAATCGAGTCATCAGTCGCCCCGCCGATCAGGATACGGATTGCCGTCGCCTGCCAGCGATCCGCCGCATTGCGAAGGTCTGCCGACGTTATCTGCGTTTCGTCCGCAGCTTTGCCACGCGGCGAACCTTCCGCGGCAGAGTGCATCTTGTCGAAGTCCGGCGGCTGCGGAGCCCTGTCCGGCGTGCGCCACAGAAGCGAGAAACCTGTCGTCACCCCACTCGTATTCGTCATGGAATCTTCCCCCGAAAATTCATCTGCCGGCAACCGGCCCAAAACCTCACGTTGAAATGCGTACACGGGCAATGCGGCAATCTTGCCGCGCCAAGCATGCCTCAAACTTACGCTTAGGTTGAACAATCACAGATAGAACCTACTGCGGTAGTGAGGCGGATAATTGCTGGCAGCCCGGAGATTCCTGCCACCAGGCACGTCAGGTCGAACCCGAAACTGGCAAATGCTTGCTATGCGAGCAAAAAAGCCTAATTTAGTTGCGGTGGAGAACCAAAAATCCAGGTGAATGAATGTCGGACGATCCCGATGACCTCAGCAGAGCAGCGGTTGGCCTTTCTTCAGCGGCCATTCTCGCATCGCTCATCAAGACATTGAACGAAAAGAATCTTCTGTCGGACGACGAGGAAAACGCCGTCTATGACGCGGCGATCGCACTGCTTGGCGACAATGCGGGCGAAGATGAAGATGGCGTCTTCGAACTGGCGCAGGAGATCATCGAAGAGCGCTGGAAGCCGGCGCCGGGCTGACCGGCAGGCGGAAAGAAAAACGGGGCGCGAACGCCCCGGATTGTATCAGATCTCGCTCTGCGAGGTGATGACGCGCGACACCAGGCCGTAATCCTTGGCCTCTTCGGCCGAGAGCCAGTAGTCGCGATCCGTGTCCCTGGCGATCTTGTCGACCGGCTGGCCGGTGGCCACCGAGAAGATCTTGTTCAGGCGCTCGTTCATCTTGATGATTTCACGTGCCTGGATCTCGATGTCCGACGCCATGCCGCGCGTGCCGCCGGAGGGCTGGTGCAGCAGGAAGCGGGTGTTCGGCAGGCAGAGACGCTGTTCCTTCGGAACCGCGACATAAATCAGCGCGCCGGCAGAAGCGACCCAGCCGGTACCGATCATCCAGACCTTCGGCTTGATGAACTTGATCATGTCATGGATCGAATCGCCCGACTCGACGTGGCCGCCAGGCGAGCTCACGTAGATACGGATGTCTTCGTCGCTGGCTGCGGCAAGCGCCACGAGCTGCGAGCAGACCTTCTGGCCAAGCTCCATGGTGATCGGGCCGTAGATGAAGATCGAACGCGATTTGAAGAGGTTAGCCTCTGCGTCCTTCCCCAAAGACAGTTCCTTGGTCTTGTCCTCTTGTTCTTCGTCGTTCATTCGAACCTCTCTCGGCTTCATTCGGGTTTCCCGGACATAGTGTGACTCAATGCGTAAAACAATGCGGGAAAAAGACAAGCCACGGAACGGGTGAAGATATTCTTATGACAAACCCGAGAACTGCCAGCATTATGCTGCTATCCCCAGGCGGGAGGAAAAGATGACATCGCCTTTGCTTCATCGGGCCGTCAGAAACAACGCGCTCTGGTGCGACGCCGTCTGCGCCGCGCACGGCCAGCGCGGCGAGTTTGCCCGAACACTCTGGCTGCACCGTCAGGGCACCCCGCCCTTCTATCCCGATGCCATCACGCTGACCGGCGCGGAAAGTGCCGCCGAACAGGAGGAGGCAATCGCCGTCCTCACCCGCTCGCGGCCGGGCGGCTGGGGCATCAAGGACAGCTACTGCGCCCTCGATCTCGCGCCGCAGGGTTTTACCGTGCTGTTCGAGGCCGAATGGATCGGTCTCGATGCTGATGATGACCTCGATGACGACGGCTCTGGCCTGACATGGGAGCGCGTCGAAACCGCCGGAAAACTCGCCGCCTGGGAGAAAGCCTGGGCGGGCGGAGAACCGCAGGCCACACCCATTTTCGCCGAACCGCTGCTGCAGAGGCCCGAGATCGCCTTCCTCGCTGCCTATTCCGACAAGGCGCTGCAGGGCGGCGCCATTCTCAATCACCAGGCCGAGGTGATCGGCCATTCGAATGTCTTTGCCATCGGCGGCAATGAGCAGCCGATCCGCACCGGGCTCGTCAGAGAAGCGCGGCGGCTTTTTCCCGGCGAACCTATCGTCGGCTATGAGAGCGGCGACGACCTGGAAAATGCCTTGGCGCTCGGCTTTACCGCGCTCGGCCGGCTGCGGATCTGGGCGCGCGACTGAGCTTACCGAAATGTAAGTTGCCAAGGCTTTGAAAAGCCGGAATCCGTTCCTACGTCATTCGTAGGCGGGCTTATCCCGCACGTAACACAGGAGAGAGCCATGTCACCGGAAGAACGCCAATTGCTGACCGGCCTTTTCGACAGGGTACGCACCGCATCCGCCACGCCGCGCGATCGCGACGCCGAGGCGCTGATCGATCAGGGCGTGCGCGAACAGCCCTACACGACCTATTATCTGGCACAGGCCGTCATCGTGCAGGAAAAGGGGCTGGAAGCAGCCGCCAACCACATCAAGGAGCTCGAAGAGCGCGTCCGCCAGCTGGAAGCCGGCGAGAGCGAACACCGCCAGGCAGAACAAGGCGGCGGGTTCCTGAGCTCGATCTTCGGCAGCGGCCAGACGCAGCAGGCCGCCCAGCCCTCCGGCCCGTGGGGCAATGCCCCGCGCCAGAGCTATCAGGACCGCGGCTACGACGACAATGTACGCCCGATGCAGCCGCGGCAGCAGCAGCCGTCCGGCCCCTGGAACCCGCAGCCGGACGCTCCTTCGGCCGGTGGCAGCTTCCTGCGCGGCGCGCTTGGCACGGCAGCCGGCGTTGCCGGCGGCATGCTGCTCGCCAATTCGCTGAGCGGTGTCTTCGGCAATCACATGTCGTCGCTCGGCTGGGGTTCGCCCTTCGGCTCAAGCCCGTTCGGCAACACGCCGGCACCGACGGAAGAGACCGTCATCAACAACTACTACGGCGGTGACGACGGCAAGCAGGCCGCCGACAATTCGGCCGGCAACGACGACAACAGCAATATCCAGCAGGCAGACTACGATCCCTCCGACGATGACGATAGTTTTGACGATTCACAGGATAGCGGCGACACGTCGGACGTCTGATATGGGTGGCATACGGCGCAGGGCGCCGTATGCCACCTCGATGGTTAGCCGTGCGGCATCATCCGCTTGAGAACGCCGTCGCGCAGCAGATAGTGGTGGCCGAGCGCTGCAAGCGCGTGGCCTGCGGCCAGCACGATGATGATCCAGGCAGCATCGTTGTGCAGCATCTCATAGGTATGAGCGAGCGGCTTGTCCTGCGCAAACAGGCTCGGCACCGAGAACAGCCCGAAAAACTCGAAAGGCTCGCCCTGCGCCCAGCGCAGCAGGAAGCCGAGAACCATCTGCGCAATCAGCAGACAGTAGAGAAGCCAGTGCATGCCCCTGGACAACAGCGCGTTGATGCCGGCATCGGCAGCCGCAAGCCGCTTGCCGCCGGAGCTGCGCCAGACGAGGCGGACGATGAACACGACGGTGAACAGCAGTCCGAGCGAAATATGAATAGCCTGCAGCTCCTTGCGAAGCGGCGTACCCTTTGGAAGCGAGTTCCAGACATAGGCGGCGGCAAAGAGCGCAATCACGAGGATCGCGGTCAGCCAGTGCAGGGCAATCGTCATTTTGTCGTAGCGGGACGTATCGGCGGCCGCGCGCGGGGCTGCGGCGGCTTGATCAATGGCCATGATTTTATCTCTTGAATGAAGTGTGTGACAGGATGCCCTCCGCACATAGCGGGGAGGAAACTCTGCTGCAATCCAAGCCACTTAACGCGAAAAGGCGGCCGCGAAATCCGCTGCCGCCAAAAGATGATTATAAATATCGACTTAACGCCGATGCGGAACGCCGCGGCAGATTTTGCCCAGCGATCACATTTTCGTGCGTGCGCAGGTCAGCCCCGGCCGCGATAGCTGGCGACGCCCTGATCCGGCAGCCAGACATGCTCCGGCGGCTTGCCGGTCTGCCAGAAGACATCGATCGGGATGCCGCCGCGCGGATACCAGTAGGCGCCGATACGCAGCCACTTGGGATCGAGCAGCTCGGCGATCCGCTTGGCGATATAGACCGAGCAATCCTCGTGGAATGCTCCGTGATTGCGGAAGGAATGCAGGAAAAGCTTCAGCGACTTCGATTCCACCAGCCATTCGTTGGGGATGTAATCGATGACGATATGGGCGAAATCCGGCTGCCCGGTCATCGGGCAAAGCGAGGTGAACTCAGGCGCCGTGAAACGCACGACATAGTCGGCGCCCTGGCTGCCATTCGGCACCTTTTCGAGAACGGCCGCTTCCGGGCTCGTTGGTGATTCAACCTGCGAACCGAGCTGCGAAAGCCCGCTGACATCCGTCATCGCCATTTCCATGTTCCTTCCAAATCGATCGTCCGTCCACGGGCGCCGATCGTCGCGCACCGCATGGATTGCTCATGTGGGACCGCAAATAGTCCTTTTGCGCCGATCTTCCAAGCGGACAAAAAGCGGCGGCGTCCGTCAGCCGGCTTGGCCTACCACTTGACGCGAACGCCGAGCGAGCCGCCCAGGGAGAAATTGTCACCGGCGCCGGACAGCGAGGATTTCGCGGCCATCTCGCCATAGACCGAATAGCGTTCGTCGCCCCAGCTATAGGAACCGCCAAGACCAAGCCCCGCCGAAAGGTCATCGCCACGGCTGGCGAAATGGCTGCCGGCCACGTTCACCGAGACACCGTCCAGAAACTCGTAATAGAGATTGGCCGCGCCATAGAGCTTGAGCCGTGTCGCAGTCCCGTCGTCGGCTTGCCAGCTCGCTTCCCGATCGACCGCCATCCCCAACCGGCCGTTCAGGCTGGCGCCGCGATCAAGCGACACCTCGGCGCCGAACTTGTCGTAGAAGCTGCCAAAATCAACGGATGAATAGGTCAGCTGCGCCTGCGGTGTAATCGACCAGGAGCCTGCGATATCAAGACGCTGGCCGGTCTCGATGCTCAGAATGTAGCCGACGGCGCCACTGCCGCTCTTCAGCGGCGAAGCGACGAGATCGGAGCTCAGGTCGCTGCCGTAGAAATTCAGCTGGCTCTGGGCATCGGCATAGAAGCCCTGATCGCCGTACCACGTCAGGGTGCTGCCAAGTCCGAAGCCCGACGTATCGATATGGCCATTGCTGATGCTGGAGCTCAGGTCGCTCGACATCGTGCCGAACTGCGCTGTCAGCCCGCCGATCAGCCTGCCATTGCTGCCGTCATAAAGCGCGCCGTCCAACCCGCCCTGCATTCGCCAGATGTCGTAGTCATGGCTGGTATCGACGGTGCCATCATTGGCCGTGAGGCGGCCATGCAGACCCTCGGTGCGCAGCCAAACGCCTTCGATCTCATCCGCGGCTCCGCCCGCAGATCCATCGGAAACCGTCTGGAAATCGCTCGACAGCATCCGGTCGCCGATGCGCTGCTGAAGCGTGCCGGCCTGATTGAGCCCGAGCAGCATCAGCAGTGGATAGGCCTGATAGACCGGAATACCGGGCTGCAAACCGGCCGAGCGCAGATACCAGTCGCCATCGCCCGGCGTAGTGATGCCGTTCTGATAGAGCCGGTAGGCATAGGCGCCGCCGACGACGGCCTGCTGTCCGTCCAGCACATAGTCGCCGATGAGCGAGAACGTCCCCGCCGAGGTGCCGCCAGCATCGACGATCTTGATGCCCTCGACCGTCTGCCCGCCTGCGCCGCCGAGATTGACGACACGGACATTGGTATTGCCCGAGGTATTGCCGGTTACCACGAGACGGTCGGTGGATGAGGTATCGTCACCGAGTACACTCTCGATTTCGAGCACGCCGCCGCTGCCGGCATAGTCGCCTGAAATCGTCAGCGTGCCGATCGAATTACCGGGCGCGACGGTGCCGGCATTGACCGTATTGCCGACCTGTCCGATGCCCTGCAGCCGCCCGCCGGAGAATATGTCGAGCGGGCCGCCGAGAATGCCGTTGACCGACAGCGTTCCAGCCTCGACCGAGGTGGTACCGGCAAAGGCCGCGTTGTTGCCCGTCAGGAAAGTCGTGCCGCTGCCGATCTGGCGGATCGTACCGCTGCCGGTGACGAGATTGGCGAAGGTGAAACTGTCCGAACGGTCAAAGGCGAGCGTGCCGTTGTTGGTGATATCGCCGGTGACACTGCCGCTTGTGCCGCCATTGCCGATCGCCAATGTGCCCGCCTGGATATCCCAGTCGGTCACCGCGCTCCCGGTGCCGGTCAGGAACCAGTGCCGGTGCCGGTCTTCTGGAAGATATCGAAATTCTGGTACTGCGGGCCAATCGCCGAAACATCGAAACTGTCGCCGCCCGTACCGCCGAGGCGCAGCTTATCGGTGGCAACCCCAGCCCCTGCCACGACATTGCCCTCGATCACCGACCCTGCCTGTAATTCGAGCGTCATGGTACCCGTGGTCGCCGCAACGGTGCGCGTGATCGCGTCGCTCTGTCCTGCACCGGCCCGGATGGTACCGCTATTGGTGATGTCGATATCGCTAGCCCCGGTGTTCGACAGGATAGCCGCTCCCCCAGCGCCACCTTCGATCGTTCCGCTGTTTGTGACCGCGCCGCTGCCAGCGCGGACAATCAGACCGACACCGCCCAGGCCACCGGTAAGGCCGCCGTTGCCGCCCCGGATCGTGCCATTGTTGACAAGCGTGCCAGCGGCGCCGATGCCGCCGAAATCGACGGCCGCTCCACCCGCACCGGAGGCGCTGGAACCACCGGCAATCGTGCCGTTATTGACCAGGCTCGAACTGGCAAAAATGCGAGTTCCCACACCGCCCGAGCCACCGGCGCCGCCGCCTGCGCCACCGGTGATCGTCCCATTGTTGGTAAATGCGGTACGTGTCGTCCACACCGCCACCTGCCCCGCAGTCGTATCCGCCGCACCGGCATTGCCACCGGTCAGCGTTCCCGAGAACGTGACGCCGATACCACCAGATCCGCTTTCCTGAATCGTCAGATTGGCGCGTGTACCGACGGTCGAGGCGTCATAGAGCCCGGTCAGCGTGAAGCCCTGTGTATCGATCGAAATCGGACTGGTCGGCTCCGGCAGGATGCCGGCCGATATCGAGAAGCTGTTGGCCATGACGATCGTCGAACTGGGATCGCCGCTGGCATTTGCCGACGTGATCGCGTTACGAAGCTCCGTCTCGTTGGTCACCACATAGTCGGCCGCGCACGCAGGAGTGGGCGATAGGCAGGACAGAACGATGGCTGAAAAGCTGACACTTGAAAGCAAGATTGCGGATATCGGTTGGCGCGCAGAGTCAACGCCGCATGAAATGGCACGCTTGTACGGTCCGGTCATGGAAATCCTAGATATTGCTAAAACAGAATAATAAGTTTGCAATTCAAAATGCCGGGCCAAGACTTTGACTTCGGCGATCTAGGGATCGATTAGACTGGAATTATTAAACCGATATTGCAGCGCAACAGAGATTATTACTGGACAAAATTGTAGTACTGCGCGGCGCAGCGAAGCAACTTTATGATGCATAGCAAATTGAATTTATATGCAATCCCCGGAAATACAGAGCAGGCACTGGCTCTATTGCAACCCGAAGATGCCGTCACTATCAGCAACGTTGCACCGCGCCAATGCTGCCGCGCACATGCAGATTTTCACATTACCCGCATGCACAGGAGCGCTCTGAGAGTGTCTCCGCCCGGAGACCTTAACCGGCAGACGGCCATATCGGCGCGCCGTCAGGCTTCCTTTATGACTTTGACGCGCAACCCATGGGCTTTTTCGCCCTCCGGTTCGACGTGAATGGCAATGCTGGCGCCCGGATGCACCGCGCGGATGGCATCTTCAAGGCGGTCGCAGATATCATGCGCCTGGCGCACCGACATGGCAGCCGGAACGACCATATGAAAGTCCACGAAGGTCACCGCCCCTGCCCGGCGCGTCTTCAGATCATGGACGCCGAGAGACCCCACCGCATGCGTGGCGATCGCCTGCTTGATCGCCTCTTCTTCTTCCGGTTCCGCCGCATGGTCCATCAGGCCGCCGATCGAGTGGGAGATGACCTTGTAGCCCTGATAGAGAATGTTGATGGCGACCAGGATGGCGAGCACCGGGTCGAAGATCGGATAGCCGGTGGCGAGCGCCAGAAGCAGGCCGATGAGCACGCCGACCGAAGTCACCACATCCGACATGATATGCTGGCCATCCGCCGTCAGCGCTGCCGAGCGATGCTGCGTTCCAACCCGGATCAGCAGCCTTGCCCAGACGAAGTTGATGACACCGGCCGCAAAGTTGATCGCAAGACCGAGCACCGGCGCTTCCAGCATCTTGGGATCGCTGAGAAACCCGACGGCTTCCTTGACGATCAGGATGGCGGCGACGACGATTAGCACGCCCTCGGTGACCGCTGAGAGATATTCGGCCTTGTGGTGGCCGAACGGATGGTCGTGGTCGGCAGGCTTCTGCGCATAACGGATCACGAAGAAGGCGATGAAGGCGGCCACCACGTTGACGAAGGATTCGAGACCGTCGGAGAGCAGCGCCACCGACCCCGTCACCCACCAGGCGGCGAGCTTCAGCCCCATCACGCCGAGCGACATCGGGATGCCCCAGAATGCCAGCCGCCGGACTGTCATATTGCCTTGTTCCGTCATCTCGTATCCCTCTGCGGATGCGAATGAATTGCAGCATTTGGCCCATTCAAACGCAAAACCGCCCACGCGAAAATCGCGCAGGCGGCTAATGCGGCTCATATGGTCGAAGACGGACGATTTGTCAAAGGGCAAGCTCATAAATCCACGTTGACGGATATTACATAACGCGTTATATAATCAAGCATACATAGTGGAGCACAGCATGGTCGAAGACATCGTGCGGACATCGGGCCTGTTGACGCTCGGCAGCCGCATGCGCCGCATCGGCGAACGCCTGCAGGCCGACACGCAACAGTTCATCGACGAGGCGGGCCTCGGCATCCAGGCTGGACAATATCCGTTCCTGGCGGCGATCGACGGCGCTGGACCGCTGACGATCGGCGAGCTTGCCCAGTCGGTCGGCATCACCCAGCCCGGCGCCACGCGCACCGTCGGCCAGCTATTGGAGCTCGGACTGGTCGATATGCAACCGGCGCCGGACGATCAGCGCCGCAGGCTTGTGTCGCTGACGGAAAAAGGCAAGCAGCTCGTCGATGTCTCGCGTGCTGAAGTCTGGCCGCGCATCGCCGCCGCCGTCGCCGACGTCTGCGGCAGCCTCGACGGCCCGCTTCTCGATCAGCTTGCAACAATCGAAGACGGCCTGACCGCAGCATCGCTCATCCGCCGCGCGCCGCCGAAGGAGACGACACCATGACACATATCCTCGACCGCCCGATCTGGAACGCGCTGCAGACGGCGCATGCAGGCATCGCCGAAGGCGGCCCGCTCGCCCGGCGCTACCCGCCCGGAATCGTACCCTTTGCGGCAGCGGCCGATGATACGCCGGAAAGCCTGAGCGCATTGGCTGCCCTGCCCCGGCCCGGTGAGACGATGGCGCTTGTGGAGCCGGGATCGGCTACCGTTCCGGATGGCCTCGATATCGCCGGCGAAGCAACGCTGATCCAGATGATCGCCAGGACGCCGCATGATCCGCTTTCCGACCCCCGGATTGCGCCGCTGACTGCGGCCGACGCCGAAGAGATGCTGGCGCTGGCACAGCTGACCAAACCCGGCCCCTTCACCCTCGGCGCCCAGAAACTCGGCACTTTCTGGGGAATCAAGAACAGCGGCAAGCTGATCGCCATGGGCGGTCAGCGGCTGAAGCAGACCGGCTTTACGGAACTGAGCGGCCTTTGCACCCACCCGGACTTCCAGGGCAACGGTTTCGGCAAGCTGCTCTTCCGCTATGTCGCGGGCCATATCGCGGCATCCGGCGCAACTGCGTATCTGCATGTCAACGCGCTCAACACCGGGGCGATCGCGCTTTACACGACGCTGGGCTTCGAACAGCGCTGGGAACTCAATCTGAAAATCGTCAGGCGCGGGGACTGACCGGCGCCTGAATGGTCGTCTCAGCCTGCCGGGCAGGCTGCGCCCGTATCGACCCAGGCCTTGATCAGGTCGCCGAACTCCGCCTGCGTGCCGGGCGCAGGCTCGCGCCCGTCGCCCGGGTTCCAGCCCCAGCCGACCAGGCTGTCATGCGACATGTGCTCGACGATCTTCGACAGATCGCGCCCGCCATTGCGCTCCGGGTCCTTCAGTTGCTGGCAGATCTCGCCGAGCGACTTTCCAACCCAGGCCATTTCGATCGGTGCCAGATGCCAGGCGGGATTGCCGGGGATGCTCTTCAGCGTCGGCGACTGGCCGACGATCGCCGCATTGTCAGGCCCGTGGCAGGTGTTGCACATCATGCCCGGCACGCCCATACCGCCATCGCCGCGCGTCACCGGCGGCTGGTGCGGATGCATCGCCATCGTCTGCAGCGGCCTGTCGCCCGCCGGATGGCAGTTCAGACATCGCGGATGCTCGATCACCTTGCCCGCCTCTTCGAAGAGCGCCACCGACCGCGCCTTCTGATCGGCAATCGATGCGAAGGAAGCGACCGGCTTCAAGGGCGTCTTGTCGGTTTCAGGCGCCGTCTGCGCCAATGCCATGAATGATACGGGCAAGGCCGCAACGAGGGAGAGACCGCCTGCCATGCAGGCGAGGACCAATCTGCTTGTCATCTCCGCCTCCCTCAGCTCGTCGCCACGGCAACGATCGGCAGGCTGCGCACCGGCGCACCGGTGAGCCGCCGCCAGGCATTGGCCGTCGCGGGTCCGACCGGCGGCACGCCCGGCTCTCCCACCCCGGTGGGCGGTTCGCCGGATTTGATGACGGCGACCTCCACATCCGGCATTTCGTTGATGCGGATCGAGCGGTAATCGTGGAAGTTCGACTGCATGATCGCCCCGCCCTCACCGAGCGTCACCGCATCGAACAGCACCGCACCAAGCCCGTAGCCGATGCCGCCCTCCATCTGCGCCTTGATGACATTCGGATTGATGGCGACACCGCAATCGACGGCGCACCAGACCTTGTGGACCCTCGGCGCCCCATCGGCACCGGCGGAAACCTCGACCACCTGGCCGACATAGGTGTTGAAGCTCTTGACCACGGCAACGCCACGCTGCCGTCCCTCGGGGATCTTGCCGCCCCAATCGGCCATCTCCGCCGCCTTCTTGAGAACCCCGGCATAGCGCGGGTCCTCCGTCAGCTGCTCGAGCCTTCCCTGCACCGGATCCTTGCCTGCCATCTGGAACAGCTCGTCGAGGAAGGTCTCGACCGCGAAACCGGTATGCGTATGGCCGACCGAACGCCACCAGAGCGGCGGGATTGCCAGCTTCACATTATGTGAGATGACCCTGAGGTTCGGCACGTCGTAAGGCAGGTCGGAGGCGCCCTCGACCGAGGTGCTGTCGAGATCGGCCTTGCCCATGATCGACTGCCCGACGATCGCCTGATCCCAGGCGACGATCCGGCCATCGGCATTGATGGCGCCACGCATCTTGTGGAGATACATCGGCCGGTAATAGCCGCCGCGAATATCGTCCTCGCGCGTCCACATATGCTTGACCGGCCGCGACTGGTCGGTCGCGGCGAAGACCGACGCCGCCTCCTGCATGTAGGGCGAACCGAACTGCGCCTTGCGCCCGAAACTTCCGCCGGTGATCTGCGTGTTCAGCCGCACCTTCGCCGGATCGATGCCGGTGATCTTGGCGGCCGTCGCCTTGTCCATGCCGGGGAACTGCGCCCCGTTATAGACATCGAGGCTGCCGTCCGCCGCCTTGATGAAGACAGCATCGAGCGGCTCCATCGGCGCATGCGCCAGGAACGGG
The DNA here is from genome assembly GCF_056396985.1 of Rhizobium sp. 05N430. Taxonomy (NCBI): domain Bacteria; kingdom Pseudomonadati; phylum Pseudomonadota; class Alphaproteobacteria; order Hyphomicrobiales; family Rhizobiaceae; genus Rhizobium; species Rhizobium sp. 05N430. Next base: position 97,291 of record NZ_JBFTMO010000001.1, on the reverse strand, counting down.
AAGATGATCTGCGCCTCCAGTGTCTTCAGCGAGGTATCGGTAAAGGCCTTGTCGACGTCGCCCTTTTCGGATGCGGTGATGCCCTTCTCCGTCAGCGCCTTCGCATAGTCGGCCGAAAGCTGCCCGCTCGACCGTGTCTCCGCCTGCGACAGATCCCAATCAACCTTCAGCACAGACCGGCCCTTCAACGCCGCAAACGTGCTGTCGGCATAGACGGCAACGCCCTGCGGCAGTTGCTTGACATCGACGACGCCCTTGACCTTACGCGTCTCGCTATCGTCGAAGGATTTCACCGCCGCGCCGAAATGGTTCGGATGCGCGACGACGGCGACCAGCAGATCGTCAGGAATGATGTCCAGCGTATAGATCGCCTGGCCATTGGTCTTCGACACCGTGTCGAGCTTCGGCAGTTCCTGGCCGATCAGCGTGAACTTGGAGGGATCCTTGAGCTTCACGTCGGCCGGCGGCTTGATACCGGCAGCCTTGGTGGCCAGCGCTCCGAAGCCGCTGTCCTTGCCGGAGGCCGCATGTTTGACCCGACCTTTCTCGACGGTGATCTCACTGGCCGGAACCTTCCACTCATCAGCCGCCGCGGCGACCAGCATGGCGCGCGCCGTTGCCCCCGCCTGACGGAACTGCTCATAGGAATTGGCGATCGACGACGAGCCGCCGGTCCCCTGCAGGCCGAAAGCGAGGTTCGCATAAACCTTGTCATCGGCCGGCGAATGCACCGCGCGCATCTGCCCCCAGTCGGCATCGAGCTCTTCGGCGACCAGCGTCGCAAGACCGGTGAACGGCCCCTGCCCGAATTCGATATGCTTGGAAAGGATCGTCACCGTATCGTCAGTGCCGATCCTGACGAAGGTGTTCAGCGTCACCAGCGCGTCCGCGCCGCCCGCCTGCACACCCTTTTCTGCGGCAAAGGCCGAAGTCTTCGGCAGCAGCGCAAAGCCGATCACCAAGCCGCCTGTTGCGGCCAGAAAGCCGCGGCGTGTCGTTGCAATCTCCTGAATGGTCATCGCTCAACCCTCCATCGACGCGGCGGCATTGTGAATGGCCGCGCGGATCCGATGGTAGGTGGCGCATCGACAGATATTCCCGGCCATCGCCCCGTCGATATCCTCGTCGGTCGGCTGCGGGATGTTCTGCAGCAGCACCACGGCCGACATGATCTGGCCGGATTGACAGTACCCGCATTGCGGCACGTCGATCTTGACCCAGGCAGCCTTCACCGCATCGGCTTCCTTGCCTTCGACACCTTCGATCGTGAAAATCTCGGATCCATCGACGGTGGAGATCGGGGTGATGCAGGAGCGGCGGGTGAAGCCGTCCATATGCACGGTGCAGGCGCCGCATTGGGCGACACCGCAGCCATATTTGGTGCCGGTCAGCTTCTCGAAGTCGCGGATGACCCACAGCAGCGGCGTATCCGGATCGCCGTCGAACGTTTTCGTCTGTCCATTGAGCGTGAAAGTAACCATGGTCGAGCCTCGGGAAATTTGGCTGGACCCATTGCGGCCCCAGCGAGCATCGCAGCTTTGTTCACGACGAATAAGCTAGGGCGACGATCAACCTCGGCCATGGCAAGAACTGATAAAAGCGCGGCGTTCCAAACGCCTGAGATCAGGCGCCCTCTACGGACGCCTCACCATCATCGGTGCCAAAGACGACAGTCTGCGGCCAGCGCAGCAGCGCCTCGGCGCCCGCAGGCGTCAGGGCATAGACGCCCTTCGCCTGCTTTTCGAACCAGCCATAGACATTGCCGAGCAGGATTTTTCCGGCATCCGGCGCATACGCCTTCATATCCCGCGGCCTGACCAGCCCCTGCTGCAGAGCGGCGGCGCAGATCAGCGCCTGCTGTCGGTAGGCAGTCATCTGCGGCACGCGCGTGCTCCCGCCGATAACGGGATCGCCACGGCGGCGCTGATGCTCCCTGACCAGCCGCGACCGCCGTTTCGGATTGGTCCGCGGCATCGGCGAGATGGACGAGACGATGACGCTCACATCGCCGGTATCGGAAACGCCGAGCATGCCGATCCCCAGCCTGCGGCAGAGATCGCGATAGCGCTTGTCTGCCTCGCGCCCGCGCCCCTTGGCCGAAACCCGCGCGGCGATCCAGACTTCGTCGCTCATCGCCGCCCGGTCGACCGCCTGCAGGATAAGCTCGAGATTGAAGCTGAGCTTCAGCTCGCAAACGACGACCACGCTTGGATCGCCTTCGCTGAGGCCGACGAGATCGCATCCGCCGATCTCGCCTTTGACGGCATAGCCCGCCGCCTCCAGAAAGGCTTTGACCGGCAGATAGAGCGAAGTTTCCATCGGGAAGTGTTATGCCGGATTGAGATCGGCGATCTCGCCATGGCGAATGAGCAGCCGCGGCGACGACATATCGCCGGTCTCGTCATCGACCATCACCGCATAGGCGGCAACGCCGATAAACCGCGCGGCCATCGAGGTCGCGATCTTTTCTGCACTCATGGCATTCGATGCTTGCCGCATCTCGCCCGGCACCAGGTTGCCCCGGTTCTTGCGGTACGGGAGGACGATAAACTTCTCAGCATTGGCCACGACGATATCCTTATTCATCGTTCCTGAAATGTTCTGATTTGGAATGGGAAGTCAACCAGTTGCTTCCTCTCCTGGGCGAAAGGCCCCGGGAGGGTTGTGAAGCCGGAGCGAAATACGCAGCAGCCACGGCAGCGGCGTCCACAGGCCGGTCGCAATCCCGGCTTCGCGCAAGCCGGCAGCGGTCCACGTATTGCAGCCGACAAGCGCGTTGAAACGGCCCTGCCCCTCGAAGAAGGCATCGCCCTGACCATAGGAAAAACCAAGCGGCACAGGCTTTTCATCGCCAACGATGAAACTCGACGCGATATAGTCCGACAGCCGCGCGAAACCTGCGGCGGACACGTCGATCGGCGTCACACCGGGATGATCAAGCGGAATATCTCCCGCCAGCTGCACATGCATGACAGCACTATCCAGCGTCAGGCTCTTGAACACCGGCATCGGCTTCAGGTCGGCCCAGGTCGGCGTTTCGGTATAGAAAGCGCGCCCTCCCCAGCCGAAGATGATGTAGCGCACATCGGGATTGCCGAGATCGAGACCGGCATCGGCGAGAAAGTTGAAACGCTTGAGAATATCGGGCGTGGCAGGAATCGCGAAATCTGTGTGAATGGGATTGCTGAGAACGAGAATGCGGTCGGTGGCACTCGTCGTTTCGGGCGGCGGCGCACGCCAGGGCCTTGGAATCACCATTCCGGCAACGACGGCAATGGCGGCCAGCACGATAATGATCGCCAATCCCTTGAGCAGCTTCACGAGCATGCGATCTTCCGCACGAGAGATGGGAAATGATCGGCCACCGGATGGCGGCGGCCGATCGGTATCCTTGGCTCAGGCAGCCTTGGTCTTCGCCTTCCGCGCCAGATGCGCCACCACATTCTCGATCATCCGCATCCCGGCATCGCCGCCGAGCGTCATGATCGATTCCGGGTGGAACTGCACCGCCGCGATCGGCTCCTTGGTGTGCTCGATGCCCATGATCGTGCCGTCCTCGCTTTCCGCCGTGATCATGAACTCACGCGGCAGGGTCGAGGGATCGGCGAAGATCGAGTGGTAGCGGCCGACGGTGACTTCCTTGCCGAGGCCGGAGAAGACCAGGCCGGGCTCTAGCACGCGGATGCGCGACGGCTTGCCGTGCATCGGCAGCGCCAGATGGCGAAGCTCGCCGCCATAGGCCTCGGCGAGCGCTTGCAGGCCGAGGCAGACGCCGAAGATCGGCAGGTTGCGGGCGCGCGCCTTCTTGATCGTCGCCTTGCAGTCGAAGTCCTTCGGATTGCCCGGTCCCGGCGACAGGACGACCAGATCCGGATCCAGCCGGTCGAAGATTTCGTCGGGCACCGGCGTGCGCACAGTCGAGACAGTGGCGCCAGTCTGGCGGAAATAGTTCGCCAGCGTGTGGACGAAGCTGTCTTCGTGGTCGATCAAGAGGATGTTGACGCCCTTGCCGACGGCAGCGACGTCGCGGCTGACCTTGCCGGAATTGCCGGCCTTGGCATCGCGGATGGCGGAAAGCATGGCGGAGGCCTTCAGTTCGGTTTCGGCTTCTTCTTCCTCGGGGATGGAATCGTTGAGCAGCGTTGCCCCTGCCCGGACTTCGGCAATCCCGTCCTTGATGCGCACGGTGCGCAGCGTAAGCCCCGTGTTCATGTCGCCATTGAAGCCGACCATGCCGATCGCTCCGCCATACCAGGCGCGCGGGCTCTTTTCATGGCTTTCGATGAAGCGCATCGCCCAGAGTTTTGGCGCACCTGTCACCGTGACCGCCCAGGCATGGCTGAGGAAGCCGTCGAAGGCATCCATGTCGTCGCGCAGGCGGCCCTCGATGTGATCGACCGTGTGGATCAGACGCGAATACATCTCGATCTGGCGGCGGCCGATGACCTTGACCGAACCCGGCTCGCAGACGCGGCTCTTGTCGTTGCGATCAACGTCGGAGCACATCGTCAGCTCCGATTCGTCCTTCTTGGAATTCAGGAGCTTGAGGATCTGCTCGCTGTCGGCAATCGGGTCCTCGCCGCGCTTGATCGTGCCCGAGATCGGGCAGGTCTCGATGCGGCGGCCAGACACGCGCACGAACATTTCAGGCGATGCGCCCACCAGATATTCCTGGTTTCCAAGATTGATGAAGAAGGAATAGGGCGACGGATTGATCGCCTTCAGCCGCTTGGAAATGTCGGACGGCTTGCTGTCGCAGCGCTCCATGAACTTCTGGCCCGGTACGACCTCGAACAGATCGCCGCGGCGAAAGCTTTCCTTCGCCTTGGTGACCAGCTCGGCATATTCGCCGGGGCGATGATCGCTCTTGGGCGGAATGGCATCGGTGCGCACGAAAGGCTCCGGTGCGATATCGCCGGCCTTGCCCTCGGTCGTTAGGCCGCCCTTGGCGAAATCGTAGCGATCGACCCAGGCCTTGGCCGAGTAGTTATCGACGACGAGGATCTCGTCCGGCAGATAGAGAACCATGTCGCGCTGGTCGTCGGCGCGCTTCAGCTTCAGGTCGATCGCATCGAACTGGAAGGCCAAATCGTAGCCGAAGGCTCCGTAGAGGCCGAGGCTGGCATCGGCCTGCGAATAGAAGAGATCAGTGACGGCGCGCAGCACCGTAAACACCGTCGGCATCTTCGAGCGCTCTTCTTCGGTAAACACCCGGTCGGGCAGCTTCACCTTGAGATCGAGCCGGCGGGCGGTGGCGGCGCCAAGCTCCAGCTCACGCACGGCCTTCAGGCGCTCGGTGACGAAGCCGAGCAGCACTTCGCCGCGCTCGTTATAGGCTTCGATCCAGACATCGCGACCGAAGGAGGAAATGCCGAGCGGCGGATCGACGACGGCCGTATCCCAGCGCGTGTAGCGGCCCGGATATTCGTAGTTCGACGAGAACACCGCGCCGCGGCGCTCATCGAGCTTGTCGACATAGGACACCACCGCATCCGCATAGGGAATGGGCCGCCGCTGCCGGGTGACGGTGATGCCGCCCTTGGTCTCGTAGATTTCCGCACCATCGTCCCGAAGGATCGTAACCATAGTTCCACTCCGTTATCGGTGCCCGGACGCAAGGCGGCCAGAAAACAAAAAAGCCGCCTCGAAAGTTTCGGGCGGCTCACTCGTCGTCTGAAGACACGATTGGTCGAGGCCGCCTCAGCGAGCCCACCACCAAACTGCAATGTTCTTCGACGTGTTCATGGGCGAAATTGTTAGCGTGAGATGAGAGAGAGCGCAAGAGGCGAATATGGAATGAAAAAGGGCGGCCCGAAGGCCGCCCTTGTCGTCAAATCCGTTGATCAGAACTTGGCTTTTGCCGTCAGCATGAACGTACGGCCGCGGCCGGTATCGATCGTGCTGCCTGCGATTGTGCTCGACGCTGGCGTATAAGCCTTGTCGAAGACATTGGTGACGCTGGCGGTGACTTCGAAGCCCTGCTCGAATTTGTAGTTGGCGAACAGATCGACAAGGCCGTAACCCGGCTTGTAGGGGCTGGCGCCCGCTGCGACGTTGACATCACCGATGTTCGCACGGCTCGCGGCATAGAAGCGCGTACCGACCGTCAGGCGCTGATCTTCGAGGAAGCGTGCGCCAAGCGTCGCGGTGAAGATGTCGTCAGGCAGATAGGACTGAACGCCAAAACCGTTGATCTGCGATGGCAGGTCGGTGTCCGTGTGGGTGTAGGACAGATCGCCGAAGACGAAACCGGCATCGTAGCCAGCTTGGATTTCGATCCCCTGAACCGTCGACGTGCCGGGATTGTTGGTGAAAAATACACCGCCCGTCGGCGTAAACGCGGCCGTTATGTAATTATCGACACGATCATAGAAGTAGTTCGCTTTGAACCGGAAGCTGTCACCGGAATCAAACAGACCATCGACCTTGATGTTTGCCCCGATTTCCCAGCCTTTCGAGACTTCCGGCTCTAGGAACGGATTTGGGAAGAAGGACATCCGGCCGCCAGGATGCGTACCGCCAACAAATGTCTCGTTGATCGTCGGCGAACGCATCGTTTCGGCATAGGTCACATAGGGCTGGAGCCAATCGGTGGCGTTGACTGCCAGCGTCACACTCGGATCAAGCCGGCCATCGGAGCGATCAACCGAGTACGGTCCTGCAGGCAGCCCAGCAGGATTACCTGCGGTAACGGCCCCGGAGCCGCTGAGATCGAAATGGTCGTAACGCAGACCGAGCGTCAAATCCGTGATGCCGTACGTAAACGTCGTGCTGTTGAAAACACCGAGCGTGCCATTCTTGCCGTCGCCGTTCACTCCACCCTGCGGCTGCGCCGTGCTGTTCATGACATCATAAGTGTCGTGGAAATATTCGACACCATAGTTCGATGAGACCGAGACATCGCCGAGATCGAATTTCGAGGTGTTCGAGACGTCGAAACCGATACCGGTATCGGTGATCTCGCGTCCGGCCGCAGTTCCTCCGCCAGTCGCGTTTGTATCATACGTCATCTTCAGACGGTTGTAATAGAATCCGGTCTTGAAATCGATGAGATCGTTGTCGCCGGGCTTGTATTCGTAGGTCGCGCTGAAGGTCTTGTTCTTCAGATTCTGGTAGTAAGAGTTGGCAAAGAAGTCGTTGTCATAGGTCAATCCGCCGATGCGGATGGTGTTTTCGGCGTTCGGCGTGATCTCAGCCTTGAGCAGGCCCGAGATCAGGTCCTCTTCGGTAAACGGCACCTCGACGCCATCGCCGTTGTCGAAATTCTTGGGATCGCTCTTGCTGATGCCGCCGACAACGGCAAACACATCGTTGAACCGGTAGGCACCGACTGCGGATTCAGACCAGCCCATGCCGTTATCGCCAGTGGTCGCCGAAACGATGCCGCCATAGCTCTTGTCGCCCTGGATAAGATCGTCGACATTGTAGGTCTGAAAATTGACGGAACCGGCAAGCGCACCGCCGCCAATACCGGTGACCGCCCCGCGCGTGATATCGATGCCAGCCAGGAACGCCGGATCGACATAGGTGAGGCCCTGCGCCTCATGGCCGGTGAAGCGGAAGTTCTGCCGAACGCCGTCGATCATCATGTTGACACGGCCAGAACCTTCAAAGCCGCGGATGTTGACGGCAACGCCAGGATTCTGCGGATTGTTGGCAGTCGACGTGCCTGGAACGCCACGCAGCAGATCGTCGGTTTCCTGCCCCGATTGCAGGTCGATCTGATCCGCTGTCACTGTGCTGGAAGGACCGGCCTTGTCGTAGGGGTCATTCGCTGCCTTGCGATCGCCCTTGACGATGATGGGAGAAAGGAACGTTTCTCCGTCCTTCGTCTGCTTATCGTCCGACTGCTGCCCGGCCGGGGCCGCGCTCTGCGCAAGGCTGATCGACGAATGAGAAATTAGAGCAAGCGCCGTGCAAGCAAGCAGCAGCGAACGCGAATTGCGGACAACCATAAAACCAACCCTCTATATGATGAAGTACCGGGCTGGCTGGTCGGTTCGCGGGCGCGATCGAGGGGCTGGCTAGGCGTTTTCAGATTGAGGCGGCCCCAAAAACCGCCTTCTTTTTGCCGCAATAAAAAACATGACTATTTGTGTCAATATATCAGCGCCGATTATCTTGATAATAATCATCATGTTTTAACGATCCACACAAACGTTGCGAAATTGCAACGAAACCAGCCCGTTTGCGTTGTCCCTCCTGCCGCTAACAGCAACGTGGGATGGGCATGTGAAAATCGCTTCCGCAATTGCCGCCATGAGCCTCACCGTCTTCATGCTCTCGGGCGCCACCCTGCCCCGTAACGGGCCGGTACCTGAACAGAAGCCTGAAGCAGCCGAACCGGCAGCGCCGCAAGACCAGGCTCCGCCGGTGCAGACAGCACCCGTTCCCCAGCCCAAACCCGAAGAGGCAAAGCCCGAACAGCCGAAATCCGATGACGGCAAGCCGGCGCCTGCCAAGTCAGGAAAACCTGAAGATACCGCCCCGGAAACGGCCAAACCCGATGCGTCGCAACCCACCGATCAGAAACCGGAGGATGCCAGGCCCGAAACGCCGAAAGGCGAGACGCTGGAAGATCAGCACCTGACGATCGAGCCGGAGAGCGATACCGACCATGCCGATTGCATCAAGGAGCTGCAGAGCCTCGGCGTCGTCTTCAAGGAGATCCCCCGGATCGATGACGGCAACGGCTGCGGCATCGACAAGCCGATCGTCCTGTCGGAAGCGCTCCCCGGCATCAAGGTGAAACCCGAAGCGACGCTGCGCTGCCCGACGGCGCGGGCGCTCGCTCACTGGATGAAGGAAAGCGTCATCCCGGCCGCCGCCGTTGCCGCCAAGGATCAGGGCAAGATCACTACGATCAATCAGGCGTCGGCCTATATCTGCCGCCTGCGCAACAGCGCCGAAACCGGCAAGATTTCAGAACACGCCCGCGGCAACGCCATCGATGTCGCGAGCTTCAGCTTCGAGAGGGGCGAGGATATCGCGGTCAAACCGCGCCGAGAGGATTCGACGCTGACCGGCGCCTTCCAGCGCACGGTCAGCGCTTCCGGCTGCCTCTACTTCTCGACGGTGCTCGACCCTGAAAGCGACGCGGCCCACGAGACGCATTTCCATCTCGATGTTCTCGAGCGCAAGGGCGGATACCGGTATTGTCACTGAATGTTCAGCCCACTCAACGCGTTAGCCTCACAAAGTGAATCGGAAACTGAACCACCTGATTCAGTTTCAGAACCAGTCCTCAGAACAACCCCTCGATATACCCCTGGTCGTTCAGGAATATCCGCTCCGCTGAGGGCGACTTGGGCAGGCCCGGCATGGTCATGATCTCGCCGGTGATGACGACCACGAAGCCGGCGCCGGCCGAGAGGCGCACTTCGCGCACCGGCACGATATGCCCTTCCGGCGCGCCGCGCAGATTGGGATCGGTCGAGAAGGAATATTGCGTCTTGGCCATGCAGACCGGCAGCTTGCCGTAGCCTTGCTCTTCCCAGGCGATGAGCTGATCACGCACCGCCTTGTCGGCGGTCACTTCGCCGGCGTGGTAGATCTTCGAGGCGACGATCTCGATCTTTTCCAGCAGCGGCAGGTCGTCGCCATAGAGCGGCTGGAACTTTGCCTGACCGGAATCGGCAAGTTCGACGACTTTGTGGGCAAGCTCCTCGATCCCGGCGGAACCCTCGGCCCAGTGGCGGCAGAGGATGGCTTCGCCGCCGAGACGCGCAACATATTCCTTCACAGCCGCGATCTCAGCATCGGTATCCGAAACGAAATGGTTGATGGCGACGACGACAGGCACGCCGAACTTGCGGACGTTCGAGACATGCCGTCCGAGATTGGCGCAGCCCTTGACGAGGGCGGCGACATTCTCTGCGCCAAGGTCTTCCTTCTTCACGCCGCCATTCATCTTTAGCGCCCGGACGGTAGCGACGATAACCGCAGCATCAGGCTTCAGCCCCGCCTTGCGGCATTTGATATCAAAGAACTTCTCAGCACCAAGATCGGCGCCGAAGCCTGCTTCAGTGACGACATAGTCGCCAAGCTTCAGCGCCGTTTTCGTCGCCGTCACCGAGTTGCAGCCGTGGGCGATGTTGGCGAAGGGGCCGCCATGAACGAAGGCCGGATTGTTTTCCAGCGTCTGCACCAGGTTCGGCTGCATTGCGTCCTTCAACAGGACGGCCATCGCGCCATCCGCGTTCAGGTCGCGGGCATAGACGGGTGTTTTGTCGCGCCGGTAGGCGACGATGATGTTGCCAAGGCGCTTTTCCAGGTCCTTCAGATCGGAAGCAAGGCAGAGGATCGCCATGACCTCGGAGGCGACGGTGATATCGAAGCCGCCCTCGCGCGGAAAGCCGTTGGCAACGCCGCCGAGCGAACTCACCATTGAGCGCAGCGCGCGGTCGTTCATATCCATCACCCGCCGCCAGGTGATGCGGCGAATGTCGATATCGAGCTCGTTGCCCCAGTAGATATGATTGTCGATCATCGCCGCCAGCAGATTATGCGCCGAGGTGATCGCGTGGAAATCGCCGGTGAAGTGCAGATTGATGTCTTCCATCGGCACGACTTGCGCATAACCGCCACCGGCCGCTCCGCCCTTGACGCCGAAGCAGGGACCGAGCGAGGCCTCGCGGATGCAGACGATTGCCTTCTTGCCGATGCGGTTTAGCCCGTCGCCGAGGCCGACCGTCGTCGTCGTCTTCCCCTCGCCCGCCGGCGTCGGGTTGATCGCTGTGACCAGGATCAGCTTGCCGTCCTTCTTTTCCGCCTGCGCGGCGATGAAACTGGCGCTGATCTTCGCCTTGTCGTGGCCATAGGGCACCAGATCCTGCTCCGGAATGCCAAGCTTGGCGCCGATCTCGAAGATCGGCTTCTTCCTGGCCGCGCGGGCGATTTCGATGTCGGATTTGATAGCCACGGGTCGTCCTCGGAGTTTGTGTTATTGTCCGACCATGCCGCCATCGCCGCGTCGGAAACAAGACCCCGCATGCCGCTTTTCACGCCGTTCCACGACAAACCACGCCATCGGCCGGGATGAAATCCACCGTCAAGGCTTGCTGCAACTTGCATGGATGGGCTATGCCCCCTCTATCGTTTCAGCGTGCGGGGGCACCTAAAGATGAAATCACTTGAGCTGCTCGTCGAGCGCATCATCCTGTCGAGCCGCTGGCTGCTCGTCGTGTTCTATCTCGGTCTCGTGGCGGCCCTTGCCGTCTATGCGATCTCCTTCGGCTACAAATTCCTGAAGGTCGCAAGCGCCGTCTTCACACTTGGCGAAGACGAGATGATCCTCGCCATGCTTGGTCTCATCGATGCCGCGCTGGTCGCCAGCCTGATCGTCATGGTGATGATCTCGGGCTACGAGAATTTCGTCAGCCGCTTCGACGAGGCGGACGGCGAAAAGGAGCACGAAGTGTCCTTCCTCGGCAAGCTCGATTCCGGCAGCCTGAAGATCAAGGTCGCTTCGTCGATCGTGGCGATCTCGTCGATCCACCTGTTGCAGGTGTTTCTCAATGTCGATCAGTATGAAGACGGCAAGATTATGTGGCTGACGCTGATCCACATCGCCTTCGTCGTCTCCGCGCTCATGCTCGGCTTCCTGGAAAAGCTGATGAGCTCGACCAAGAAGAACGATCTGAAGGACAAGGACTAACCGCCGGAAGCAGCCGGCGCCGATGCCGGCTGGACATCCGCGGGCGCTCCAGTCGTCGCCGGCGGCTCGCCGTGCCGGTGGCAGCGGGCGCCCGCCGGATCGTCCGCCTGGCAGAGCCGGATGCCTGGGCTCTCGTTCGAGGCAAGCATGTCGGTGATCAGCCCCAGCTTCAAAGCCTCCGAAGTCGGCAGAAGCCGCAGCGTCTGCGGCGTCGCACTCATCATCAGTGCGATGATATCCTGGCTGACGCCCATTTCCTTCAGATAGGCGGAGAGCGCAGCCTCGGCCTTCTTCCCGAGCTTGGTCGATTTCGTCTCGCCCTCGCTCCTGCGGCCGATCTCGGTGCGCGAAATCTCCTCTTTCCGGCCGTTCACCATCCGGTATTCGATGCGGTAGGACACCCGGATCCTGTCATAGATAGTGGTGATCTGATGGACGCCGATATAGGCCCATTGCGACGCAACCCGCGACATCCCGCCGGCAAGTGCGATCGGACAGGCCGAAAGACAATAGGCGCCGCCTGAATACGTGAGGCCGGCAGCCGTGCCGTCCTTGGCGATCGCCGCCTTGCATCGCATGTCGGCGATCGGACAATCCTTGAGCCGGGTGCCGCCGACTGCCGTTTCCAGACCATTCTTGCGGATCATCCGGCCCATCGCATAGGCGGCATCCACCTCCCCGCCTTCCGACCGGAAGACGACTGGCAGCTTGCGCCCGTTCAGCTGCTTCAGAATTTTCTTCAGCCGCAGCGGTGTGTCGCGCGTGATCCGGCCTTCTGCCGATACCCACTCGGCGCAATCCGCCAGGCAATCGGCGCTGCGGACGAGGATGAAACTCATGGAAGGAGGCTGGTTCCGCTTGGGTTTGGCAGCCCACGCATCGGAACCGGAGACAGGAGGCAATTGGAAGCAGAAAATCAGCGAAAGAATGACGAAATATTTGGCGGCGAGAATGGTGGCACAGCGCACGAGCGGTCGTCCCGTTTGGATCGCCTGACGCTAGCAATAGCGACCCGAAGCAGCAAGCGCCACAGCCGCACGTTATGCTAAAGTGAAACCGTATTCATCGCTTCAGAGGCAGCCTTTTAGGAATTTAAGTCTACCGTCGACCAACTTCTGAGGTGATTCTTCTCCTCCCGGCGCGGGAGAAATCCACAGCTTCGTAGTAATGGAAGAAGTAAAATAGCCGCGATCACTACCTGCATAATACATTATGCAACCAATGAGTGCGTATGTGTGATTAATTTTTAACACTATAAATTAATCAGCATGGCCGATGCGAATTGTGGCTAGCATCCCGTGGAGTTTTACGTATGTGTTAGCGGTAACATTCGAGTGATCGGGGCGCATAATGTCATACATGACTACCTCTGAACGGCAATCGCTGCTGACAGGAGAGCTGGCTGCTGCCCGCACGCGTGTATTGTTCGTTCACGCACTGCACAGGGTGGCCGGCGCATTCGGCCTGTCGCAGACGACGCTCCTGCACACACCGTCGGCCGAAGATCTGCTGTTGAAGTCGCTGATCATCGAAAGCTCGCTGCCCGCCTCCTATATCCGCGAATTCGACCGGGCGCATATGCTGCGCAGCTGTCCCTTCACGGCAAAGCTTCGTGAATCAGCCGTTCCGCAGCACTGGAATCTGGCGGAAACGCTGCAAGGACTCAACTTCCCGGCAGAGCTGCGTAACCTGATGATGCATTACGCCATGCCGACGGGCATCACCTTCCCGATCAACGCACTCGATGGAAACCGGCTGGTCTTCTGGTTTGGCGGCGAGCGTGCGCCCTTCGCCCAGAACGAAGTCAACGAGCTGGCGATGATCATGCTGCATGCGCTCGACGCCTATAATACCGTGCGCCGCAACGAGGACAGCGCCTACAATGCCCTGTCGGCCCGCGAGCTTGAGGTCGTGCGCTGGACGGCGCAGGGCAAGACCTCGGTCGAGATCGGCCAGATCCTGGCGCTCTCCGACCATACCGTGAACGCCTACATGACCAATGCGATCAAAAAACTCGATTGCGTGAACAGAACGCAGTTGGTAGCTAAGGCCATACGCTTGAAGCTGATCAGCTGAGAAATCAGAAGAGAATCAGTGCGCAAACCTCATGGGAGGGAACGTGCCTCTTCGATTTGAACAGCCCGCCAACGGCAAAGAAAAGCAGACGCGCGACCATATCGGCATCTCTGATCTTGAGATCGTCCAGATGGTTGCAGCCTACCGAAATTTCGGATTCTGGCGCATCGAGGTGGAATCGGGACATTTCTTCGCCAGCGAAGATGTCTTCGCGATTTTCTGCATGACCTTCACCTCTGGCCCCGCCAATCTGGTCGAGCTCCTCTCGCGCATTCATCCCGAGGACCGGGTTCTGATCACCGAAACCTTCGAGCAGGCGAGCCTGCACAAGACGGGTTTCCACTTTTCCTATCGCGTCGATAACGGGCTTGGCGGCTACAAGACGGTCCGCTCCGTCGGAAAATTCCGCAACAACGAGATCGTCGGCATTACCTACGAATTCGTCGAGCAGCTCCGCGTCGTCGGCTTCGAGGATAACGGCGCCTGAGCCGGCCGCATCAGCGGCCGAGCACCGCGCGCATCTCGACGATATTCGAGCGCACCCTCAGCATATAGAAGCCCATCGTCGCCAGGTGGCTCGGCATGATCCAGCCGTCTTCGCGTCCATTGGAAATGATCGCCGGCTGGATGCGCAGCGCCGCCTGGAACTGCTTGGTGGTGCCGCTGAACAGCGCCCCGAGATTGCGCTCGGCTACCACCTGCGAAAAGTCGGATCGGGCAGCCGTCAGGATCGCGTAATAGCCATACAGCTGGCCATAGGCGAACCAGAAGCGGTCGTCCGCCCGGGTGTCGAACCAGCCGAAATTGTGGTTCTCCGAACGCTCCGCCAGAATGTCGGATGTGCCGCCGAGATCGTTGGCGATGCGATCGATGAACTGCAGCAGGTTGTCGGCGCGGCCGTCGAACACGGCATTGCAGTTCGCAAGATCGGTGTTGAACTTCCGCAGGCTCTCGATCGCCGAGCGGTAGTAGCTCGGCGTCGGCGTCTTCGGGCCAAACGGGTTCATGCCGAAATACCAGCTGTACTCGTCATATTGAAGATTGCCGCGGGCGCTCTGCAGGTCGCCGTTGATCCCTGAAGTACCGCGAACGCGCCCCAGCGTATCGACGAGTTCGGCCGACGTGCGGCGAACCGCCTGATTGATGCCGCGCTGGAAGGAGGCTTTGTTGTCGAGGAACGGCGTGTGATCCCAGTCGACGCCGAAGAAGCCCATGCGATAGAGCAGCATGGAGGAGATCCAGGCATTCTGGTTGACGTTGGAATCGATCAGATCGGCGGTGACATCGACGATCGCAGAACGCTGGCAGGTCTTGGCAGGCGCCGGCGACGCCGCCGAAGCTGTGCCGGTATCAGCAACCGGAATTTCCTGGCCGGCAGCGACCTTGCGCTCCGAGAAGCGGTACTGATCGACGAAGTTCGGATTGAAGCCCGACCAGACCTGCGTTTGCCAGAAGAAATAGCCGTAGAGCACCGCAAACAGCGCGACGACGGCGATGACAGGTAAACGGATCATCCAGCTGCGCCGCTGATACCAGCCATGTGCGGCCATGAACGGCCAGAGGATGCCGGCAGCCAGAACGCCGAACCAGCGGCCGATGGCGCTTCCGATAGACCTGAAGAAACCGGTAATCCGGTCGAGCATTGCCATCTCCCCTTGCGCAGAATTTCCTCATCCACATAAGTGCTTGCCGAAGCGAGCACAACAAGAGCACGAGATTTTTGCCGCGCGCACCGAAGCGCCACCCTGTGGGCGGCGGCTCCGGCGGCTCGGATTTCTATGAGCAAATCCTCATGGTACAATGCCGCGCTTGGCGCCGTCCGCCGTGGGCCCGCCTGCCGGGAGGTTGTGTGATGAGCGAAGTCGACGTGCTGTTCGCCACCCTGAGACATGCGGCCGGCCAGCAGACAGCCGACTGCATCGAGAATGCGGTCAGGAACGGCTCGGATCGCGATCTCAACCGCATCAACGCGCTCGCCTTCGCCAAGGTGCATGATCTCGACGAAGAGAAGACGATCGCGGGCTTTCTGCATGCGGCCCGGATCGGCGCCTTCGAAATGACCTGGAATGTGCTCTGCCCCGGCTGCGGCGGCGTCCTCGACAGCGGCACCACGCTCAAGGCGGTCGATCGCGAGAGCTATCATTGCGCGCTCTGCGCCGCCGGTTACGAGCCGACCCTCGACGAGATGGTCGAGGTCACCTTCACCGTCAGTCCACGGGTGCGCAGGATCGCCGCCCACGAGCCCGACCGGCTGCCGGCGCTCGAATATTACCGCCAGGTGTTTTTCAGCACCGGCGTCGACCTTCCCGACGATCTCGAAGACCGGTTCGGTCGCATCCTCCTGGAGATGATTGAGCTGGATCCCGGTGAAAAGGCCTTCGTCTCGGTGCAGCTGCCACCGCAATTCATCATCATCTTCGATGCCGTGACGCATTCGGCGCAGTTCATCGACGTCCAGGGCGAGCCAACCGGCGAGCGCCAGAACCTGTCGATGGTCATCAGCCGCAGCCATACGCCGAACGAGACCGAGACCCTGCGCCCCGGTCTGCTGCGGCTGACGCTGGAAAACCACACCGACCGCCGCGTGCTGCCAAATGTCTGCATCGCCGGCGACGACCTGCACGATATCCTCGGCCGCAGGCGGCCATTCCTGACCGCCAAGCGTCTGCTGACCAACCAGAGTTTCAGGGATATCTACCGGACCGATACGCTCGACGTCGACCAGCGCCTGAGGATCACCAGCCTGACATTCCTGTTCACCGACCTCAGAGGCTCGACGGCGCTTTACGAGCGTGTCGGCGATCTCGCCGCCTTCGATCTGGTGCGCGCTCATTTCCGGGTGCTTCACGAAATCGTCGCCACCGAGGCAGGCGCGGTCGTCAAGACCATCGGCGACGCAGTAATGGCGACCTTCCCGAGCCCCGACCGCGCCGTCACCGCAGCCCTGCGAATGCGCGAAGCGATGCTCCGCCTGAATACCGAACGCGGTAGCGAAGATCTGCTGCTCAAGATCGGCATCCACGAAGGCCCCTGCCTCGCCGTCAGCCTCAACGACCGGCAGGATTACTTCGGCCAGACCGTCAACATCGCCTCTCGCGTCCAGAACCTTGCCGATCCTCACGTGATCCTGACGACCGAAGCGATTGTCGGAAACGAACGGGTCTGCGAAATCCTGCGCGACAGCGGCATCACCTCGGTCTCCCGCATGGAGGAGCTGCACGGCATTTCCAGAGAGGTGAAGATTTTCGCGCTGCCGTGACCGCTATTCCAGGATCGGAACATGCGGCGCGGCGGTCCGCGGCAAGATGCCGGTCACCCGCGGATCGTCGGCGACCTCGATCAATAGGGCATAGGGCGAAAAGCCCGAGCGCCGGTAAAACGAGAGCGCATTCGGATGGTCGAAATGGCAGGTATGGAGCCACAGCCTTTCGATCGGATGCGCCCAGGCGATGGAAAGCGCATGGTTCATCAGATAGCGCCCGGCGCCGGTGCCGATCGTCTCCTTGGTGACGCCGAAAAACACCAGTTCGCAGGCGCCCGGCTCCCGGAAATCGAGTTCGATCATCCCGGCAGGCTTGCCGCCCGATGACAGCACGTAGATCTCTACCCTGGGATCGCGGAGGATAGCGGCCAGTTCGCCGTCGCTGATCACCAGCCGTGAAACCCACATCCATTCCTCGCCGATTGCCCGGAAAAGCTGCCGGTAGGTATCGAGATCGGGGACGGTCATGCGCGCAAGGGAAAGGTCTGAGCGTTCGGCGGCTGCGACGACTTCCGGCTTCTCCCGCATTTCCAGGCAGGTGACGGCGTTGGCAAGCTTGCCCTTTGGGACAAGAGAATAGCCTTCCGGCAGGACCGGATTGGAGTTGCCTATCGTTTCAATCGTTTCCATCGTTTGGCCCTACCATGCGTGTCGCGGAATTCCCCGGTCGAGGCATAGCGGCTTGGCCGGTTCTTGCAAAGACCGGAGGTCCGGCGCTGATGCCGGCTAGGAGCGCCCGAACCGCAATCTCAGACGCGGCAGCCGCTTGGTCAGGTCGATCAGCGGCCTGTCGTGCTCCATGCTGATCACAGGCACAAACGCGGAAAACTTCTTCTCGAAGGCGATGCTTGCGGCGCTCTTGCGCTGCTCGATATCCTGCGGCACCAGCATGCCCCGCTCGAAAAGCGAGATCGGTGCGGCGATGTTCGGAAAAATCGTCTGGCTGATCTTCGCCTTGGCACCCGGCCGGTCGGTATCGACCTGGGCACGGTAGAGCACCAGCCGCTCTTCCGTATCGACCATCAGCTTCCGGGTCAGCACGTTGCAGAGCGCGATCTGGCTGTTCAGCGCATCGACGAAACTCTGGAACATGGTGATGAAGCGCTCGCGCCGCTGGCTCTCGTCGCGCATCACCTGCTCCTCGCTGGAAATGCGGTCAGCCTCGCCTTTCAGCGCGCGGCGCTCTTCCTCGAGCCGCTCCCACTCCGTTCTGCCGCCATAGACGCCGATGCGCCCCTGCGTCGTCAGCGCCTTGGCGTTCAGCTCCTTCATCCGCATCCGCGCGATATCGATCGCATCGACGAGGCGGCGGCGGTGCTCGATGATATCGACGACACCGCCTTCGGCCGTCTTGTGGCACTCGCCGGCAAAGCCGCGGTGCTGGGTTACAAGGCCTGCAAGCGCATCACTCTTGGCGAAAAGATCAAGCAGCCGCTCGACGACAGGTGCCTCGCTGACGCGCTGGCTGTGCAATCTCCACATCCGCTGGCGCGAGAACCACCCAGTAATCCGCTCGCGGCGCGTCAGTCCGCGAAAACTGTCGAGATCGGCGGAGACGTCTTCAGACAACCGGTCGAGTTCACCGGCGAGCTCGCCAAGCGCGGCATCAAGCGCCTCGCGCTTCTGGCCTGCGGCCTGGAAACGCTGGTTCTCGTCCAGAAACGTCTCGTCGCTGGACTGCGCCTCGTTGCGAGCAAAGCTACCAATGAAGGCGGCGCAATCGCCAGCTTCGGCGCGCAGCTCTTCCGCCAGCGCGCTTGCCGTTTCCATGAGAATTTCGAATGATGGAGCCTTGCGCACCCGCTTCTCCTGGGAATCGTTGGCCTCAAGCTAACCGGTCGGAGACGGGATGAAAATCCGCCTTTTCAGACGGCCTCGGCCACGAAGGGGCCGTTCATTTCGTCGTCCCAGTGCCTGCGGCAGAGCGAAACATATTTCTCGTTGCCGCCGACATCGATCTGCGCGCCCTCGTGCAGCACCTTCCCCTCGCCGTCGAGCCGCACCACCATTGTCGCCTTGCGGCCGCAGTGGCAGATGGTGCGCACTTCGCGCATCTCGTCAGAAATGGCGAGCAGCTCCTCGGAGGCCGGAAACAGCTTTCCCTGGAAGTCGGTGCGCAAGCCATAGACCATGATCGGGATACCGAGCCGGTCGACGATGCGGGCGAGCTGCCAGACATGCTCGCGCGTCATGAAATGCGCCTCGTCGACGAAGACGCAGGCGATCGGCTCTCCCTCACCGGCAAGCCGTGTCACCAGCGCCAGAAGATCGGTCTCCGCCTCGAAGGGAATGGCCTTGGCTTCCAGGCCGATCCGCGAGCCGATGATGCCCTTTCCGGTGCGCTCGTCGAAGGCGGCGATCAGCATCACCGTGCGCATGCCGCGCTCCTGGTAATTGTAGGAGGCCTGCAGCAGCATCGTCGTCTTGCCGGCGTTCATCGTCGAGTAATTGAAGTAGAGTTTCGCCATGTTTTTCTCCGTTCCTCGCTTTTGACGGCTCGAATCGCCGATGAGAAGAGCGCAGAGCTGATAACCACAGGAAATCCACGCGCGAATCCCGCCGGAATCCTTGCTTTTCAGGCCATCACGGAAAATTGCGCGACGTCGCAATCGAGTATGCCAAACCGCCGCAAACGCACTGTGGTCGCTTGTAAATGTCAGCTATTGATGGTTGGCTTGGGGACGATAAGACTGGGAGTCTATAAATGAGAACGACAAGCGCATCCAAACTGCTTACCGCAACTGCCGTTGCAGCTCTTTCCATTGCCACGGCCGCATTCGCAGCAGATCCTGAAAGCTGCACCGCCGTGCGTTTTTCCGACGTCGGATGGACTGACATCACCGCAACCACCGCAACCGCGACCGTCGTGCTGAAGGGCCTTGGCTATGAGCCGAAGACCACGGTTCTGTCGGTGCCGGTCACCTATCAGTCGCTGAAGAACAAGGACATCGACGTGTTCCTCGGCAACTGGATGCCGACCCAGGAAAAGGACGTCCGTCCCTTCCTCGACGACAAGTCGGTCGAATCCTACGGTCCAAACCTCGTCGGCGCGAAATATACGCTCGCGACCAACGCCAAGGGCGCCGAACTCGGCATCAAGGACTTCAAGGACATCGCTGCCCACAAGGATGACCTGGACGGCAAGATCTATGGCATCGAGCCAGGTAACGACGGCAATCGCCTGGTCATCGACATGATCGACAAGAACACCTTCGGCATGAAGGGCCTTGAGGTCGTCGAATCCTCCGAACAGGGCATGCTGGCGCAGGTCGCCCGCGCCGAGAAGGCCGGCAAGCCGGTCGTCTTCCTCGGCTGGGAACCGCACCCGATGAACACCAACTTCAAGCTGACCTACCTGACCGGCGGCGACGACGTCTTCGGTCCTGATTTCGGCGGCGCCAAGGTGTTCACCAACGTTCGTGCCGGCTATTTCGGTGAATGCCCGAACACCGGTACCCTGATCAAGAACATGACCTTCTCGCTCGAGATGGAAAACCAGATCATGGGCAAGATCATGAATGACGGCGAAGAGCCGGAAAAGGCTGCTGCGGAATGGCTGAAGGCCAACCCGTCGGCGCTCGATCCGTGGCTCGCAGGCGTCAAGACGCGCGATGGCAGTGCCGATGGCCTGCCCGCCGTCAAGAAGAGCCTTGGCCTCTGACGATGACGTGCGCGGGGCGGCCTTGCCGTCCCGCCTCCATTTCATCCCGAATTCTTGATCTTTTTTGGATAGGCACGCCCCTTGGACTGGATCACTGACGCTAAAATTCCGATCGGCTCTTGGGCCAAGTTGTTCGTTGACTGGCTGACGACCAATGCCGACTGGTTCTTCAACCAGCTGGCCTTCATCCTGTCGCATGTCATCGACGGCATGCTGTTCGTGCTGCAGGCGCCGCATCCATTGATCGTCATCGCCGCCATCACCGGCATTGCCTACTGGATACGCCGGTCGGTCGTCGTTGCGGTCTTTACCTGTCTTGGGCTGCTGCTGATCACCAACCAGGGTTACTGGAAAGAGACGACGGAAACGCTGGCGCTCGTGCTCGCCTCCACCTTCGTCTCCATGCTGGTCGGCATCCCGCTCGGCATCGCCGCAGCGCGGCGCGCCTGGGTCTACTCGGTGCTGCGCCCGATCCTCGATCTGATGCAGACGATCCCGACCTTCGTCTATCTGATCCCGGCCCTGATCCTCTTCGGCCTCGGCATGGTGCCGGGCCTGATCGCTACGGTGATCTTCGCCATTCCCGCCCCGATCCGCCTGACGCGCCTCGGCATCATCTCCACGCCGCCCTCGCTGGTTGAAGCCGCCGAATCCTTCGGCGCGACGCCGATGCAGGTGCTGCGCAAGGTGGAACTTCCCTTCGCCACGCCGCAGATCATGGCGGGTCTGACCCAGACCATCATGCTGTCGCTGTCGATGGTGGTCATCGCCGCCCTCGTCGGCGCCGATGGTCTCGGCGTCCCCGTCGTTCGCGCGCTGAACACCGTCAACGTCGCCAAGGGCTTTGAAGCCGGTCTCTGTATCGTCATCCTGGCGATCATCCTCGACCGCATGTTCCGCACTGCAGGTGAAGGAGACGGCGTATGACCTCCGTTCGTTTCGACAATGTCAGCATCATCTTCGGCGACAAGCCGGAAGCCGCCCTCTCGATGGTCGATCAAGGCAAGACCCGCGACGAGATCGGCGCATCGACCGGCCTCGTGCTCGGCGTCGCCGATGCCTCGATCACCGTCGAGGAAGGCGAAATCCTCGTCCTCATGGGCCTCTCCGGCTCCGGCAAGTCCACCCTCCTGCGCGCCGTCAATGGGCTGGCGCCCGTCGTGCGCGGCTCGGTCACGGTCTCCACAGCCACCGGCCCCGTCGATCCCTATAAATGCAGCGCCAAGGCGCTGCGCGATCTGCGCATGCACACCGTCTCCATGGTCTTCCAGCAGTTCGCGCTGCTGCCATGGCGCACGGTTGCCGACAATGTCGGCTTCGGTCTGGAACTCGCCGGCATGGCCGACGCCGAGCGCAAGAAGCGCGTCGATGAGCAGCTCGAACTTGTCAACCTGACAAAGTGGGCAAACCGCAAGGTCAACGAACTCTCGGGCGGCATGCAGCAGCGCGTCGGCCTCGCCCGCGCCTTCGCAACGGGCGCGCCGATCCTCCTGATGGACGAGCCGTTCTCCGCCCTCGATCCGCTAATCCGCACCCGCCTGCAGGACGAACTCCTGGAATTCCAGCGCCGTCTCAAGAAGACCATCCTGTTCGTCAGCCACGATCTGGACGAGGCCTTCCGCATCGGCAATCGCATTGCCATCATGGAAGGCGGGCGCATCATCCAGTGCGGCACCCCGCAGGAAATCGTCAAGAACCCGGCCGACCAGTATGTCGCGGACTTCGTGCAGAACATGAACCCGATCAACATGCTGACCGCGCAGGACGTCATGCAGCCCGGTCTCGGCCAGTCTGCCGTGGGCGCCACCGTCACCGCGACGGCCAAGCCCGCAACGCCGCTCGTCGATATCCTCGATGCCCTGTCCCGCCAGCCGGGCAGCATCGGCGTCGTCGACAACGGCACGATCGTCGGCACGATTTCGGCGCAGGACATCGTCAGCGGCCTCACCCGCCACCGGCGCAAAGAACAGGCTTGATCCTTCCGTCCACTTCCGACAGAAAAGTGGACATGAAAGATCAAGCTTCCGTATTGCGGGAGACGGACGGGCAGGCCCGGACGCTCGCCCGCACCCTGCTCCGTTCGGCCCGCTATGCCGGCCTCGCCGTACTCGATCCGGCGACCGGCTTTCCCTTTGCCAGCCGCGTGCTGCTCGGCACCGATATAGACGGCACGCCCGTCGTCCTCGTCTCGGCGCTCTCCACCCATACCAAGGCGCTGGAAGCCGATCCCCGCGCCTCGCTGCTAACGGGCGAGCCCGGCAAGGGCGATCCGCTCGCCTACCCGCGCCTGACGACGCAATGCATCGCCGAACCGGTGGAGCGCGGCAGCCCGCTTCACGAGCGCATCCGCGGCCGTTTCCTGAACCGGCATACCAAGGCCAAGCTCTATATCGACTTCCCGGATTTCCGGTTTTTCCGCTTGCTGCCGCAGTCCGCCAGCCTCAACGGAGGCTTCGGCCGGGCCTATCTCCTGGAGGGTTCGGACCTTGCGATTCTCTCCCCCGCCAACGATGCGGTGGCGGCTGAAGCCGATGCCATAGTGCGAGATTTAGTAGACAACCACCCAGAGGTGCTTAGGGCACTTGAAACCCGTTTCAAGGGGACAACTGACGGGACTTTGAGGGTTTGTGGCCTGGATAGTGCTGGTTTTGACGTGATTTCGGGCGATAACTTGTCACGTTGTGAATTCGAAGAGCCTGTCACAAAACCCGGGGAAATTATTCCACACATATCTAAAATAGCATACTCGATACCCGAAATTTAGGTATATACAATCTTCATGCCCAATTGCTACTTTTCGGGCGTCCGCCAAACCCCGTCTAACGCCCTGTGCCTATACGGAAAAAATTCGCATTAGGAAGATTGGAATAATGGAAAATACTGACTTGTCAGATCACGCTAATGTGGCGGCCGCGCTTCTGTCAGCAATGGCAAACCCCAAGCGCCTGCTCATCCTCGTGAGCCTCGTGAAGGGTGAAGTTCCCGTCGGCGTCCTCGCGACGCAGGTTGGCCTTAGCCAGTCTGCCCTGTCGCAGCATCTCTCCAAGCTTCGCGCCCAGAAGCTGGTCCGGACCCGCCGCGATGCGCAGACCATTTATTACTCGAGCAATTCCGAGCCTGTGATGAAAATCCTGGCAACGCTCGAAGACATTTACGCTGTTCAGAACCGGAGCCGTTCCGCGGCCTAAAGTCAACGCTGACATCACGTCAGCCAAGAACCGGTCCGCCAATGGAATAATTCCGGAATGGACCGGACGCAGTATTTCAGCACGTCAACCCTACTTCTTGACCGGCAGATCGCTCGATTTGCCGGTCTTTTTCGTTTCGGCCGGATACCGTTCTGGCGGTATTTCAATGCGGCGGCAAAGCGCATAGCAATGAGCGGTAAACTCTGGTTTCGTGCGCTTTAGGTCTCTTGACGCCCGATTCCGCGCTGATAGTTTGACCGGACGGTAAAAATACGGGCTTAAGCCCGGGGAACGGGCCTCGCGGCCAGGAGAACAGCATGTCCAATCGCCTCAACACCCCCAACGACCTTCGCGCCTTCTGGATGCCGTTTACGGCGAACCGGCAGTTCAAGAAGGAGCCGCGCATGTTCGTCGGCGCCAAGGACATGTACTACACCACCCATGATGGCCGTCAGGTGCTCGATGGCACCGCCGGTCTCTGGTGCGTCAATGCCGGCCACTGCCGCCCGAAGATCACCGAGGCGATCCGCGAACAGGCGGGCGAACTCGATTACGCCCCGGCCTTCCAGCTCGGCCACCCCAAGGCCTTCGAACTGGCGAACCGCCTGGTCGATATCGCCCCTGAAGGCATGAACCACGTTCTCTACACCAACTCCGGCTCTGAATCGGTCGAGACCGCGCTCAAGGTGGCGCTGGCCTATCACCGGGTAAAAGGCAACGGCTCGCGCTTCCGCCTCATCGGCCGCGAGCGCGGCTATCACGGCGTCAATTTCGGCGGCATCTCGGTCGGCGGCATCGTCTCCAACCGCAAGATGTTCGGCACGCTTCTGACCGGCGTCGATCACATGCCGCACACCCACCAGCCCGGCAAGAACAACTTTACACGCGGCGAGCCTGAACATGGCGGTGATATCGCAACCGAACTCGAGCGTATCGTCACCCTGCACGACGCCTCGACCATCGCCGCCGTCATCGTCGAGCCGGTCGCCGGCTCCACCGGCGTGCTGATCCCGCCGAAGGGCTATCTGCAGAAGCTGCGCGAGATCTGCACCAAGCACGGCATCTTGCTGATCTTCGACGAAGTCATCACTGGTTTCGGCCGCCTCGGCGCTCCGTTCGCCGCCCAGTATTACGACGTCATGCCCGACATGATCACCACCGCCAAGGGCTTGACCAATGGCGTCATCCCGATGGGCGCGGTCTTTGTCACCTCGGAGATCCACGACGCCTTCATGAGCGGCCCCGAGCACATGATCGAGTTTTTCCACGGCTACACCTATTCGGGCAACCCGATCGCTTCGGCCGCTGCACTCGCCACGCTCGACACCTATAAGGAAGAAGGCCTGCTGACCCGCGCCGCGGAGCTTTCCGACTACTGGGCCGACGCGCTGCACTCGCTGAAGGATTGTCCGAATGTCATCGACATCAGGAACACCGGCCTGATCGGCGCCATCGAGCTCGACCCGATCGCCGGCGAACCGACCAAGCGCGCCTTCACCGCCTTCCTGAAGGCCTATGAGAAGGGCCTGCTGATCCGCACGACCGGCGATATCATCGCCCTGTCGCCGCCGCTGATCATCGAGAAGCACCATATCGACGAGCTGTTCGGCAAGCTGCGCGAGATCCTTCAGAACAACATCTGATCGTCACGAGACCAAACGAAATGCCCGCCGGAACTGATCTCCGGCGGGCCTTTCATGTCTTGATCTCAGGCCTTGTGCGCCGAAGCGACTGACAGGCAGAGCGCGAAGCGCTTCAGCAGCTTGATGTCGAAATGCCCTTCTCGGCTCAGCATCCATTTCAGGGCGTCGGCAGGCGACCAGGGCTGCTTGTAGGGCCGGATCGAGGTGATCGCGTCATAGACGTCGCAGATCGCCGCGAGCTTTGCATAGATGCTCAGCTTCGAGCCGGGAACCATATTCGGGTATCCCCGCCCGTCGATCCGCTCATGGTGGTTGAGGCAGACGTCGAGAACGATGTCAGGCATGCCCGCCTGCCGCTTCAGGATCGCATGGCCAAGTTCCGGATGGCTGCGGATCAGCTGCATTTCCTCGTCGTCGAGCTTGCCTTCCTTGGCGAGAATCTCGTGCGGGATTTCCACCTTGCCGACATCGTGCAGCAGACCGGCAATACCGAGGACGCGAACCGTCTCCTCGTCGAAATCCAGGTAGCGGGAGAAATGAATCATCAGCGCGCTGACCGACAGCGAATGCACGAAGGTCGTCTCGTCCTTCGACTTCAATCGCGTGACACTGAGGAAGATCGCCGGGTTTTCATCGAGCGACGTGGACAGTCCCGAAATGACGGGCGCGATATCATCGATCGCGACACCCGCACCGCCCTGAATCTTGCTGAAGACATCTTCGAGCTGCTCGGCGGATTTCTGGATGGTTTCGCGCGCAGCCTTGGTCTGTAGCTCGACGGCACGGGGATCTTCGGAGGCATAGGCAGGCACATTGGAGCGCAGGCCGTTGGTATCGACGCCCTTGGCTGTGTTGATGACCACCCCGGCGACACCGCTGCCGCGCAACCGCTGGGCATCGGATTCCCGCCTTACGAGAAACCGGTGACGCCCGAGCAATGGGTCGTTCCAGGCCCCTTCGACGGCCTCGATAAACATCCCAGCCCTGACCTGGCTGGCTTCAATGCGCTTTAGCATTCAGTCGCTTAGTCCCAACGCACGATTAGACTTGCCGGGCCGAGTTTATTCTTGAGACACACTCCAGACCGGCCACCCTTATACAACCTTCATAGCATGCAAATGTTAATCGGTTCTATTTTACGAATATTCTCACGCACAAAGATTCACTGACTATTCTTGGTATCTTTCCGGCGTTATTTGCAACTCGTGGATTAAATCGATTTGAGCACTTAGCCCAAGGTAGATGCCGGCTAATGACCTCTGAAAAACTCCGGAATTTTACGAAAATGACGCCGGAGCCCGGTCGTTTCGCGCAATCCAGAACAATTTTGGCAGTGATTTTGTTATTTCCTTGCGAAATCAAATGAGAATTCCTAGAAAATCGCCATGCGCCCGCTGAAGTCAAAGATGACCGGCCGGGGGCATTGACCGCACCGGAACCGCCGTCTTGGCGCAACTCAGAAGAGTTGTTGTACGCGCCGGCTCCGATGTCGCGGCAGTCACGCGGGCGAAAGCCCCACCCAAGGAGAACGAAAATGAGTCTGAAGACTTTGACTGGCGCGACGATGCTCGCATCGCTGGCTTTTGCACCGCTTGCCCATGCCGATATCACCATCGGCCTCATCGCGCCCCTCACCGGCCCGGTTGCCGCTTACGGCGATCAGGTGAAGAACGGCGCGCAGACCGCTGTCGACGAGATCAACAAGAACGGCGGCATTCTCGGCGAGAAGGTCATCCTCAAGACCGCTGACGACGCCGGCGAACCGAAGCAGGGCGTTTCCGCCGCCAACCAGCTGGTCGGCGAAGGCATCAAGTTCGTCGTTGGCCCGGTCACCTCGGGCGTTGCCATCCCGGCATCCGACGTGCTGGCTGAAAACGGCGTGCTGATGGTCACCCCGACGGCAACTTCTCCTGATCTGACGAACCGCGGCCTGACCAACGTCCTGCGCACCTGCGGCCGTGACGACCAGCAGGCTGGCGTTGCTGCCGAATATGCCCTGAAGCATTTCAAGGACAAGCGTATCGCCATCATCAACGACAAGGGCGCTTACGGTAAGGGTCTCACCGACAACTTCAAGGCAACCCTGAACGCCGGTGGCGTCAAGGAAGTCATCGACGACGCCGTCACGCCTGGCGACAAGGACTTCTCGGCACTCACCACCCGCCTGAAGGCCGAAAAGGTCGACGTCGTCTATTTCGGCGGCTACCACCCGGAAGGCGGCCTGCTCGCCCGCCAGCTCGCCGACCTCTCGGTCAAGGCGACGATCATCGGCGGTGACGGCCTGTCGAACAACGAATTCTGGAACATCGGTACCGAAGCCGCTGCCGGCACGATCTTCACCAACGCCTCTGACGCCACCAAGAGCCCGGACTCCAAGGCCGCTGCTGCAGCGCTCGCCGCCAAGAAGATCCCAGCCGAAGCCTTCACGCTGAACGCCTATGCCGCCGTCGAAGTCATCAAGGCCGGCATCGAGAAGGCCAAGAGCGCCGAAGACGCGGAAGCCGTCGCAGCAGCCCTGAAGGGCGGCGAAGCGATCCCGACCGCTATCGGCAAGCTGACCTACGGCGAAACCGGCGACCTCTCCTCGAAGAGCTTCGAGCTCTACAAGTGGGAAGCTGGCAAGGCCGTTCCGGTCGAATAAGGCGCTCTGCCATCGCATTTCTGCCGGGCGCCTTGTGCGCCCGGTTTTCGTTTGGGGCGCAGCCTGCCACATATCGCATTGTGCAACACAGTTCGGCTATAACGGTGGCACGAAGCAATTGGGGACGCGCATGACCAGCAAGCTCGAACGCCATATCGACCAGGGCACCGGCCGCGTGCCCGCTGACATCGTCCTCAAGGGCGGGCGGTTCTTCGATCTGGTGACCGGCGAACTCGTGGCCTCCGACATCGCGATATCCGGCGACCGGATCGTCGGCACCTGCGCCGATTATCAGGGTGCCACCGAGATCGATATATCAGGGAAGATCGTCGTTCCTGGATTCATCGACACGCATCTCCATATCGAATCCTCGCTCGTGACCCCGCATGAATTCGACCGCTGCGTCCTGCCCTACGGCGTCACCACGGTGATCTGCGATCCGCATGAGATTGCCAACGTCATCGGCGAAGACGGCATCCGTTTCTTCCTCGAGTCTGCGCAGGAGACGATCATGGACATCCGCGTCCAGCTCTCCTCCTGCGTTCCGGCGACGCATCTGGAGACGGCGGGCGCCGACCTGCCGATCGAAAAGCTCTTGCCCTTCCGCGATCATCCGAAAGTCATCGGCCTTGCCGAATTCATGAATTTCCCAGGCGTGATCCACAAGGATCCGGTCTGCCTCGCCAAGCTCGAAGCCTTTCAGGGCGGCCATATCGATGGCCACGCGCCGCTGCTGCGCGGCACCAATCTGAACGGCTACCTCTCGGCCGGCATCCGCACCGAGCACGAATGCACCACTGCCGAGGAAGCGCTCGAAAAGATCCGCAAGGGCATGCACATTCTGGTGCGCGAAGGATCGGTGTCGAAGGACCTTCACGCGCTGATGCCCATCATCACCGAGCGCCTATCGCCTTTTCTGGCGCTCTGCACCGACGACCGCAATCCTCTCGATATCGCCGAGCAGGGCCATCTCGACTACATGATCCGCACGGCGATCGCCTCGGGCGTCGAGCCGCTGGCAATCTATCGCGCCGCCTCGATCTCGGCTGCCCGCGCCTTCGGCCTGAGGGATCGGGGCCTCGTCGCCCCCGGCTGGCGCGCCGATCTCGTGGTCATCGACAGCCTCGAAAGCTGCAAGGCCGAAATGGTCTTCTCCGCCGGCCGCCGCGTCACCGCAGAACTCTTCGCCACCCGCAAACCCGTCGCCCCCGTCGGCCTCGACAGTGTCAAGGCGCGGCCCGTCCAGGCGATGCATTTCGGCGTGCCTGTCGCCGAAGGTGAAACGCCTGTGATCGGCGTCATGCCCGGCAAGATCATCACCGAGCACCACCGCTACCGCCTGCCGGTCAAGGGCAACCAGACCGATCTCGATCTCGAAAACGACATCATCAAGGTCGCCGTCATCGAGCGCCACGGCAAGAACGGCAACCACGCCAACGGCTTCGTCCAGGGTTTTGGGCTGAAGAAAGGGGCGATCGCCTCCACCGTCGGCCATGACAGCCACAATATCTGCGTCGTCGGCGTCAACGAGGACGACATGGCGCTCGCCGCCAACCGGCTCGGTGACATCAAGGGCGGCTTTGTCGTCGTCGAAGACGGAAAGGTGACAGG
Organism: Rhizobium sp. 05N430; assembly: GCF_056396985.1. Lineage (NCBI taxonomy): Bacteria > Pseudomonadati > Pseudomonadota > Alphaproteobacteria > Hyphomicrobiales > Rhizobiaceae > Rhizobium > Rhizobium sp. 05N430. Next base: position 67,553 of record NZ_JBFTMO010000001.1, on the reverse strand, counting down.
CGAGATCCCGCTCCCCGTCGCCGGCCTGATGAGCCTCGAACCCTACGAGACAGTCCGCGACACGCTGCATCACCTGAGAAAGGCGGCCTATGCCCTTGGAACGACTCTCGAAGAGCCCTTCCTCCAGGTCGCCTTCCTGCCGCTCCCGGTGATCCCGCACCTGAAGATTTCGGATATGGGGATGGTGGATGTTGACCGGTTCATGCTGATCGGGTGAGCGATGCCTGTCGTTTTCAGATTCGGAAACCTGAAGTTCTTCTTCTATTCAAACGAAGGCAATCCGCGCGAGCCCATCCACATCCATATCCGCGGCCCCAGCGGCGAAGCGAAGATCTGGCTGGAACCGGCCATCGGCATCGCCGCGAGCAGAGGCTTCAATCGCAGCGAGCTTGCTGATATCATTCGGGAAGTCGCAAAGAACCAATCGGCGATCGAAAGAGCGTGGCATGAGCATTTCAGCAACTGAAGTCAGCTTCGATGAAAACACCATGTGGGTCGTGCTCGATGATGGCCGCACACTCGGTGTACCGCTCGCTTGGTTTCCGCGCCTGCTTTCCGCAACAACCGAACAGCGCGCCGCCGTCGAGATCAGTCCGATGGGTCTCCATTGGGACGAACTCGACGAAGACATATCGATCGAGGGACTGATTGCCGGGCGTGGTGACCAGACAATCAAGCGCCCCTCCGCGGCGTGATCAGCCCAACTCTCCACAATAACCGCTCAGTGGCGCAAGCCTGATCGCCCCGCCTGACACTTCGCCCTTCAGCCCCGGCACAGCAAGCCCCCCAGCGACCTTCATCCCCGCAGGCAATTTAAACTCTGCCGCCTCGCGTGTCAGATTGAAGACGAATAGCAGCTTCTCTCCACCCTTCGTCCGTGTGAACGCCAGCAGGTCCTGATTGGTACCGATGAATTCCATGTCGCCGTCGATGAGCGCCGGATGCTGTTTGCGGAATGCCAGCGTTTCCCGGTAATGCGAAAGCACCGAAGCCGCATCCGTTTCCTGCGTATCGACCGATAGCGCTGCCTGCTCGTAGGGCACCGGCAACCAGCTCTTCTCCGCGCCGGTGAACCCGGCATGCGCCTTGGCCGCCTCCCAGGGCATCGGCGTGCGGCATCCGTCGCGGCCCTTGAAGGCCGGCCAGAAGCGGATGCCGTAGGGATCGCGCAGGTCTTCGAAGGCGAGCTCGGCTTCGGGAAGGCCGAGTTCCTCGCCCTGGTAGAGGCAGATCGAGCCGCGCAGCGCCGCCAGCACCGAAATCGCCAGCTTGGCGATGACGGGGCGTTCGGCTTCGGTCTTTGCGAAACGGCTGACATGGCGGTTGACGTCGTGGTTGGAGAAGGCCCAGCAGACCCATCCGTTCGCCACCATGCGCTGGAACGTATCAACGCATTTGCGGATATGGGCAGCGGTGAAATCGGGGCCGAGCAGGTCGAACGTGTAGCACATATGCAACTTGTCGCCGCCGCTGACATAGGCGGCCACCGTCTTCAGCGAACGCGCGCCGTCGCCGACCTCGCCGACTGTCGTCCGGTCCTCATACTGGTCGAGCAGCGCCCGGAAGCGCTTGAGGAAATCGACATTCTCGGACTGCGTCTTGTCGTAGAGATGGTTCTGCATGCCGTAGGGATTGCTGTCGGGCGCATCGAGCCCCGCATCGCTCTCGTCGGGTTCGTGCGGAGGGTTATCGCGCAGCAGCTTGTCGCAGAAATAGTAGTTCACCGTATCCAGGCGGAAGCCATCGACGCCGCGGTCGAGCCAGAATTTCACGGTCTTCAGCACCGCGTCCTGAACCTCCTTGTTGTGGAAGTTCAGATCGGGCTGCGAGGTCAGGAAGTTGTGCTGGTAATATTGGCGGCGCACGCCATCCCATTCCCAGCCCGGCCCGCCGAAGATCGACAGCCAGTTGTTCGGTGCCGTGCCGTCCCGTTTCGGATCGGCCCAGACATACCAGTCGGCCTTCGGATTATCGCGGCTTGCGCGGCTCTCGACGAACCAGGGATGCTGGTCCGAGGTGTGGGAGATCACCTGGTCGATTATCACCTTGATGCCATGCGCATGCGCGGCCTTCATCATCTCGTCGAAATCGTCGAGCGTGCCGAAGATCGGATCGACGTCGCAATAATCGGAAACGTCGTAGCCCATATCGGCCATCGGTGACTTGAAGAAGGGCGAGAGCCAGATGGCATCGACGCCGAGGCTGGCAATATACGGCAACCGGCGCGTGATTCCCTTCAGGTCGCCCAGACCGTCGCTGTTCGTATCCTGAAAAGAGCGTGGATAGACCTGATAGATCACCGCGCCCCGCCACCAGTCCGCCGACTTCACCGCCATGAATGCACTCTCCGAATGGTTCGTTCGCGCACAGACTAGAGCCTTTCTTGGTTCTATTGAAGCATTCTGTTGGCTCAAACGGAGTCGGATGGTCGACCGGCTGGCGCGCGTCGTAGCCACATCTACGGCCAAGCCAGCCGGTCGATCAGGCGGCCCGTTTCAGCCAACCCGAAGGGCCGGGCATCTTTCCGCCAGGATCAAAGGCGATCGGCTCGACCGTACCTTTGGGTATGCCCTCGCCAATCGCCTTTGCCCTGACGAAAACCTGCTCCGGCAGAATGCTTCAATAGAACCAAGAAAGGCTCTAAAGCCCGGAAAACAAAAAACAACTGCGTTAACAGCCTATTCTGGGGTGGACGCGGAAAGGCAAATTCGTGCCGCATATAGGCTTGTCCACACCCAGGACGACCCCTTCGCAAGGGGGGTTGCAACGCCAAACCTTTGCGATAAGGTGCGCGTTGACCTGCACGTAACAGGTCAAAACCGGGAACAAATGACTAAAAACAGGCGACAAAGCCTGGAAAGGTGGCCCAACCATGAACCATATAACGAAAAAAATTCTAGCTTCCGCAATGTTTGGCACATTGCTGGCTTTCTCGGCCCACGCGGCCACGATCAACATCCACAATGGCGGCGACCCGACGTCGCTCGATCCGCAGAAACTGTCAGGCGACTGGGAAAACCGCATCGCCGGCGACATTTTCGAAGGTCTCGTCACGGAAGACGCCAAGGACAATCCGATTCCCGGCCAGGCCGAGAGCTGGAAAGTGTCCGATGACGGCAAGGTCTACACCTTCAAGCTTCGCGACGGCATCAAGTGGTCCGATGGCCAGCCGGTAACGGCCGGAGACTTCGTCTTCGCCTTCCAGCGCCTCGTCGACCCGAAGAACGCCGCCGATTATGCCTACCTGCAGTTCACCATCAAGAACGCGGAAAAGATCAACAAGGGCGAGATCGCCGATCTCAACCAGCTCGGCGTCAAGGCTGTCGATGACAAGACGCTCGAGATCACGCTCGAAAATCCGACCCCTTATTTCATCAACGCGCTGATGCACTACACCGCCTATCCGCTGCCGAAGCATGTGGTGGAAGCCAAGGGCGCCGACTGGGTGAAGATCGGCAACATCGTCACCAACGGCCCCTATAAGCCGACCGAATGGGTTCCGGGCTCGCACGTCACCACCGTCAAGAACGACCAGTATTACGGCGCCAAGGACGTGAAGATCGACGGTGCCAAGTTCTTCGTTCTCGAAGACCAGGAAGCGGCGCTGAAGCGCTACCGCGCCGGCGAATTCGACATCCTCACCGACTTCCCGACCGACCAGTACGAGTGGATGAAGAAGAACCTGCCGGGCCAGGCGCATGTCGCGCCGTTCTCCGGTCTCTACTACTACGTCATCAATTCGCAGAAGCCGCCCTTCAGCGACAAGCGCGTCCGCCAGGCCCTGTCCATGGCGATCAACCGCGAAGTCATCGGCCCGCAGATCCTCGGCACCGGCGAACTGCCGGCCTATTCCTGGGTCCCGCCAGGCACGGCGAATTACGGCGATCCGGCTTATGTCTCCTGGAAGGACCTGCCCTACAAGGACAAGGTCGAGGAAGCCAAGAAGCTGCTCAAGGAAGCAGGCTTCGGTCCTGATCACCCGCTGACGGCCGAGCTCAAGTACAACACCAACGACAACCACAAGCGCATCGCCGTGGCGATCGCCTCGATGTGGAAGCCGCTGGGCGTCAATGTCGAGCTCGTCAATGCCGAAACCAAGGTGCATTACGACCAGCTGCAGCGCGGCGAAGTGCAGATCGGCCGTGCCGGCTGGCTCGCCGACTACAACGACCCCGACAACTTCCTGAACCTGCTCGTCACGGGCGTCCAGATGAACTATGGCCGCTGGTCCAACCCGGAATACGACAAGCTGATCAAGGACGGCAACGCCCAGACCGATCTGACCAAGCGCGCCGAAATGTTCAAGAAGGCCGAGCAGATCGCGCTGGATGATTCCGCCGCGCTGCCGATCTACTATTACGTATCCAAGAACGTCGTTTCGCCCAAGATCGAGGGCTTCGTCGACAACGTCCAGGACATCCACCGCACCCGCTGGCTGTCGATGAAAGAGTAAAGGAAAACGGCCCTTTCCGCCCCGCGCGGAAAGGGCCGGTCCACGATCATGATCAAATATGCACTCCGTCGATTGCTGTCGACGATCCCGGTTCTGTGGATCGCCGTCACAGCCTGCTTTTTCGTTTTGCGCCTTGCCCCCGGCGGCCCCTTCGATGGCGAAAGGCCATTGCCGCCGGTGATCCTGAAGAACCTGGCTGTCCACTACAATCTGGATAAGCCGCTCATCCAGCAGTACCTCATCTATGTGGGTGATCTGCTGAGAGGCGATCTCGGCCCGTCATTTGCCAGCGAAGACTTCACCGTCGCGCAGCAGATCATGATCGGCCTGCCCTATACCTTCACGATCGGCACAGCCGCTTTCCTGCTCGCCATCATCATCGGCGTCTTCGTCGGCTGTCTTGGGGCGCTCTATCAGAACAAGACGCCGGATTACATTCTGGGCGCGCTGATCCTGGTGGGCGTCGTGCTGCCGAACTTCCTGATCGCGCCGATCCTGCAGCTGGTCTTCGGCATCCATCTCGCCTGGCTTCCGGTCGGCGGCTGGGGTGACGGCTCGCTGAAATATCTGGTGCTGCCCGTCGTCGTGCTGGCGCTGCCGCATGCGGGCCGTATCTCGCGCATCACCCGCGGATCGATGATCGAGGTGATGGGCCAGAACTATATCCGCACCGCCAAGGCCAAGGGCATCGGCCCGCGTCTGACGGTCATGCGCCATGCGCTGAAGCCCGCCATGATGCCCGTCGTCTCCTATCTCGGCCCGGCGGCCAGTTATCTTCTCACCGGCTCGCTGGTTGTCGAAAGCGTCTTCGGACTGCCCGGCATCGGCCGCTATTTCATCAACGCAGCGCTGAACCGCGATTACGGCATGGTTCTCGGCACGGTCATCTTCTACATGGTGCTGATCGTCTTTTTGAACCTTCTCGTCGATATCGCCTATGCGTGGCTCGATCCGAAAGTGAGAAACCGATGATCCTCAATCCTGCCAAACGCGAGTTGCTGGCAGCCGAGCTACTGGAGGCCGAAGGCCTGGCGCCGGAAGGCCGCTCGCTCACCAAGGACGCGCTCCGGCGCCTGTCGCGCAACAAGGCCGCAGTCGTCTCGATCGTCGTCCTCGTGCTCCTGGTTCTCGTCGCCTTCATCGGCCCGTGGTTCATCCCCTATAACTACGAGGATCCGGACTGGGCCGCCTTCCGCATCCCGCCCTCCTTCGAAACCGGCCACTATTTCGGCACCGACCCGAACGGCCGCGACCTGCTGGCCCGCGTGCTGTACGGCACCCGCATCTCGCTCGCCGTCGCCTTCACCGCAACGCTGGTCTCGGTGGTCATCGGCGTGCTCTACGGCGCCATCTCCGGCTATATCGGCGGACGGCTGGATTCCATCATGATGCGCTTCGTCGACATCATGTACGCCTTCCCCTACATCCTCTTCGTCATCCTCTTGATGGTGATCTTCGGCCGCAACGTCTATCTGCTCTTTGCAGCGATCGGCGCGCTCGAATGGCTGACCATGGCTCGCATCGTTCGCGGCCAGACGCTGTCGATCAAGCACCGTGAGTTCATCGAGGCCGCACGCGCCTCCGGCCAGCGGCCGCTCAAGATCATCATCAAGCACATCATCCCGAACCTGATCGGCCCTGTCGTGATCTTCGCAGCACTGACCGTGCCTGAGATCATCGCCACGGAGAGCTTCCTCTCCTATCTCGGCTTCGGCGTGCAGGAACCGCTGACCTCGCTCGGCACGCTGATCGCCGAAGGCACGGATGCCATGGAAAGCATGCCCTGGCTGCTGATCTTCCCGGCCGGTTTCCTTGTCGCCCTGCTGCTCAGCCTGCTGTTCATCGGCGACGGCCTGCGCGACGCGTTCGACCCGAAGGATCGCTGACATGACCGAAAACCTTCTGGAACTCAAAGACTACTCGATCACCTTCGAGACCTCGGACGGCCAGGTAAAGGCCGTCTCCAACATGAACCTGTCGATCAAGCGCGGCGAGCGCGTCGCCATCGTCGGTGAATCCGGCTCCGGCAAGAGCCAGACCTTCCTCGGCGTCATGGGCCTGCTTGCCAAGAACGGCAGAACATCGGGCCAGGCGCTGCTTGAAGGACGCGACGTGCTGTCGCTGAAGCCGAAAGAGCTCGACCAGGTGCGCGGCAAGGACATGGCCATGGTCTTCCAGGACCCGATGACCGCCTTGAATCCGTCTCTCAGGATTTCCCGGCAACTGACGGAACAGCTTGAGGTTCACCGCGGCTTCACGGCGCGCGCCGCCTCCGCCGAAGCCCTCGACATGCTGAAGCGGGTCGGTATCCCTGATCCCACGAGGCGCTTCAATCTTTACCCGCACGAGCTCTCCGGCGGCATGCGCCAGCGCATCGTCATCGCCATGGCGCTCCTGACCAAGCCGAAACTCCTGATCGCCGACGAACCGACGACGGCGCTCGATGTCACCATCCAGGCGCAGATCCTCGATCTGTTCAACGACCTAACCTCGGAGATGAACACGGCACTGGTGATGATCACCCACGATCTCGGTGTCGTTGCCGGCCTCGCAGACCGCGTCGCCGTCATGTATGCCGGGCGCATCGTCGAAGAAGCGCCGGTCGACGAGCTCTTCGACAATCCGGCGCATCCCTACACGGCAGCGCTTCATGCCTCGATCCCGCGCCCGGATCAGGATGTCGATGAACTCGTCGTCATCCCCGGACGGCCGCCGAACCTGCAGCACCTGCCGAAGGGCTGCAATTTCTCGCCCCGCTGTTCGCAGGTTCAGGACGATTGCATCGATCGCCCGCCAACGCTCGAGACGCTGGCGCCCCGCCACTGTGCCGCCTGCTACCATCCCTTCCCGCGCCGCGAGGAGCTTCTGATCCATGGCTGACCGTTCCCTGCTCCGGGTCGAGAACCTGACGACCCAGTTCGAACTGCCCGCCAAGGGCTTCTTCAAGCCGCCGGTCATGCTGACAGCGGTCAACAATGTGAGCTTCGACCTCAAGGAAGGCCGCACCCTCGGCATCGTCGGCGAGTCCGGCTGCGGCAAGTCCACGCTCGGCCGCTCGATCCTGCGGCTGCTGACCTCGCAGAAGGGCCGCATCCTCTGGCAGGGCCGCAACCTGCTCGATCTCCCCGACGAGGAGATGCGGGCCGCACGCCGCGACATGCAGATCATCTTCCAGGATCCGATCGCATCGCTCGATCCGCGCATGACGGTCGGCGACATCATCGCCGAACCGTTGACGGTCTTCGAGCCGAAGCTGTCGAGAGCAGAGCGGCTGGAGCGCGTCCGCGACATCATGAATGCCGTCGGCCTCGTACCCGAAATGATCAACCGCTACCCGCACGAATTCTCGGGCGGCCAGGCGCAGCGTATCGGCATTGCCCGCGCCGTCGTGACCAAGCCGAAGCTGATCATCTGCGACGAGCCGGTTTCGGCGCTCGACGTGTCGATCCAAGGGCAGGTGATCACCCTGCTCAGAAAGCTGCGCAAGGAATTCGGCCTGACGCTGATCTTCATCAGCCATGACCTTTCGGTCGTGCGGCTGATTTCGGATGACGTGCTGGTGCTCTATCTCGGCAAGGTGGTCGAGGCAGGCGATTGCGCGACGGTGTTCGAAAACCCCGCTCACCCCTATACGCAGGCGCTCTTCTCGGCAGCCCCGATCCCGGATCCGAAGCTTGCACGGCAGCGCACCCGCATCCGTCTGCAGGGCGATCCGCCCTCGCCGCTCAACCCGCCGAAGGGCTGCGTCTTCTCGCCCCGCTGCTGGAAGGCGACCGACATCTGTCGCACCGAAATGCCGCCGACGGAGCAGGTCCGCCCCGGGCAATCGGCGGCCTGCTATCACATGGATCGCTGATCTCAGATCCGCCCTGGCGACTGACGCGCGCAACACGCGGACAGCTCCAGCGCTTGCCCCGGAGCGGAACAAATGACGCTCCGGGGCAGTTTCCCCTCTCGTAAAACACATGTTCCGGGTCTTGGTAGGGCTCCGAATGGAGGAAAGAATAATGCTGAAATTGATCTCGAATGCCGGTCTTGCTCTGGCACTCACCCTGGGCAGCGTCGCGCTGCCCGTAAGCTTTGCGCAGGCGCAGGACGTGCAGTTCCGCATTGGTCCTGATGGCGTGCGCATTTACGATCGTGACCGCGACAGGGATCGCTACGGTGACCGCGATCGCGATTTCCGCCGCGGCTGCAGCCCGCGCGAAGCCGTGATGGCCGCCCGCGATGCGGGCCTGCGCCGCGCCGAAGTCGTCCGCGTCACCGACCGCAGTGTCACCGTTCGCGGCTGGACGCGCGGTGGTCCGGACCGGATCATTTTCGCCAATCGCCGTGGCTGCCCGGAAATCGGCTAAGCTTCAAAAACCGCGTTTCGAAAACAGACGGCCCGCCCAAAGCGGGCCGTTTGCGCGTCCTGTGCGCTTGCCACCCGAAGCCTCTGCGCGTAAGCAGCAGACGCTTAGGAATTCCGGGAGGCTGATTTGAGCGGACGCTTTCTTTCGATCGGTGAATGCATGGTGGAGCTGTCGCAGGCTGGTGAAGGCCTGCTGCGAAAGGGCTTTGCTGGCGACACGCTGAACACGGCCTGGTATGCCCGCGCCTGCATGCCCGCCTCCTGGACCGTCGATTACTTCACCGCCCTCGGCGACGACGCCATGTCCGATGAGATGGCCGCCTTCTTCGAGAGCCACGGCATCGGCACGGGCCATATTCGCCGCATCAAGGGCAAGGCGCCCGGCCTCTACATGATCAATCTCAGGAACGGCGAACGCTCGTTCAGCTATTGGCGCGACAGCTCCGCCGCCAGGCAGCTGGCCGCCGACCCCGACCGCCTGCGCGAGGCGGTGGAAGCCTCCGACGTCATCTATTTCTCCGGCATCACGCTGGCCATCCTACCGCGCGAGGATACCGACACGCTGCTGGCCGAAACTCGCCGCGCCAAGGCATCCGGCAAAACAGTGGTCTTCGATCCGAACATCCGCCCGCGGCTCTGGTCGAGCTATGACGTCATGCACACGGTCATCAGCGAAGGCGCCCGCGCCTCGACGCTCGTCATGCCGAGCTTCGACGACGAAGCCTCGCATTTCGGCGACGATTCGATCGAGGCGACCATCCACCGCTACCGCGCGCTTGGCGCCCAGAACATCGTCGTCAAGAACGGGGCTGATGGCGCCACGCTGGATTTCGAAGGCAAGCGCGCCATGGTTCCGGCCGAAAAGGTCGAGACCGTCGTCGATACGACCAGCGCCGGCGACAGCTTCAACGGTTCCTTCCTGGCGAAATACCTGGAGACCAAAGACGCCGAGACAAGCGCCCGCTTCGCCGCCAAGGTCGCAGCCCGCGTCGTCAGCGAACACGGCGCACTGGTCGCCAGGGACAAGCTCGGGCTCTGAGCCCGGCTCTCCAAGCGCTCTGTAATAAATCCATCACGGAAAGCCTTCAAAATAAGGCATGCGGGAATCGCTCCATATGTGGAGCAAGCCTGCCTGGGGTCGTGTCCGCCGAAGCCGGCGGCCTGGATGGATACGGGATATGCTTCAACATCCTTCGAAGAGCCTGAATGGCGAGAGCTGGGCCAATACCGCACCCGGCACGGTACCCGAACGCCTCGTTATCGTCACCGACGCCTGGCACCCGCAGGTCAATGGCGTCGTGCGCTCGATCGAGAACACCAATCGCGAGCTGGCGAAGATGGGCGTCGAAGTATCGATGGTCACGCCAGAGCGCTTCGCGAGCTTCCCCTGCCCGACCTATCCCGAGATCCGCCTGTCGGTCGCCCGCTATGGCCGTGTTGCCCGCGAGATCGAAAAACACCGGCCGTCCTACGTTCACATCGCCACCGAAGGCCCGCTCGGGCTGACGGCGCGGCGCTGGTGCCTGAAGAACCGCATGCCCTTCTCCACCAGCTATCACACCCGCTTTCCGGAATATGTCTCGGCACGCCTGCCGGTGCCGAAGAGCTGGCTCTACGCTTTCGTCCGTTGGTTCCACAATTCGGGCGCCGGCTGTATGGTCGCAACCCCCAGCCTCGCCCGCGAACTGGCAGAAAAAGGCATCCGCAACCTGATGCCCTGGACGCGCGGCATCGACGCCTCGCAGTTCCACCCGGCCGAACTCGAGGAAAAGCCCTTCGGCCTGCAGCGCCCCGTCTTCATGACCGTTGGCCGCGTCGCGCTCGAAAAGAACCTGCCCGCTTTCCTCGATCTCGACCTGCCCGGCTCGAAGGTCGTCGTCGGCGATGGCCCGGCGCGTGCCGAGCTTGCCAGGCGCTACCCCGATGTGCTTTTCACCGGCATCAAGTTCGGCGAGGAACTGGCCGCGATCTACGCCCAGGCCGACGTCTTCGTCTTCCCGTCGCTGACCGATACCTTCGGCAACACCATCCTGGAAGCGCTCGCCTCCGGCGTCCCGGTCGCCGCCTATCCGGTCACCGGCCCGCTCGACATCATCGGCGATGACGGCGAAGTCGGCGCGCTTGATGATGACCTGCGTGCCGCCTGCCTGGCCGCACTTTCGGCCTCCCGCGAAAAGGCCCGCGAGCTGGCGCTGAATTACTCCTGGGAAGCGGCAACGCAGCAGTTCATCAACAACATCCGCGCCGCCAACGGCGTCATCGCCCCGAAATGGAAGCGCGCCTGGCAATATGCCAAGACCTTGCCAAGGCGGAAGGCGGCGATCGCTGCGGAGTGATTGGTTTGAGGCCTGAAGTAATTTGAGGTTGGCGCAAGCAGCCTCCACATCCGCCCTACGGGCACCTTCTCCCCACTGGGGAGAAGGGAAAACATCAGCGTATTCATTCCTGCACCATCAAGCGGAACGGCGCGGCGAATCCCTTCTCCCCAGCGGGGAGAAGGTGGCGGCAGCCGGATGAGGGGGCCGCACGCTCAAAGCTAAAAGGCTGGCTAACCCTAAGTCCGCCGCCTCTTCCCCTCGTAGGGGTTTTCCTTCTCGCGGTAGTGGATCCGGATCGGCACGCTCGGCATGTCGAAATCGACGCGCAGGCTGTTGATCAGGAAGCGCGTGTAGGATTCTGGCAGGGAATCGGCGCGCGTGCAGGAGATCATGAAGGCCGGCGGGCGGGCCTTGACCTGCGTCATGTATTTCAGCTTCAGGCGGCGGCCGGAGACGGCGGGCGGCGGATGCTGCACCTGCTGCTGCTCCAGCCAGCGATTGAGCTTCGAGGTCGAGATGCGCTTGTTCCAGACACGGTCGGTCTCGATGATCGACTGCATCAGCTTGTCGAGCCCACGGCCGGTCTGGCCGGAGATCGGTACGGCGCGAATGCCGCGCGCCTGCGGCAGCAGCCGCTCGGTCTTTTCCCGGAGATCGGCAAGCACGGCCTGCGGATCCTCGATCATGTCCCACTTGTTGAAGGCGAGAACGGCGGCGCGGCCTTCGCGGATCACCAGATCCACCAGCTGCAGGTCCTGCTTTTCGAACGGAATGGTCGAATCGAAGACGATCACCACCGTTTCGGCAAAGCGGATCGAGCGCAGCGAATCCGCAACCGACAGCTTTTCAAGCTTCTCGGTGACACGCGCCTTTTTGCGCATGCCGGCGGTATCGAACATCTTGATGGTCCGGCCCTGCCAGTCCCACTCGACGGAAATGCTGTCGCGGGTAATGCCGGCTTCCGGACCCGTCAGCAGACGGTCTTCGCCGAGAAAGCGGTTGATCAGCGTCGACTTGCCGGCATTCGGGCGGCCGATGATCGCCACGCGCAACGGCTTGGTGTCGTCGTATTCCGGCTCGTAGTCGTCGTCTTCGAATTCGTCGCGGACATCGACGTCGGTGACGGCGTCGTCTTCCTGCTTGGCATAGGCTCGGTCCTTGCCGATCGCCTCGACGATGGCGTCGCGCAGATCAAGCATGCCCTGGCCGTGTTCGGCAGAAATCGGCGTCGGTTCACCGAGGCCGAGCGTATAGGCATCGTAGAACCCGCCATCGGAGCCCTTGGCTTCCGACTTGTTGGCAACCAGCACCACCGGCTTACCGCGGCGGCGCAGCATCTCGGCGAGATCCTTGTCAACAGGTGTCAGGCCGAACTTGGCATCGACGACGAAGAGCGAAAGATCCGCCTCGTCGATCGCCGCTTCTGTCTGCAAACGCATGCGGCCCTGCAGGCTCTCTTCGTCAGCCTCTTCGAGACCGGCAGTGTCGATGATGGTGAAGGTCAGGCCCATCAGCCGCGCGTCGCCAGGACGGCGGTCGCGGGTAACGCCCGGCGTGTCATCGACAAGCGCCAGCTTCTTCCCAACCAGGCGGTTGAAAAGCGTCGATTTACCGACATTCGGGCGACCGACGATGGCGACCGTAAAACTCATCAGGTTTCCTTAAGCTCAGCCCTGTGCGGCGGGCGCTTTGCCGGATGCGGTGATATTATCAAGCATCATCTGCGCCCGGTTGGCAACATTGCGCGGGCTCGCGGCATCTTCAGTGATCTGCGTGAACCAGGTACGCGCCTGCGCCATGTTGCCGGCCTTGTAGGCGGCAATGCCGAGCGCTTCGCGGGCCGAGTGGCGGAAGGCATTGGCAGGGATCGCCATGTCCTCGAGTTCGGCAACGACCTGATCGTAGGTACCGGTATCGATCAGCAACCAGCCGGCGCGAAGCTTGGCCGCGCTGCGCACGGCTTCCGGAACCGACTGATCCTTGCCGATCGTCTGGAATGCAGCAACGGCGCCGGCATTGTCGCCCTTGGCGGAAAGAACGGTCGCGGCGCGCATGCGGGCCAGAACCGGATAGGCGCCATGGCCTTCCTTTTCCAGCTTGTCGAGAGCGGCGATCGCTTCGTCGTTCTTGTTTTCGTCTGCCAGCTTCATCGCCGCCAGGAACTGGTCGCCGGTGCTGGACGAGGCATTGTCGTCCCAATACTGGTAGACCTTGAAGCCGACGGTGCCGAGAACGATCAGGACGGCGAGCGCGATCAGGTAGCGGCCAAAGCGGCGCCATGCGCCCTTCATCTGGTCGGAACGCAGTTCCTCATTGACTTCACGAATGAAGCTGTCGTCGTTGAATGCCATTCTCGTCTCCGGCAGGAAAAGCCCAGTTTATGCGTTTGCGCATATTGTTGGGCCTTCTACCCCATTTTGCGGCCGATGTAAGGGGGATATCTGAGATTCCTCAGGAAGCCAGCATCGGCAGCGGCGCCACGCCGATCAGCCATTCATGCACGCGCCAGATCATCAGCGCCCAGACGATGACACCGATGACGACGGCGTAGAGATCGTATTTGCCCGAAACGAACACCGGAAGGGTGATCTCGCCGCGGCGCCAGCGGCGCTTCAGCGAGATGCGCAGGATGACGCCCCAGGCGAGAAACGCCGCAAACAGCAGGACGGAATAGGCCTCGCCATTCGACAGCAGATGAGCGAGCGCCCAGATCTTCACCGAAAGCACGACGGGATGCTTGGTCTTCGCCCGGATATGGCCGGCCGGCAGAAAGCCGGCGACAAAACAGATAACGGCGACAAGCATCAGCGTGACGGTCAGATGCGCCATGCCCGCCGGCGGATTGTAGAGCATGCCGATCGGCTCGCTGCGCGCCGTCACGAAGGCATAGGCGACGAACACAAGCGTCAGGATGCTGGCGATCGAATGGAAGGCGATCCACACGGGCTTGCCGAGCTTCTCGATCATCGCCAGCCGGAAGCCGGGTGCGACGACGCGGATCAGATGAAGACCGAGGAAAAGAACGAGGCTTAAGGCAAGCAAGGCCATGGCTGATATTCCTGATTGATAGATGCTGATGCTGGATACCGGTTGACCGGCGAAAATGCCAGCGCGACCGCAGCTTCGCCGCAATTCTGTAACAGGAAAGCCGCAAACAAATTGTCGCGGTGCCCATGTTTCGTTCCATTTCCTCTGCCTGTCTCGCCCTTTCCGTTGCCCTGCCCTCCGCAGCCTTCGCTGCCGATCAGCCGAAGCAGCTCGTCATCATTTCCTTCGACGGCGCCCACGACAACGCGCTCTGGCAGAAGAGCCGCGAGATGGCGGCGAAGAACGGCGCGCACTTCACTTATTTTCTGTCCTGCACCTTCCTGATGAATCAGGATGCGAAGAAGGCCTACCAAGCCCCTCATCAGAAACGCGGAAAGTCGAATGTCGGCTTCGCCCAGAGCGACGGCGAAATCCGCGAGCGGCTCGGCAACATCTGGCATGCGCATCTGGAGGGACACGACATCTCCAGCCATGCCTGCGGCCATTTCGACGGCCGCCAGTGGAGCGGCGCCGACTGGTCGGATGAATACGCGACCTTCAAGGCGACGCTGAAGAATGCCTGGAAGGGCGTCGGTCTGCAGGAGCCTGATGGCTGGCAGGATCTCGCCGATCACGGCATCAAGGGTTTTCGCGCCCCCTACCTCTCGGCAACGGCGGGCAGCGACATGATCACGGCAGAAAAGAAGGCGGGCTTCACCTATGACGCCAGCCTCGTCACCAAGGGACCGGCCATGCCCGTCATCGAAGACGGCATCATCCGCTTCGGCCTGCCGCTGATCCCCGAGGGACCGAAGGACCGTCCGATCATCGGCATGGACTACAACCTCTTCGTCCGCCACTCCAAGGGCGAAGAAGACGCCGCCGACAGCAAGACCTTCGAAGAGCGCTCCTACGCCGCCTTCAAGGAAGCCTTCGACAAGCAATATGCTGGCAACCGCATCCCGCTGCAGCTCGGCTTCCATTTCGTCGAAATGAACGGCGGCGCCTATTGGCGGGCACTCGACCGGCTGGTCAGCGACGTCTGCCACCGCAGCGACGTCGCTTGTGTCAGCTATTCCGAGGCGATTCCGATGATTCTGGCGCGCGGGAAACTGAAAGAGCAGGACGCTTCGGGGCTGTAACGCCGCTTCAATTCGGCAGCATGAGGAGATTGGCCGGAGCGCAAGCGCCCCCCATCCGCCCTTCGGGCACCTTCTCCCCGCTGGGGAGAAGGGAAGTGTAAGCGTTCAAGGCTGGGTCCCTTCTCCCCAGCGGGGAGAAGGTGGCGGCAGCCGAATGAGGGGGCTGCTCGCTCAAAGCTATCGGCAAGTTAGCTCGGGTGCTCAGCCGTCCTGATGGACAACCCCACCTTCACGGTCCAGATACCGCTGATCGATCGCCGGCAACGGCTCCCCATCAATCGCCGATTCGAACGTCCGAAGACGCTTGTAGATGGACAGCAGCTCGACGATCGTCGTCCAGGAATTGACGAGATACTGGAACGATTCACGCACCTGTCCGAACACATTCTGGATCTGGCTCATGACGCCAAGCGTCAGCTTGCCCGCAACGATCGACGGCACGAGCACGAAAGTGCCAAACAGATTGTCCGCCTGCAGATAAAAGATACGGGCAACGTTGAAATACATGTAGTGGAAATAGAGGCGGAAGTAGTTGCGCCGCACGTTGGCGAACAGCTGCGCCACTGTGATCGGATCCGCGCGGTCGTCATGGTCCTCGCCATAAACCAGTTCCTTGCGGTAGGCCGCTTCAACGCGCTGGTTGCGGAACTCGAGGCCCGGCAGCTTGATCCCGACCGCCGCCAGAAACACCGTTCCGAACAGCGACCAGCAGATCGCCGCCCAGACGAGCGCATGCGGGACTTCGCCGATAATTGGAAGTTCGGTGACCGTGCCGGAGAACTTGAACAGCACCGGCAGGAAGGCGATCAGCGTCATGATCGAGCTGACGAGGTTGACGCCAAGGCTTTCGACCGTGGTCGAGAAGCGCATCGTATCTTCCTGAACACGCTGCGAAGCGCCTTCGATATGGCGCAGCTTCGGCCAGTAGGACATGTAGAATTCGTTCATCGCGGTGCGCCAGCGGAAGATATAGTGGCTGACGAAGAACAGGTTCAGCACGCCAACGGTGATGGCGACGAAGGCGATGCCCGCAAAGCCGGTCATGCCCCAGTAGAGGTCGGCAGCGCTCGGTATCGGGTCCTGACGCGCCAGCGCCCGCTGGATCATGTCGTAGAACGGTCCGTACCACGCATTGATCGCCACGCTCACCTGCACCGAGAAATAGGTGTTGAAGATGATCAGCGCCGAGCCGAGCACCGACCAATTCTGCCAGCGGTGCGGGCTGTAGGTGAACCAGAAGCCCGCGAATAGGGCGACGAAGACCGCGTAATAGATGTAGAACCAGAGGAACGGTTTCGACCAGAAGACGGAAACGCCGATCACCGCCTCCTCCCCGGCCGGCAGCGGCGGCAAGCCCATCGCGGCACCGAGGCCGGAGCCTCCGAAATACCAGAGAAGAACGCCGATCAGCGCCCAAACGATAGCGGATGTGAAGAACAGTTTCGGCTTCGGGAAATAGGAGACGAACACGTTTGCGCGGCTTTCTTGAACAGAGTCGGCATTTGCTTTGACAGCACTGATTGTGCGGGAAATTAAGGCAGTTCGAAGAAGGCAGCAATGGCCGCGGGCCATTCTTACGTATTTGTAACGGCTTATCCCAGTTTCTTGATGACCGGCAGCACCAGGAGCGCGCAGAGGACGAGCGCGGCCGCCGCCATATAGGTCGGCAGTGTGAAGCTGCCGGTGCCTTGCGCCACCCAGCCGGCGACCAGCGGCCCGACGATCTGGCCGAGCCCGAAGGCCGCCGTCATCATCGCGAAGATCCGCCGCGGGCTATCGGGCGACAGCTTGCGGCCGATCTGCAGGCCGAAGGCGGTGATGGCCAGAAAGGTCGCGCCGAACAACCCGCCGCCGATCAGCGGCGCCAGCGAATGCGGCAGCATGACGGTGGCCAGAACGCCCGCCGCTTCAACCACCAGCGCGGCCACATAGACGCCACCGAGGCCAAGCGGCTTGACGAAGGGCTTCCAGGCAAACAGCGCGACCGCCGATGTCAGCCCCGCGATGAACCAGCAGAGAAACTCCACCATCTGCCCGGCGGCATCCATGCGCGCGATGGCAACGAGGAAGGTGGCGGTGATCACATAGCCGAAGCCGAAGATCCCGTAGGAAAGCGTCACCAGCGTCATCGGCCGGTTCCAGCGGATGGCAGGCTCCGGCCCTGACTGCTGCGAACGTGCCGGGCCGGCCGGCAGCAGATACCAGACGGCGGCAAGACTGACCGCAGAGAAGATCGCCCCGCCGAACCAGTCGGCTTGCCAGGCGCCGACAACGGGATAGAGGAGACCGATCAGCAGCACCATGACCGACGATAGCGCGATCCCCGCCCCCGGCCCGCCGAAATGCGCCGATTGCACATGGTCGTTCCCCGCTGCAGCCCCATGGCTGAGGACGATCGACGAGGTGAAGATCATTGCAAAGGCGCTGGCGAGACCGGCGAGGAACCGGATTGCAGCGAAGACGGGCACCGAGGTCGTCACGCCCATCGCTGCCAGTAGCAGCGTGCTGAGTGCCAAAGCCGACAGCGCCACGAAGCGCTCCCGCCCCGCCGCCCAGCCATAGGCGGCAAGAATGGCACCCGCGAGATAACCGACGAAATTCGCCGAGGCGATGAAGCCGGCATCCGATGCCGAGAGCGGAACGCCGGTCATCATGCCCGGCAGGATCGGCGTGTAGGAGAAGCGCCCGAAGCCCATGGCCGCGGCCATGGCGATCATCCCGGCAAGCGCCGTGCGGAACAGACTGACGGGCTCATTGTCATTACGTGCCAACATGCCACGCTTATCGCGCCGTTCTTGCTGCACCGCAAACAAGTAATTCTCATCGATCGATCAATTTCAGAAATTCGAGATGTGTATCTTGAAACGCAATATCGTACGATATATGTTTTACGACATAGCATTCGATATGACTAACGATGAAAGGAAGAGCTATGAGAGGCTTTAGAGGCGGTGGCGGCGGCATGTTCGGCGATGCGATCCGCATGGGAATGGGCCGGAAATTTTCGGCAGGCGATCTGCAGATCGTGCTTCTGGCGCTGCTCAACGAGCAGCCGCGCCACGGCTATGAACTGATCAAGGTGCTGGAAGAGCGCTCCGGCGGCTTCTACGTGCCGAGCCCCGGGGTCATCTACCCGGCGCTGACCTATCTGGAAGAAACCGGCCTGACCGAAGTCGAGGCCGAGGGCACCAAGAAGCTTTACAAGATCACCGAAAGCGGCAAGCGCAAAGTCGAGGAGAACCGCGCCATGATTGACGGCATTTTCAGCAAGCTTGAGCGCGTCGGCGAGAAGATGGCCTTCGTCAACCGCATGTTCGATCCGGAACAGCATGGCCGCCGCCACGAGGAGAACGAGGAGTTCATGCGCGACGACCGTGAGGTTCGCGCCGCCCGCGAACTGCTCCGCTCGGCGCTGCGCATGCGTCATCCCTGGTCACCGGCTGAAGCGGCCCGCATTTCAGGCATCCTGGAGCGTGCCGCAATGGAAATCCTCCAGGGCGGTGACGCCAAGCCGCAAGGCTGAGCTGTCCACGCCGGACCTTAAAGCGGACTGCCGTCGCGCGTTGCGTGGCGGCCGTCTTTTTGCAGGACGGGGCCGATCTGCGCCATGTCGCGCCGCACCGAACTGCCCGGCAGCCCGTCGCGCTCCGCGACCCAATATCCGGCAACGCCAATCGCCGTCATCACCGCAAACAGTGGAACGGCCACGGCCGATTTCCTGAACCGCCCAAAGCGGATCGGCTTTTCGATCAGCAGATAGGTCAGGGCCGCAAGGGCAAAGCCGGCGGCAAGCAGGCCGATGCGAACGGAAAACGCCGGCGTGTCCTTCTCGACGATGTAGCCGAACGACAAGAGCGGCCAGTGCCACAGATAAAGCGGATAGCTGATCAGGCCGACGGCGATGGCAATCGGATTGCTGAAGATCGCCTGTTTCAGAAATGCGTTCCTCCCCGCAGCAATCACCAGCACGGCTCCGAGAACCGGTGCGGCGGCGATGATGCCCGGAAAAGCCTGCTTCTCGCGGATCAGCGCGAAACTCAGAACCAGCAACACGATGCCGGAGATGGCAGCGGCATTGGCCGCCGGTTTCGAAAGATTGCCGCGGGACCGCTCAAGCTCGGCCAGCGCGGCACCGGCAAGCAGCTCCCAGAAGCGGGTAATCGGCAGGTAGAATGCCGTTGTCCGGTCAAGGTAGACGATGACCAGATTGGCAATCATCGAGACAAACGCCACGACGGCGATCGTCTTGATCACGTTCATGCCGCGCCGCCAGGCAATCCAGGCCGCCAGTGGCCAGACGATGTAGAATTGCTCCTCGACCCCGAGCGACCAGAGATGCAGCAGCGGATTGGAAATCCCGCCATCCTTCTGGCTGCCGATCTCGAACCAGAAAAGCAGGTTGGCGACGAAACCGGCGCCGCCCGCCACATGCTCTCCAAGCTCCCGGTTGTCGGCCGCCGACAAGGCGATCCAGCCAACGCACAGGCAGAACAGCAGTACAGCGATCAGCGCAGGAAAAATCCGGCGGATGCGGCGGCTATAGAAATCGAAGATCGAGAAGCGGTCGTCATGCAGCTGCTGCAGGATATGCCCGCTGATCAGATAGCCCGAAATCACGAAGAAGATATCGACGCCGACAAGGCCGCCCGGCAGCCAGGTGGGAAAGGCATGGAAGATGACGACGGACAGAACCGCGACAGCGCGCAGCCCGTCGATATCCGAGCGATAGCCGTGCTGAACGGCCGATCCACTGCCCTGTTGTCTCTGCAGCATTCCCGACCCTCCGCAACAGCCGGCGGGCAAGGCAACGGTTCAGCCGGCATGTCTCAAGCGGTACCGCGGAAATGCCGCAGCCGCTAATCGGCCATAGGCGGTAGACGCCTGAATATTCGGATGAGTGTGGTGCTAAGCCTGGCCGCCGGGCGCCGTAAAGGATGAGCGCCCTACCCGGTTAAGCAGCAAGATCCGGCAGCGTCAGGATCAGCGGCCCGTTGCGGGTGGCAACGACGGTGTGCTCATACTGCACTGTCGGCGCCTGCGGATCGGCATAGAGCGTCCAGGCATCGTCGCCGCCTTCGGCCCAGGTAGCGCCGAGCGACAGGAACGGCTCGACGGTGAAGACCAGACCATCGGTCATGATCCGCTTTTCGGACGGATCCGGCCAGGTCGAGAGTTCGCCCGGCTCCTCGTGCAGCGAGCGGCCGACGCCGTGGCTCGCCAGATTGGCGACCAGCGTGTAGCGGTTCTTGGCTGCAAAGGCGCCGACGGCATTGCCGATCTTTGCCAGCGGCTCGCCCGACTTGATCTGGTTGAGGCCGACGAACAGCGCCCGCTTGCCGTCGCGGCAGAGCCGCTCGATCTTCGGCTTGACCGGCGGCACGGTGAAGGAGGCGCCTGTGTCGGCGAAGAAGCCGTTCTTCTCGGCCGAGACGTCGATATTGACGAGATCGCCCGGGCGGATCACCCGCGGGCCGGGAATGCCGTGGGCGATTTCCTCGTTAACGCTGATGCAGGTCGCACCCGGAAACTGGTAGCAGAATTCAGGCGCCGAACGGGCGCCTGCATCTTCGAGAACCTTGCGGCCGATCTGGTCAAGCTCCAGGGTGGTGATCCCCGGCTCAAGCGCTGCCGCCATGATCTGGATGGCGTTAGCGCAGATGCGACCGACATCCTTCAGCTTTTCCAGTTCGTCGTCGTTTTCGATTACCATCGTTCTTCCCGGCTGCCGCATCGGCGGCAGGCCAATTGCGGGTCTAGGCGGTGGCTTTCGCGCCTTCGCCCGTTTCAGTCAATGCCTTTCTGACCAGCGGCGCGACTTTCGTGCCGTAGAGCTCGATGCCGCGCATGATCTGGTCATGCGGCATCAGACCGATCGCCATCTGCAGCAGGAAGCGGTCATTCTTGAACAGCTTGTGCGCAGCAACGATCTTCTCGGCCACCTGTTCCGGATTGCCAAGGAAGAGGTTGCCGATCGGTCCCCGCGCCGCATCGAAATGCGCCCGGTTCGTCGGCCCCCAGCCGCGCTCGCGGCCGATGCGGTTCATCACCTCGGCCTGCGGCCCATAGAATTGGTCGGCTGCCGCTTCGGTCGTATCGGCGATGAAGCCGTGAACGTTGATGCTGGTCTTCAGCTTCGAGGCATCCTGCCCTGCCCGGCGTGCCGCCTCGCGATAGAGCTCGAAGAGCGGCGCAAAACGCGGATATTCCCCGCCGATGATCGCCAGTGCCACCGGCAGACCCATGGCGCCTGCCCGCGCCACCGACTGCGGCGTCCCGCCGACGGCAATCCACAGCGGCAGCGGATCCTGCAGCGGACGCGGATAGACGCCCCGCCCGTTGATCGGCGCCCGCAGCTCGCCCTTCCAATTGACGACCTCCTCGTCGCGCAGCGCCATCAACAGATCGAGCTTCTCCTCGAACAGCTGGTCGTAGTCCTCGAGATTGTAGCCGAACAGCGGAAAGGACTCGATGAACGACCCGCGCCCCGCCATGATCTCGGCGCGTCCGTTCGACAACAGATCGAGCGTTGCGAACTGCTGGAAGACGCGGACAGGATCTTCGGAGGACAGAACGGTGACGGCGCTTGTCAGCCGGATATTCTTGGTCTTCACCGCGGCAGCCGCCAGCGCCATGGCGGGAACGGAGGCCGCATAGTCAGGACGGTGATGCTCGCCAAGCCCGAAGATATCGAGCCCCACCTGGTCGGCAAGCTCGATTTCCTCGATCAGATGCTTCAACCGCTCGGCACCCTCCGCACCCTTGCTGCGGCTCGGATTGGGGTTGACGTCGGCAAAAGTGTAGAGACCCAGTTCCATTGTCGGCATCCTGTTGAACTTGCTCCTCAGATAAGGATCGGCAAGCCCCTGGGCAAACGGAAATTCTGGAACGGATCGTTCGATAAAGTTGATGGCTGGATGGGATCAGGCCAGCGGCCAATCCGAATCCAAATTCAACGGCTTGCGGGCGCAGGCGGAATCGAAATCGAAACCGCCTCAGCGTCCGCTTTAAGCCGATCAATTGCGTTTCAGGTATTCCTCAAGCTGGCCAGCGACGGTACCCCAGCCGTCATGGAACCCCATCTTCTCGTGCGCTTCCTTGTCTTCGGCACGCCAGTGCAGCGCCTTGGCGGTATATTTCGTCCGGCCGTTGCCGAGATCTTCGAGCAGGATGACGGCGGTGAAGAACGGCTTTTCGGACGGCACCCAGCCGCTCGTATAGGCATCGGTGAAGACGATCTTCTCGTTTTCGACGAGCTCCAGATAGACCCCGGAATTCGGATACTTGTTGCCGTCAGGGTCCTGCATGACGACGTAGCTGGAGCCACCCGGGCGCACATCGAGCTTGGCTTCGGCGATCGTCCAGGGCTTCGGAACGAACCATTCCTTGATCGAATTCTCGTCGGTCCAGGCCTTGTAGATCTTCTCGCGCGGCACATTCATTTCGCGGACGAGAACCAGTTCATGCTGTGTCGTGGCGGTCATTTCGGCATTCCTCCTGTTGAGCGAAACCTGTGTACGATCAGGTTGTTCCAAGGACGTGGCGGCTCCCGCCATTCCGACATCGTGATCGATTTTTTCGTAGGTTATTTGACGCCGGACAGCACCGGCGGTTTCTGCAGGCCATCGAGCTGCAGGCGGATATGGGCGGCCTCGGCGGCGGAATTGGCGAGCGCGATGGCCCGGTCGAACGCCTCGCGCGCCTCCCGCGTCCGCCCCATCTGCTTCAGCAGGCCGCCTCTCAGACCATGGAAATAGAAATAGCCGTCGAGCTTTTCGGCAAGCGTATCGACCAGCGCCAGCGCCTCTTCCGGCCCCTTGAGCTTGGAGACGGCAACCGCACGGTTCAGCGTGATCACCGGCGAAGGCTGCAGACGCTCCAGCACCCGGTAAAGGATTTCGATCTCTTCCCAATCGGTATCCTCCGCCCGCTTGGCGCGCGAATGGATCGCCGCGATCGCGGCCTGGATCTGATAGGGGCCGGGCCGGCGATGGCGGATCGCCTTGTCGAGCAGGTTCAGCGCCTCGTTGATCAGCGCATGGTTCCAGCGCGTCCTGTCCTGATCCTCAAGCAGAACCAGTTCGCCCTTGGCATCGAAACGCGCCTCGCGGCGCGAGATCTGCAGCAGCATCAGCGCCAGCAGCCCCATGATCTCGGGTTCACCCGGAAAGATCCGCAGCATCAGCCGCCCGAGGCGGATCGCCTCGTCGGCGAAGGCGGCCGCATCGCGCTTCGGGTCGCCCTGCGAATAGCCTTCGTTGAAGACCAAATAGATCATCGTCGAGACGATGGTGAGCCGCTCTGCCCGCTCCTCCGGTCCCGGCGTCTCGAAGGGCACGCCGGCCTTGGCGACACGGGCCTTGGCGCGGGTGATGCGCTGCTCCATGGCGCTTTCGCCAACCAGGAACGCCTTGGCGATCTGCTGCACAGACAGCCCGGAGACGATGCGCAGCGCCAGCGCGATCTGCTGCGTCGCCGGCAGATCCGGATGGCAGCAGATGAACAAGAGCCGCAGGATGTCGTCGCGATAATTCGATTCGTCCAGCCGGTCGGCGATATCGCTTTCGGCATCCTCCGTATCGGAGATCAGCTCCTCATCCGGCAGCGCCTGCGTCTTCTTCTGCTTGCGCACCGCGTCGATGCCGCTGTTGCGGCCGACGAATACAAGCCATGCCGTCGGATCGCGTGGCGGGCCCTTGTCCGGCCAGGTGCGGATGGCGCGCAGGCAGGCCTCCTGAAAGGCCTCTTCCGCGATATCGAGATCGCGGAAATAGCGTAGCAGCGCGCCCAGCGCCTTCGGCCGGGCCGAAGCCAGCGTCACGTCGATCCAGGCAATGTCTGTCATGTGGCTCTATCTCCCGGATGGAACACGTAGAAGGGGCGGATCTCGTAGGAGGTCGAGCCCGGATTGGCGGCCGACAGATCCTTGGCGAAGGCGATTGCCTCATCCAGCGTATCGAAGTCGATGCAGTAGAAACCGAGGAGCGCTTCCTTAGTTTCAGCGAAGGGTCCATCGAGCACCAGCGGCTCGTCCTTGCCCTTGCGCAGCGTGGTCGCAGAGGTCGTCGGCATCAGGCGACCGGTAGGGCCGAGCTTGCCGGATTTGGCAAGCGGCTCCTGCACGGCGTAGAGCTTCGCCATGACGGCATCCTCTTCTTCCTTCGACCAGGAAAAGACGGTTTCTTCATTGGCATAGCAAAGGATCGCATACAGCATCGGTTACTCCTCTTCCTCAATGACGAAGGAGTAACGCGCCATCCGACACGGCGCAGCAAAAAATTACATCCGGAAAATTTAGCATTGGGGATTGTATCAGCCATCCCGCCTTTCGCCATCGAGTTGCCACCTTCGGCTTCGATGTCTCCAGCGGCTGGATTTCCAACATCATATTTCAGGACGAAACATGCATCTTTTCAAAAGCCTGCTGCTATCGGCTGCGATCACCGTGGCGGCTTCCGCCGCCTATGCCGCGCCGCAGAATTTCATCTATACCGGCTCCGGCGACCTCGAGGCGGCAAAGTCCCTGCTGGAGCGGCCGGATATTGGCGGCGCGCAGGTGGTCTATAACTGGAAGATGCTGGAAAAGGGCAAAGGCGAGTACGACTTCTCGGCGATCGAGAAGGACCTGGCGATCGCCGAGAGCTTGAACAAGAAGCTATTCATCCAGGTGCAGGACCGCTTCTTCAATCCGAAGGCCCGCAACATCCCCGACTACATGCTCGAAGGCGCCGAGTATGGCGGCGGGCTGGCGCCGCAATTCGACAATCCCGGCGAGAACAAGGGCATCGGTTCCGGCTGGGTGGCGCAGCAATGGAACCCGGCCGTGCGCGCACGTTATCAGGCGCTGCTGACCGCGCTTGCGCAGAAATTCGACGGCCGCGTCTACGGCATCAACCTGCCGGAGACATCGATCGACCTCGACCCGAAGAACGAGCCGAAGGATTTTTCCTGCGACGCCTATTTCGCAGGCGAGATGGAAAATCTCGGCTTCGCCCGCAAGGCGTTCACGAAGTCCATGGTCGTCCAGTATGTCAATTTCTGGCCCTGCGAATGGGAAAACGACCATAAATACATGAGCCGCCTCTTCGACTTCGCGGCGAAGAACAATATCGGCCTCGGCGGCCCGGATATCGTGCCGAACCGCAAGGCGCAGATGAAGAACTCCTATCCGTTCTTCAATCAGTACAAGGGCAAGCTTGCCTATGTCGGCATGGCGGTTCAGGAGCCGACGCTGACCTACAGGAACCCGCAAACCAAGAAGCCCTTCACCAAGGAAGAATTCACCGCCTTCGCCGACGACTATCTCGGCGCCAGCGTCATCTTCTGGAGCACGAAGAGCCCCTGGCTCAAGAAGTAGGCGAAAGCCTCACCTGCAGCCCGGCGATGGCCCGGCGGAAAACATCGTGATCATCGAGGGCGCGCGACAGAACGAGCGCGCCCTGGATACCCAGCACCGCGTGCTCGGCCTCGGCCCGCGCCTCGCCGGAGTTCCGGCCAGCCCGCGTCAGCGCCCCGGCCAGCGCCTCGACCCAGCGCCTGAAATAGCTGTTGATCGCCTCGCTGAAGCGCTCTCGTGTCCCATCCAGCGCAAAGGCGCCGACCAGGCAGATGCGCCCGCCCGAGCGGAAGTAATCGTCAACGCCACGCCACATCGCCGCGATCGCCACGGCGGGCTCGTCGCGGCGCAGCGGCTGATAGATGAAGTCCTCGAACCAGCGGTCGACCTCGGCAAGCACGGCCGCCGCCATCTCCTCCTTCCCACCAGGGAAGAAGTGGTAGAGGCTGCCCTTGCCAATCCCGGTGCGTTCGGTGATCCGGCTGAGCGTCGTGCCCTCATAGCCGAGCTCCCGAAAGATCTCGGCAAGCAGGGGCACGACATCGCGGCGTTCGTAAACGGTCTTCAGGGCATCAATCCTTCAGAGACCAAGCTCCGACAGCCCCGGGTGATCATCCGGACGGCGGCCGAGCGGCCAATGGTATTTGCGGTCCGATTCCTTGATCGGCATGTCGTTGATGCAAGCGAAACGGCGCTGCATCAAGCCGCTGGCATCGAATTCCCAGTTCTCGTTGCCATAGGAGCGGAACCAGTTGCCGCTGTCGTCGTGCCATTCATAGGCATAGCGCACGGCAATGCGGTTTTCGCGGAACGCCCACAGCTCCTTGATCAGCCGGTAGTCCAGCTCCTTGGCCCATTTGCGCGCCAGGAAGGCAACGATCTCCGGCCGTCCGTTGACGAACTCGGCGCGATTGCGCCAGGCGCTATCAGGCGTGTAGGCGAGCGAAACCTTTTCCGGGTTCCGGCTGTTCCAGCCGTCCTCGGCAAGGCGGACTTTCTGGGTGGCGGTTTCAAGCGTGAAGGGGGGAATAAGCGCAGTCATTGTCTTTTCTCCTGTACTGATGAGGATATATTGTACCGATCGGTACAAAAGACGCAAGCAGCGAGATTGCGGCATTCGCGCACAGTGCGGATGGTAATGATTTGGAGGGTCTTGTTTGAAGTTCGCAGAGAGCGGCACGCCCCCTCCGTCATCCTCGGCCTTGTGCCGAGGATCTAACGAACTCCTACGTCAGCCGTTGCAGATGCTCGGGACAAGCCAGAGCATGACGGCGGTGGGTAGGACTGAGGCTCGCACGTGAAGACTGTGAATGGGATGAAGCGCTCGTCCCACCGCCACCCACCTGGCGCACCGCCCTATGCGTCGCTCAGCGTCCGCTTCACCGCATTCCGCCAGCCCTTGAGCTTGGCGGCTCGCGTCTTCTCGTCCATATCCGGCTCGAAACGCTTGTTTCGTTTCCACTTGGCGGAGAAGGTCTTCCGGTCCGGCCAGACACCGGCGCGGCTGCCCGCCAGCCAGGCGGCACCGAGCGCCGTGGTCTCCAGGATCACCGGTCGGTCGACAGGCGCATCGAGCAGATCCGACAGCCGCTGCATCGTCCAGTCGGAAGCGACCATGCCGCCATCGACGCGCAGCACGGTATCGTCGGTGCCGTTCTTCCAGTCCTTCTGCATCGCATCGAGCAGATCCCGTGTCTGGTAGCAGACGGCTTCGAGTGCGGCGCGGGCAAGCTCCGCCGGGCCGCTGTTGCGGGTCAGGCCGAAGATCGCGCCACGCGCCTTCGGATCCCAATGCGGCGCCCCGAGACCGGTAAAGGCGGGCACCAGATAGACCTCCTGCGAGGGATCGGCGCTTTCAGCCAGCTTGCCGGTCTCTCCGGCCGTGTCGATGATCCCGAGCCCGTCGCGCAACCACTGCACCGCCGCCCCGGCGATGAAGATCGATCCCTCGAGGGCGTAGGTCGTCTCGCCGTCCAGCCGGTAGGCGATGGTGGTCAAGAGCCGGTTCTTCGAGCGCACCATGTCGGAGCCGGTGTTCAGCAGCGCGAAGCAACCGGTGCCATAGGTGGATTTCATCATGCCCGGCTCGAAGCAGGCCTGGCCGATGGTCGCCGCCTGCTGGTCGCCGGCAACGCCGAGGATCGGGATCTCGGCGCCGAACAGCGACTTCTCGGTGATGCCGAAATCGGCCGAGCAGTCCTTCACTTCCGGCAGCATGGCAGCCGGAACGCGCAGGATTTCCAGCAGGTCCTTGTCCCAGCTATTGTCGGCGATGTTGTACATCAGCGTCCGCGAGGCATTGGTCGCATCGGTGACGAAGTTCTTGCCGCCGGTCAGCCGCCAGATCAGGAATGTATCGATGGTGCCGAAGCAGAGTTCGCCCTTGGCGGCCCGGGCCCGCGCGCCCTTCACATTGGCCAGCATCCAGGACAGCTTGGTCCCGGAGAAATAAGGATCGAGGATCAGGCCGGTCTTCTTGGTGAAGAGCTTTTCGAGGTCCTGGCGTTTCAGGTTCTCGCAATAGCTGGCGGTGCGGCGGTCCTGCCAGACGATGGCATTCTGGATCGGCTTTCCCGTTGCACGCTCCCAGACGACGACGGTTTCGCGCTGGTTGGTGATCCCGAGTGCGGCAATATCGGTCGCCTTCACCTTGGCTTCGCGCAGCGCCATGTGGATGGTCGAAACCACCGAATCCCAGATCTCTTCCGGGTCGTGCTCCACCCATCCCGAGCGTGGATAGATCTGCGTGAACTCCTTCTGGCCGACGCCCGCAATCTTCATCTCGCCATCGAAAACGATCGCCCGCGTCGATGTCGTGCCCTGATCGATCGCCAGAACATACCCGCTCATGCCTGCCCCTCCCTCTAAGCTCAGCGGCTTTCAGATAGATCATTTAAGACGCAGAAACGAAAGAGAAAAGAAAGCCGATCGCAATTTTGCCTCGCCGTAAATAGGCCGCTTTACAAGCCGGCCGACGCATGCTTAAAGGGCACCAACGACAGGGGTGCTCCGTATAGCCGGGGCTGAGATGCGGCCGCATGGTCTCGAACTCTTGAGCTGATCTGGATAATACCAGCGGAGCGAGGCGAGCGATGTTTTCTGGCGCACAAATTTCCCTTTACCCGATGACCGACCGTTTCGTCGATGTCATCCTCTCGGCCCTTCCGGCCCTCGACCCCTATCGCGACAGGCTCAGGATCGAGACCGACGACATCTCGACGCTGATCGTCGGCACGCCCGATGTGGTCTTTGCGGCGATGCGCGACCTCTATGTCAGCGGTTCGGCCGATGGCATCCATGCGGTGCTGCGCGCTACCATCTCCCGCGGCTGCCCGGGTGAGCCGGATGATCCGATGTGCCATACCGAAGCCCTCTCGGGTCCGGTCCTGCCGCTTGCCGAGCGCAAGGCGTCAGCGCTGGAAGCCGTTGCCTCCTCGCCGGTCACTGGCCGCCAAGCGGCGGCGCAGTTCTCGCTGTATGTCATGGGCACCGGCGATCACATGGAAGAGATCTACGGCTGCATCGACTTCCTGAAGAATTCGGGCGTCTTCGACCGCTCGAAGAATTTCTGTACCCGCGTCAAGGGCGACGCCGGTGCGGTCTTCGCGACCATTCACGAAGCCTTCGTCCGTTTCGGTCCGCCGAATGGCCATGTGACCATCGACCTCACCGTCTCCGCCAACAGTCCATCCGCCGTCTGATCGCTGCCTCACGTCAGGAGACTGCCGATGCTGCGGTTCATCCGATTGCCGCAACTTGCCATGCGTTCTGCGCCCGCCGTGCTGTCGGTCAGCGCGCTGCTGGCCATCTGGGAAGCCTATGTTGAGCTTGCCGGTGTGCCGCCGACGACGCTGCCTGCGCCATCGCGCGTCATCACCCAGGCATTCGTCGAACGCGCAGCGCTGCTGAACAACAGCTGGCCGACGCTGCAGGCGACGATCTCCGGCTTCGGCCTGTCGCTAGCAATCGCGTTCCTGTTCTCGGTCGCCATCGACTTTGCGCCGCGCCTGCGCGCCGCCCTGATGCCGGTCTTCGTCATCAGCCAGACATTGCCGCTGGTCGCCATCGCACCGCTGATCGTGCTCTGGTTCGGCTTCGGGCTGCTGCCAAAAATTCTGCTCGTCGCCCTCGTCACCTTCTTTCCGATGCTGGTGGCCCTTGCCCGCGGCTATGCGGCAGCCGAACCGGAGATCGAGGAGCTGCTGGCCTCGATGGGCGCCTCGCGTTGGAAGCGCTTCATCGTGGCGCGGCTGCCGGCGTCACTGCCCTATTTCTTCGCCGGGCTGCGCATCTCGATCACCTACGCGGTCGTCGGCGCGATCTTTGCCGAATATGCGGGGGCTGCCCGCGGGCTCGGCATCTATATCCTCAACGCCAAGAACAATTTCCGCGCCGATCTCGTGCTTGCCGCCGTGCTCGTCAGTTCGCTACTGACACTCATCCTGTTTTCGCTGGCCGTGCTCGTCGAATGGCTCGCCATGCCCTGGCACCGCGCCAGCCGGGACGACCGTCGATGAGCGATCAGCCTCTTCTCGATATCCGCGATCTCAGCTGCCGCCTCGGCACCGTCGATGTGCTCGATGGTATTTCGCTAGAGCTTCACGCGGGCGAATTCGTCTCGATTCTCGGCCCGTCGGGCGCCGGAAAATCCACGCTCTTCCGGATCCTGACCGGAAGCGTCGCCAAAACAGGCGGCACTATCCGCATGAACGGCAATACGCTGGTCTCAGAAACCCGCCCCTTCGCCTTCATGCCGCAGCGCGATGCGCTGATGCCGTGGCGGCGGTTGCTTGCCAATGCAGCACTCGGCCTCGAAATCGCGGGGATGTCGAGACGGGACGCGAGCGCCGAAATCACGCCGCTGCTGGCCGAATTCGGCCTGGAGGGCTTCGAACGCAGCTGGCCGCATGAACTCTCCGGCGGCATGCGCCAGCGTGTCGCTCTGCTGCGCACCGTCGTCCAGCAGCGGCCGATCCTGCTGCTCGACGAACCCTTCGGCGCGCTGGATGCGCTGACCCGCCTGAAGATGCAGCGCTTTCTCGAAGCGCTCTGCCTGCGCCGGGGGCTGTCGGTGATCCTGATCACCCATGACGTGCGCGAGGCCGTGCTGCTCTCCGACCGCATCTATGTGCTCTCCGCCCGTCCGGCCCGCGTCGTCCTCGAAACCAGGGGCGATCTGCCCCGCCCGCGCACCGAACCCGGCAGGCAGCAGACGGACGTCATTGCAATCGAAAACCGCATCCTCGCAACGCTCTTCGAAGGAGAAGATCAGCCATGACCCTTCCGTCCATCACCCGCCGCACCGCGCTTGCCGGCATTCTGTCACTGGCCGCCGCACCGCTCACTGTTCGCGCCGCCAATCCCAAGGTTTCCGTCGCCCTCGACTGGACGCCGAACACCAATCACGTCGGCCTCTACCTGGCCCGTGACAGGAATTTCTACCGCGACGCCGGTATCAACGTCGAAATTCTCCCCTACACGGACACTTCGGCCGCGACCCTCGTTGCCAGCCGTGTCGCCGATTTCGGCGTTCTCGGCTCAATCGGCTTGATGACGCAGCGCGCCGCCGGCGCCGATCTCATCGGCACCTTCGCCATCGTCCAGAAAGAAACCGGCCGCGTCGTCTTCAAGGCCGATCGCAGCGACATCAAGACGCCGAAGGATCTGGACGGCAAGACCTATGGCGGCTTCGGCAGCGCCTGGGAAAACGCCCTGCTCGGCTCGATGATCAAGAACGCCGGCGGCAAGGGCGAATTCGAGACCGTGACGCTGGGAACCTCCGCCTATCAGGCACTCGACAACGGCGCCGTCGATTTCACCCTCGAAGTCTACACCTGGGAAGGCGTTCAGGCCGAACTGGAAAACAAGGCCCAGCGCGCCTTCGTCTATGCCGATTACGGTGTGCCCGACGAACACACGGCCCTCATCGGCAGCAGCAACGCCTATCTCGCAGAGAAGCCGGAGCTTGCCCGCGCCTTCATGCAGGCAACGCGGAAGGGGTATGAATTCGCGGCCGATCATCCGGATGAGGCAGCAGACATCCTGATCAAGGGATCGGACGGCGCGCTGATGAACGCCGAACTGGTGCACGCCTCGTTGAAAGCCCTCGTTGACGGCGCCTATCTGCGCACGGGACCAGGCAAGGCTGGCGACATGGAGCCGGCCAAGATGAACGCGATCGGCAACTATCTCTTCGATGCCTGTATCCTGAAGGATGCCAATGGCGCACCGCTTGCCAAGCGCCCGGACTTCTCGGCAGCTTTCACCAACGGACTGCTCGCCGGAAGCTGATAGAGGCAACGCGGCGATTGTCAGCCACCGCTCTTTGCGCATAACCTTGGTCCATTGCGGACCAAGGAGAAGCGTTCATGAAGAGAACCGTCGTCGTCACCGGCTCCACCAGCGGCATCGGCCTGGCGATCGCCACCGCCTTTGCCGGCAAGGGCGACAACGTCGTCATCAACGGCTTCGGAAAAGCCGAGGAAATCAAGGCGATCACCGAGCGGCTTGAATCACTTTCGGAGGCACGCGCCCTCTACCATCCGGCCGACATGACCAAGCCCGCCGAGATCGCCGATCTGATCGAAACGGCGGCAAAGACCTTCGGCACCGTCGATGTCCTCGTCAACAATGCCGGTATCCAGCATGTCGAGAAGATCGAGGATTTCCCGATCGACAAGTGGGACCAGATCATCGCCATCAACCTGTCGAGTTCCTTCCACACGATGCGCGCAGCCATTCCGCATATGAAGGCGAAGAAGCATGGCCGCATCATCAACATCGCCTCGGCCCACGGCCTCGTCGCCTCGCCGTTCAAATCTGCCTACGTGGCGGCGAAACATGGTATATTAGGATTAACGAAGACGGCCGCACTGGAGCTTGCTGAGTCGGGCGTCACGGTGAACGCCATCTGCCCCGGCTATGTGCTGACGCCGCTGGTCGAAAAGCAGATCCCGGATACGGCAAAGGCCCGCGGCATGACCGAGGAGCAGGTGAAGACCGAAGTGATCCTCAAGGCCCAGCCGACGCATGAATTCGTCAAGGCCGAGGAGATCGGCGCGCTGGCGCTCTACCTCGCCAGCGACGACGCCCGCCAGGTCACCGGCACCCACATCTCGATTGACGGGGGCTGGACTGCAGCATAACCATTAGAAAAACAACAATAAGGAACATCATGAGCGACAGCATCCGCTTCATCCTCAATGGCGAGGACATCGCACTCAAAGATGTCCGACCGACCGAGACTCTGCTCGATTTTCTGCGGTTGAAGCGCCGGTTGACCGGCACGAAGGAAGGATGCGCGGAAGGCGATTGCGGCGCCTGCACGGTGCTCGTCGGCCGCCTTGTAGATGGCAAGCTCGCCTATGAATCCGTCAACGCCTGCATCCGCTTCATCGGCTCGCTGAACGGTACTCATGTCGTCACCGTCGAGCATCTGGCGGCCAAGGATGGCACATTGCATCCGGTGCAGCAGGCGATGGTCGATTACCATGGCTCGCAATGCGGCTTCTGCACGCCGGGCTTCATCATGTCGCTCTACGGCCTGTGGCTCTCCAACGACAAGCCCGGCCGCCCGCAGATCGAAAAGGCGCTGCAGGGCAATCTCTGTCGATGCACGGGCTACGAGCCGATCGTCAAGGCGGCCGAA
The DNA here is from genome assembly GCF_056396985.1 of Rhizobium sp. 05N430. Classification (NCBI taxonomy): domain Bacteria; kingdom Pseudomonadati; phylum Pseudomonadota; class Alphaproteobacteria; order Hyphomicrobiales; family Rhizobiaceae; genus Rhizobium; species Rhizobium sp. 05N430. The sequence continues at coordinate 34,278 of NZ_JBFTMO010000001.1, read as the reverse complement.
GCCATCGCCAGGGCGCGCCCGAGCACGCTGTTCGACCCTCTGGAAAAGACCCGCTCCGATATCGTCGCCCGCCTCTGGGCGATGCAGCCGCGCGAGACCATCACCGTCACCTCCGATGACGGAAGGCTGATGATTCCCGGTTCTGTCGAGGCGCTGGCCCGTATTCTGGCGGAAGAAAAATCCGCCACCATCGTCTCCGGCTCGACCGATGTCGGGCTCTGGGTGACGAAGCAAATGCGGGCGCTGAACCCTGTCGTCTTCATCAACCACCTCAGCGAATTGCAGACGATCAAGGTCACCGACGGCGGCGTCACCTTCGGGGCGGGCGTCACCTATACGAAGGCCTTCGAAGTGCTGGCGAAGAAGGTGCCGGCGCTTGCCGCCCTGATCAACCGCATCGGCGGCGAGCAAGTGCGCAACATGGGTACCATCGGCGGCAACATCGCCAACGGCTCGCCGATCGGCGACAGCCCGCCGCCTTTGATCGCCCTCGGCGCGACGCTGAAGCTGCGCTCCGCAGCTGGCACCCGCATGCTGCGGCTCGAGGATTATTTCATCGCCTATGGCAAACAGGACCGCAAACGGGGCGAATTCGTCGAAAGCGTCTTCGTGCCCTACCCCGCCGAGGGCAGCCATTTCGCCGTCTACAAGGTCACCAAGCGCCGCGACGAGGATATTACCGCCACCCTCGGCGCCTTCTACCTGACGCTCGACGACGCCGGTGACGTCAACGACATCCGCATTGCCTTCGGCGGCATGGCGGCAACCCCGAAACGCGCCCGCACCGTCGAATCCGATCTGATGGGCAAGCCCTGGACCGAAGCCACCATCGACGACGCCCGCCCCACCTTCGACGCCGACTTCCAGCCGCTGACGGATTGGCGCGCCACCGCCGAATACCGTCAGCTTGCGGCGAAGAACTTGCTGATGCGGTTTTATCTGGAAACGGTGGGGACGCCGGTGGAACTCAAGCGGTTCGAGGGGGTGGCGTGATGGCGGTCTCACCTTACACTCAGCTGCTTGAGATGTGCGAGGGCCCCTCCTCCTTTCCCTCATTCCTGTGCTTGTCCCAGGAATCCAGTGCGCCCATGTCTATGGGTGCGGGAGAGTATTTCACGGCGCAGACGCGCCGTGGCTGGATTCCTGTGACAAGCACAGGAATGAGGGTGGCATTGAGGGCCGCGACCAAAATTACGGCGGAGCATCCCCATGGATAAATCCACCTTCGAAAACCCAAAGGCCATGATTTCCGGCCCGATGCACGGCTCGCTGCGCCATGATTCAGCGCATAAGCACGTCACCGGAAGTGCCGATTATATCGACGACATTCCGGAACCAGCGGGCCTGTTGCACGGCGCGCTGGGCACCTCCGACCGCGCCCATGCCGATATCCTCAGCATGGATCTCTCGGATGTCCGCCGCCACCCCGGTGTCATCCTCGTCTTCACCGGCAAGGACGTGCCGGGGGTCAACGACGTCTCCTCGAACGGCAGCCATGACGAGCCGCTGCTTGCCGAAACCAAGGTCGAATTCCACGGCCAGCCGATCTTTGCCGTCATCGCCGAAACCCGGGAAGCCGCCCGCCACGCCGCCCGCAAGGCGAAGATCGAGTATCGCGACCTGCCGCATTGGAGCGATATCGACGGCGCGCTGGAAAACGGCAGCCCTCTCGTCATCACCCCGATGACGCTGAGGCGCGGTGAAGCCAAGAGCGAGATGGACAATGCCAAGCACCGGCTGCGCGGCCAGATGCGCATCGGCGGCCAGGAGCATTTCTATCTCGAGGGACACATCGCTATGGCGATCCCCGGCGAGGACGACGAGGTCACCGTCTGGTCCTCGACGCAGCATCCGAGCGAGATCCAGCATATCGTCGGCCATGTGCTCGACATTCCGTCCAATGCCGTGACGGTCAACGTGCGCCGCATGGGCGGCGGCTTCGGCGGCAAGGAAACGCAGGGCAACCAGTTTGCAGCCCTCGCCGCCATCGCCGCCAAGAAGCTGAAGCGCGCCGTCAAATTCCGCCCGGATCGCGACGAGGACATGACCGCAACAGGCAAGCGCCACGATTTCCTCGTCGATTACGAGCTCGGCTTCGACGACGAAGGCCGCATCCACGCGGTCGATGCCACCTATGCGGCACGCTGCGGTTTCTCGTCTGATCTCTCCGGCCCGGTCACCGACCGCGCGCTGTTCCACGCCGATTCCAGCTACTTCTACCCGCATGTGCATCTGCAGTCGAAGCCGCTGAAGACCCACACCGTCTCCAACACCGCCTTCCGCGGCTTCGGCGGCCCTCAGGGCATGCTTGGCGCCGAGCGCTTCATCGAAGAAATCGCCTATGCCACCGGCAAGGACCCGCTGGATGTTCGCAAGCTGAACTTCTACGGCCAACCGGGCTCCGGCCGCACGACGACCCCCTATCATCAGGAGGTCGAGGACAGCATCGTCCTGCGCATCGTCGAGGAACTCGAGGAAAGCGCCGATCACCAGGCCCGCCGCAACGCAATCATCGCTTTCAACCGCGACAGCCGCTACATCCGCAAGGGCATTGCGCTGACGCCGGTGAAATTCGGCATCTCCTTCACCATGACCGCCTTCAACCAGGCGGGCGCCCTCGTTCATATCTATCAGGACGGCTCGATCCACCTGAACCATGGCGGCACCGAGATGGGCCAGGGCCTCTATACCAAGGTGGCACAGGTCTTGGCCGACAGCTTTCAGGTCGATATCGATCGGGTGAAGATTACCGCGACGACCACGGGCAAGGTGCCGAACACCTCGGCAACGGCAGCCTCCTCGGGTTCCGACCTCAACGGCATGGCCGCCTATGACGCCGCCCGGCAGCTGAAGGACCGCCTCGTCGCTTTTGCTGCCGAGAAATGGAGCGTCGATCCGGCCGACGTGATCTTCCTGCCGAACCGCGTGCGGGTTGGCGAAACGGAAATCCCCTTCCCGGATTTCATCAAGCAGGCCTATTTCGCCCGCGTCCAGCTTTCGGCGGCTGGCTTTTACAAGACCCCGAAAATCCACTGGGACCGCGCCGCCGGCCGCGGCACGCCCTTCTATTATTTCGCCTATGGCGCCGCCTGCACCGAGGTTACGATCGACACGCTGACCGGCGAATACCTCATCGACCGCACCGATATTCTCCACGATGTCGGCCGCTCGCTGAACCCGGCGATCGATATCGGCCAGGTAGAGGGCGCCTTCGTGCAGGGCATGGGCTGGCTGACGACCGAGGAGCTCTGGTGGGACGACAAGGGGCGGCTGCGTACCCACGCCCCCTCCACCTACAAGATCCCGCTCGCCTCCGACCGCCCGAAGGTGTTCAACGTCAAGCTGGCGGAATGGTCGGAAAACAAGGAAGCGACGATCGGCCGCTCGAAGGCCGTCGGCGAGCCGCCGTTCATGCTGGCGATCTCGGTGCTGGAAGCGCTCTCCATGGCGGTTGCCAGCGTCGCCGATTACAAGGTCTGCCCGCGGCTCGATGCGCCTGCCACGCCGGAGCGTGTGCTGATGGCGGTCGAGCGGATGAAGATGGTGTGAGGGGCGGCGGGGTGGCGTTCGTGGCTTACCCCCCTCTGCCCTGCCGGGCATCTCCCCCTCAAGGGGGGAGAGCAGCTGGAGGCATCCGCTCGCACCATAATGATCCTTCGACGTCAGTTGTTTGGGGAAACCGGCGCCCCCAGCCAATCTCCCCCCTTGAGGGGGAGATGTCCGGCAGGACAGAGGGGGGTACCCCACCCACAAACCTCCCGGTCACAAAACAATGACCACCTTCACCGACTTCCTCCTCACCCACCCCGCCACCATCCTGATCGAGATCACCGGCACCCAGGGCTCCACCCCGCGTGAAACCGGCACATTCATGCTCGTCTCCCCCACCGCCATCTGGGGCACGATCGGCGGCGGTCAATTCGAATATCTGGCGATCGAAAACGCCCGCAGCCTGCTCCAAAACAGCGGCAAGGAAACCATGGACATCCCGCTCGGCCCCGAGATCGGCCAATGCTGTGGCGGGCGCACGCAGCTGCGCTTCCGCAGGGTGACCACCGATATCCTGGAGGAGCTGGAAACCAGGCGCGTCGACGAAGCCGAACACCGACCGGCCGCTTATCTGTTCGGCGCGGGCCATGTCGGCCGGGCACTGGCAGCTGCCCTTGCGCCGCTGCCGCTCGCCGTGACGGTCATCGAAACCCGCAAGGAAGAACTGACAAACCTGCCCGCCGAAACCAAAACCCTGCTGACGCCGATGCCCGAGGCGCTGATCGCCGAGGTGCCGGCAGGCTCGGCCATCGTCATCCTGACGCATGACCATGCCCTCGATTTCCTGATCGCCCGCGAGGCGCTGGCGAGAACCGACCTCGCCTACACAGGCATGATCGGCTCGGCCACCAAGCGTGCTACGTTTTCGAGCTGGCTGTCGCGCGAGGGCGGCGAAAGGCGCTGGCTCGAGCGTTTGACATTGCCGATCGGCGGCTCTGCCGTCCGCGACAAGCGCCCGGAAGTGATCGCCGCCATGACCGCCGCCGAGATTCTGGCAGCGTTAGCTGTTTATGGCCAGCGCTCGAAATGATCGTGCGGTTCCCGGCCATCCAGGAACCCCAGATCGCGCCTGACCCGGTCGGGCATGGTGTCGGGGTCGAGCCGCGACGAGTATACGAACGTGCGGTAGACCCATGCCCGAAGACGCGAGACAAGCGCTTTTACCGGCAGCTCGTGGTGCAGTTCATTGCGTTCGATCGTTGAGTCTTTCATGACAGTCACCTTCATTCACTTGACGGTATGACTTGCAGTCTGCGCCCGAAAATGCTGCAATTCCAATCGAACAAACATGCGAACGCATAAAGAGAACTTATCCATGAAGCTCTCCAGGCAATTCCCGCTGAATGCGCTGCGCGTCTTCGAGGCCGTGGCGCGGCATAGCAGTTTCACCAAGGCCGGCGAAGAGCTCGGCATGACCCAGACGGCGGTGAGCTATCAGGTGAAATTGCTGGAAGAGAATATCGGCGAGCCGCTGTTCCTGCGCCGCCCGCGGCAGATCAGCCTGACCGAAACCGGGGAAAGGCTGGCGCCGCAGGTGACGGAAGCCTTCGAGACGCTGCAGCTCGCCATGGCCGAGGCGCGCGGCGAGACCGAAGTGACGCTGCAGATCACGTGCCTCGCAACCTTCGCCTCACAGTGGCTGGCCCGGAAGCTCGGCCTCTTCCAGCTCGCCCATCCCAATATCGCCGTGCGGATGAACACATCGGACACGCTGGTCGATCTCGGCCGCGAGGCCTTCGATATCGGCATCCGTTCCGGCACCGGCGAATGGCCGGGGCTTCGCGCCGAGAAACTCATGGATGTCTATTTCACCCCGATGCTGAGCCCGGCGCTCGCCGGGACCATCGGCGGCATCCATGAACCCGCCGATCTCCTGAAGCTGCGCATTTTCGATACGACAGATCCCTGGTGGCACCAGTGGCTGGAGGCGGCCGGCGTTCCGACATCGAACCTGAAAACACGGGCATCGAGCTTCTATGGCGCCCAGGCCTACGAAGCGGCCGCCGCCGTCGCCGGCCAGGGCGTCGCCATCCTGACGCCGGCTTTCTACCCGGACGAGCTCGCCAGCGGCAAGCTGATCCGCCCCTTCGACCTGGAATGCACAGATGGCCGCGGCTATTGGCTGGCTTACCCCGAAAACCGCCGCAACGTCCCGAAAATCAAGGCTTTCAGAAACTGGATCCTGACGGAGATGCACGGCACCGAAGCGCCGTCTCAATAGCCCATTTCGGGCGCATAGAAGCAGCGCGGCGTATCCTCGTTGGGAAACAGGCAGAGGTGATAATCGCCATCGCCGGAATGCATCGCCTTGGTCAAAGGCAGCAGGAAAACGTGATAGCGCGTCACCAGCCGGTGGTCGCCCGGCACCAGCGTCACCCGGTAGCCGTTGGGTGTCACCTTGACGCTTTTCGACGGAATCATCTGGCAATCGCCGGTCTCGCTGTCGCCATTGCAGCAGAAGGGATCATAAGCCCATCCGGACGCCGCATCATGCGCCAGAGCGCCGGGCGCAAAGGCAATCAATACGCATGCCAGTAAGCTTCGCATGGGCACATCTCCAGATGAATGCCCCACCGGATATGCGCTCTCGCAGCAATGCGGCGGCCCTCAAATGAAGGTGTAACGAAGTCGTCACATTTCAAGACGGCCGTGCGGTCCCATCAGTGCATCGAGCCCGTCCAGGCTGACAACATCAGCCGATCCGCGAAAGATCAGCAGCGGCTTGCCAAATATTTCCACCCCGTCCTTGTGGACGATCAGCCCCTCGCCATCCCGGCAGGCGACGATCCGGTTGGTGATCGTCTCGCTGTAGCGCAGCAGCGCCGGAAGGAAGCGTTCGTCCTCGTTCAGATGCGGGAAATACTCGAAGGGGACGAGGTCGAGCGCCTCGCCATCGGTGATCTCGGCGGGCTGCTGGCCCAGGAAGAAGGCATCGACGGCGATGGTGCCGATCAGGATGCCGTCGTCGCGTGTCCAGGCACGTAACCGTTCGAGCACATCAGCGTTCCGCAGCCGCTGCAAAAAATGTCCGGTATGGCCGCCGGACAGGTGGATCGCATTGCAGGAAAACAGCCGCTTGAGATCGTCAGGCACGATGTCGTCGAGATCGATGAACGGATCGAGCTTCAGCCCATATTCCGTATAGTAGGCCACCTTTTCGTTGAAGAAATCGCGGTCGGGATCCGGGCCGGAGGAGACATAGCCGATATGGTCGCCGCGCTGGCGCACGATCTCTGCCAGCCGCCTGTCCATCGGCGCATTCTCGGCAATCACCTGGTCGCTGTAGAGCGCAAGGATCATCAGCCCTCTCCTTCATAGCTGCCCCGCAACTATCGGCGATCCCGACCGGTCTGTGAAGCCAACTTCCCCCTTCCCTCGCGCATCAACATTCTGCAATGTGACGAGTCGGAGGAAGACAGGGGAACAGCATGTATGAATACGCCATAGCGTGGGAATGGTTCGCCTTTGCAGCGCGCTGGTTTCACGTCATCACCGCGATTGCCTGGATCGGCTCGTCCTTCTATTTCATCGCCCTCGACCTCGGCCTGGTGAAGCGGCCGCATCTGCCGGCCGGCGCCTATGGCGAGGAGTGGCAGGTCCATGGCGGCGGCTTCTATCACATCCAGAAATATCTGGTGGCCCCGGCGCAGATGCCGGAGCATCTGACCTGGTTCAAATACGAGAGCTATTTCACCTGGCTCTCGGGCTTCCTGATGCTCTGTATCGTCTATTACGGCGGTGCCGATCTCTTCCTCATCGACCGCCATGTGCTGGATATCAGCCCGATGACGGCGATCCTGATTTCGCTCGCCTCGCTTGCCGGCGGCTGGCTGGTCTATGACCTGCTCTGCAAATCACCGCTCGGCCGCAATACCTGGGGCCTGATGATCGTGCTCTATGCGGTGCTGGTATTCATGGCCTGGGGCTATACCCAGCTCTTCACCGGCCGCGCCGCCTTCCTGCATCTCGGTGCATTCACCGCGACGATCATGTCGGCCAATGTCTTCATGATCATCATCCCCAACCAGAAGATCGTCGTCGCCGACCTGATCGCCGGGCGCACACCCGATCCGAAATACGGACAGATCGCCAAGCAGCGCTCGCTGCACAACAACTACCTGACGCTGCCCGTCATCTTCTTCATGCTGTCGAACCACTATCCGCTGGCCTTCGGCACCGCCTTCAACTGGGTCATCGCCGCCCTCGTCTTCCTGATGGGCGTCACCATCCGCCACTGGTTCAACACCACCCATGCCAGAAAGGGCCGCCCGACCTGGACCTGGATCGCCACCGTGATCCTGTTTATCCTGATCATGTGGCTCTCGACGGTGCCGAAGGTGCTCACCGGCGAGAAGGATGCCGATGCGGCGGCCGTCGCCCCTGCCTTCCAGCAATTCGCCGGCGATCCGCATTTCCCCGCCGTCAAGCAGCTGATCGGCACGCGTTGTTCCATGTGCCACGCGGCCGAGCCCGTCTATGACGGCATCGTCCGGGCGCCGAAGAATGTCATGCTGGAAAACGACGCGGAAATTGCCGCCCACGCCCGGGAAATCTATATACAGGCAGGCCGCAGCCATGCGATGCCGCCCGGCAATGTCACAGAGATAACCGCCGACGAGCGCAAGCTGCTCGTCGCCTGGTTCGAAAGCGCAGTCGAAGGCAAACAGGAATGACAGTGAAACTTCTGCGCGGGCGCCTGCTCTCGTTCAAGCGCGCCCCGCAAAGCCTGAGCGATCAGGAAAGCTACCGCTATGAGACCGATGGCGGCCTTCTGATCGAGGGCGGCAAGATCATCGCTGTGGGCAGCTATGCCGATGTGAAAGCAAAGGCGCCTGACGATGCCGAGGAAATCGACCACCGCCCGCATCTCATCATGCCCGGCTTCATCGACACCCATCTGCATTTCCCGCAGATGCAGGTCATCGCCTCCTACGCCGCCAACCTCCTGGAATGGCTGAATACCTACACCTTCCCGGAGGAATGCCGCTTCGTCGAGAGCGCGCATGCACAGAAGATCGCCACGCATTTCTACGACGAGCTGATCCGCCACGGTACGACGACGGCGGTCGCCTATTGCTCCGTCCACAAGACCTCCGCCGACGCCTATTTCGCCGAGGCCATGAAGCGCGGCATGTGCATGGTCGGCGGCAAGGTGATGATGGACCGCAACGCCCCGCAGGGCCTGCTCGACACGGCTGAAATGGGCTATGACGAGACCCGCGCCGTGATCGCCGAATGGCACGGCAGGGGGCGCAACCATGTCGCCATAACCCCGCGCTTCGCCATCACCTCGACGCCGCAACAAATGGAAGCAGCCGGAGCGCTCGCGCGCGAATTCCCCGATCTGCATATCCAGACGCATCTCTCCGAGAACCACGACGAGATTCGCTACACCTGCGAGCTCTATCCAGAGGCGATCGACTATACGGATATCTACGCCCGCTACGGCCTGCTCGGCCAAAAGACGCTGTTCGGCCACTGCATCCATCTCTCCGATCGCGAAGCCGATGCGATGAGCGAGGCAGGCTCCATCGCCGTCCATTGCCCGACATCGAACCTATTCCTCGGATCCGGCCTCTTCCCGCTGAAGGCCCTATCGCGCCGCGACAAGCCTGTGCGCATTGGCGTTGCCACCGATATCGGCGGCGGCTCCAGCTATTCGATGCTCAGGACGATGGACGAGGCCTACAAGATCCAGCAGCTGCTCGGCGAACGCTTGAACCCGCTGGACAGCTACTACCATATGACATTGGGCAATGCCGAAGTGCTGTCGCTCGCAGACAGCATCGGCACGCTGGAGACAGGCACCGATGCCGATATCGTCGTCCTCAATGCCGCCGCTACACCGGCCATGGCGTTGAAGATGGACGTGGTCAAAACGCTGGTGGAAGAACTCTTCCTGCTGCAGACGATGGGCGACGACCGCTCGATCGTCGAGACATATGTCGCCGGCAACGCAATGAAGGCAGCGCTTTGAGATAGGGACTCAAAATCGGGGGGAAGCATGAGCGAGACGCAACGCAGGTTGACGACCATCTTCTCCGCCGATGTGCAGGACTATACGCGCCTGATGGGCCTTGACGAAGAAGGCACGCTGGCGACGCTGAAGCGCTACCGCGAGTCCATGTCCGGTCTGATTGCCGCCCATGGCGGCCGCGTCGTCAACACCTGGGGCGACGGCCTGATCGCCGAGTTTCCGAGCGTCGTCGAGGCCGTCCGCGCTGCCGTCGATGTGCAGACCGAACTCGCAGGCTTCAACAGCGCCAAACCGGCGAGCGAACAGATGCTCTTCCGCATCGGCATCAATCTCGGCGACATCATCGTCGAGGGCGCCGATATCTACGGCGACGGCGTCAACATCGCCGCCCGCCTGCAGGCCTCGGCACCGGCCGGCGGCATCGTCATCTCCAACACCGTCTATGACCAGGTCCGCAACAAGGTGCCTGTTGGTTTCGATTTCCTCGGCCCGCTTAGCGTCAAGAATGTCTCCGAAGCGATACCGAGCTACGCCATCCGCATCGGCGAGAGTCATCCAGCCCAAGCTGCCGCGCAAGCCGCAGCCTCCGGAGCACCGGCCGCCTCCCCCGCCCGCCCGGATCAGCGGTCAACGGCTTCGCCATCACGCGCCCGCAAGCTGCTCGGCATCTTCGCCATCGCCGCGGCTTTTTTCGCCCTGATCAACGCGCTCACCTGGGAGGGAAATCTCTGGGCCGTCTGGCCGATCCTCGTGCTCGCTTTCGCCGCCGCCATGACGATCGCCCGCCTGCAAAACCGCGTCGACCAGCAGCTCGCCGGTCTCGCCATCATCGGCCTCGGCCTGATCGCCATCAACCTGCTCTCCTGGAGCGGCACATTCTGGGCCATCTGGCCGCTGATGGCTTTCGCCGCCGTCGGCGCCATCCGCTGGGTGATGCGCGGCTGAAAGGGGCGGCCAAGGCCGCCCCGCCAAAGCTTCACACGGTCGGCACCGTTCCGCCATCGATGGTGAACTCGGCGCCATGAATCGACGCCGCCCGATCGGACGCGAGGAAGGCAACGAGCTCGGCAACTTCCTCGGGATAGGCTGGGCGGCCGGCCGGAATACCGCCGAGCGCATCCATGATGCTCTGCTTGGCGGCCTCGGCATCGATGTCATTGGCTTCCGATATCCGCGACACCAGCCGGTCCGACGCCTCGGTCATGATCCAGCCCGGCGCCACCGCCGTGACCCGCACGCCCTTCGGTCCGAGCTCCTTCGACAGCGCCTTGCTGTAATTGCTGAGCGCCGCTTTCGCCGCCGCATAGGCAATCGTCGCCTCGTGCTGCGGTAGCCGCCGCTGGATGGACGATATGTGGATCACCACACCCGTTCGGCGCTCGATCATCTGCGGCACGAGTAGCCGGTCGAGACGGACGGCAGGCATCAGGTTGAGGGCCAGCTCGTTTTGCCAATGCTCCTCCGTCAAGGCCGCAAAACCGCCGCCCGGCGCTGCCGATCCGCCGAGCGTATGAACGAGAATGTCGATCCCGCCGAATTGTTCGAGCGCGGCACGCGCCAGAACCTCCACGCCTTCCGGTGTCGAAAGATCGGCGGGCACGAAGAGCGTCGCAGGCGTACCGGCATCCGGCGCCGAACGGGCACTGGTGATGGTCTCGGCGCCAGCTGCGGCAAACCGGCGAAGGATCGCGGCACCCGCCCCTTTCGTGCCACCTGTCACCAGCACGCGCTTGCCGGAAAACTCCTCGGGAATGATCGGAAATGTCTGAGCTATGGTCATGTCTGTCCTCTTGTGTTGGAGGACGGGGCGCCGCCGTCCAAAACAATCGCGTTGCTTGAAGACGAAGATGGCTTTAGGCTTTCGAGATGACAAGTACGCACGAAAAAGTAGGGTACTTACCTAAAAGTAAGTCCACCGATGACCTGACGCCATCGACCGCTGCCGAGGGCGTCGAAAATGTCCTGCGCATGCTCGAGGGCCGCTGGAAGCTCGTCATCCTCTTCCATCTCTTCGGCGGCAATGTGCTGCGCTTTTCCGATCTGGAACGGGCGATCCCGGCGATCTCGCAAAAGATGCTGATCCAGCAGCTGCGCCAGATGGAAGCCGATGGCATCGTCAGGCGTATCGTCCACCACCAAGTGCCGCCGAAGGTGGAATATTGCCTCACCGACTGGGGCCAATCGCTCTGCCCGGCGCTCGACGCGCTGTTGACATGGGCCGCTGCCAAGCCTGCCGGATAGGACGGAAACCCGGACCTAAGCATATGTTTCTGCTGGCAGCGGAACGTGAATATGCTACCTCTCGAAGGCTTTCCGGAGGATGCCGATATCATGTCAAAGCCGCTGACGATTGCCGATCTGAAGACGCTGGCCCGCCGCCGTGTGCCGAAGATGTTTTTCGACTATGCCGACTCCGGCGCCTGGACGGAGAGCACCTACCGCGCCAACGAGAGCGACTTCGCCAAGATCAAGCTGCGCCAGCGCGTGCTGGTTGACATGACCAATAGGTCGCTCGAAACCGAGATGATCGGCCAGAAGGTCTCGATGCCCGTCGCGCTGGCGCCAACGGGCATGACCGGCATGCAGCATGCCGACGGCGAGATGCTGGCAGCTCGCGCAGCGGAAGAATTCGGCGTGCCCTTCACGCTGTCGACGATGAGCATCTGCTCGATCGAGGATGTCGCCTCGGTGACGACGAAGCCCTTCTGGTTTCAGCTCTACGTCATGCGCGACAAGGACTTCGTGCTCGACCTGATCAACCGTGCGAAGGCGGCAAAGTGCTCGGCCCTTGTGCTGACCGCCGACCTGCAGATCCTCGGCCAACGCCACAAGGACGTGCGCAACGGCCTCTCCGCCCCGCCGAAATTCACGCCGAAACACATCTGGCAGATGGCAACGCGGCCGCTCTGGTGCCTGGACATGCTGCAGACCAAGCGCCGCACCTTCGGCAACATCATCGGCCACGCCAAGAACGTCACCGATCTCTCCTCGATCTCGATCTGGACGCATAAGCAGTTCGATCCTAGGCTCTCCTGGGCCGATGTCGCCTGGATCAAGGAAAAATGGGGCGGCCCGCTGATCATCAAGGGCATCAACGACGTGGAAGACGCGAAGCTCGCCGCCGAAACCGGTGCCGACGCCATCATCGTCTCCAACCACGGCGGCCGCCAGCTCGACGGCGCCCCCTCCTCGATCAGCATGCTGCCCTCGATCGTCGATGCAGTCGGCCATAAGATAGAGATCCACCTCGACGGCGGCATCCGCTCCGGCCAGGACGTGCTGAAAGCAGTCGCCCTCGGCGCCAAAGGCACCTATATCGGCCGCCCCTTCCTCTACGGCCTCGGCGCCATGGGCAAGGACGGCGTGACGCTGGCGCTCGAGATCCTGCGCAAGGAAATGGATTTCACCATGGCGCTCTGCGGCAAGAGGGACATCAAGGATGTGGATGCGTCGGTGATTACCGGTCCGCAATAAAGCCGGTCCCCCGCATCACCGTTCCAATCCGGATCACAAATCTTCGCGCAATCATGCGTTGTTAATTCTCAAAGATTCTTTTTTAGCACCAGCTTGAAAGCACCAAAGCGGTGCTTTATGTTAAACGCATGGTATCCGCGACAAGAACATCACCGCAATCCATGCTGCGCTACAGGTTGGCGCCAGGGCATGAAGCGCGCGCCGCGATCGACGAAACGGTAGCTGCCTACGAGCACATGGCCGGGATACTGGCCGATCTTCTGTCGGGAAAGGCCGGCGCCAATCTCGTGGTGCTGCATGATCTCGCCTATGAAACGGTGAGAGAACAGACCGGCCTGCCAGCACGTCTGGTGACGCTCGGGCTGCGGGATTTCGCATCTGGACGCCTGGAACAGTGCGTCACGCGGCTACCTCTGGATGAAAAACTCTTCGCGATCAAAGGCCCCGCAGATCTGACGCTTGCGACCGTCAGAGGCCGTGTTGCCGTCCCTTTCGATGTCGCCGGCTATTCGCCGGGATGGGACAATATCTTTCCCGCCTATCTGGCCGTCACGGGCGGCCGGTATGAAATTCACATCGGCGTCACGCCGAATTCCCCACGGATGGAGGAAAACATGAATGAGGGTGTTCTTTCACGCATGGGCCGTCTGATTGCCGGCATTGCCAATGCCGCCATCGACAAGGCCGAAGGCGCCAACAAATTGGCGATCATCGAGCAGGCGATCCGCGAGATCGACGCCGCCGCCGACGAGGCGCGGACCGATCTCGGCAAGGCACGCGCCGAGGAATATCGGATCACCAGCCGCCGCACCGAGATTACCGATGACATGACCGCGCTGGATGGAAAGATCCGTCTTGCGGTATCGTCAGGACGCGAGGATCTGGCAAAGGCCGGGGTTGCGCGACAGATTGACCTCGAGGCCCAGATCGCCGCGCTAGACAAGGCGCTGACCGATGCCCGGGAGCATGTCGACGAGGGCCAGAAGGCTCTGCAGGCCGTTCTTGCTACGCGAAGAGAAGCGGAGGCACGCCTTTCCGACTACAAGCGCAGCCTCGCGCAGCACGCACCTGCCGAGGTCTCGCCCGGCATCACCCGCGCCCAGCCCGGCGCCACCGCCGCAAAGGCAGCCGCCGCCGTATCGCGCATGACCGGCGTGCCCTCGGGCGAAGTCGCAAGCAGCGCCGAACTCGATGAGCTGGACCGCCTCCACCGCGAGCAGGCGATCGAGGCCAGGTTGGCGCGCTTCAAGGCCGGCGGCCAATAAGCCCATGAGCCTGCTCTTCGCCCCCGAGTGCACGCCCTTCGCCATCGCCGCCGTCATGCTCGCGGGCCTGACGGCCATCGAAATTCTGGCGATGTTGCTGGGCTTTTCGATCAGCGAGATGATCGGCAAGCCGCATGCGCCGCATACCGATGGACATGAGGGCGTCACAGGACTGCTGTCATGGCTGAATGTCGGCGGTGTCCCGATCCTTATCCTGATCCTGTTGATACTCGGCTTCTTCTCGATGACAGGCTTCGTCATCCAGGCGATCGCCAGCGCTTTCTGGGCGCCTCTGCCGGCGCTTGCCGCTTCGATCCCGGCCGTCCTGCTCGCAGCCCCGATGGTGCGCGCCTCGAGCCGCACGGTGGCGCGGATCGTGCCACGCGACGAGACCTATGCCGTCGATCTGTCGGAATTCGTCGGCCGCACCGCAGAGGTCGCCATCGGCCCGCTGGACCAAGGCCTGCCGGGGCGTGTCCGGTTGAAGGACGCACACGGCAACTGGCATTCGCTGCGCGCAAAAGCCGCCAAGGATCAGCCGCCGCTTGCCGTCGGTGCCAAGGTTCTGCTGGTCGATCGCGCAGCCGACATCTTCATCGCCGTTTTCGCGCCGGACGAGCTTCTCGATACGGCCAGATCATCTTTGGGAGAGAATTCATGATCTATGACGTCATACTGCCCGCCGCAATAGGCATCGTCCTTGTTCTCGGCATTGGCTTCGTGCTCGCCTCGCTCTACACCCGCTCCAGCCGCGACGAAGCCTATGTGCGAACCGGCCTCGGCGGCCAGAAAGTCGTCCTCGATGGCGGCTCCGTCGTGCTGCCGATTTTCCACTCGATCGCCCGCGTCAACCTCAAGACCCTGCGCCTGGAAGTGCGCCGCGGCGAAGGCGACGCGCTGATCACCAAGGACCGCATGCGTGTCGATATCGGCGCCGAGTTCTATGTTCGCGTCAAACCCGATGGGTCCTCGATCGCACTCGCCGCGCAGACGCTCGGCAACCGCACCAATGATGCCGAACAGCTGCGCGTGCTGATCGAAGCGAAATTCGTTGATGGCCTTCGCTCGGTCGCGGCCACGATGAACCTCGACGCGCTTCAGGAACAGCGCATGGATTTCGTCAAGGCCGTCCAGGAAGCCGTCGGCGCCGACCTGCAATCGAACGGCCTCGAACTTGAGTCGGTATCGCTGACGCGCCTCGACCAGACCGACATCAAGCATTTCAACGCCAATAACTTCTTCGACGCGCAGGGTCTTGCCGCGCTGACGCGCATCACCGAAAGCCGCAAGAAGGAGCGCAACGAGATCGTTCGCGATACCGAAGTGGCAATCGCACAAAAGGATCTGGAAGCGCGCCAGCAGTCGCTCGCCATCGAGCGGACCAAGCGCGAAGCCGAACTCAGCCAGGAACGCGACATCGCCAACAAGTCGGCGGCAACGCGCGCCGAAACCGCGCAGCAGGAGCAGGCCGCAAAACGGGCAGAAGAAGAGGCGCGTATCGCCTCGCAGCAAGCGATCGCCGAACGCGAAGCGTCGGCCAAGCAGGCTCGCGAGAGCGCCAATATCGACGCGACCCGCGCCGTGCAGCAGCGCGAGACCGAAGCCAAACGCGACCTGCAGATCGTCGCCCAGGAAAGCGCCATCGCGGTTGCCAACAAGAGCCGCGAAGAGTCCGAAGCCAAGGCTGCAGCAGAGGCGGCCCGTGCGCTTGCTATCGCCGCAGAGGAAAAGGTCGGCACGGCCAAGGCCGTTGAAATCGCCGAACGCGAAAAGCAGATCGCCGTCATCGACGCCCGCAAGAAGGCCGAGACGGAAGCAACAGCGGTGACCGTTGGCGCCGAAGCCGAGAAACAGGCAGCGATCGACCAGGCCGAAGCGATCAAGACACTGGCCACCGCAGAGGCCGACGCCGCCATCATAAAGGCCAAGGGCATTCTGGAAACAGGCAAGGCCGAAGCCGAAAGCGAGGCACTGCTGAACGACGCGCGCAACAAGCTGAGCGCCGCCATCATCGAGTTCGAAATCACCCGCGAGCGCATCCGCATCATCCCCTCGGCGCTTGCCGAAGCCGTCAAGCCGATCGAGAAGATTTCGGACATCCGGATCTTCGACACCGGCGGCATGCTGGGCCGCGGCGGAAACACCGGTGCCGGCGGTTCAGGCATCGGCATGGGCGAAGGCCTTGCAGGGCAGCTGCTCGCCTACCAGGCCAACAAGCCGATCCTCGACAAGCTGATGAAGGAAGCCGGGTTCGAGGGCGATAACGCTATTTCCTCGCTGCTCGGCAATCTCGAAGGTTCGAAGCCGAATGCCGAGCCCGCAGCAGCCCGCCCCCGCCCAGCGAGCGAAAGCGACAGCTGAGACGGCGGCTACAACCGCCCCGTCGCCAATCCGGCCGCCCATTCCGGGCGGCCTTTTGCTTTGGCGAGCGCCGACATCGCCATGTTGTCGTAGGCAACCGAGCGAAAGATCGGGATCCAGCCAAGCGCGGTCTTCTCCAGAATGGCGTAGCTTGCCAGCGGATGACCGCTTTCCACCTTGTGGGCATAGGGAAGATCGTCGTCATAGGCCGGGCAGCCGACGCTGCCGGGATTGACGAGCAACCGGCCGCCGGAGAGTGCGATCGCTCGCGGCAGGTGCGTGTGGCCGCAGAGGATCAGCGGCAGGTCGATGCCCTCGGCCAGCGCCTCGATCTCCGCTTGTGCCTTCAAGAGGACATAGCCCTCAGGCGAGACCGTTTCCGTCCAGTAGAGATTATCGTCATCAGGGGTTGCGTGGCAGAGATAGACCTCGTCGCGATAGATAAGCTCGGGCGGAAGCGTCCGCAGCCAGTCGAGATGGCGTGGGCTGAGATCGTGATAGGCGGCTTCATCGGAGGTGAACATCTGCTCCGGCGCGAACTCGATGAGATATCGGTCGTGATTACCACGCACCGTCGGCAGATTGAGCGGCAAGAGCCGGTCGCCGGTCTTTCCGGCTTCGAGCGGGCCGCTGAAGCAGTCGCCGAGATTGACGATGTCGCTGATGCCAAGTGCCGCAATATCGGCGAGCACCGCCTCCAACGCCAGCGCATTGCCATGGATATCGGCGATCGCCGCAAACCGCATGGCTCAGCTGCCGCGATAGGTGGAATAGCCGTAGGGCGAGATCAGCAGCGGCACGTGGTAATGCGCTGTCGTATCGGCGATCCCGAAGCGGATCGGCACGAGATCGAGAAAGGCCGGATGCGGCAGCGCTGTTCCTGAACCTCTCAGATAGTCGCCGGCGTGAAACAGCAGCTCGTAAGTTCCCACGACGAAGCTCTCGCCACTCAGGATAGGCCCGCCATCGACGCGTCCGTCAGCGTTGGTCTCGACCGTCTTGAGAAGCTTGCGCAGATCGCCTTCGACCGAAAACAGATCGATGCGCAAACCCTCGGCCGGCTTGCCGAGGGCGGTATCGAGGACGTGGGTGGTCAGTCCGGTCATAGGGCTGGCTCTCTGATGATGAAGGGCTTGGCGAAGAAGAATTCTTCCAGATTGTTTTCGGTCCCGTCGCGATCGACGACGATGAAGCTGCTCGGCTCGCCGAGCGACATCAGCGGGTGATGCCAGACATTGCGTCTGTAGTTCACGCCCTGATCACCGCGCGCAGAAAACACCTGTGGCCGTCCCGGCCGGCCATTTTCATCCTCCGAGACGACGACGAGAAACGGCAAGTTCGAGATCGGCGAAAAACTCTGGCTGCCGAAAGGATGGCGCTCCATCATCCCGACCTCATAGGGAAAGGCGCGCGGCTGGCCACGGAAAAGATTGATGATGACGCGCGCGCCCTCACCTGCTGCTTCGGCAGACGCAAGCGCATGAAACCGTTCGGTCGTGCCGCCGTTGATATAACGCATCGTCGACGGATCGGCCTCGATGACATCGCCGAAGGGCGCGAAGGCGGCTTTGGTGAGGGGCTGGATGTCGAGGTAGTCTGGCATTGTCATTCGCCTTGTGCCCGCCAATGGCGGATGTTTTCAAGTTGGGTAACAAGCTCGGGCAACGCAGTTCTTGCAGTCTGCCAGATCACCGGCAGTTCCGCCCTGTAGTAATCATGGACGATCAGGTTGCGCATGCCCTTGATCCGTGTCCACGGAATCTCCGGATGGTTTTGCGAAAATCCGGGTTCGATCGCCGATATCCGTGCTGCTGCCTCGCCGACCAAGACTAGCGACATTGTCACGGCAAGCTGAGTGCGGACATCGGCGAGGAACTGCGCCTCGCTCATCCCTTCGGTCAGATCGAACGCCGTCTGCGCTGCCGCCTGCATTCGGTCCATATGGTCGACAAGCCGCTCATTGTTCATATGTCGGATGCTTCCGAGAGAACGCGAGCCTTGATCTTGTCGGGCAGCCCGCCTGGTGTGACGAGGTCCACCTTGACGCCAAGGATATCCTGCAATTCCTCCAGCAACCCGCCGAGATCGAACAGCGTCGTCCCCGGCAGCGCATCGACGAGAATATCGAGATCGCTATCGGCCCGGTCCTCGCCGCGGGCCACCGAGCCGAAGACACGCGGGTTCGCCGCGTTGAAACGCTTCGTTGCGTCCCGGATCGCCTGCCTGTTCTTCTCCAGCACTTCCGATGGCCTCATTGCACCGTCTCCTGCAACTGTGACTATAGGCGAGCGCGAACGGCGAGGAAAGAATTCCGCGTCATTAGCGCTCCGGAAGCATGGAGTTCAGACGCAGAAGCGCGATCTTCTCAACCTGACTGGCGGCCGTCGAAAACTCGTCCTCGCGGCTGTTACCGATCCGCTTCTCGAAGGCTGAGAGGATATCGTCCTTGTTCAGACCCTTGACCGCAATGATGAAAGGGAAGCCGAATTTTTCGGTGTAGTCGTTGTTGAGCTCGGTGAAACGCTTGTGTTCCGCCGCGCTCAGCCGGTCGAGCCCAGCGCCCGCCTGTTCCTTCTTGCTGTCCTCTGTCAATTCACCCGCGATTGCCAGACGTCCGGCGAGATCGGGATGGGCGCGCAGCACGCCGAGGCGCTCCTCCTCGCTCGCCGCCCGGAAGATCGCCACCATCGGCGTGTGAACACGGTCGGCCGTCAGTTCGCCGTGGATGAAGCCGTCGTCATAGGCGCGCTCGGCGATGAACGGCGAATGCTCGAAGACGCCGCCGAAGCGGGTGACGAATTCCTCTCGCGCGATCATCAGATTGTCTCCGGCTTGTGATGCTCGTGCCAGTGCCTGGCGATCTCGATGCGCTGCGGCACCCAGACCTTCTCGTGGGACAACACATATTCCATGAAGCGCTTCAGCGCCGCGGCACGGCCCGGACGGCCGACGAGGCGGCAATGCAGCCCGACGGACATCATCTTCGGGCTACCCTCCTTGCCTTCCGCATAGAGCGTGTCGAAAGCGTCTTTCAGATAGGTGAAGAACTGGTCGCCGGAATTGAAACCCTGCGGGGTGGCAAAGCGCATGTCGTTGGTCTCGAGCGTATAGGGAATGATCAGGAACGGCTTGCCATCCGCGCCATTCACCCAGAACGGCAGATCATCGGCATAAGAGTCCGACGAATACAGGAAGCCGCCCTCTTCCTGGACGAGCCGCAGCGTGTTGTCCGAAGGCTTGCCCTGGTACATGCCGTAGGGCCGCTCGCCGGTCAGTTCGGTATGCAGGCGCACGGCTTCCAGGATGTGCTTGCGCTCCAGATCCTCCTGAAAATCCTTGTATTCCAGCCAGCGATAGCCGTGGCTGGCAATCTCCCATCCCGCTTCCTTCATCGCATCGACGGCTTCCGGATTGCGGGCCATGGCCAGCGTCACGCCATAGACGGTTGCCTGCACCTTGAGTTCTGTGAACAGCCGCCACAGCCGCCAGAAACCGGCGCGCGAGCCGTACTCATAGATCGATTCCATATTGAGGTTGCGCTGTCCCGGCCAGGCAGCACCGCCGACAATTTCCGACAGCAGGTTCTCCGAGGCCGGATCGCCATCGAGAATACAGCTCTCGCCGCCTTCCTCGTAGTTGATGACGAATTGAACGGCGACATGCGCGCCGCCCGGCCATTTCGGATCGGGCGTTTTGCGGCCGTAGCCGATCAGATTGCGCGGATAGGTATCGGATGCCATAAAATCACCTTCTCGAGGACAGGCGAAACGGTAGCACCCGGGGAGCGAAAGTCGAGCCGGAAATGCGAAAGAGACTTTCACGGAAATCGAGAAAGTCTCTCACGAAATCACTCAGCTAAGCCCGATCGCCCTGAGGACCGCGACGCAGACGACGCCCGATGCGACGGCCGCCAGCATTGGCAAGCGAAGCGCTGCTAGCGCGGTGACGGCGCAGGCGATGGTCTCGGCAATCCCGGTCGCAAAGGCTGTCGGCGCGACGACGGCCATCAGCACCGCCGGTGGAATGGATTCGATCGCCTTGCGCCTGCTGCCGTCGAGCGACACATGGCGAATGAGGAAGAGACCGCTGACGCGCGTCAGAATGGTTGCCGCCGCCATCGCCAGGATGGCAAGCAATGTCGAGAAATCGAGCGTCATGGCGTCACCTCCACGCGGCGCTTGCCGCTGACCATCGCAGCGGCAAGCCCGGCCAATGCGCCGGCGGCGATGTACCATACACCGGGGATGAAATGCTGCGTCAGGACGGCCGCCGCACCGCTGGCGAACAGGACCGCACCGGTCTCCGGTCCCTTCCAGAAACCCATGACCAGCACGATGAAGACCGCAGGAAAAGCGAAATCGAGGCCCAGAGTGACGGGATTACCGAGGAAGGCGCCGAGTGTTGCCCCCGCGAGACTGGACAGCAGCCATGTCAGATAAAATGGCGTGGCAAGCCCAGCAAACCAGGCCGGCGTCAGCCGCGCGATACCGGCCCGGAATTCGGCCATCGCCCAGATCTCGTCGGCGAGGAACAGCACCGAGAAATAACGGGCACGCGGCGGAAAGGCCTGCATCTTCGAGCCGATCGAAGCGCCCATCAGCACGTGGCGGATGTTGACGAGCAGCGCCGCGAAGCCCAGCCCCGCCCAGGAAGCCGGATGCGTCCAGATATCCATCGCCACGAATTGCGACCCGCCGGCAAAAACCAGCGCGCTCATCAGGCCGGTCTCAAGCGGCGACAGCCCCTTGGTGGCAGCGACTGCGCCGAAGACCAGGCCGATCGGGATGACGGCGGCGATCAGCGGTGCGATCGCCCGCATACCGCCGGAAAATTCCGCCCAGAATTCATTCTTTTTCACATTCAAAACTCCGCTTGCTGCGGAGGTCATAAAGCGGCGCAAAAACGCCGTCTTGAACGAAAGTGATTACCGGGCGCGGTACTGGCCGGGCGTCAGTCCGGTGCGGGCCTTGAAATGCCGGGTGAAATGAGCCTGATCGGCAAAGCCGCATTCGAGCGCAATCTCCGCAGGCTGTTCGCCTGCCTGCAGCTTCCGCCGGGCGATCCTGACGCGGACATCTGTGAGGAAGGCATGCGGCGTGATGTGGAATTCCTTGCGAAAGGCGCGGATCAGATGCGCACGGCTGAGACCAGCGATAGCGGCGAGCTCTTCGAGACCGATATCGCTTTCATATTGCTCCGCCAAATAGTCGCGCGCCCGGCGCACCGCCGACCGTTCGGCGCTATCGACAGGAATGATGATCGAGCTGCCATGCTGGCGGAACATCGCGTCCAGCACCAGGAACATGCCCTGCCCGGTCTCCAGCGCCCCGGCCCCCGTCTCCAGTGTCCGATGCGCCTCCAGAAAGGCATTGGCGAGCTTTGGATCATGGAGGATCTGCTTGCCAAAGGCCGGCGTGCCGTGGAAGGCCCGGCCGGTCACGTCCTCAAGAATTTCCCGGAACAGTGCCATGTCAGGATAGATCATCCGGTAGCGGTAACCGCCATCCGTTGGCGCACCGTCATGCGTCTCGCCGGGATTGATCAGGTAGAGATCGCCGGGACCGGAGGCCTCGCGCGCACCGCGGATCGTGGCGATCTGGCTGCCGCTCTCGATGGCGCCGATGCTGAACGTGTCATGCGCATGCGGCGCAAACTCGTGGGTCAGGAACGTCGCGCTCAGGCATTCCATGCCGTCGAAGCGCCGGTCGCGCCAGAAGCGGGTCGTCTCCGCCCCGGCGAGCGGCATGGCAACAGTCGCCTGTTCCTGGGAAATATTCTGCATCGCGCCGATATAGCAGTTTTCCACAGCCGCTTCTTGAACAAAAGTGATCAGGCGATCTTCCGGGCGCTGACCTTGCCCATCGGATGCAGCGAGTGAACGCGGAACGGCCCGCCCATGCCCTCTTCCATCATCAGCGCGATATTGGAGATGGCGATCGGCTCTGCCAGCACCGGCTCGAAGATGCCACGCAGCGCCTGTTCGATGCGCGGCATGTCGACAACATTGACCGGGCCGGTCACCGGCATGTGGAACCGGTACTCGTCCATCACATAGGGGTTGCCCCAGCGGTGTAGATTCGTGAACTGCGCCGCCGACAAACCGTCGGGATCACTCCGCTCGATATCGGCTTCCGAAAGTGGCGCCCGGAAGCCATCGAAATGCTGAACGATCGACGATGCGAGATAGCGGACATTCTCGCATGGCAACGTCGGAACCAGGCTGTAATAGTTTCCGAGCCGCGCCACTTCGATGCGCGGCACGCTGAACGGCTGGAACGTGCCGGAAAAGCGCATCAATTCCCGCAGTAGTTGCGCTTCAGATACCTCCGCGGAGAGGTGGAACGGCGCTTTCAGCACGCCATGAAAGCCGTAGCGGCGCGGCACGGCCGTGTGGAAGGCGATTTCGTGAATGCCGAGACCGCGAACGGCCGGCGGCTCCAGCATCTCGCCCGAAAAAACGTTACGGCCAAGCCAATTGGCCGCCACATGGCTGAGCGGATCGCTCGGCGAAGGCGTGAAGCAAATGGCATAGCGCATGCGATTTCCTCCATCTGAGAATGCGGCGCACGGCCGAATCCGGCGCCGTCGATGCGCAAGCAGATAGGTGATTTGCATGACAGAATAACGAAATATACTCTGGACGAATTCACGTTTAGCGTGAAGCGGCCGTGATATGGCTCGAAAGCGCGAAGCTTTCAGGCAGGTCGAAGGAGAGCTTTTCGCCTGCAATTGGTGCAACGACAGCTTCGGCAAGCCGATGCGCCAGGCCGAAGCTGACCTTGAAACCGCCGGTTAGCGCATGCAGATGCGCATGAAGCGGGTGCGGCCCCACCATGGGATCGCGGTCGATCGCCTTCGGCCGCAGCCCCGCCCAGCGCTCGATAACGCGCGCATCACGGAGCACCGGCACCATCTCGCGCGCAGCGGCAATAAGCGGATCGAGTAGCGCATCTGTGGACAACGGTTCCGCAAAGCTGTTCTCGCTGGTGCTGCCGACCGCGACATGCCCGCCCTCATGCGCGACGATATAGAGCCCGTCGCGGAAGATCGTCGGCATTGCGGGATCGACATCGGCTTTCAACAGCGCCGCCTGCCCCTTCACCGGTTGCCCGAGCGGCTGCGGCAAATCGGGCGTGAAGCGCTGAAGGATTGGGAACGATCCGTGCCCGGCGGCAATGATGCAATCGCCGAAGCCGATGCTCCGGCCGCCGATAACGGCAATCCGCGCCCCTGTATCAAGGCTGTCGAGCGCCGCCTCCTCCAGAAGCCGAACATGCTTCGCCCGCATCAGGAACGCCCGGAGGACGGCGATCAGCGCGCGCGGCGCCACCCGACCGGCCAGCGTATCGTGAACGAAGCCGCTCTCGCCTGCTGCCGCGTCTATCCAGCCCTGAACAGGTGGCGCATCGCTAACATGCCAGTGAAACGCCCGTCCCTGCTGATTCCAGTTGGTCTCGGCATCGGCGGAGTGGCGGAGCGCAATGGTCTTCAGATGCGGCTTCGGCAGCGGGATAAGACGGCCGGAGCGCCGGTAGCCGGCCGAAAGCCCGGTTGCCGCCTCGAGAACGGCGATCTCGCCTTCAAGGCTGACAAGCGCATCGAACTGGAACTGCTTCTTGGCATTCCATTTGTCCGGCATATGCGGCATCAGCGCGCCGAGCAGACCGCCGCTGGCACCCTGCCCGATCCGCCCGGCATCGATCAGCAACGTATCGATGCCCAGCCGCTCGGCGTGAACCGCCGCCCACAGACCCATGATGCCGCCGCCGGCGATCAGGAGATCGGCGGATTGACCGGAGAGAAGAGCCGGACTATCGGCTTGTGGCATGACAGATATCGATCCCGATCAGATTGGCAACAACAGCCAGCCGCTCGAATGGCGAGACGGCGATATGCCTTATTCGCAGGCCTTTGGCGACCACTTTTATTGCCAGACCGACGGCCGCCTGGAATGCGGCCACGTCTTCCTCGCAGGCAACGGCCTGCCGGAACGCTGGGCTGAAAAGCAGAGTTTTCTGATCGGCGAACTCGGCTTCGGCACAGGCCTGAACTTCGCCGAGACCTGGCGGCAGTGGAGGCTACAGCGCAGCGACGGCCAGCATCTGCACTTCATATCCTTCGAGCTTTATCCGATGCAGCGCGAGGAGATCCACCGCGCCCTGTCGCACTGGCCCGAGATCGATGCCGAACGCAATGGGCTGACGTCCGTCTGGCCGGATGCACCAACCGGCACCGTCAGCCTCGATCTCGATCCGCAGACCCGCCTCAGTGTCGTCTGCGGCGCTGCGTTAGACGGCGTGAAGGCCGCCGAGCCGCGCTTCGATGCCTGGTATCTCGATGGCTTCGCGCCATCGCGCAATGGCGACATGTGGTCGGAAGAGTTGATGCGGCTGGTCTGCGAGAAGACGGTTTCGGGCGGCAGCTTCGCCACTTATGCGGCGGCGGGATTCGTCCGGCGCAATCTTGTCGCTGCAGGCTTTGCCGTCGAGCGTCGCAAGGGCTTTGCGGGAAAGCGCGAAATGCTCTGCGGCCCCAAGGACCTATAGGCCGGAGCGGCCCGGCACCGGCTCGGTCTTGCCTAGCCACAGCTGGATTTTCTCTTCCAGCAATTCGGGACTGATCGGCTTCGACATGTAGTCGTCCATCCCGGCATCGAGGCAAAGCTCGCGGTCGCTTTCCAGCGCATGCGCGGTCACGCCGATGATCGGCACGCGATGCCCCTGCCCGCGCTCGCGGGTCCGGATCGCCCGCGTCGCATCGTGGCCGTTCAGGACGGGCATCGACACGTCCATCATGATGATGCGTGGCGAATGCGTTTCCCAGGCATTGACCGCTTCCTGGCCGTTGTTGACCACGAGGAAGCTGAGGTTAGTGCCCTGCAGGATCTGCGTGAAGACGATCTGGTTGACCTCGTTATCCTCGGCTACCAGCACATCGACGAACTCGGCCTTGCGCCGAGGCTCCTCGCGCACGGGTTCCTCGAACTCCGGCTCCTTGAGTTGCGCTTCCGCCTGCAGCCGTGCGAGCTCGGTTTCCGAAGCCTGCTTCACGCGCTTGGCCCGGACGACCTCGACGATCGTGCCGCGCAGCAGATTGGCGCGCGCCGGCTTCATCAGATGCGCCTGGCCGTTCAGCGCCGCGAACTCCTTCTCGGAGCCCGAAATATCCATCGATGTCAGGAAGATGATCGGCAGATTCTCGAAGCGCGGATCGGCGCGCAGGCGGCGCGCCACTTCGGCGCCGTTCATGCGCGGCATATGATAATCGAGCACCAGCGCATCGACCTCGACGCCGACCTGATGCGCAGCCTCCAGAATGGCAATACCCGTCGCGCCACTTTCGGCCGCCACGCCGTCGAAGCCCCAGAGCGTCAGCTGTTCGCTGAGAATCGCGCGGTTCACCTCGTTGTCGTCGATAACGAGAATGCGGGCGCCGCGCACATTGACCGGCAGCGGCTTCGGATCGAGTTTCGCAGCAGCGACCGCGAATGGCAGATTGACGGTGAAGACCGAACCCTTACCCGCGTCGCTCTCGGCATGGATATAGCCGCCGAAGAGATCGACGAGCCCGGCGGTGATCGCCAGCCCGAGACCGGTTCCCTCATGGCGCCGTGTCGAGGAGGAATCGACCTGCGAGAATTTGTCGAACACCGATTGCAGCTTTTCGGCCGGAATGCCGATGCCGGTATCCTCGATCCGGAGCTCGACCATCACCTCACCATCCGATCCCTGCCGGAACCCGATATCGACGAAGACATGGCCCTTCTCGGTGAATTTCACGGCGTTGCCGACCAGATTGGTGACGACCTGCCGGAACCGCCCGGCATCGCCGATGACCGCGGCAGGCAGGTTGGGATCAGCGCGTACCAGAAGCTCCAGATCCTTCTCCGCCGCCTGCGACGACAGGAGCGTTGCGACGTCCTCGACCGCCTCGACGAGATCGAACGACGCCTTGCGCAGCTTCATCTGCCCGGCATCGATCTTCGAGAAGTCGAGAATGTCGTTGATGATCGTCAACAGCGCATTGCCGGATTTGACGATGATATCGATGAAGGTCTTCTGCCGCGCGTCGAGATCGGTCTTCGCCATCAGCTCGGCCATCCCGAGAACACCGTTCATCGGCGTGCGGATCTCGTGGCTCATATTGGCGAGGAATTCCGATTTCGCGCGGTCGGCGGCTTCGGCCCGCGACAAGAGCCGCTGCAGCTCGCCTTCGCGCTGCTTCATCTCGGTGACGTCGGTGAACAGCGCGATCCAGTGGCCGCGTTCGCTGATCGTCGCCTCCATGTTCACCCAGCGCTCGCCGAGGATATGGAAGACGGTGATGATCGGCTCACGCGCGGCGATGGAACTGCGCCAGTAATGCAGCGTATCGGCGGCCGAACCGTTGAAATCGCCGCGCTCGGCGCAGAAATTGAAGAGATCGATCCAGCCACGCCCTGCGGCGAGATATTCGGCAGGGATCTGCAGCACCGGCACCAGCGCCTCATTAGATAGCTGGATGATGCCATCCTGAACGATCGCCAGCCCCTGCGGCATCGCCCGCGTTGCATCGCGCATCAATTCGCCGAGCGTCTCGATCGCCGCCCGTGCGTCATGCACTTCCTGCTCGCGCTGGCGGATGGTGCTGATATCGGAATAGGTCAGCAGGATGCGGTCGTCGGAAATCCGCCGGCTGTCGAAGATGATCGACTTGCCGCCCGACCAGTTGAGCTCTACCGGCTCCGGATCGCCCTCGGCGGTGAAATGGTGGCGCCGCGTTTCCAGCACTTCCTCCGGCGTCTGGCTGTAGCCATAGCGCCCGAGTTCGTGATTGCGGCGGATCACATCGAGAAATGGCCGGCCGTCGAAACGGTCCTCGATCGGCAGATCGCTGATCGTATAGAACTCGTCGTTGACGTAGAGAATATCGAGCTTGTTATCGAGGATCAGCACGCCGACCGGCAGCGAGCGCAGGATGCTTTCGATATCCCGGTGCAGCACTTCTGCATGCTGCTGGGAATTGATGATCTCAGCTTCGCGCTCCTTGAGCGGCGAGATATCCGAGAAGGAGCCAAAGACGTAAAACTTGCCGTCAGGGGTCTGCACCCGGTTGACGCGCGACAGGATGGGGTAGGATTTGCCGTCGGTGCTCGGTACGCGGCCTTCGATCTCCGTTAGCGAACCGTTCTTCAGCGCCAGCATATTCTCTTCGTAGATGCCGCGTCCGCTCTCTTCGCCGAACATCTCGAATTCGGTGAGGCCGAGCACCTTCGAGCGCTCGTGCCCGGTGAAGGTCTCGTAATACTGGTTGGCATAGACGAGCCGGTGGGCCTCGTCGCGCACGAAAGCGGCGACCGGCAGATCCTCCATGATCGTGCGCAGAAGATCGAGTTCGGCAACGCTTTCGTGCCAGCCCTTTTCGCTGGGCGGCCGCGCACCGCCGCGATAGGCGGAATTGACGACAAGCGGGCGGCCATCGGCGGCAAAGACGCCGATCGGGTGATCGAGCGTTTCGAGGGCGGTACGCACCCGCTCGAAATCGGCCAGCAGCGCCTGATCCGGCCCGGTGGAAACAGCGCGGCGGGGCTGCGGCCGCTTCTCGAAGATGCCGAGCACATAGGCCCGGTCTTCCGACGGCATGAAACTTTCGATCTGGACGCGCTCGTGGCCTTGCCCCGGCCGGTCGAAACAGATGGCATTTTCCTCGGTACCGAAGACCAGCGCCCGGCGCTCCTTGTCCTCGCGCTCCTCTTCCTCGGGGCGATCATGCACCTCGCGGCTGCGGCGGCCGATGAAATCGGAGATCTCCATGCCGAAGAAGCGCGCATAGGCTTCGTTGACGGCAACGTAGCGAAGCTCGCTATTCTTGACATAAGCAGGGGTATCCAGATCCGCGATCCGGCTGCATGCCAGTTCCAGAAGGTTACCTGCCGATGTCAAAAAGCGTCCACTCCCGCTGTGAATGAAATATTCACGACTGCAACCATAATGCCAAGCCGCTTAACAAGCTTTTAACCATAAAATCTTAGAGCGCGAGCGCCGGGCGCCAAAAGCGATGTTAAAGTTGAATCAGAAGACCAGCCGGACGTCTCATCTATTTGCCATTGCTTGTTCTTTTCCGGCTGCTTCGTTGCCCCGCGCCCTTGGAATCATGGAGAAAATTTAATCCCGCAGGCGCTTGCGCGACCATCAACGCGCCGCGATCGGGGCGGATTCTGACCATGGCTTCAAGACGAGCCTTGTCCATGAAAGGAATTCGACATGTCCGTTCTTCATAAGACCATGGCGGCGGGCCTGATTGCGCTGACCTTTGCCGGCGCCACCCTCGCCACCACAGGAACTGCCAATGCCCGCGGCGGCAACGCCTTCTGGGGCGGCGTTGCCGGAGGCGTCGTTGGCGGCGTGGTCGGCGGCGCGATCGCATCGCGCCCCTATTATCCGCCGGCCTATGCCTATTACCCGCCACCGGCCTATCCGGCTTATTATGCCCCGCGCTATTGCCATCCGGCATGGCGCTATGACCGCTGGGGCCAGCCCTACCGGATCGAAGTCTGCAGACGCTGAGTGAATTGCGGCGCCGCTTCCTCCCGGCGGCGCCGTCTTCTCTCTAAAACCAGAGATCGCGCACGCAGCGCCCTTTCGACGGCAGATCGGTGAAGGTCACCAGCCCGTCGAAATGGTCGATCGCCAGATCTTCCACCGCCTCCGGCGGCGCGAGCCTGACATTGACCGCCATCCGCCGCCGCCCGTCCGGCTCCAATACCAGACCGCGCCAGACGAGAACGCAGGCGCAGGCAGGGCAGAACAATATCTCCAGCGGCGACTTGTCTATTCCCGAGCGCGTATAGGACGCCGTGGGTCCGCTGACGGCAACCCGCTCGCCCTCATAATCATAAGCCCAGAGCGTCCCGTAGCGGCGGCAGAGCGTACAGTTGCAGGCTGTGATCGATCCCGGATCACCCTTGAGCGTCCAGTGCGCCTTGCCGCAATGACATGATCCGATCATCATCGATGCCGCTCCTCTTCGTCTACCGCATTCTGCCTCAGCGAGGCTCCAACCGCAAACGCAGCGCCGAAAATCAGGCCTCCGCAGCCGCCTGCAGATAGGCGGCCGACAGCAGGCGTGCCTCCGCACCGAGCCCGTCAAGCGCATCGTCGGCCACCGCCAGCTTTCCGAAGCTGCCCCTCGATAGCCCCGCCAGCGAGGAAAGCAGCGTGAAGGCCGTCTTCTCCGCCTGGCAAAAGGATGCATCAGCCGCATTGGTCAGGAGCCTGACGACCGCAGCCTCCAGCCTTTTCAGCACATCGGCCGACATCCTGAACTGGTCGATCGCGCCGGCCACCCGGTAGAGCGCGGTGGTGGCGTCGGGACGCGCGAGTTTCACCGAGACATAGGCATCCGCAATATCTTCCGCGATCGCTGCAATCGGCTTTCCGTCACCCGATATGGCCTCGATCGCCTCGGCGATCTGTTCGAAATGGCGCAGCAGAATTGCGAAGAGCAGCGCCTGCTTGTTGGGGAAATATTGATAGAGGGTGCCGACGGAGACACCGGCACGCTCGGCCACCCGCGTTGTCGTAAACAGCGCCAATCCACCCGTCAGCAAAACCTGAATGGCTGCCTCGTGAATGGTCTCGACCGTCGCGCCCGATCGTGCCTGCACCGGCGCTTTCCTCGGCTTCAACCGTGATGGGATGGCGTTTTCCAAATGCGAATACCGAACTGAAGGATCCTTCAGGTATATTTGCGGCTGACGTGAGGGTCAAGCAAACGGCACCTCACCCGGCAGCATCAGAGACAAGGAAAGAGCATCGCGATGATCGAGAACCAGATGACCACAGGCGAAAACGGCATCAGCCGCAGGCTGTTCCTCGCCACGGCCGCAGGCGCGGCCATGGCATCCTTGCCGTCGAATGCCTCGGCCCAGCAGGCCGCCTCGCCCCGCGTCCTGACGTTCAGCGATCACGAGCCGCTCGGCGGAATGCGCACCCGGTTTCTCAAGGATGTGCTGTTCCCGGCAATCGAACGGGAATCGAACGGGCGGCTGAAGATCGAGGATCACTGGAACGGTGAGATCGCTGCTGCCTATGACGCGCTCGGTGCGGTCAGCACATCCAAGGCCGACATGGCGACCGTCGTGCCGGAATACACAGCCAAGGAATTGCCGCTGCACCAGATTTTCAAGAGTTTCCCAACCGGCCCGGCCGGAAGCGCGCAGGTCGATTTCTTCCGCCGCGTCTACGCCGAAGTTCCGGCCTTCCCCGCGGAGCTGGAGAAAAACAACATCGTTCCGCTTTTCTGCGGCACCGGATATCCCGTGGCCTTCTTCAGCACCAAGCCGATGGCGGGTCTCGATGGCTTAAAGGGCGGCAAATGGCGTTCGGCGAGCTTCTGGCATCTGGACTTCCTTCGCAATGCCGGAGCAACCCCTGTCACCATGCATTGGGGACCTGAAATCTATGATGCTTTGAAAGCCGGAACGCTTGATGGCCTGATGGTGAATGTCGATAGCGGCTACATGCTGAAGGTCCACGAAGCCGCGCCCAACGTGCTGGTGTCGAAGGATCTGTGGCTCGGCCACCTCTATATGCTGACGATCAACAAGGACGTCTGGAACACCCTCGCGCAGGAAGACAAGGATGCGATCGCCCGCGCCGCAGAGACGTCGTACAGGGCTCTCGGCCCGGTGATGGATCGCAGCTTCGATGCACAACTGGCGGAACTGAAAACCGCTGGGGCGTCCGTGCGAATTCTTGAGGCCGCCGAGCCCGTGCGCTTTGGCACAGCCGCCAAATATCGCGACGTGCAGTCGGCCTGGGCGGAAGAGCAGAAGCGTAGCGGCACTGGCAATGCCGGTGCCGTATTGGCCGAGGTTACAGCGATCATGAACGATATCATGGGGTGAGTGGCAGCGGCCCCATCCTGCTTCTCCGTGACATGATCGAGGTGCCGGTCGCCGCTCCGGCGATGGGCACGCAATCGCCATAAAGCCATCGCCTCTTGACTTTCAGCGCGAACTAGACCAAATGCAGCCCAGCTTTCACCTTCCGGCCGCCGCGTGAGCGTGCCCCTGCCAGCAAATAGGAGCAGGAAGAAGGACAAAAGCGCATTTCGTATTGACCGCATCCCAAGACGCGGCAGAAGCGCTGGAAAGCTTTTTCCAACAAGACAAGTTCCCACTTCACGCGGGGTTCTTGACGCCAGAACAACACCGGGCCGCATTCCGCGCTCCGGCGATTTGGTTTTGGCGCGCCCTGAAAAGGTTATGACTTGACCAATTTTGAATCGCTTGGTGTCTCCAAGCCGATCGTCGCCACTCTTTTCCAGCTCGGCATCGAAACGCCGACCCCCATCCAGGAAAAGGCGATCCCTCTGCTCATCCAGGGTCGTGACCTCATCGGTCTCGCCCAGACCGGTACCGGCAAGACCGCTGCCTTCGGCCTGCCGCTCATCGAAAAGCTGATCCCCGAAGAGCGCCGCCCCGACAACCGCACGACCCGCACGCTGATCCTGGCGCCGACCCGCGAACTGGTGAACCAGATCGCCGTCAACCTGAAGAACTTCCTGCGCAAGTCGCATCTGCGCATCAACGTCGTCGTCGGCGGCGTCTCGATCAACAAGCAGCAGCTGCAACTTGAAAAGGGCACCGACATTCTCGTCGCCACCCCCGGCCGCCTGCTCGACCTCGTCAACCGCCGTGCCATCGGCCTGACCGCAGTGCGCTACCTCGTGCTCGACGAAGCCGACCAGATGCTCGATCTGGGCTTCGTGCATGACCTGCGCAAGATCTCCAAGATGGTGCCGAAGAAGCGCCAGACCATGCTGTTTTCGGCCACCATGCCGAAGGCGATTGCCGATCTTGCCGCCGACTTCCTGACCGATCCTGTTACCGTCGAAGTCACGCCTCCGGGCAAGGCTGCCGACAAGGTCGAGCAGTATGTCCACTTCGTCAACGGCAAGAACGACAAGACCGACCTCTTGAAGAAGTCGCTGACGCAGAACCCGGATGGCCGCGCCATCGTCTTCCTGCGCACCAAGCATGGTGCCGAGAAGCTGATGAAGCATCTCGATTCCGTCGGCTACTCGGTCGCCTCGATCCATGGCAACAAGAGCCAGGGCCAGCGCGAGCGCGCCCTCAAATCCTTCAAGGACGGCGATATCAAGACGCTGATCGCCACCGACGTTGCCGCCCGCGGCATCGACATTCCGGCTGTCAGCCACGTCTATAACTACGACCTGCCTGAAGTCGCCGAAGCCTATGTCCACCGCATCGGCCGTACGGCCCGTGCCGGCCGTGACGGCATCGCGATCGCCTTCTGCGCTCCGGATGAAGCCCGCCTGCTCCGTGACATCGAGAAGCTGATGAACATCAGCATCACCGTTGCCAGCGGCGAAGCGCCGGCCGACATGCGCGCCGCCCCGCGCCGTGCAAACGGCAACGGCAATGGCAACAACCGCAATCGCGGTGGCGAGCGTCAGGCCCGTGGAGGCGAAGGCCGCAGCGAGCAGCCCCGCGGCGAAAACCGCGGAAACCGTCCGCAGCGCCCACGCCGCGAAGGTGAAGGTGGCGAGGTTCGTGCCGGTGGCGAGGAGCGCCGCGAGCGCCGTCCCCGTCCCGAACGCCAGACCCAGCGCAACGAGGACTTCCGCGGCCAGCGCCGTGGCGAAGTCGCTCCGGACCTCGGCCCGGACAACGATCTCGCAACGACGTCGGATTTCCGCCCTGCCGCCAAGAAGCCGCAGCGTCCGCACCATGGCGGCGGCGAAAACCGCCATCATCCGGGCGGCGCCCGCAATGCCCACGGCCGTCCAGCCCGCAAGCATGGCGAAGGCCAGCAGGCCCAGGGCGAGCGCAAGGATGGCTCCGGCGGCATCCGCCGCAAGGGCCCGCGCAACGGCGGTGGCCAGCGCCGCGAACAGGCCTGAGCGTCTGTCCGAATACTGAATTCACGAAGAGGCCGGTATATTCCGGCCTCTTTTTGTTTTAAAACATAGGAGACGGCTTACATCCGGATAAGCGGCCTTGAAGCGCCGTGAACCGGTCACATGTGAAAAACGACATTGCAATCTGCATGCGAGACGCCGGGATCGTCATCCAAGCAGTATTGTTAGGCGCAGGCTCCGGAAAGGAGCGGGCGCCGTTAACTGTGTTTATTTTCAAGTCCATTGGATTAAGTGAGATAGCCAGTGTCATTGCCTTCGAGATCGAGCGCGCGCCGCTTCCAGTTCATCCTGATCAAACCGTCGCACTATGACGACGACGGTTACGTGATCCGCTGGTGGCGGGCGATGATCCCTTCAAATTCGCTGGCCGCGCTTTACGGCATCGCCGCCGACTGCGGCGAGCGCGAGGTGCTCGGCCCAGGTGTCGGCATCGATATCAAGGTGATCGACGAGACCAACACCCGGGTCAATATTCCGGAACTCCTGTCACTGCTTGCCCGCAACGGCAATTTCGGCATGGTCGGTCTCATTGGCGTGCAGTCCAACCAGTATCCCCGCGCCCTCGATATCGCCCGCCCCTTTCGGGCTGCCGGCATTCCTGTGTCGATGGGTGGCTTCCATGTCTCCGGCTGTCTGTCGATGCTCGACGGCAAGGCCGTGGAGCTCGACGCCTGCCGCGAGATGGGCATCTCGATGTTTGCCGGTGAAGCCGAAGGGCGCCTCGAC